>NZ_JBGONY010000037.1:0-55021 GCF_041439375.1 Vibrio crassostreae | reverse complement strand
AGATGATCTGATCGTAGCTTTAAGCATTAGTTCCCTGATTTAGGAAACAAAGCCTGTTAGCGAAGGAAAACATATCAACGATCTTTATTCGATAAGACCCGATGAATAATGCTTTAGTATAGAGGACTAGGTCAATAAACCTAAGAGAAGAAGCTTGAGTGACATTTTGTGGAACACCCTTTACTGCAATGCCATTAATTAGACATATCGCAGCAAAGGGATTCAGTCTCGAATTACTTCAGGATTCGGGCGCGGAATTGACGACCCTTCATTTTACCTGATTCGATTTTGTTCAGTGCTTTCTTAGCCACAGATCTTTCTACCGCTACGTAAGCACGCATTGCGAACAGATTGATCTTACCTACTGATTTACCATCAATGCCGCCTTGACCCGTCAATGCACCAAGAATATCACCAGCACGAAGCTTAGCTTTCTTACCACCATCAATCTGAATGGTTACCATGTTTGAGTAGTACGGCTTAGCAATGGGTTTTGCTGGAAGCTCTGATGGCTCAATCGGCATATCCATGTACTCATCAATTTGAGCAACACGGTACATCTCTTTCTCGCTAAAGAAGCTGATAGCGACACCTTTACTTCCTGCACGGCCAGTACGACCAATGCGGTGTACGTGAACTTCAGGGTCGCGAGACAATTCAAAGTTAAATACAGCGTCTAGGTTATCAACATCAAGACCACGAGCCGCAACGTCTGTCGCAACGAGAATCGAGATCGTTTTGTTTGAGAACTGAACCAAAGCTTGGTCACGTTCACGCTGCTCCATGTCGCCATGAAGTTCGATAACGCTGAAACCACGGTGGCTTAGCTCATCGTTTACGTTCTGTACTTCTTTCTTAGTGTTACAGAACACAACCGCAGATTCCGGTTGGTGATGAAGTAGCAGCAACTCTAGGGCATCATCACGAGCTTCAGAACCTTCTAGCTTGTAGAAGTGTTGCTGGATGCTTGAGTGGTCGTGCGTTGACTCAACCTTCACCATTTCTGGGTTACGCATAATGCGATCTGCAACAGATTTGATCTGTTTAGGGAAAGTTGCACTGAATAGCAGAGTTTGGCGTTCTTTTGGCGCCGCTTCAATCACTGCATCCAAGGCGTCTTGGAAACCCATTTCTAACATACGATCAGCTTCGTCTAGCACAAGTGTGTTCAACTCAGACAGGTCGATACGGCCTTTCTCTAGGTGGTCAAGAATACGACCAGGAGTGCCCACAAGAATGTGTGCGCCATGCTCTAGTGAACCAATCTGTGGGCCCATTGGCATACCGCCACATAGTGTCAGCACTTTAATATTGTGGATACCACGAGCAAGAGTACGGATCTCTTTTGCTACTTGGTCTGCAAGCTCACGAGTCGGACATAACACTAAAGACTGAACACGGAAACGCTTAACGCGTAGGTTCTGCAGCACGCCTAAACCAAAAGCAGCTGTTTTACCTGAACCCGTTTTACCCTGACCAATAACGTCCTTGCCATTTAGGATAGTAGGAAGACTTAACGCTTGGATCGGCGTCATTTCAGTATAACCAAGAGAATCTAACGTATTTAGAAGCTCTGGTTTAAGGGCGATTGAAGAGAATTTTGAAGTGCTCAATGGAAATATCCAACTGGTGAAAAACAGAGTGCATTATGAGTGTTTTTGAAAATTATTCCACCTTAATCACAGTTTTGAAGAAACATGTTAGGCGAGCACAAAAAAGCCAGCTTTCTTAGCTGGCTTTTGCTTCTATACGAATTGCTTCCTATGGCACACCGTGGCCTTTAGAAGCTACCCACACGCGATACCATTGTTCGCGAGTCAGTTCAATTTTCAGTGCATCAACAGCTGTCTTAACGCGCTCAATCTTACCTGAGCCAATAATGGCAATTGGGTTAGATGGTAAACGGCGTACCCATGCGTAGATCACTTGATCAATGCTGTCTGCACTCACTTCTTGACGAATCGCTTCTAGCTCATCACGAACACGAATCGCTTGTGCTGAGTCACCACTGAAGATACTACCACCACCAAGACAAGACCACGCCATCGGGCGAATGCGGTTCATCTGCAGTTGATCTAGTGTGCCATCATGAGCCACTTCGAAGTTCAATGGGTTGATTTCAACTTGGTTGGTCACTAACGGCTTACCAAGGCGAGACTGAAGCAGTTCGAACTGACGCGGTGAAAAGTTAGAAACACCGAAGTGCTTAACTTTACCTACTTTGTGTAGCTCTGCGAACGCTTCTGCTACTTCATCGGCATCCATCAATACGTCTGGGCGGTGAATCAATAATACATCGAGTTCGGTTACACCCAAACGCTCTAGAGAATTATTTACCGATTGGTAAATATGGTGTGCGCTGGTGTCATAGTGATTGATCTTACGATCAGGAGTGTGGTCACCACATAGATTAATATCGCACTTGGTGACGATTTGAATATCATCACGAAGGCTTGGTTCAAGCGCCAATGCCTCACCGAATAACTTTTCACATTGGTAGTTACCGTAAATATCCGCGTGATCAACCGTTGTGATACCAAGATCAATGTGTTGCTTCAGGAAAGTCAGGCGTTGTTGCGGGGTCATACCCCATTCTGCTATACGCCAGTATCCTTGCACCAACTCAGAAAGTTCTGGGCCTTGTGGCGCTATCGTTACTTTTGCAACCATGGGTTGTCTCCTTTATCAATACTGAACGTATCCTAAGCTCGTTTTACCGAAGGCTCAACGTATAACAAATGGCAAAGGCAAACGCTTACTAAAAATGTGAGAGCCGCAGAAAAACGAACACTTAAATGAATTATAACTTGCCGTCTGCCCGCGAGCCGTTCTCCTGAAAGGCTTGTTTAGCCTAATAAATAACGAAACTATCTATAAATTTGAGCAATTAAAAGCGATTAAGTTCAACCGTTAAGTTGTCACCATCACTATGTAACTGAATCCAAGGAGAGGAAGATCCAGGAGAAGATAAGTTAGGAACATTCCATACACTCATTTGCTCTGATGAACCGTGTGGCGCGTTGATAAATTCGACCAGGTGTTTATCCACCTTATCGAAACCAACACCTTCATTTCGAGCTCGTTCGAGTTGAGCAGTAACATCGAATTCATCTTCGCCAATACGAATTGAACTGAGAGCAAAGCCATCTTGGCGAAGGTATGCCTGAAGCTTTGTGTAACTTAGGTTCGAATATGGCAGGTTTAAGCGCACTGTTTCAACACTTGAGTCCCCCAACTCCAGTTCAACATAAACGTCCAGATCGTAATATTGGGTTAAGTCACTACACAACAAAGTGCCTTCGGTCTCACCACAATCCATCAAGTCGATATCGTTAATATAGTTTTGAGAATTCGGCAGGCTTGGGCTGCTGTTAAATACTGTTCTTAGCCACCAGCTTTCGGTTGCTTGTGCGGAAAATGCAAAAGCATTAAGGGACAGCATTAAAGGCAAGATTAGAACTTGAAAGATTTTCATCGACTGGGCTTATTTAGCGCTATATGAAGTATCCATTATACGTGACCAATCGACAAACAACTGCTCGAGTCGCAAACTTTAGGCGAAAAAAAACGGGCATACATGCCCGCAGATAAATTCATCACCGAATAACGTAATCCGTCACGTTGAGAACCATTACGAAAGTAAGGATATCACTCCGCCAGCAAAATCACAAAACGCCGTACTCATTACTTATATCCACCTTCAATTGCAGGTTCTTCAAGCGACAATCTCACTTTGTTACGTTGAATCGCTTCTGGTGGTAAGCTGATGAAACCGTACTGATTTAGTACCTCTTGATGGTCTTCAGAAAGCGTTAGACCAATAAAGAACTTCTCTTGCTCAGTAAACCCTTTACGGTGTGCAGGGATGTTCAAGTATATGTAGTACACAGTCGCTAATGGGTAACGCCCAGAGAGGATTGTCTCTTTGTTAAGGTCGTAATTAACCCCTAAGTTATCGACAACACTCAACCATTTCACATCAGAAATTTTATCAGAGTATACGGTGTAACCAATAGCAGCTTCTTCATCTTCAATCTTATTTATAAGATGCGGTAAATCCGTTAAAAATTGAGTATGAGCGTATTCCCCGTCCGTTTCACACTCAACCCAACTTGAGAAGGTGGTGTGCCCCTTCAGGTTATGATCAATGGCGAAAGGCAACATGTGAGTATCTAGGCTTTCACCATTACGAGCATCACTACTAGCCAACCATTTCGGGTGTTTAGGATCGTTAGAACACCCAAACACATCGATGAGTTCAGCAACAGTGATCGATGTAGCAGGGTTTTCCTCATTGGCCAGAATCGCAATCACGTCAGCGGTAAACATCAGCTCTGTCGGTCTATAACCGTAGCGCATGTCAAACCTAGCCATCTCTTTGTCAGTCCATTTTTTGGAAGTGATACCAACACGCGAGCGCTGCATGATCATCTGTTCTGGGACGCTGTCACTCAACAAGATTTCTAAGTCGATCTCTTGGCTCTCAAGCAGGTCTTCAACAAGTCCCTGCATATTAGGCTCAATCGCGACCAAACCAATGTCACTGGCATCATTAGCTAATGTCGATGCAGATAGCAACGCAGGTACAGCAGCAAGCAGCAAGCCCGATTTATTAGATAGACGTTTCATTACTGGCCTCCTACTGGATCAATCGACGTTTTAGACTCAACATCGCTATTACTATCGAGCTGCATTTCTGAAGTGAAGATGTTCCAAGATGGATTCACTTCCATGCTTTCTGTTTTAATCACCGCAATCGTTCTGCGCTTACGTTTGTGAAGATGCTGAGTTAGGCTAGTGATCTGAGTAAACTCTTGTTCGAAAATACGCTCACCATCAACGCCTCTGTCAATCAATGCGTCTCGAATCACGCCAGTTCTTTTCTTGGCCAGTGCTTTGTTATAAACGTTTGTACCTTCAGAACTGGTATCACCTACCAAGGTAACCGAGGCGTCAGGTTGCTCTCCTAGTAAACGCACCAACTCATTTAATACAGCCGTATGATCAGGTTTAAGGTCATACTTATCAAAATCAAATGCCACGCTTAATACTTCAACGTCTTCGACAATTTTCCAATTGGCACACCCTTTAATGTCTACCGCTATACCTTCTGGCGTATCGGCACAAAGATCTCGCTGATTAATCACACCATCGCGGTCATTATCCGCTAAGTCATCAATTTGATGGCGTGTCATGGTCGTATCGGGCGTTTCTGCACATCCCATCAGCAAAATAGAACTAAGTAGCGCTAGTTTAAAATATCTCATTACTTGTTCTCCCCTTGCCACTCTTCTGGATGTTCAATCCTTAACGCATACGTCAACATGCCCATCGCATTCAATACTCGATAAGCCGCTAACGTTTGATCATATTCAGTGCTAATGAAGTTTCTTCGAGCCAAGAACACCTCGACCTTCGCATCAAGTACATCGAGTAGGCTTCGTCTACCAACATTAAATTGTTGGATATAGCCGAGCTCTGCAATTTTCGCTGCATCAACGTTCTGTTGAAGTAGGGATTTTTGCTGTTCTAGCATTTTGTATGCGTTCCAAGCCAGTTGTGTACCTTCTCTAACCTCACGCTCCGTTCGTAGTCGTATCGCTCTTGCTTCTTCAACTCGCCAAGCCGATGATTCAACTCTGGAATCGGTAGAGAAGCCATTAAACAGGTCATAATCCATCGTCAACATCAGTCGAGCATCTTCATCGACACCACCTGGAGGGTTAGATACGTTGTCATTCTTGTTAGCATGAAGCTCAAGTTTAAGCTCTGGGTAGTAATCTCCCTTCTCACGGCGCATCTCTTTACGAGCCGCGTCGATATCAAGCAAAGATGCCTTGATTTCTGGGTGATTCTCGACAGCCTGTTCAAGTGCGACTTGTGCTGAGCTTGGCAATAAAGCGTAATCAAAACGAGGATACACCAAGCTCACCGCAGGTTTACCAACCAAGCGTAGGTACTGTGTTTGCAAATCAAAAAGGTTGTTCTGAGCGGCAATGAGTGAGGACTGTGCTGTGGCAACACGGGCGGAGATCTGAGCCAAATCCGAGTTACTACTCAAGCCTTTGCTCTTTTTATCTTGGATATCTTGATAGATTTCTTGGTGCTCTTTTACGTTGCGCTTAGACAACTCAAGCAGCGTCTCTGCTTTAAGGATATCAAGATAATTTCTCACTACATCTAACGATACGTTTTCAGCGCGAGAAATCAGGGTTAATCGTTCAGCTTCAGCTTCGAACGTCAGTCGGTCGACATTCGACGTCGTTTTAAAACCATCGAATAGTAACTGAGAAACTTTAACGCCAATTTCCGTTCGCGTTAGGCCTCGATCATCAGTGTCGAGTTTGCTACCACTGTTGTAGCGCGTCTCTTCATAACCTGCCGCTGCGTACAAATTAACTTGCGGCATATACAAACCACTCGCCGCGTCACCGTCTCTAATCACCGATTGATATCGGGAGTATTGCGCCAATATCTCAGGGCTATAGTCGATGGCAAAGGCCACGGACTCTTCTAATGAAGCTGCTTGAGACAGCCCACTCATTAGTAAGCAAGAAGAGAGTAAGAATTTTGAATGCATTACACTTCCTTTTATATTCATGCTTAACGCACTTCATCGTTCGCGAAGTGAGTTTTCCTTAGCTCGTAAAATAGGTTTTAACCAATAACTCAATACTGTTTTCTCTCCGGTCAATATATCAACCGCGACTTGCATCCCTGGGATAATGCTAAAGGCAGAGTTTTGTTGCTGGTCTTCGTTTAACTGAATATGGGCGCGATAATAGGCGTTGCCGTCTTCCGTTTGTAAGGCGTCGGCACTCACGTAAATCACCTCGCCTTTAAGTCCGCCATAAATGACGAAATCATAGGCCGTAAATTTCACTGTCGCGCCCAGCCCCTTATGAACAAACGCGATATCTTGTGGAGAGATTCTCGCTTCAACAATCAGGTCACTGTTTGACGGGATAATCTCAATGATCGGCTCGCCGGGACGAACAACACCACCAATGGTACGCACAAAGATCTCTTTGACTGTGCCATCAACGGGCGCAACAATTTCGGTACGCTTGAGTTGGTCGGCAATTGCCTGCTGGCTTTCGTTCAGCTGTGCTATCTTGCTCGCCACTTCATTCAACTGACCTTGTACTTTGGTACGAAAATCTAAGGCAATGCTTCGATGATCCGCTATCGACTCTGAGTAGGCGGCTATCTGCTTCTGCGCTGCTACTTTTGAGCTAGCAATATCACCTTTGAGTTTGACCACATCACGGTTCAGTTTCAGCAGTTCAACTTCTGCTACAGCACCACTCGCCACCACGTCTTTCAACATGTTGTGCTCTCGAATTACAATATCTAGGCTGCTCTCTAACGTCTGAATATTATTAAGCGTATCGACTCGAGCCTGGTCTTGTTGTTCGATACGAAGTGCCGCCTCTTCCAGTTCAGATTTCAACTGTCCCAAACGCTCTCGATAGTTCGCCTTGGCATTCATTAACGCAGGGTGGCTTGATACATCAACAATGATATTTTGCGGTACTAAGACTACTCGCTCATACCACTCTTTTGCATCGTTATTTAAAACGACCGTCGACAGCTCCGCCTTTAATCTTAATTGCTGAGCAAGCAAGGTATCCGCTTGTTGAGCCGACTCTAAAAACGCCGCCTTAAAGCGTGTATCTTCTAACTTAGCGAGAGGTTGCCCTTTCACAACAGATTGGCCTTGTCGCACTATGATCTCTTGAACCAAGCCCCCTTCTAAGCTCTGAATCGTCTGTACTGAAAGGCTAGGCACCACCTTGCCCTCACCAATCACCACTTCTTCGAGAGTTGCCCACGTCGCCCAGCCAATGATCGACACAATCAACAGTGCACTTAGCCAAATCAGCTTTCGAGAGCGGAATGCTAAGTGGTTGTTGGTCCACTGAATATCGTTACTCATGACGGCCTCCCTTCACTACAGATACCGTCTTAAAACGACTCGCCCCTTTGGGTACACTTTTCTTCTGAAGCGAGAGAATATCTTTAGGCGCACCTTCCGCCACGATTTGACCTTTATCTAAAACGATCACGCGGTCACACATCATTAAGAATGAAGATTTGTGCGAACTGATCAGCATAGAAGTTTCTCTCGGCATACTTTGCAGTGCATTGAAGAACTGTATCTCAGCTTGGTTATCTAACGCGCTGGTTGGTTCATCCATGATCAATAACTTTGGACAACGGTATAGTGCTCTTGCAATGGCGACAGCTTGGCGTTGACCGCCAGATAACAACCGGCCACCTTCGCCAACTGGTGTCTCAAGACCATTACTCAAACGCCCCATATAGCCGTTCAAACCCGACTGTTGAAGCGCTTGTCTTAGTTTTACTTCATCAACATTGGTCGCACCAAGCGTAACGTTGTCGTAAACACTGCCAAAAATAAGATTGGTGGTTTGCCCCACCCAGCCCATGCCACTACGCAGAACACTGGTTGGCCATAATTGCCCATCAATCTCTTGATAGAAAGCTTGTCCTGTTGTTGGCATATACTGGCGAGCAACAATCGATAGTAGGGTTGTTTTGCCCGCACCTGTCGCACCAACAAGGCCAACTCGTTCACCCGGCTTTATCTCCAGTGAGATATCCTTCAATGCAGGGCTTTGAGTTTCTGGGTAAGTGAACGTCACTTCATCAAGCCTTACCCCACCGTCAAAATCCCCCTTGTCTATCACCTGATGTTTCGACTCTTCCTGAGGCAGTTCCATTATCTGGTTCAAGCCTTCGACTGCCGAACGGGTTTGTTGAAACCTCAGTAATAGAAGAGAAAGCTGATTCACTGAACTCGCTGCTCGCCCACTCAGCATCACCACTGCAATTAACCCCCCCATGCTGAGTAGGCCTTCAGAGATCTGATACACACCGAAGATAATCAAAGTGATGGTGACGATCTGTTGACTCGACTGAATAGAGTGCGTCACGATATTGGAGTAGTGTCGAGATTGAGTCTGCCATTGGGATAGCGAGGAAATCGTCTGCTCCCAACGCTTTTGAGTAATTCCTTCCGCGTTGTTTTGCTTGATATCCGGAAGGGTTGTTAAGCAATCAAACAGCTGTGCTTGTCTTTGTGTCGACAAACGTGCGGTTTCATCGAATGTTTTCTCGACTTTACCTTTCATCGCAATGCTCAGGACAATCAATACCAACATGATTGCGACTGGGATGAACATCATCGCGCCACCGAGCCAACCGATAAGAAACAGGAACAACAAGGTGAACGGTAAGTCGACTAACGTGACCAAAGATATGGAAGTGAAGAAATCTTTTACGCTATCGAAATCTTGAAGCTGCCTTGCGAATGCTCCCACCGATTGTGGTCGGTTTTCGAGTTTCATTCCGAGAACTTTTGAGAACAACTGAGAAGACAGCTTGTTGTCTATATAGCGCCCCGCCATATCAGTCACAGAGCTTCGTGAGCTTCTCAATACCCAATCAAAAACAACGACAATACCAACGCCTGCGGCCAGTACCCAAAGCGTGTTAAACGCTTGGTTTGGTACCACACGGTCGTACACGTTCATGGTAAAGAGTGGAACGACTAGCGCCAATACGTTGATCAAGAACGAAGCGATAAACAGGTCTCGGTACCAAGGTTTCACTTCTTTGACCACACGCCACAACCAGCGCGTGTTTGATTTACTGTCACTGCGTTCGTGCGATTGAACACGAGCATCATCGAGAGCTTGAGCGCCAACTAGCCAAACATAAGTTTCGACTTGTGCGACCAACTCTTTTAGCGAGATAGTCTGACTAGAATCACTTTCACAATCTAAAACATCAAAGTCATCACTAGCGCCTTGAGTAACAACTACGGGAGCTCCTGTCGCTGATTTCACAGCAACAACCGGAAACTGACATTGAGTCAGCAACTCTTTTTTTACATGACTCAGAGTCAAGCCTGATTTCTCAATCGCTCTTGGGAAAAGGGACTCATTAAGCCTTCCTTGGTCTAAAGGTAGGCCAGACACTATTTTGGACGGGTGGCTACGCACATTAAAATGCTCACACAACCACTCAACACAACCTAGCCAGCTGTCTTTTTGTTCTACCAATCTAAAACTTCCTTTTATAGACTGTACATCTAACTTACAGCGTTAAATTATTGTCTTCTATCATTTTTTGTAAAATTTGTGCTTCTAATGCACTGCTACTATCACCCTGATACAAATCATCATACGTCACCTCGGCGAGCAAGATATTTTGTTGGACGTCATCGTCTCCATTGGCCTTAATCGAAATCGTTACGCCTTCCGCTGATTCTTCTAGATCGAGGTACTGTGTCGCACCAATGCCCGTCGCGATACCTAAGCCACCCAGGATACCTGACAAATCAATCGCATCCGTGTCTGGTGAGGCATCAAAATCTTGAACCACATCGAAGCTCGGCGCATCTGCACTGCCTAAACCTGTAGATTCAAATACAAAGCTATCCGAGCCTGTACCACCAATTAGCAAATCATTGTCATCTGTTGCGGTAATCGTAGAGTCACCTTCAGCCACAAACTCAACCGATACGGTTTGTGGGAGCCCTACCGCTTGGTTATTACCGATTTCTGCTGATGGCTCAATCGTTAGATCAAATTGATCACCACTGTTGTAGCCCCCGGTAATCGCTACATTAGGCACATCCGCCAAGTTCACCACGTATTGTCCGCCGACCATCGAACCATGTGAGAAAGTCAAACCGGCAGGTATGTCATAGATGGTAATAAAACCCTCCTCAGAATCGGCAGGGTTAACGAGAGAAAGATCTAGACCAAGAGGAATCGTGCCGCTTGCTTCAGCGACAATTGATGGGTATTCGAGGCTTAACAACGGAGCATCGGGCTCTGGTGTAATCACCAAAGTCATATCTTGTGAACTTGGTTCGCCAGTATCTGTTACCAAATTACCAAGCACCGTATTTTGGTCAACCGTTTGACCAGTGAGCGTAATATCGAGGTTGCCCCAAGCGTCTCCAGCAAAGAACTCAAGCTCATCAACGGAGCTCGCAGTCACCAGAATAGTAGCGTGAACACCACCAACCCCATTAGAGATAAACTGCGCGGTTTCAGAGCCAATGCGAATTCTATCAAGCCCAATTAAACCTGAAGGATCCGAAGTCCCATTTACCGTGAGTGTAATTAATAAAAACTCGTCACTGTTGGTTTCAAAACTATTCGCATCGAGTGGAATAACAATACCTTCATCTTCACTACCAATCAGCTGTTCAGGTAGGTCGAAAAACTCAACTTTATCACCGATAGGATTCACACCGACGGTAAACTCAGATTCTGTATAACGAATATCTGTTGTACCAATTTCTTGAGTGATTGCCTCAAGAGCAAGATCCATATCTCCACTGAAATCCCTTGGCGGCAAAATAACTAGGTTCGCAAGCTGACTTGGATCCAACTGCCATTCATAGGTAGGGTTTCCATCGAAGGTACCGCCATCAGCGCCATTGTTTGGAACCAATTCATAGGTATCTCCTACTTTAATTGCGACAACTGCGCCTTCAGGAACTCCCTTTAATGAAAGTGACATATTTTCAGAGCCATCTTGGTCAATCAGCTCTGCGCTAAGTGATGACAATGAAATATAGTTGTCTTCGTCACCTACTATATTCTCCGTCACCAGGTTCGCCGCATCAGCGACAGGCTCAACAGTAATAGTCACCACCGTCGTTTTATCTTGCGTATCCGTTTCAGTCACACAATCCGCTTCATCGGTAATATTTGCTTTCACAGTGAGGGTAATTTCACCACTGTAATGTTCAGGTGGAGTTACCAACACGTCACTCAATCGGATAGGGTCTGTGACCGTCCAAGTGCCATCGCCATTGTCAACTAACAGCCCGGTGTCTGTTGGAGTTTCAGACAAGGTTGCTCCATTCGAAATGCTCACCGTTAGAGAGTTAACGGTTTCTTTACCAGTAGCGCTGTTACCTTCACCTGTTATTAACTGCCCTGTTTCAACGCTGTCACCAAGGACTAGCTCAAGATTAAGGTCTGTCGCGGTGTCTTCTTGAATGGTTGTAGCGTCAGTCACGACCGTAATGTCGTCCACAACGGGTAGAACTTGAATACTGATGGTTTGGTCTGTTGTAACGGTATCTCCGTTACAAGGAGAGGTCTCAATGGTTTCAATCGTAAAGTTGATACAGCCAGCAAAGTCTTCATCTAAGCCCGTTAACGTTAGTTTCGAGAGTCCATCTGCAGTAATTGAATAACCGACGATCTCACCAGAAGCATCGTATTCAGCAATCACACCATCACCGGAGATCTCAACGCCTTCAGGAAGTGAATCGGCAGGAATATAGAAAGAGATTTCATTGCCTGGATCACTGCCAACATCGGTGTTTAACAAACCAGTAAGATCAATATCTTCCCCTTCAGGTGTTTTAATTTCGCCATCGGGTTGAATCGGGCTTGGTGGACCAACAGGATCACAACTGCCGCCACCGCCATCATGACCAGTAATTTGCAGCGGGAAAGTCGCATCAATATATCTCGCATCTTCGCCATCAATCACACGAGCACGAACCACAATATCCAGTACCGGAGTATCACTTGGACTGGAAATCGTCGCATTATCTAAAATGTACGCTGCAAGCTCTTGGAAAGAGTCACTCGTTAGCCCATTCGCCGATATAATCCAATTCCCCGAGCTATCTTGCGCGGCACCATTAGGGTGCTCAACAATCAACGAATAGCCGTCGGGAATTTCGATCAAAATATAATCGAGGTACTCTGACCCATCGATATCCGCGTCGACGAATGTCACGGCGTTAGATATATCAACAGGCGAGCCATCTGTACTCTGTAAAAGCTCTGTAGAGCCTTCTAATCGAGTATCTAACTCGACACGAGCATCGACAGTCACGCTAATAGAACCAATAATATCTTTAATATCCGTGGCACCAGTTGGAGAGGTATCCGTGACTTCATAGGTGATAGGAATCGAGAATGTTCCGCTTAAATCTTCTGTCGCTGTAACAGAAAGCCTACCGCTGCTTAGAAGATCCGAAAGCGTTGGAGTTGTTGAGTCCAGTAGAGTGTCCAAATCTAAGCCTGAGGCTGGAATCTGAATAGCACTCCCATCAAAATAAAGAGTGAGATCTGCAGGTAGGCTATCAATGACATATCCCGTCAAGGATTCGCTGCCATCAATATCCTGATTCACTGAAGGCTCGAGGTTAAGGCCTATTTGACTATCTTCGATCCCTTGAGTACTCACCACTTGACCGTCTTTTTGGTCAACAATAGGGGCTAACTCTACTTTAAGTGTCATCAGAAACTCACCCGAATCACCATCGGGCTCAGTTGAGATAGCAATAACGGTGAGTTCTAATTCACCACTAAAGTCAGGAACCGGCTTGAGGTACAGGTCATTCAGTTGAGCGTTAGATACTTGGAATACAGGTCCTGTAACATCATCAACATACGCAATCGTCAGTGATACTGGCTCACCCAACGCATCCACCAGCAAAGTGCCTTCCGGAATGTTGGTAAGCAGTATGTTGATCTCTTCTGAAACATCGTCATCCGTCGTTTGTATGAGGAAGTCGAGTTGTATTAACCCATCTTCATTTAAGACCGATTGGTTGCTGATGACTTTACTGTCACTGTCGTATTGCCAATGACCATTACCGCCGTCTACCGCGATAGGTTCATCTACAACACCTTTCAAAAAGATGTTGATGGTTTTTGTATCACTTGACGCTTGCCCATTGATAGGAATAAGTGAATCGACCGTCGACTCGGTCGCTATCGCTGTTACGTTTATTGACAGGTCTTCAGTAAAGGAACTGATATCTTCTTTAGGCTGAATATAAGCAACACGATTGGCGATTGCTTCGGCAGTGACTGAATAGGAGTTGTTGCCTATCTTTGCGGTACCATCACCTTCAACAGACCAACCATCTTGAACTTGGATAATATAACTTAACGATTCAGAACCGTCGGTGTCGGTAAGAGTGCCTTCAATGACATCTTTGAGATAAATAGCTTCATCCTCTAGTCCCTTATAATCTTTCACTGATAAATGCGGAGTATCTGCATCCGGTGACATTTCGACCACTACGGTATTGACAATATCGGCTGTTTTATCACCTGGATCCGCGAAGGTATTACCCGATTCGGTTGCGACCGCAGTAATCTCAAATTCAAATCGACCCGCTAAGTTTTCATCAGCTCTGATTTCCATTTTGTCGATTTGATTCTTAGTGTACTCCTTACCCTCTTTAACGGCATTTCCGTTCAAGGTGATATTTAGCCCTTCTGGAATACCACTTATCGTATAAGTTAGTGTTTCCGACGAATCTTGGTCAACGAGTTGAGCGGTAATATCAAGCTTGATAGGGTCGACGTCATCTTCCACAGATTGATAAGTGAAAACCGAATCAGACCAATCTGGAGCGTCAGCTACAGGCAAAACAGAAACAGCAATATCAGCGGTAAGCTCTTTTGGTACCGTGTCGGTACTAATGATGGCATTGATTGCCAAAATAACCGTCGACGTAGTATTGGATTCATGAAGCGCAGGGCGATAGGTTAACTGCCCGTTCGGCCCCGTAAACTGGCTATCAATCATCGTCAGCTGGCTTCCAGATAAGGTGACCTTGCCGTCAACAACTTGAAGTAATACCCCATCAAGATACAAGCTACCACCATTTAATGATGCTTCGGAGAACTCGATAGCGGTAACGGTTTCACTTTGGTCAATATCACCCGTTGAGACACTGACGACAATAATCGCATCGTTATCTTCTGTGGTTTCAGAATCTTCATAACGAATAAAACCTTCGTTATCATCGAGGACAAGTGTCGCAGTACTATCGACTTCATCACCATCCGCATCTCGCACCAAGTAATCAATGTCATCAACGATCTTAGGATCATCTGGATCCGTCGTTACATTAGGATTTGTAGTTAGCTGGTAGCTACCATCAGGTGAAAGCGTAAACTGGCCGTAAGTTGACCCACCATCATAATCATTAATTAGATTAATCGTGATCGGTGTACCGACGTTATCAAAGGTATACGTGGCATTTCGATAAGTGAAACTAATGATTTCCGCGCCGTCTGCACCTGCGAACTCTTCGGTTAAGAATTGCCCTGTAAGGTTATCACCCTCCACCAACTCAATAGAGCCATCTCGAGCAGTCGGCACATCATCTTTTACGTTGACAGAATAGATAGCAGGGTCTGAACTGTCTCCATCCGCATCGTTAACCACCAGCTCGAAATTAAGAGCTAGGTTGTTTTCACCATCGCCATATGCGTGATCTAGTGGTGCATAGAGATCAAACTCAGTGGTCCCGTCAGTATTAAAGCGAATCCTAAATACGTTATTGCCGTCAGTATCTTGCCCGTAATACCAACCATCAGAATCAACAGCTTGGAGGGAGATCGCTTTCCCAGCGCTAGCGTAGCTTAGTGCATCAAATGCTGCGGTGTTGACCGTGACAGAGACAACATCATCAGAGCCCTCGATAATACCTAAAGATGGGCTGCTATCTTCTACTCCAACTTGCTGACCATCTCCTTGCAAACCATCTTCATCAACTGATATGCTTCCAGTCACCGAAATTTCAGGATCTTTACCGTCATAGATTTTAATATCAGACGCTTGCGTGTCTCTCGAACCATCGGAATCAATGGTGACGATAGAAGCAGGAATCGTCAGCTCGGTGTCTTTAGAACCTGAGCCATGATCAATGGACTGATACAGCTCAATAACGACATCAACGCTTGTTGAACCATTGGCTTCAAGGCTGAAGCTATCTGGTAGTTTGATTCTGAAAACAGCATCGCCATTACCAAGAACCGCATCAAAGGTACCATTGCCGTTATCACGCCAAGTAAGCGCTTCACCATTGCTGGTTACCGCTAAACCATCGCTATCAAGAACAGCTTGGCCCGTGGTCACATCCAGACCTAAGAAAACCAGAGGGTCATTGCCCGCGGTAACGGCTAAGCTCACGTTTGCTGTTGACCCAACTCCCGATGGAGTGTTATCAGCAACGGGAATTTCACTCAATTCCACCATTCCAGAGCCAATCGTTGGCTCACCACCATCAGTCACTGATACATTCAGGATTAATTTGGTTTCATCGTTATCATCATCTCTAGCGGTAACAACAAATGGAATTTGGTCCGAAGCAGAGCTTTGATCCAAGCCTTTGTTTAGAACAAATGTGTAAGTTACATTCGAGTCAACCTGGCTGTCGGTTTGAGGGAAACTAAGCGTAAAAGCAACGTTCTCCGCACTGACAGAACCAACGTAACCGGTGAGCAAGTTTCCGTTAGGGGAGACAGTGTAGACAATCTGTTCGCCTCCGCTAAATAACAAGGGTTGATCAGCTAAGTTGAAAAAAAGTGCCCCCTCATAGTCACTACCTAAATTGAGGCTGAAAACACCGGTGCTTGATGCAGTGCCACTTGAGAGATCAGATTCATCAATGACCGCATTGCTCACACTATCTAGGCTAGGATTCGCCCCATCTTTGACTACCCACTTAAAATTGCCGTCAGTTAATGCGGTACCATCCAAATCAGTCCCTTTAACGTTCAATGATAATGTGAGTGAATCTCGGACAAAGTCGTGGTTAAGCGGTTTATTCAACACTAAAGTAACGTCCGCCAAAACATCATCACCACTCGCGCTTGCTGCTAGCGTCAGTGTAAAAATAGTTTCGCCGCCAACTTGTGCTGTAATCACTTTACCGTTAGCTGACAAGGTGTAAGAGAGCGGTATCAGAATATCACTCGTAGTTATATTCAGTGCATCGAGTTGATTCAAAGTGCTAATATCAAAAACTAGTGAGTCTGGATCAGGGTTATCAGAACCTCCCAAAACGGAGAACTGACCCACTACCGTTTGGATACCATCTGCAACATCTGTTTCTATTGTTGTCGTACTACCATCTACAATGTGACCACCTGCACCATCAATAATATCGATAATAGCAGTACCACTACCAAAGTCGTTGCTGATATCCCCAGCGACGTAATTAAATGTAATATTTTGGCTGACCGTATGATCAAGGTTTCTATCAGCAACAAAATTCCAATGACCATTCGCAAATACAGTCAAGGTGCCTTCGCTAGTAGTAAATGAAACTGGAGAACCACCGACAATCGTCTTGGTCGTGCCATCAACTTCAACACTTTTTATCGTAAGTTGAGCATCTAGGTCTATATCGTTATTAAGGACGTTGCCAGATGCAACTTCCCCCTCAACCATTTGATAAGATTCATCAAAAATAAGTGGTTCAGAATCTTTAATGATAATAGGCAAATGGCCGATGACCAGCTCCGTAGTGCCATCAGCGTCCGTTTGCAAACCTTCAATAACCAAAGACGTTTGAATAGAATTTAAACCTGTCTCTTGGTCAATCGCCTTATAGAAGTTGATGTTTACGTTACTGCCAGAAATAGCAGCATCGAATACAATTTCGCCATCGCTTCTTGTTCCGGTTAGGCTTTGTTTGTCACCTGATACGGTAATCGTTATCGACAAGCCTTGAGAAGTTAGCGACTCAGCTATAGTTTGATCTTCGCTAAACGAGAAATCTGCAAAATCGATCCGAATATCAGAAGTTTGTGTTTCGTCTCCAAAAATACCGATGATGTTTTCCGAAAACACAACAGATTCAGGAAGAATAATCGTTGGCATATCATCGATGGCTTCGTTGCCGACTGTATTGAAAACTTTTGCGTCGATCGTCCATTCTGCCGACGAATCCAATGCAGAGATGTCAATGTTCTCCACCTGCCAATTACCCGCGGAATCAACTACGCCCTCAAAGACTAGTGTCTGAGTTCCGTCGCTTACTTCAATGTAAACCGGTAAACCTTCTGCAACATTGGTTGTACCCTGCATGGTGGTAAGTTGGCCACTACGAAATGCCAAAATACTAAAACCATCTAACGTATCAATATCAATAACAGACGAAACGGTATCAATAACAATGACCCCGGCACTATTTACTGCATTCGCTGGGTTACCAGCGATATCAATAGTGTCAGCCTCAATGGTAATACTGCCATCAGCAAAACTCGTTAAATCGACGCCTTCGACAGACCAAGCACCGTTCACAACCGTTGCCGTCAGCGCGATAACGTTGGTGGTGCTGTCTGAAATACGGATATTGACCGTTTGACCATCCTCAACATTTTGGACGGTACCGAAGAACTTGGCAGACTGAACTTCGAAACTGTTGAGAACACCATCGCCGCCATCATCAACACTTGCGGTGATGCTCGCTAACGTATCTTTGATTATGGTGTCTGTCGCTGTGGTTGGGTTTCCGGCAATATCGATGGTGTTAGCAATCACCGTCAACTCCCCTTCCGCAAAACTTGAGTAGTCTTGTAGAGTGAGAGTCCATGTACCACCCGATACGGTCGTTGTGTATTCTTGGGTGAGGCCTTGGCTATCGGTAATGGAAATGCTTATCATCTGACCATCTTCAACATTGGCTACGGTGCCGACTAGCGCTCCGTTGGCAATTTCGAATTGGTTGTAAAACTCATCACCAAAACCATCAAAATCAACATCGATTGTAACTAGGGTGTCTTTGATTGTAGAGTCGTTGGCCGCAATGCTGTTACCAAACTCATCAGCAATGACCGCATCGACCTTAAGATCCCCCTCAGCCAATGAAGAGAGATCAACACCGTTCACAACATAGGTTTCATCGCTTGTGATTGCTGTTGTGGTCACCGTATTACCATTAATGTCAGTGATCGTTAGCAGAACGGTACGCCCGTCTCGAACATCAACAGCGGTACCCGTTATCGTGACTGAAGGTACTTCGAACTGGTTTTCGTAACCGTCACCACCATCTAAAATATCTACGGTTAACGCAGCACTCGGTAAAAGTATGTCGAGGTTACCTTCATTCGATGTTGCGTCGTCTTCAAAGTATTCTGTTGGTCGAGTATCAAAACCGGCTTCTGCCAGGGTTTCGTTTAGTGTAGATCGGACATAGGCAATAAAAGAGGCACTAGCGCTAGGTTGGTCGTTTGAAGCACTCGGCTGTTCTGGCGAGCTTTCAATGTTGTTTACAAGCTGTGTCACAACCTTTTCCAACTGTTGTTCTACAGCTTCTATTTGTGGTTCTGTCAGAGGTTGAGTCTGGTCCAAGTTTTGAGGTTCAATACTCACCACTTGCACGCCCTCAACCTTCGCTTGCGTAGCGGGTAATGGCTGCCAAGTACCGTCAGGAAACACCTGCCAAATTACCCCGCCAACTTCGATATATAAAATAGGATCCATCCTAAACCTCTTCCTTACAAAAACGCTGACCTTGAGAACATCAATTTACTCAATAAAAGGCTGGAGAAATCAGCGAACTCTCTCATAAATACTAGCAAACAACAAATCATTAACAGTTAATTAATTACCATTGATACGCTGTAAAGTAAACCGATAGGCTGTGACTTGCATTCAGTTATATCTATCGTCACAAAATACATTCAATGAATGTGTCATAATGTTGAAATTACTGGTTAATTTTCAAGGAATGTCATGACTGCAACGAACTATCTCAACCAATTGAATCAAAAGTATCTTGCGACTCATAAAGCGAAAGAGGACTTCTTTTGGGATACCTATATGGGAATCAGTGACGACCATGATGGTTCGACACTCGCGCAGACTCAGTGGACCGAGTTTCTAAGCTCTGCCGAACAGATTACCGCTATTGAAATGCAACTTGCTGCTATCGATGAAATTCAAGACCCCCAAGAAAAAGAAAGTACGTTTACAGGCTTAAATGGCTGGTTGGCGACCTTTAGAGCTCACGCTATTGAGTCTGAGCAGTCACAGAAGCTTAAAACAGACCTCATAAGATTTGAGGCTGAACTGTTTGAGAAAAAACAAAATCACGTAATGACTTACGTCAATGAAACGGGTGAAGAAACAGAGGGCTCCTTGCCAGTTCTAGGCTCAGCAGTTAGAAGTAATAGTAATGAACAAGTAAGGTTTTCTGCACACCAAACACTATTAAATTTAGAGCAATGGCTGCTGGTTAACGGATTTATTGAGCTGATCAAAAAGCGTAATAAGTTTGCCCGATCTCTAGGGTTCAAAACATTTTTTGATTACTCAGTCGTTAAAACTGAACAGATGACCACTGAGCAACTGTTCTCGATTCTGGATGACTTTGAAACACGTACCCGTGATAGTCACCAACAAAGCTTGAAGAACCTAGCAGAGCAAAAAGGTCAGAGCGCCCTCGAAGGCCATAACTTCACCTACTCTTTTGCTGGTGACGTGATGAATGACCTCGACCCTTATGTCCCTTTCTCAAAGTCATTAAGACGCTGGATTGAATCTTTTGGTCGCCTGAATATCGAATATTCACAAGCCACACTGAAGTTGGACTTGCTTGATCGCAAAGGTAAATACCCAAACGGCTTCTGTCACGGGCCTATTCCTTCGTTCTATGACCAAGACACCTGGGTGCCTGCTCAAGTCAACTTCACTAGTAATGCTAAGCCCGATCAAGTAGGCAGCGGCTATGATGGGATCAACACACTGTTTCACGAAGGTGGGCACGCTGCGCACTTTGCTAACGTGAAAATGAACGCGCCGTGTTTCTCTCAAGAGTTTGCACCTACCTCGATGGCTTATGCGGAAACCCAGTCTATGTTCTGCGATAGCCTATTGAATGATGCCGATTGGCTAAAACAGTACGCACTTAATGCAGAAGGACAACCGGTGCCTAATGAGCTCATCAAAGCAATCATCGATAACAAACAACCCTTCAGAGCTTATCAAGAACGCAGCATTTTAGTGGTTCCCTATTTCGAGCGAGCACTTTACGAATTGGCAGATGAAGATCTGACGCCTGAAAAGATCACCGCTCTCGCTCGTAATAGTGAGAAAACGATTCTTGGATTGGCTTGTAGCCCTCGCCCATTAATGGCGATCCCGCATCTATTGTCGGATGAAGCGTCTTGCGCGTATCAAGGTTACCTACTGGCTCATATGGCGGTGTATCAAACTCGTGCATATTTCACCGATAAGTTTGGCTACTTAACGGATAACCCAGAGATCGGCCCTTTGTTAGCTAAGCACTATTGGTACCAAGGAAATAGCGTGAATCATAATGGAACAATCGAAAGCCTAACTGGGGAAGGTTTTAATGCCAAATACCTCGCTGACGAGTGCAACTTATCGCCAGAGGAAGCATGGGCTATTGAAGAGCAAAAAATCAAACAGCTATCAACAAGAGAGCGTGCACCAGTTGCTGATTTGAATGCGAAGATATCGATCGTTGATGGGTCAACCGAGTTGGCGAATAATGATAAATCAAACCATCATATGTGTGATGAGTTTGAGCACTTTATCGTTGGGCAATACGGTCGATAGATTGTGTTTAAGCCTCTGTAACAAAAATTGAGTTCAAAACTAAAATGAAAAAAGGACGATAAGTTATCGTCCTTTTTAGATCCAGCTTGGGATCTATATCGTGAAACATGCTGAGCGAATTTTGCTATTAAACTCAACATCAACAGAATCAACACTTCTTAGTGATTTTCGATGAATGCCGAATACCTGCCCCGTCAAAACAATATAAAACTTTTCTGTTTTGAGTAAATTCCAAGCTTCATCAAGAGATTCAGCATAAACCTTGTTCTTGAGATCTTGTGGGCGAGTACCTGCGACTCTTCCATGTTTACGTGCCAATTCAAATAGTCCGTTTCGATTCGGTTTACATGTAAACAGGGTATCATTTCCGTAAATAACACCCTTGGCAGTAATGCTTTCAACCATTACATTTCTCCAAATAATAATTCCACTCGTAACACTTGAGTGGCATACCACATGTCGATTTGTGGATGCTTAAACTGCGAAAAGAAGAGAACATGGTGTAACGACCGGGCAAGCTATTACACCATTACCATCAAATTTCTTAGAAGCTCTAAGAGTTCAAGTTCTTAGAAGTAGTAGTAAGCTGCTGCGAATACGTGAGTTTCTTCATCGTATTGCGCACTAGTTTTGCCTACACGGTAACCATCCAGGTCTTGCTTGATATCAATGCCCATGTCAGCGTTGTCAGCAATACGGTACATTGCCGCGATGTTGATGTAAGAAGCATCGACATCGGCTTGGCCATCAAGTTCATTGCTGCTAGATGCGTAACCCGCTGCGATTGTTAGGTCTTCAGAAAGTGTGTAGCCACCCGAAACGTAGTAACCCGTATTCTTAACAGAGTCACTCTCTTCAATCCAAGAGTTCACGCCTAGTTTAAGAGCACCAACTTTAACGTTACCTGTCACTGTGTAAACTTCGTAATCAGCATCGTCATCACGAGCTTCATAACCAGCGTATAGGTTGAATACTTCTTGCTCTAAACCGATGTAACCATTAATGCCTTTATCCGCATCATTATGATCGTCACCTGTTTCAAAGTAAGAAATACCGTAAGCGATACCATTGGTTGCACCCTGGAACTTAACCACGTTGAAGCCGTCTGAAGCATCGCCAGCAGAAGCACCAAACTCATAGGTGTTGTCGCCAGCGCCATCGACTTTGTCTAGTGCTGTATCATTTTCCCAACCGAATGAAGCGATACCAAAGCCAGTGTCGAAACCAATCCATGCTTTGTCTACGTCGGTTGCCGGGCCAGTATCAATACCGTTTGTCCAACCAGCAGTTGCTGCATTCGCTGAAACGTTGTTATCAGTGGTGTAGTTGACCATCATGTCAGTTTCAAAGTAACCAACAATACGGTTGTTACGGTAGTTTACCGCAAGAGTAAGACCGGTTGCCCAGTCATCGTAGAATGCTTTAGAACCCGTATCGTAGTAACCACCAACACCGAAAGAGCCTGATACTGAGAATTGATCTTTGTGCATTGAGTCAAATGCAAACATGTCTTCATTTTGGCTATTTTGGCTGCTTGTGTTTACAGCAAAAGCTGAAGTCGAGATGCTTGCAATCGCAAGTGCTACTAATGTCTTTTTCATGATAACCACTACCTATATATTGATTCGGCCTTGTTAGTCCGGCCTTTTGGAGTGGCGCTATTGTTCAAAAAAATACGTTATTGATATACCGTAAATTTACTGAAAATTTTATAGCTTTGGTGAATTAAATTACATAATGATATGTTGATATGGCTTTTATATTGAGAATCGCAAGCCGAGCGTAAACTCGATATCCGTGCTGTTATCCATATTACGGATGTTCTCAATCATCACGGGGTTTGTTAGGCAGAATTAAAAGCCTGAGCCTATAAAAAACATCGTTCAATTAATGCAGTAAATATACTGCTTATCACTCTGTAATATAGAACCAAGAGTTATAAAAAAACGGAGACTAGAACCTCTGATATATATCAGAATCTTATCTTGCACTGAGCTAGTTGAACGAATATCTTCTGTGCATTGACCCAATGAATGTATCGAGTAAGGAAAAACGTGTCTGCTTTAAACCTAAGTTTTGAACAACTATTAATGAAACAATCGACCTCACTTATTAATAGCGATCCTAAAAACTTTCAAACAACTTGGTCAGAAGCAAGTTTTGACGTACTCGATTGGTTTGGGATCGATCGTTTAACGCTATACCCTAATTCAATGGTTTTACTTGAAGATGGGAAAACGTGCTCGGTTTCCAAAGCAAACATACCTCCTGTCGATAAGAAAAGTTTGGTTGGCGGTAACTATCTTGATTACCTAAAGCTCTTGAAAACCAATGAAACTTATCTCACTTTTACCAGTGACGAGCTCGTTTCAACCAAAAACTATGTGTTAAAGAAGATCTACAAAGAAGGAGGAAGGTGGCATTGCATCATTCCTTTACAGCTGTTTAACCAACGCTGGGGAGCATTGTCTTTCACTAACTTTCACGACAACGATACCACCTTCGATCTCGAAGATATCCAGCGCTTAAAGTTAGTCTGCGAGCTTTGGCTCTGTTATTGGCAACATTCAACGTTAGCCAGAACGCTAAAACAAAATGAGAACTTGTTAGAAGATGATAGTGAGAAGCTATTGTTACTCACAAAAAAACAAACCAAGGTTCTGGCTCTGATTGCTCAAGGGTTTAGTGCAAAAGAGTGTGCCGATAAGCTTCACTTAAGCTCGAGAACCATTGAGTCACACAAGTACCGCATGCTAGGTATGCTGAATCTAAACAGCCATAATGACCTTATTCAGTTCGCCTTACGCAATGGTTTAGGTATTGCAGAGAACCTGCATACAACACGTTAAAACAAGGTATTCGATGCCCTTCTGCTCTTTATATATTAACGTTCGATGTTTCTTGAGATCAATAATACCAGTTACTCGTTACCTTCACTCAGAGCAAATTTGATCTCGTCTGAAGAGAACCCCTTTCGACTGAGCATTGCGTAAGCCTTGGATCGTTCTTTATGATCATTTAGATCGTAAGATTTCTTCTGTAACTGTTCTAAACACGAAGAATAGAAGTCTAGTTGCTCTTCGTTAATCAATCGTTCGATTAGCGATGACAGTTCACTTGTGTCGATTTGTCGCTGCCTAAGCTCTTGCTGAATGGCAGTCAGGCCCTTGCCTTTACGAGCATACTTCAACACCTCTTTTTCCAAATCGGCTTTCTCGGCCTTAATTTGAATGTTACTTTTCAGTTGATGCGCTTGTGGGTGCTGGTCAATCGCTACCTTAACTTGTTGATAGCTAAAGCCACGCTTTTGCAGGGTCGCGACTAGCTTTTCACGGCTCATAGTAAAGCTTGAGTAATAGTGGTTGATTCGTTCTATCAAGATGGTTTGTTCATCAATAGACTTTTCGAAGGACACCTTATGAATCGCATCAGAAATCACAGAGTCCGTCAGACCCTTCTTCTTCAGTTTTTCGACAATATATCGAGAACCAAATTCACCAGAAAAAGCTTGTTCCACGAATTGTTCTGCAAACACTTGGTCAGACTTGAGATACCCAAAGCCTTTCAGAGTCCCTAAAGTTTCATCGATCCATTCTTGATTGTCGGTTTTCACTTTGAGCTTCGCAACCAACTCACTTTCCGTCATATCCCTCTGAGTTAAATGCCACATCGCAGAGTTCATAACACTTTCAATTCGCGTCGCTTTTCTTACCGTTGTATTTCTACTATTCGTTTTTTGCTGTGAATCATCCATTCGCTTTCAACTGTCCAGATTGAGCCTACTCCATCATAACTTATTCTAAGATGGGTGGAATGACATAAAGAATGAGGCTCAATATAAACGACAGCCAAAAAAAATGGACGCTTATTCAGCGTCCATTTGATATCACATTAAGAATGATGGCTCGAAGCCACACTTAGCTTTTACGTAATCGCTCTTTTCGAAATTGCTTCTCGTACTAGCTCTTTCGCTTAGTTCTCTTCGTGATTGTAAATATGTACATCTCGTTGAGGGAATGGAATCGTGATGCCTTCTTCATCGAAGCGTTTCTTCACGGTTTCCGTCACATCCCAATACACATCCCAGTAGTCATCAGTCTTAACCCAAGGCCTTACGACAAAATCTACAGAAGACGTATTCAAGGTATGAAGCTTGATCATATGCTCTGGTTTTTTCAACACTAGAGGGTGCGCAACAATGATGTCGTTCAATACCGCTTTCGCTTTATCGATATCATCTGAGTAACCAATACCGAAAACCATGTCAACACGTCGCACACGCTCTGCCGTGATGTTGTTGATCACGTCACCCCAGATTTTGTTGTTTGGGATCACCAAGCGTTGGTTATCGATAGTTTGAACGGTCGTCGACACTAAGCTCATATCTTTTACCGTGCCTTGCACGCCCGCCACTTTAACCATGTCGCCCACATCATAAGGACGGTAGATCAAGATCATCAAGCCAGAAGCAAAATTAGATAGCGTATCTTGCAATGCGAAACCAATGATCACACCGGCAACACCGAAACCTGTTAGTAGTGGTGCTAGCTCTATCCCGATTTGCGACAGCGCGATAAGCAAACCAATAAACACGACCGCTTTAGATGCGATTGATACAAAGAAGTCCTGCATCAATACACTAAAGTCCATTTTCGAATGCGAAACGCTCTTACGAACGGTTTTGCGTGCGACGTTTGACAGCAAACGAGTCACATACAAAATACCCAAGAACAGAGCCAGTTTGACAATGAATGAAGGGGTATTTTCAAAAGCCCATGAACTGAACGAACGAAGCCAACCATCCAACAACTCAAGTGCAACATCAACATCCAATACATCGGCGTTAATATCTCCCGTCGTTGCCAGCAACACTCGCTTGTAAGAAGTCACGTCGACGCCAAACGGTTCCATTAGTGTGATGGTTTCTTCTAAGCTCGCCACCATTACACTAGTACGCTCGCTGAAACGCTCAAGCTCCTTTTTAATGGTCGCTTTCTCTTCTTCATTCACGAAAGACAAACGCGCTTCTAGATCTTGTCGCTGTGTGTCTGTGTAAAGAATGGCATTAGTCAGGTATTTAGAGCGAGACACCAAGTCAACTTTTAGAGCTTTTTCCGGTACAGCTACATCAACACCACGCTCTTTTGACCACTCTAATGTTTTAGCGAGCTGTTGGTAATAGGTGTCCATCATTCCGATTCGTTTCTGAATGCGTAATTCAAGACGTTTCTTAACATCACCTTCAGCTGAACGATTTTCTTTGCTCAATGTAACGATTTTAACTTCATTCAATGCCAACAGTTTTTCTAAGAGTTCAACCTGCTGAGAAAGAATGACATCAAGTCCATCTTTTTTGTCAGATGATAATTGAGAGAATATCTCTTCACGTAAGGCTTGATTCTTACGCCTTAATATATCCTCAAGAAAGGGCTTCTCTGCATCATGCGCCGTTTCTAATGTTGCCAGATCGAGCATTAATTGATCTTGTACTTCTGCTATTTTATCGACACTTTGTGCAAAACTTCCAAATGCAACAAACGCCAACATTAACAATAGACAACGCCAAACCTTCATCATATTAATTCCTATTACTGTCTAAATTGACCCTATAAATAGTAGTAAAAAGAAGATGGATAACAAGCATTTAAACGTATGTTATGTTAAAACTTCGCAAATTATCAGACAGCTTCTAATATTTGAGAGTTCCAATCCCCACTTATGACCTGTAGAGTACGCATCCAACAAAGAACAATGGCCAATATCTTCACTCGGGCACATGCACTAAAGCGCCTTAAATACGATGTTGGCTCACAGCAAGAGAGCATAAAAATGAACAACGAACTTGATATTATTGAGTCTCTAGAAGAACTAGAGCAATTCCTAATTTCAGTGGAAGCTGGCGGTTTAGGCCTTGAAGGCGTTGAAGGTGTAGGCATGGCAACCAATAATTCTGATGGCCGTCACTTCGTTGCTGTATTCAACAGCAGCCATAAAGTTCTACTTGCTCGTTGGATCACCAAAGAAGTCTTTGATAACGGTAAAGACTTGGTACGTAACGGCCCTCGCCGCACTCACTAAGTTTTTCCAATAGTCCTAATGATTAAAGCCCAACACGTTCATCTACGGCCTGTTGGGCTTTTTTGTATCGCCTCTTGGAAAATAAACCACTCGATACACAATAAATTCGCGATAACTGCCGATTGTTGTGAACTTTAACTAGAGCTCAATGTCGTATTCGCGTGAGTTGGTGATTATACGGCGTTTATCCTATATCTGCTGTTTCCCGCACTAATACATAGTTTCACTTTAACAATTTTATGACTTGTGGCGCGAAGAGAACTTATCTAAGCTAGCCACAATCCAACGAGCTCGCTTTAGCTACTAACTGATTCGATTACTGACTGATTTGCTAAATACACCATTACTTTTCTTATCTACACAGAATCGCCGACAAAAGCATTCGCTTTGGGCGCTCTTTCTTACCGGACTGGTTATCGTAACCTGTCTGGCAAGTACGCTATCTGTAAAGAAAGTATCGATTTCAACTTCTCTCATTGGTCAATCTATCCTAGTTGATGCACAAACTCACACGGAAGCCAGTAACCCTCAAACCGACATCGCTTCTTCAGAAAAAATGACCGCTCTATACGCCAGTGTTTTCGGTTTAGAAGCTTTTAAAATGTTAACTTCACCCAATTCAAGTTCATGCAGCCTAAGTTCAAAAATGCTGACCTTTGCCGCCCCAAAAACCGGCTGGCTGATCCCACTCGTACTTATTATTGCTGTTGCATTTAATTTACCGCCTCACATCTCAAGGTTATCTAGAGATAATCATCGCTCTACTCGACCTACAAAACACCGATTGCATCTAAAGCACTGTATATTTAGAGAGTAAATAACCGGGCTACTACACCCTTTTATTTATTTTTTGGAGATACATTTGTGTACAACACACTACTAACTAAGTTTGTCGATTCATTGGCATTCTCTATGCGTACATGCGCGAAAACCTTAGTCACTGCCCTTTTGGTTATGACGTCATTTACCGCCTTGGCACAGACAACGGGCTGGCTTAGTGTGCCTGAGCATCCGCCTGTTAAGATGCGAATGATGTCGACAGGTGAACAGTCGGATGACGGCTCTAAGATCCAAACCGTGCTCGATGTCGTGCTCGACGGCGACTGGAAAACCTATTGGCGTAGCCCAGGCGAAGGTGGCATTCCGCCAAGCTGGGACTGGTCTGGTTCAACAAACATTGAGTCAGTAGATTGGCATTGGCCGATACCTAAGTATTACGAGCAGCTTGACGTCATGACGTTAGGTTACAAAAAGCACGTCAGCTTTCCTGTCACGTTAACCCTGAAAGACAACACAAAGCCTGCAATATTCAGGGCGTCGTTTACCTTTCCGTCGTGTACCAATATCTGTGTGTTAACCGATTACGATATCGAACTGCCGATTGACCCACAAACTTTAGCGCTCGATGAAGAAGCGATGTTTTTGTTCAACCAAGGCATGAGCCAGTCGCCACGAGAAGCTAACCGCACTGCGGTGAACGGTCTGTTTTGGGATAAGAGCAAGCAGCAATTGGTTACTCAGCTGACAAGTAAAGATGGCTGGGATAAGCCTATGGTGTTGATTGACGGGCAAGAAGTGATTGATGACTTCTTCTCTCAACCAAGCGTCCACATCACAGACAATACAATGACAGCCGTATTTGATGTGAGCAACTGGATCGGTGAAGTCGACTTAACGGACCGTACAGTGAGTGTCACTGTTTCAGACAGTAATTTTGCCGAAGAGATGACGGCTCAAGTTGGGTCACAACCGATCACTTATCAAACAAGCAACAACGGTTTTCTGGCAATGATTGGCTTTGCTTTAATTGGTGGTTTGATCCTCAACATCATGCCATGTGTGTTGCCAGTATTAGGAATGAAGTTAAACAGCATCATTCAAAACCAAGGTGCATCTAATCGTCATATTCGACTGTCATTCCTAGCTTCTGCTTCAGGTGTCATTACATCATTTGCGCTGTTAGCCCTAGGTATGACAGCTCTAAAAATGGGTGGTAATGCGATTGGTTGGGGAATCCAATTCCAAAATGTTTGGTTCATCGGATTCATGCTGTTCATCACTTTGCTGTTCTCGATTAACCTGCTTGGGTTATTCGAATTCAGACTACCATCAGGCTTAAACACTTGGATGGCAACCAAAGGCGATGACTCACATTCAGGCCACTTTGTTCAAGGCATGTTTGCGACGCTGTTAGCAACGCCGTGTAGCGCGCCATTCCTAGGAACCGCAGTCGCGTATGCACTCGGAGCAAGCTACCAAGAGTTATGGGCTATCTTTATCGCGCTCGGTATTGGTATGAGTGCGCCTTGGTTGATCTTTGCGCTATTCCCAAGCCTAACCAAGTTGCTTCCAAAACCTGGGGCGTGGATGTTCAAAGTTAAGCTGGTATTTGGCTTAATGATGTTCATTACCAGCCTTTGGCTAACAAGCCTTCTGAATCCATTCATTGGTAAATTCCCGACTATCCTGCTGTCGCTATTTATCGTGATTTCAGTGCTAGTTTGGATTGGCATGAAACTGGGTCGCAAGGTACTGATTCCTATCATGGCAACCACAACCTTGGTGTTTGGTGCTGCATTGATCGTCGGTAGTGTCACCGCTGATAACTGGGCGACACCCATTGTTGACGATCTCACTTGGCAAAAGCTGGATGCGAAGCAAATCCCTCAGCTCGTTGATGAAGGCAAAACGGTCTTTGTCGATGTGACGGCTGATTGGTGTATCACCTGTAAAGCCAACAAGATCGGTGTCATCCTTCAAGATCCGGTCTACAGCCACCTACAACAAGAAGACATAGTTTTGATGAAAGGCGATTGGACGACACCAAGTGAAAGTGTCACCCAATACTTACAAAGTAATGGGCGATTTGGTGTGCCATTTAATATCGTCTACGGTCCAAGCTATAAAAGCGGTATTCCACTTCCTGTCATTCTCAACAGTGACACTGTCGTGCAAGCCATCGATGCTGCGAGATAACTGATGAAGACTCCCAACAATGAAGAGAGATCTAACACGGCTGAAGACAGCACTATAAAGAGTGAGGCCAAAAAGCCAAGTCGTCTTAAGAAGTGGGGAAAGGAACTGGTTTCAATGATACTTATCGTTGGCGTGGTTTCATTTGCCATGGACTTTTATCACAGCAGAAGTATGCCTCAGGGCGATGCGATTCCAATTGTGGGTCAATCGCTCCAAGGCGAAGATATTGATGTTATCGAGCTAAGCAAAAATGGTAAGCCAGTCATTGTCTATTTTTGGGCGACTTGGTGTGGTGCCTGCAAATTTGTGAGCCCAACCGTCAATAGCTTCAACGACTCCCATCAGGTGGTTTCGGTCGCTCTATCGTCTGGCCCAGACGAGCGTGTCCAGCGCTACTTGGATGCAAAAGAGTATGACTTCCCTGTTATCAATGATCTTTCTGGATCAATCAGCAGAAGTTGGGGCGTTAATGTCACTCCAAGCATCGTCATCATCAAAGACGGAAAGATCAGCAGTATCGCAACAGGCGTTACTTCTCCTATAGGGCTGTGGTTAAGAACCTACTTTGCCTAACTCGCTCACAAAGAAAAAACAGAGCAAAGCTAAGTGAATAAAGCGATTCAGCCCGTTTAACAAACAACATTAATGTGAGCGCAACCCAATAAGCGCTCACGATTATCACGAATTTGAGAAAAGACAATATGAAAAAGCATCTGATAAGCGCACTGATTTTAGGCTCACTATTGAGTACTAATGCCTTCGCAGAATTAAACAAAGAGCAAACTCAACAACTTGAAGAAATTAATCAATTCCTGAAAGATAACCCTTCAACAATCTCTGGGTTGCATACCAGTTTAGAGCAGTACGTAGCAGGTCAAGAGCAAGCGAAGAAAGCCCAAGCGGAAAGCCATGATTGGTTATACAACAATGACGCTCACCCAATCACGGGCAATCCGGATGGCAAATCGGTCATTATTAATTTTACAGACTATAACTGTCCTTACTGTAAGCGCTTGGAAAAAGGCTTGGTTCAATTAGCCTCTGAAAACAGCGATATTAAAGTGATCAACGTGTACTTATCGTTTAAGCAGCAACAGGTTTCGGGTCTAAACACCAACGCAGCGCTATACGCGATGAAAGTATGGAAAGATAACCCAGAAGCATTCCCTGAAGTTGATAGATTGCTGATGGCGAAAAGCGGCATTCACTCGAAAAGCTCACTAGAAGCAGTCGCCAAGAAGACGGGAACAGAGGCGGAGCTAAAAACAACTCAAGAACAAAACCAGGTTCTAACCACTAACCATCAAACGTTCAGTGCTCTGGGCTTAACGGGCACTCCAACCATGATGATGAACGGAAATGTTTTACCAGGATATGTGCCTTATGACCGACTTAAAGATATCGTGGACGACGCTTTTTAATCGAGTTTAGATAGAGATAAAAATTCGAAAGAGAAGTGAATAAAAAGCCGACTCGTAGTCGGCTTTTTGATGAGCTTAAAATAATGTTTTCAATATTATTTTTGAAACAGAAAAGCAGTCGAAGTGTCACTATCTTGCAATGGATTCTTAATCTACACTCGCTACTCTAAAAGCAGTTCTGTCGATGAGTCCAAGACGTGCTTACTCTAGACAACTGTCTTTTGACCGAGCCCCTTGCTCGGTCTTTTTTTTGCGTGTTTTAGATGGCGACACAGCGCCTTAACACGGAAACGTCCAATCAACTGAACCCTAACTCAGCAAGCGACAAACAAGTGCACCCGGTTCCCTTAACGCATCCACGTTATAGCTAAGGACACATCCAGCAGATGGCGCGTGATAGCGGCGACACTCATTACCAAAAGCGTCATATTGAATTGCTAACAAATCATCTTGCTCCACGCTTTGTAAAAGCTCGATCTGAGGCAGAACAAAACCACCAATATCAGCACGAATAGACACCACATTATTACCTTCAATCCAATCCATACTCGGCAACTGGCTTGTCCCCAACGGATCTTTTCCCTCAACTTCAAGCATCTCGTAATAGGAGAGCATATTCAAAACGCCGCCTACTGCTCTTTGAATCATTTCAGGCTGAGTAAACTTACCCATGCCTACTTCCACCGTGATACTTGGTATTCCACTTCGATTCCAAACCGTTTCAAGAATACCCGGGTCGCCAGGATCATTAAGCACACAATCAGGTTGCATCAACCTTGCCATCTCCAAACATTGTTCAATTCGGTAATCAGCAAACACATAAAGTGGGTAGACCGCGCCACGAGTTTGAGTATGGAGATCAACAGCGAATGTCGCATTGAGCTTAAGTAAGCGATCCCACAGAGACGCAACAAAGCGCTCCGCAGCTAAACCATGTGCATCACCCGGAAAGAGTCGATTAAGATTCGCAGGACATGAGCCAGGATCTGAAGAGACGAAGTCACGACTATGGTTCAACAAACCTGACAAGTTCACCGTAGGCACAATCGTTACCGAGCCTTTTAGGGTTTTACCCACTAAGTCACGGATAATTTGCTGAGCAGCCAACACACCGTTTAGCTCATCACCGTGAATGCCGGCAGTGATCATCAATTTAGGGCCATCTTGGCTGCCTTTGAAAACAGAAACCGGCATATTCTTAGGCTGCCCTAGTCCATCACTGGTTACTTGAAACCAAAACTGATGCTCTCCAACGGGTAAGTCTTCAACATTCAAAGAGCCAATAACCTGTCTGCCTTGTAAAACATCGCCTAAGTACTCTGTTTTCATCCAACGTCTCCATCTTGTTGAGCAAAATCTATTCTCTTCTAAGTTTTTGCATCATAGAGGATATCTTAACCAGTACAAGCAGTTAATCAGATTAACAAGCTCTAAAGCGCTCCCAAAATTCACCAGCATCGACATACGTGATTCCAAGGTAAAACTTGTCAATGTGACCTTTGAAATACACGCAACTTGTATAACTATTCACAGAACACTCAGTCTCATGAAATAAAAGTGCAATAAAATCAACACTTAAAAAAGTTCCCCATTCACGAAAATGTAATTTTATAGAAATGAAAGCTTAATTTAGCTGTTCTAAATTAGCTTCATATCGAAACGGAGAGCACATTGCTCACGGATTTTAAAATACAAGGTAAGTGATTATGAAAAAGGCAGTTCTAGCTTCTGCAGTGGTAGCGGCACTAGTTTCAGGTTCATCTCTAGCAGCAACAGTTTACAGCTCGGATGGTACGGAACTTAAAATTGGCGGTCGTGCGGAAGCTCGCTTCAACGTCTCTGATAACAACGAAAGTGCGTCTGACAGCTCTTTTAAAGACAAGTCACGTGCCCGCGTAAATATCTCAGGAAAAACTCAAGTTTCTGATGAACTATACGGCTTTGGTAAATATGAAGCTGAGTTTACAGGAGACACAGCTGTTGGTGTTAACGGAGAAAAAACTGACTCACTTACTAACCGTTACTTCTTTGCTGGTCTTGGTACCAACTTCGGAGAATTTTCTTACGGTAAGCAAGACTCAGCTCAAGTAATGTTGACAGATATTACAGATACGATGGCTACATTTGGTGCAGATGCCGCTGATGCTGTCGCTGGTAACAAAGACAAACGCGAAAACAACTTCCTTTACTCTGGCGAATTTGACGCGTTGACAGTTCAAGCAAACTACATCGCAGCCGATGAAAAAGATGCGGACAGCTTTGGTCTTGCTGCTATGTACAACCTAGGCGCTTTTGACCTTGGTGCTGGTTACGTTTCCCAAAAAAATGGTAACTTCGATGATGACCAGATTAACCTTGTAGCTCAATTCTCGATGGATGCGTTTACTGTTGGTGGCTTATACACAATGGCTTCAGTTGCAGATGAAGATTACACTGGCTACGAGCTTTCAGCTATCTTCAAAGCAACTAAGCAGTTATCACTAATTGGTGTATACAACTACGGTGAGTTCGATAAAGCGGCTGACGAAGAAGCAAATAACTTTGCTATTGAAGCAGTATATAAGTTTAACGGCCACATCCGTACCTATGCTGGTTACAAGTTTGAACAGCTAGACAATAAAGATGACCAGCTACAAGCGGGCATCCGTTACGACTTCTAATCTAAATCGACTTTAGATAGAGACTAAAAAGGTTGGGCAATGGCTCAACCTTTTTCTTGTTCAAATATTCTGACTAACTTCATCGATGCTTTTTCTGGTTAAGTCTTGCTAAATCCGTATCATAGGTGGACCATATCAAATAATTAGAAGCATCATGTCACAACACCATCCGATCCAAGGCGCTAGCTGGATGCTAACCGCAGGCCTAGCCTTTGCCATTATTAATAGCCTAACCCAAATAGCTAGCATTCACTTCGGACTGACTTCTACTACCGTTGCCGTCATTCAATACGCTATCGCGTTGTTCGCGATTCTTCCTTATCTGAAAACGCTGGGGATTCGCCGCGCACTAAAAACCGACAACCTAAAATTGCACGTATTTCGTGTCTTCTTGTCTGTTATTGGTATTCAACTTTGGATATGGGCACTGGCTTACCCAGTACCTATTTGGCAAGGCATTGCCCTTCTCATGACATCGCCACTATTCGCTACCATAGGTTCAGGGCTTTTTCTCAAAGAGAAAGTTGGGGCTGCTCGTTGGGGAGCGACCTTAGCAGGCTTCGCTGGTGCGATGGTTATTCTCGAGCCATGGGCTGAAGACTTTAACTGGGCAACACTGTTACCAGTTGGTGCCGCTTTCTTTTGGGCATGCTACTCACTGATGGTTAAAAAGCTCTCTTCACAAGACAGCCCTTCAACCATGGTGGTCTACCTTTTACTATTGATCACGCCATTTAATATCCTACTTGCCGCGCCTGATTGGCAGACTCCAAGCGGCGGTACTATTTGGGGAATATTAGTTGTTATTGGTGTAATGACAGCACTCGCTCAGTGGGCAATTGTAAAAGCTTATTCCGTCGCTGATGCTTCATTTGTTCAACCGTTTGACCATGCGAAATTGCCGCTAAATGTTCTAGCTGGTTGGGTTGTATTTAGCTGGGTTCCACCAGGTCGCTTATGGTTAGGGGCTGCTATTATTATTGCGTCAGTTGCGTTTATTACCCACTGGGAAACTAAAAAGCCTTCGAAACTGAAGAAAGTTTAGGGGTGGTGAAATAAATAGTTCGACTGTCCGTTCTATATGGATAATAGAATTCAAACGAGGCCGTAACCATGAAGAAACCAGTCAAGATTATACTATACCGTTGGGCAGGCAGCTGGGGTCCATTTACAGTGAACATCCCATGTGGAGAATGTACTTTGACCAAAGATATTCTTAAAGATACTTTTGAGAATGAGTTGGCCGATGTCGATGTCGAATTGGAAGTGAAAGATTGGTTATCTCACTGGTGGGAACCTTTAAAGCTGGGATCTTGGCATGCTCCGATCCTTGTTGTTGAAGGCAAGGTAGTAAGCCAAGGCGAAGCACTAAATCGCGGTGTTCTGATTCAATCGGTCATTAAAGAGTGGACCAAAAGAGATACCCTAACAGGCAATATTGTTTATGGTAAAGCAACCTGCCCATTCTGCGTTAAGGCGAAGAAAATGCTTGATGAAGCGGGTGTTGAATACCAATACCATGATGTCGTAAAAGACAGCGCAGCTTTGTATCGTATGATTCCAGAGGTAAAAGCGCACATTGGTGAGAAAACACCAGTAACTGTCCCTCAGATCTGGCTCGATGGTAAATACATCGGTGGAGCAGACAACTTAGATGCATGGATGAAAGAGAATGGCTTAGATAGCATCCCAAATAATGTTGTCGATCTGTCCAACCAATCAGCAGGCTAAACTCACACAGAGCTATAAATCCAATCGTGAATTAATCAGTGTTTTTTGTGTCCATCCACAACAAAACAGGGCGATGAACTTCATCAATCGCTAAAACGACAAAGGCCTTAAACATCATAGATGTTTAAGGCCTTTTAAAATTCCGTTTTTTAAAATGCTTATTTAGCCATTTTCTTCATCATTCGCTTAAGGAATGATGTTTTTTTTGGCTTTGGCTTGCCATACAATGCTTCGTGCATCATGTTTTTTGCTGCCATTTGACCAAGGTATGCATGGCCTAGTTCGTAATTCATGCTTATCTCCGCACATAATCAACTTTCCTTAGCGCGGATTTTACACTTAAAACGCCCAAAAACAAGACTCACATCACACTTTAATGCAATAAAATCCATTGATTTGCAACAAACCTAATTTTGTCTCTGTGCTAATCAGCACTGTCTATGTATATCAATGAGTTAACCTGAATTCTGGTTTGAGCTTAATGCTCCATTCCTAATAACAGTCCAACACATTGATTTAGACGCTTATAAAAAAAAGCAGCTCAGAGAGCTGCTTTCTAAAATACTTTACTAAGAACCCTAGCTGCGCTTTGGCTGTCTGTAAGTTTTACCAGCAATTTGGTATGTGTCTTTTTGCTTCAATTCAAACATTGTTTCAAAGAACCAAGCTGCAAATTTGATTAAGTCATCGCCTTCATTCATGACATGTTCGATGTACTCTTGCTCTTCGCCTTGTTCATTTTCTTGAAGCGTCACGTGGTAAATACGCTTTTCGCCTTCCACTTCAGCTAGTGCAAATTGACCAGTCAGTGATGCAGCAGCCTCAGCGACTTCTGTATCCTCATTGGATTTCAATAGCTCAAGCGCTTGAGGCAGGCCATCTAGTGCGCAGATAGCTTTTACCAGTACTTCAAATTCATTTTGCTGCATTTTGTTTTTACCTATTCAATGGACCGAAGCATTGTAGAAAACCATCAGCACAAATACAACGTATTAACGATGGTGCATTGGACGGTAGTGGACTAGGCATTTAGCTATATTCCACTTCAACAGTATCATCTTTCTTGTTCATTTTGGTTGAAGACCAAAGCACGCCCCCCATAGCTCCTCCTATAATCAAGTAGAACACACCTAACTGTAGGTAAGTCGTCACCCAACTCTCGACGAGATACCCACCAAGTAAACCCGCCAAACACATCTGAATTGAACCCGACAATGCAGAGACCGCACCAGCTTGTTTCTTATGTGGTTCCAACAACATACTAATAGAGAGAGGAAAAGAGATACCCTGCGCAATAGTCAGCCAAGTAAACGCCCAAACTAAGTTAAAGATGGATAACTCATGAGTCAAAAGCCAAGTTCCCGACGCCAAGATAATCAAGATAGCTAGGCTCATCAGTTGAGGCGTACTAAACCTACGATTGAGCAAGTTTAAAGCGACGCTACCTACCAGCAAGCCTGCCGAAGGGACAATCATCAATGTGCCGTATTCTGCGGCAGTCAGCCCTAACTGCTCTTGCATTAAGAATGGAAACAGCGATAAAGATACCAAACTTGCCATGTAGCTCATCCAGTTGTAACTGGCGCTGGTTAACACTTGTCGATTGGTCAACAAACGTCCGTAGTTCTTCACCACTTGGCAGGCATCAAAGCGACTCTTTCCGTATGGCAATGTTTCATGAAGAACAAAGTAACCTAGCGTAAATATCGCCAATAAATACATCAGAACAAACAGGAACACCGCTTGCCACCCGAGGTGAAATGAAATCCAACCACCAAATACAGGCGCAATGATAGGCATGATCGAAGCGGTGATCGAGATATAAGACAACGCTTTGGTCAGTTGAGGGCCATCATAACTGTCGCGGAGCACACTTCGTCCGAGAACCGAAGCACTACCCGCTCCTAAACCTTGCAACAAACGGCCAACCTCTAGCGCCAGCATGTTGTCAGAAAACACGACACAAACGATAGTACCAATCAAATAAACGCCCTGGCCTAACAAGAAGATAGGCCGTCTTCCCACCGCATCAGACATAGGTCCATAAAATAGCTGAGACAGGCCAAAACCCACAAGGAACAGCGTGACGATCAGCTGTACATCTACCTGAGTCACACTTAAGTCAGAAGCAATTAACGGCAAAGATGGCAAATAGATACTCACACCTACCTGCCCCGTAGCAATAATCATCATTGCTAAGAGTAACGGCGTTTTTTTAAAGGTCGATTGGCTCAAAAAATTCCCTATTCGTTTGATATTTGTTCATGATATAAGTTTATATTCAAAACCAGTAATTGATAATTAACCAAATTGGAATTTAATTAAGTCCTAATAGGAAACAATATGGATTGGATTCTCAACGTAAAGAGCTACGTTAGAGTGGTGGAAGAAGGCAGTTTCAATGGTGCTGCGCGTAAACTCAATACCACCAGCTCAGCGATAAGCAAAAGGGTAAACTGGCTCGAAGAACGCATCGGGACTCAGCTACTGAAGCGTACAACCCGCTCGATTAGCCAAACCGAAGCGGGCGCGCTGTTTTACCAACGAGCCAAAGATCAGCTCGATAACTGGCAGTCAATCATTGATGAAACTCGCTCAGTTAACCAAACTCCCGCAGGCTTACTGAAGATAGGTGCGACCATCGCGGTCGGCTCTAAGTTTCTGGTTCAGCACATGGACGACTTCCTTGAAAAGTATCCGGATATTAAGGTACAGCTCATCACCACCACTTCAGGACAATTACCTGAACTTGGATTGGATCTGGTGATCAGTCGAGAATTGGAACAGCTCAACTCTTTAAGCTTCAAGAAAACGCCCTTGTTTGAGCACAAAGCGGGGTTCTATGCCGCACCGAGTTACCTCGCCAAACACGGTTACCCCACCTGCGAACAAGATTTAGAGCAGCATAATTCTTTAATCTGGGGAGAGCGTCCAACCCGTGAAGTCACGCTAACCAAAGGGCAACGCATCACTTTAAACGGCAACTTTGCTACCACTAATCCAGAAGCTTTGTTTCATGCTGCGAAGCGAGGAATGGGAGTGTTGTTAACCATCAAAGCGATGATCAAAGAAGATCTTAAACAAGGGACGTTAGTTCCAGTATTACCAAATATAACCGCCGACGAAGTGATGGTTTACGCGTATTACCCTAAGCTTGATTACTCACATACGCGAACCAAGTTATTTCTGGATCATTTAAAAGAGAGGCTAGACAAAGAGCGCAGCACTCAGGCTCTGTGAAATAAGTCACATTTTAATTTGAAAAGTTATACAACACGAACAATAATAAACTAGACGCATATAAGTACTAAAACTTAAGACTGCGTAGTGCCAAAATCGTATAGACAAGATCATACACATACAGCTTACACAGTGAATCTGGTTAACTAAGGATGGTGACTATGACTCAACATACGCATAACAGCATGATAGACACAGAGCGCATTGGTCGTTTACTGAAATTGGAAGGTATCGACCTTTTAGAGTCAGCCGTACTTACTTTACATCAAACCTTTGGTACTCAGTACACCAGCATCATTGAGAAGAAGCATTTCCCAGATCAAATCGTTCCTTTGGTGATCGCCCACTCTGACCATGTACTGCATGATAAAATCAACGCACGTCATGGGCAGATCTACCAACAAGCAGTCAATCAAAGGCACCCGGATTGCTCGTTTGCTCAGCATGTCGTCCAGTCATTGCCAACATCGGCATTTAGGCAGGAAATCACCTCACAAAACTCCATCGCGATCCCTACTCGTACTCAAAGTGGTGAAGTGATGGGGGTGTTGTTCTCAACGTTTACCTCGCCTCTAAGTCCAGTTCAACAACAAGACGTGATAAAACACCACCAATTGTTCGCTGACATCATCATCCACACCTTGCGTGAAATGTGGTTCAACGACCGTTCTGAACAACTGGTTAATCAACTCAGTTACGAAGTATCACACGACAGCTTAACGGGGGTACTAAACCGAAGCTGCTTGTCTGATACCTTGGAATCGATCACTCAACAGAGCGTCACTCCATTCTCGCTCGCCCTGCTCGACATCAATAGCTTCAAAGCCATCAATGACATGCACGGCAATTATATTGGCGATAAGGTACTTCAATTTGTCGCAGAAACATTGCGTAGAACCTTACCCGAAAGCAATCTGACTTTCCGGACTGCTGGCAATGAGTTTGCTTTCATTACCTATCATTCGGACCCAATAGCAGTTTGCGAGCAAATCCTAGCCAAGATAAAACAAGGTTACAGTAATGTTGATATTAAAATCGATTTCGACGTTAGTATCGGCATCGCCCGTTCAGATGGGGGTGACAAGGATGTAGAACAGATCATCTTCAACACTAGCTTGGCACTTAAAGAGTGTAAACACAGCCAAGATACACACATTCAATGTTACGACACTCACTTGAGGGTCCGTTATCAAAGGAAAACCGAGTTAATCACCGCCTTACGAAGTGAGCTTGAGAGTCCTATTTCAGGCAGTTATGTACCCAATGGTAATGGAATGTACGTAGTGGTACAGCCGATTGTGGGTCAAGGTGAAACGCAATGGGAATATTTCGAGGTACTGACTCGCTGGAAAACCGCCAGACATGGAGACATCTCACCCGTAGAGTTTATTCAAGTGGCAGAAGAGTCAGGGCTGATTGTCGAATTAGGTGAACGCATTATTGAATTGGTGTGCCGCGCTAAAACCACACTAGAGCAAGGCTTGGGCTACAAGGTTAAACTTGGAATCAACTGCTCTGCGCACGAGCTTACTGATTCGAAACGTTATATATCCTACCTGACTCGAACCATTGAACAGCACCATTTTAAGGCGAATGAGTTTGTTATCGAGTTAACCGAAACCGTTCTGTTATCGCCAACACAAGATACAAAATCCGCGCTTAACTTTCTGAGAGGACAAGGCTTCACGATTGCACTCGACGACTTTGGTACAGGCTACTCCAGTTTGAACTACATCCACAGCTACCCTATCGATTGCATTAAAATTGATGCGACCTTTATTCGAGACTTGTTAACTAGTTCGACCTCAGAGAGCGTAGTATGGCTGATTGTTCAACTGGCCCATAGACTCGATGTATCTTTGGTTGCGGAAGGTGTTGAGAAGCGTGAGCAATTAGAAAAGCTGCACGCGATGGGATGTGACAAGATCCAAGGTTACCTCTACTCACCTCCAATGCGACCTGAAGCTATCGTTAGCTATGTCGCGCACTCAGAGCCTTTAGTTTAAACCCTTACCGAACCTTCTATTGAGAACTAAAAAGCCGCAAGAGCATCACTTAACACTGACTGTGCTTTGTGATGCTCTTGCGGCTTTAAAACAGTTTAATGGCTAGCTACTTACTAGCATTATTAACCATTGCTAGATCGCGCGTTTCTAACGCTGCCTTCAATAGCTTGTCGGCTTCATCTCTCGCGGCTGTGAATGTCGCTTTTTCCTTTTTAGGCACAGAATCGGCCATTGGGATATTCGCTTTCATCGCATCAACAGGGCGACCACGTTCGATCAGTTCATAGTGCAAGTGAGCACCTGTCACTCGACCCGTTTTACCCGTTAGGCCAATACGTTGACCACGAGATACCGTTTGTCCTTTACGAACAAGGATCTTGCTTAAGTGCAAGTAGCGCGTTTTATAAGTGCTACCGTGTTGAATCACCACATAGTTACCCGCATAAGGGTGTTTACGCGTCATGATCACTTTGCCATCACCCGTTGCTTGAACAGGTGTGCCAATTGGTGTCGCGAAATCCGTACCGTTGTGCGGTGAGATTCGGCCAGTCACAGGGTGTAGACGTTTAGGGTTAAATTGAGAACTCTGACGCCAGCTGCTGCTTACAGGATAACGTTGGAAAGCACGTTGAAGGCTATCGCCATTAGCATCGTAATATTGTCCGTCAGTGTGTAAGTATGCTGACACAACGCGGTTACGATTCATGATCTTAATTGCTTCAATTTCACGTTTTCCGGTTGCAACACCATCAACATATTGCGCTTTTTGAAGCACTTCAAACTGATCGCCAGCACGTAGGTCGCGGCTGAAGTTCAGCTTGTCTTTAAGAAGAGTCACAATATGGTCAATCTCGAGGCTGTTCAGGCCAGCTTTATTCGCCGACATTGAGAAGCTGCCATGAATATCACCCACGAGAGGTCGCTGCTTCCACTCGCCCGGAATAGAGATATCTTCAAACTCGTATGTACCATCTTCAAGCAGTCGGTAAACCACTTTATCTGCAACACTAAATTGAAGTTCCATTTTGGAAAGGTCGCCCGTCGCTTCATCACGCCAAAAGCGTAATGTATTACCCGGACGAAGCGTATCTAAAGCAAGGAAGTTCAAATCAGTTTCCATCACGCTCATCATCGATTTATAAGAAAATCCAAGTTGCGTGAAGATGCTACTCAAGTTATCGCCAGATTGAATTTGATACTCAAATGTCGGCGGCTCAATAACGGTAACAGAAGATGGTGACAGAATTGACTCAATAACGGTTGAGTCTGGTAGATCAAGCTCGATCGTTTTCGTCAGATTTGATTGCGAAGATTGCAGAGCAACTCCAATCGCTGCAATAAGTGGCAGTCCTAAAATAGCTACTTTTTTTACAGGTGAAAGCTCGGCAAACGGAGAGGAAAATATTTTTGAATACACGGTAAACAGGTCTTTCTACAATATAAAGGCATAGGATATGCTTTTCAAACGCATAAATCATCAATGCATTGTCATAATATGATGTGAATCTGCCCAACTTAGCCTAAGTCATTGAGTTGCCGTAGATGAAGAGCCACTAGATGAGAAATAAAATTAACCGCTAAATTTAAAAATAAAAAAGCAGAAACGGCTAGTTTCTGCTTTCTATTGGTTGACGTTATCCCGTTTCGAATAATTAATAAACGAAGCGAATTAGTCGCTGATTTTAAGACAAAGACTATGCGTTAACCGTCGACACTAAGCAGTTGTCTTCACCAAACTCATTTGGGATGTAACGGTCAGCATTCGCATCGTTCACCCATTGTTGGTCATCAACTAGGTAGCGGAATTGAAACTCGCCATCTTTAGGTAGACGAGTTTTAAACTTGTAAACCTTCCCTTTGGCCAGTTTTTTCATTGGGGTGGCTTTCCAATCAAGAAAGTCAGCAACGATGGATACAGAGTTCGCTTCTTGAGCTTCTAGCTCGAAGGTCACTTCAACTTCATCTTTCGTCTTAAAAAAACGTTTATTAATCATTCGCAAGCTCCATTTGTAATAATAAGCGGACACAAAGCTAACTGTGTCTAAATTTCATTCATCTAACTAAGATAATATGTAATTTGGCTCACATAAACAACAGATCCTTACATTCACGAAAACGTTATTGCTTACCAATTGATTGCGTATCAAAAGAAAAACTCATTAACACCTTTTCAGAAGGGGGTTCTGCAAATGATTGTTCCGCAGAATGCTGAGTAAAGCCGATAAAACCTTCCCCAGTAAGTTTATTCTGTGATTGCGAACCTGGCTGCTGAGCTACCTCCAATGTCTGAATTTGTATACGATCACCCAGTAAAAGTTGGTCGACTAACACCACACGGCTTCGTTGCTGGTCATGCTTAAACAGGCCTAGATAATAGAAAACACCGCTGCCTTGGTTAGATATCCAAATCGGCGCGACAAAGAAACTCGCCTTGCCCAACGTGGCGGCTGAAAGATTATTGGTGTCTACCGTTACCACACCGCGCTCAACACCTGAGTCATAGCGTCCAAACGCGATGGCTCTAGGCTCATCAACTTCATTGATAAAAGCGTAGGCGTTAGTCTCAGGAACTTTAATTGTCCATGGATTGGTCGTCTTCAAATCAAAAACGGTTTCTACGACTGGGTCATAACTCACTTGAGAAGAAGGAAACTTCGCCAAGATCTCTTCATCACTTAAGCTAAAGCGATAAACACCCGCTACTATCACCACAACCAGCATGACAATTGGAATCAGTAGAATCAGAGGGATAGGTAAGATTTTCGTTTTCATGGGCAATTATATTCTTTTGTTTTCATCCAGTTGTGCAGACCATAAAGGGCTTTAGTATAATTATCAATACAGGGTTAACCAGAAGTGGAGCATGGATGGATATCAATCATATTAAAGATAGAAATATCAGAAGTTGCGAATGCCGCTGTGGAGCAGTCAACCTAGTATGCCGAGGTGAACCTCAACGTACATCTGTCTGCCATTGCTATGAGTGTCAGAAACGCACCGGAAGTGTGTTCGGCGTTCAGGCTCGGTTCCCAATAGAACAAGTTACACTCAGCGGTGAAGTGACCTCTTTTTCACGCATCAGCGATACGGGTAATGAAGTCACCTATCAGTTTTGTCCCAAGTGTGGCACCACCATGCTTTTGCAGTCGGTTGCCGCCGCTGATTTTTATATCGTCCCGCTCGGATTATTTAAAGAGCAAGACTTCCCACTGCCGAGCTTTTCGGTTTATGAAGAACGCAAACACGGTTGGGTTAAGTTCGACCACCAAATGAGCCATTACAACTAGTTCGTCATTGAGCGTTATCTTTATCTCGTTATTGACCGTTATCTTTATATAGCAACAGTATTAAAACAAACTGCAATACTGTTGCCTAAGATCAAATATCAACGCTTCACAGCGCTAGCGTATCTTTTGTCTAGCGTTATAATCTTGCTCCTCTATTTAACCCAGGGTGAACCACATGATTTCTAAGTTACCTCGCTGGGTTGAATACGGCGCCCTTTTGTTAGCTGGTCTTGCTGGCAGTGTTAATGCTATCGGCTTACTTGGCTTCCAACATCAAGCTATCTCCCATATCTCCGGCACCATGTCTTTGCTAGGCAGTAGCCTGCTTACACCGACCTCGGCTTCTGTTCACCTCCTATTGGTGATCATGAGCTTCATGTTAGGTGCGGCGTTCAGCGGGTTCTTTATTGAAAACCAAGCATTGAAGTTAGGACGCCGTTACGGTGTTGCACTATGTATTGAGGGTGGATTGCTGTTTTTGGCGCTGTGGACACTGTTGCAAGGCTATACTTCAGGTCAGTATTTCGCTTCAGCCGCGTGTGGTTTGCAGAACGCGATGATCACCACTTACAGCGGGGCAATCATTCGAACAACACACATGAGCGGGATCATTACCGATCTTGGGATCATGATTGGCGCTCGCTTAAAGGGGATGCCTTTTGACCGCCGTAAAGCCAAACTGCTAATTTTCATTGTGGTTGGCTTCCTGTTTGGCGGCTTAATTGGCGCTTGTCTGTTCCAACGCTTCGAAATCTTGGCATTGGCTTTCCCTGCCTCTTTTGCTTTCATTATTGCGTTTAGCTACTGGTTATACTTGACCTATCGAACTGAAACCCCAGTCAATTTATAAATATCTGGCAATATAACCTCAAACTACGTAACATCCGCAACACTTTATTCTAAACTCTTAATACGTTGCAGAATAACCAGTATGAATATTTAGCGATATTTGATGAATAGTATTGCAAGCGATATTAATACTGGGTAATCTTGCACCCAATGAGAAAATACGGACGTTTAGTAAATAAAAATGCCAAGGATGTGGCTTTTTTACGTGTAGAAATTCGAGAACAATAACATGTCTAACAACAAGAATACTGCTCAAACAGAGAAATCTAAAGGCAGTTTCTGGGTTTTCTTAATCCCATCATTGATTGGTTTATTCCTTTTCATGGCGCCAATCAGCTATCAAGGTGATCTAACCATCCCTGTAGCTATCTTAGCCAAATCAATTCAAGCGGTTTTCGGTGAATATCTAGTCCCTATCATCACTGCGATCGTTGCTTTCATGTCTGTAGCTTCAGTTTTAAGCACCATTTTTAAGCCTACATTCATTACATCAAATTCATTTTTAAACGGCCTTTTCAACCCATCTCCACTGTGGTTGCTGGTTCGTTTAATTGGTGGTGCTGCAGCCGTTATGGCTTTCTTCCAAGTTGGCCCTGAGGTTATTTGGGAAGAAAATACTGGTGGTCTGGTTCTAGAAGGCCTGCTTCCGACACTGTTCTCAGTATTCATCTTTGCTGGTTTGCTACTTCCGCTTCTACTTAACTTTGGTCTACTAGAGCTGTTTGGCACGCTACTAAGTAAAATCATGCGTCCAATCTTCAACCTACCAGGCCGCAGTGCTATTGACTGTATGGCTTCTTGGTTGGGTGACGGCAGTGTTGGTATCCTGCTTACAAGCAAACAGTACGAGAAGAAATTCTACACTCAGCGTGAAGCTGCGGTTGTTGGTACGACTTTCTCAGCAGTATCTATCACATTCAGTCTTGTGGTTATTGCTCAGGTAGAACTAGAGCACCTGTTCCTACCTTTCTACGCAGCAATCTGTTTAGCGGGTATTGTGGCAGCGGTGATCATCCCTCGCCTTCCACCACTAAGCATGAAGAAAGATACTTTCATTGATGGCAGCAAGCCGCACAAAGACGCTGACGCGATCCCAGCAGGTCACTCAACGTTCTCTTGGGGTCTTGAGCTAGCGGTAAATAAAGCATCTCAAGTAAAGTCGGCTAAATCTGTATTTGGCGAAGGCGTTCGTAACGCCGTAGATATGGTATTTGGCGTACTGCCTGTTGTTATGGGTTTAGGTACAATGGCACTGGTTATTGCGGAATACACGTCTGTGTTCTCAATCCTAGGTCAGCCTTTCATTCCATTCCTAGAGCTACTTGGTGTTCCTGAAGCGGTTGCAGCATCTGAAACGATTGTTGTTGGTTTTGCGGACATGTTTATCCCAGCAATCCTTGCGGCTTCTATCGACAACGAGATGACTCGCTTTGTTATTGCAGCAATGTCGGTAACTCAGCTGATCTACATGTCTGAGGTGGGCGCTCTACTTCTAGGCAGTAAGATTCCAGTGAACATCTTAGAACTGTTTATTATCTTTATTCTACGTACGTTAATTACGCTTCCAGTTATCGCTGGTGTAGCGCATCTAATATTCTAAATTAGATACTACTTATGTAACTCAATAAAGATTCAGTTTATAAAGCCTCACTTTTGTGGGGCTTTTTATTTGCGAAAATATATACACAGTATTATTTGGAGTTCAATTAATTTATAAGCTCTGCATGTCATTTGATTTCATATCGTTTGTTCACCCCGCCTCTTTTTAATAGAAAACTGAACGCATAACTATCAAATTAATACATTCTTAATTCCTCCTTAAACTCCGTCTAGCCCCATTCCCCAACTCATTGAACCAAATACTAAAAGCAACAAATATGCGCTTTAGTGAATTCTGTATTGTTTAGGTTGTTGTATTTTTGTAGTCTATTTTGTGAAATTACATTCAAGTAAAATCCAATCTAGTCGATATATATAATTACAAAAACACGATTAACTTTAGTCTTCGCAAAGCCTGTGAGAAGGGGAAAACTCAATGAAATTTAGCCATAAGGTGGTTGCTGCATCATCAGCCTTGCTGCTAGTGACAGTATCATTGCTTTCAATACAACAACTTTACACTGTAAGAAGTGCAGTAGAAAACCACGTCAATGCGAGCCTGAAAGAGATGGTCTCGGGCGTGAAAAATACCGTCGTATCGGAGATGAACGCCAAGAAAGCGTTGGCTCAATCGACGACTGAAGTCATCGAGATCAACCCTGAAGATCGCGCTTACGTTAAAGAAATCTTAGAAAAGCCAAAGCTTAAAAACAGCTTCCTAGCGGTTGGTTTTGGTTATGAAGCAAACGGTTTCGTTATTGAAAATGATGATGGTTGGGATGCCGGTCCAGACTACGACCCACGAATTCGTCCTTGGTACATTGATGCTAAATCCAAAAACAGTTTAGTTGTTACCGCTCCTTATGTGGATGCATCAAGTAAGAAAGTCATCATATCAGTAGGTACTCCAGTTAAAGACAACGGCCGCTTTACTGCGGGTATGTTCTACGACCTAGAATTGACGAACCTTGCTACCTTGGTCAACCAAGTGAACTTGTTTGATGCGGGTTACCTGTTCCTAGTAACAGCCGACGGCACCACGATTGCTCACCCAAATGCGAAAAACAACGGTGAAACGCTATCAAGCTACATGCCACAAGCGACTATTCGTGAAGGCTCTCAAGAAATTGAAGTCGACGGCAAAATGTTCCTAGTTAATTTCACCCACATCCCTAGTGAAGATTGGTATATAGGTGCAATCCTCGATGAAGAGATCGCGTTCCAAACCGTTGAAGAATTGAAGAACAGCTCAATGATCTACTCGTTGATTGCAGTTATTCTCAGCATCATTGCACTGACTGTTCTGATTCGTGTGTTAATGCGTCCACTGGATGCGCTTAACCAAGCCATTCAAGATGTGGCGAGCGGTCAAGGTGATTTAACTAAGCGCCTAGATACCAACACAGACCAAGAGTTCTCTGACCTAGCGAAAGGTTTCAACACCTTTACTGAAAACCTGCAAAATCAGATCATTCAATCGAAAGCGATTGGTGTTGAAATTAAGCGTGGTACTGAAATCACGGTTAAAGGTGCAGGCGAATCAGCGAAAGCGATGAATACCCAACTGGAAGAGCTTGAACAGTTAGCGACTGCAATGAACGAGATGGCGGTTACTGCAACTGAAGTTGCAAACAATGCTCAAGGCGCAGCAGCGGCAGCCCGTGAAGCAGACGAAGCAACGCTAGACGGCACTTCTGTAGTTAGTGATACTACTCAAGCCATTGATAACCTCTCAGCGCGTATCGATCAAGCCGTTGCAGAAGTACAAGTACTTGAATCAGCAACAGCAAACATTGAAACGATTCTTAAGGTAATCAACGACATTGCAGACCAAACGAACCTACTCGCATTAAACGCAGCGATTGAAGCGGCGCGTGCTGGTGAATCTGGTCGTGGTTTCGCAGTCGTTGCCGATGAAGTTCGAACTCTAGCGCAACGCACTCAAGAGTCAACCACTGAAATCCGCAACATGATTGAGCAGCTCCAAGCGGGTGCAAGCTCAGTATCGAACGCGATGAACCAAAGTAAAGACACAGCTACTGACGCCGTTGAACGTGCTCAGCAAGCGAACTCTTCACTTGACCGTATCCGTGACGCGATTCAGCGCATCTCTGATATGAACATTCAGATTGCTTCAGCAGCAGAAGAGCAGAGCTTGGTAGCGGAAGAGATCAACAACAACACTGTTAAGATCAAAGACCTTTCAACACAAGTATCAAACGCGGCTCAAGAAGCGAACACAGCAATGCAGGTACAAACGGACAATGTTCGCCAACAAGACGAGCTACTGAACAAGTTTACGGTTTAACCGCCTTACCGTTTAACTAACACTCTGTTTAGTAAAGAATAAACAGCTTCATATTAAAAGCCCCGCTTACTGATTGTCAGTAACGGGGCTTTCTTTTCAATCTTTTCTTTCTAACCGATTAGACGTAACTCGTGGTCGTCAGCATCATGCACTGGTTAGGCTCAACCTTAATGGTTAAGTCCTTACCAACACAGTCGAACACCTCTCCAGACAACAAATCGGTCACTGCGCCAGTCCAATTTAATGAGGCTGTTTTGCTTCGTTTCGACTTGTTGATCACCACAATGCCTTTATCACCACGGACAAACACCAGTAAATCATCATTCGCTTCAACCACACGCATCGCTTCGCCATGAACATGGTTATGGAATTGAATCATGTTTTTCATGTAAGGCGCTTGCCAGTCATTAAGCCAGCGAGGCTGGCCGTTCTGATCCAGAATACCACTGGTGCTCAGCTCACTGTAAACAAGCGGCACACCGCCATCTCGACCAAGAATGAAAGCATGAGCCAATCGCTCATCCACTTCATCCATCACATGCTCCAGAAACACCTCGTTGTTCGGAATATCATGGGTTACCGCAAACGTGATGGCTCGCATGTTCGATAGTGCTTGACCGAAACAGTAGGGGTTGATCAGTGATTTAAAACTACCCTGCGCCGCAAACGCTTTGAAGATAGTATTGAACAGCGGGAAATCATAAGCGCCTAAGCGAGTGTGTTTGAGGTATGGTTCAAGGAACAGCTCATACTCTTCTTCCGTCGCACCGCCATCAGTAATGATCTCGCCAAAGATGTGCATTTCTTCGCAGATATCGTCAGTCCACACCTTACGCAAGTGTGACAGTGTCATGTGTTTCGCTGCATCAATACGAAAACCTTTCACACCAATCGCTTTTAGAGCTTTTAGGTACGCTCGCTGCTGTGCAACCACATTATCGTTGTCTAACAGTGTTGGTAAGCCCGGATCACTAGCTCCACCAGTAATACGCCCGTTCTGAACTTCCCATGTGTCTTTCCAGTTCTTGATACCAAACGCTTCCACGAAGTCGTTTTCATCAAATAATGGTTTAGAAAGATCACCAAACAAGCGGATGGATTCGTAATAGTCAGCCTCTTTTTGATAAGACGCCATGTCTTGCTGATTGGGATACGTTAAATCGCTGCGGATACCTGATTCGTTGGCCATGTGATTAAACACTACGTCTACATAGGTACGAAGCCCGTGTTGCTTTAACGTGTTCACCATCGCAGTGAAGTCTTGCGTGTCACCCAACTGATTATCAATCACACGATAGTCTTGTGGCTGATAGCGTTGCCACCATTGAGTACCAGAATCTCGGTCGTAGCCTTTAGGGCCGCGCAGCGATTTCATCGCCGGTGATACTAAAACAGATTTATAACCCAACTCTTGGATAAGAGGGGCGTTCTTCATTACGTCAGCGTAGCACCAGTCAAAGGCATGCAATATGACATCCGTCGCTGGGTTGCTTAACATAGCTGAACTCTCCATGTTGTTCTCCTACCAAACTCGTTTACAGCTTTCTAGATAAATACAAAGGCTAAAAGGCAAAGCTGCATAAATTTCCTCAAGAATGGCATTTATTATATGAGTTACTCATTAAAAACCCTCCTCCTCCTACCAATTACTCACGGTGGATAGTTGAGGGCGTAGCACCAATTATCGCATAACGTCTGGGATGAACACTCAGCCATTGTGCTTTTAAATGCGCAAAAAAGTCACAAAAAAGGAGCGTATATACGCTCCTTTTATTCAATCTATCACATATTTATTGCTAAGTTCTGTAAAGAACTTTAACCACATGCCAACCAAATTTTGTTTTTACAAGATGTGGTACAAGCGTCTCGCCAGAGAAACACACCTTATCAAACTGAGGCACCATTTGACCTTTTTTGAACTCGCCTAGGTCGCCGCCCTTTTTACCAGATGGACAGGTTGAATGTTTCTTTGCTAGCGTTTGAAATTTAGCGCCCTTTTTAAGCTGCGTCATGATGTCTTCTGCTAGTTCTTTATGCTTCACCAAAATATGAAGCGCTGCTGCTGTTCTTGCCATGATAATTCTCAGTTTGTTGCTGCCAGTTTACTTACGACGGTTGCTTAGAACATCGCTAATGAACTGACTGTTGTAAATCTGTTTGCCGCTAGCGACTTATCGAAATAAATTCATCGACAGCCAGCGTTTAGCGTGATTTTAACCCAAGAACAGCGATTCTTCACCCTATAACCGAAAACAACTGCCTTAAAGGCCATTAAAAACAGCATCGCGACTTGCTGCGGCTTCCATTTCCCTTTAAATTAATCCTTATAAATTAAGCGCGTATTAAGTAGGAGCCACTTATGGCCAAACCGATCAGTAAAGCGAGTCAGTCACAGGGAATGTTGATGTTCAAGTTATCCCTTACTCAAAGTTTTGCGATTGGCACACTTAAGGTCAGAGAAATCGTCCCTTTTCAACCGATGACTCAGATCCCCTACTCCCATCATCACGTGATTGGTACGGTGACTATCCGCGACCTTACGGTTCCAGTCATTGATATGTCCGCTGCGATTGGCTTCCGCCCGATAACACCCGCTGAATACCAAGATTGTGTACTTATCGTCACCGACTGTTTAAGAACAGTTGTGGCGTTCTTGGTTCGTTCGATTGATAAAATTATTGAATGTGACTGGAAGAGTATTGAATCTCCACCCACCAGTGTGGGTCGCAATGTCTTTGTAACGGGAATTACACGCTTTGAAGACCGTATTGTACAAATGCTCGACGTGGAACTGCTGCTTTCTAAGATCTACCCAGATTATGAGAATGCGCATATCCCGATGCTGACCGATGTAGAGAGAGAGCGCCTCAAAGCGTTGAACATCTTACTGGTGGATGACTCTTTGATTGCGCGTAAACAGTTATCTGATGCCTTAGACAGCATCAACATCCCTTACAGCATTTGTAACAACGGCTTAGATGCCATTGACCTAATGCGACGCCAAGCCAGTGCTGGCAATGCCATTGATCTCCTCGTGAGTGATATCGAGATGCCGGGATTAGATGGTTATGAGCTTGCATTTGAAGTGCAGAACGACAGTGCTCTAAGTCACGCTTACTGTATTTTGCACACATCACTATCCAGTGAGATCTGTGTTGACCGTGCCAATCAGGTGGGGGCACATGAAGCGCTTGAGAAGTTCAATGCGGGTGAGTTAATCGAAGCCATGCTACGCGGCGCAAAAGTCTTAAACGACGCCTCCACTGCTGCTTAAACCCTGTCTTAAAAGCTAAACCACCTTTCACTTTGGTTTAGCTTCCTACATGCCAAATCATCTAACGCTCGGTTAAGACTTTTTCGGCATTGGGCTCTTTGGCATGGAATAGCTCTTACTCACGAACTCCACTTCCTCAACCTTTTTGACGTGATTGGTATAAGACGCCAAGGCATAGAGTGTATTCGCAACTAAGTTAGCGTATTTAAAAAGAATCGGGTCTGGCGACTTTTTGCTTTCATGATGTTCAATACTGACCAGTGCTCGCACGACCTTTTTAGCCTGACAACGACACAAGTGAAGTTCGCTCGACACTCGGTTCCCACCAGGTAAAACAAACCCTTTGAAACCACCTTCTAGCTGATCGCGAATGTGATGATAATCTTGCTTGAGCTCGACCAGTTCGGATTCAGTGATCGCTAATTTCCCACGTACTGAACCATTTAAATGATAGATGTTCGGTTGTAGGCGTTGCAGGATCTCGCGAACTTGTGGTTCCAATTCCAATGAAAGAACCAATCCAACTCGGCAGCAAAGCTCGTCCGACAGAATCTCAAAATCACAGACAGGACTGTCTTCATAAATAAACGGGTAGCAGAACTCGTCCCAATCTCGACTTACTGGTTTCACGTATCGATCCTTACACATAAATATTAATCAGACGCCAATATACCAAACTCTTTGATTGAGTCTGAGTTTATTAGCTCAAAGACCCGCAGTTTCCCTGCTTGATAATGAGATAGCAAAAAGCCCTCACATTGGAGGGCTCCTAAAGAAATCGATTAAACGAAATTATTCGTTAGACACTTTTTTGTGGCCTTCTTGTAGGTGAACGAAATCCACCAAATCGTCGCCTGACACTTGATATGCTTGACCAAAACCTTTCACGAACAGTCCGTTCTCTGCTTTAAGGTTGAATAGTGAGAAATCTTGAAGCTGGCTCAAACCATCGATGATCTCGCCAAAACGCTCTTGCATCTGGCCAATCACTTGAGTCCAAAGTTCTGTTTCACGCGCTACAACACTTGCTTGAGCATCAAACGTTAAACGCTTACGTGCGTAAAGCTGCTTCGAACTCTCTTCATCTTCAATCATCATCAAAGAGACTTGAGGGTTCGCTTTCAAGTTACGGGCATGACGAGCAATATCAGAAATTAGAACAAAGTAACCTTCTTGGTTCTGAACGAAAGGTGCGTAACTTACGTTCGGGCGACCTTCTTCGTCAACCGTTGCAAGTTGAAGGGTACGGCGCTCTTGGCGAAACTCTTTAATTTCTGGACCTAGGCGACCTTGTAGACGTTCTTGTTTTACTTGCTGTTCCATGGGTAATTCCTTTCTTCACTTTCTCTGATTTATTATTTTTGCCCGAGGTTGAACGATCATTAGCGAACTAAACGATCCTCGAGCATTGATGTCTTGCTTAAGCTAGTTGGCAACCCTATGTAAGATTGCTGCTGATTATTTGCTATTGACTGTACTTAAGCTTGTTCTTTTAGCGCTTTGAAGCGTTCTACTTGGTCGGCAATAAGCTCACGCTTTTCGTTGCGGCCTAGGTAAATCTTAAAAATGTTCTCGCCCGTTTCACTGAAAAAGCCGAAGTAATGACTTTCACGCCCCATGAACGCTTTGCTCACCAAACCGATATGTTTAACGTTATCAAATTTTAGGTGGCCATGAAGCTCGCCCTCTTTGCCCATCAGGTTGTAGTAACCACGCGCTACTTTACCTTTCGGGAATGGTGCTTTTACTTCAAAGATAGAACCAAATGAATGCACGATAGTGGTCACAGGGCCCCAACCAACTAAACCTTCTAGAATTTCTTGAGCACGGCTGCCATCTAGCATTACCGTCATGTCGTTTGGAAAAGCAGCAACCACTTCAACCTCTGAAACACCTAGCTTCTCAGCAATTGCTGTCGGCAGTAGTTTTGGCTCTTCTTCTAGAATGCGAGCTACGCGTTGTTCTAGAGTTTCTGTCATTTCTAATGTTGTATCTGTCATTGAATATGTTCCGTATAAGCGAGTAATTGACATTAGGGCGTGTTGATCTCTCGAGCTGATTTTTGCAGCGAGTTGCTGGGTATTTATACAAGGCAGAGGCTTTGATGTGTAGCTAGCCTACATGAGAAGCCAATAACGCAGTAGAAATGACCAGCAAACGCTGCCCGAAGGGTTCGGCTAAAAGCGT
>NZ_JBGONY010000036.1:0-55989 GCF_041439375.1 Vibrio crassostreae | reverse complement strand
ATATGGGTTTGGAGCTATTAGATCATATCTGTTAACAAAGTGCGATCCCGCCCTGAGGTAAAGTCTTCGTTGATACGTCTGCGCATTCATTATTCTTGTCACACACCCAAACATTATCGACTAAAAAGTCAATAATCTTGACGTGGTCTTGCGCCATGGCTGCTGATGTCGAAAAACCTAATGATAAGCCTAGAACTAGCGTTGATAATAGTTTCATAAATGTTCCTTATTTACTGAATATTATGTGTTTATTGTATTTTTCTTAATTTATGCTTGGCTGTTTTTGCGAATACACAGGCTTTCTCTCGATATATTTCGAGTTTTGGTCTGAAAGCTTCAAATATGAAGAAGAAAAACACCGGCAAGTCGATAAAAATGATCAGAACCAATCCATACCAATTAGGTGCACCGACGTTAAGTACAAAGTGAGATATGGCAACTGAAATGGCGATGACAGCAATGATGATTATCATCGGAACGAAAGCGCCCCAAAGTTTTTGTCTTTCATTGAATTGCAGACTTTCTTGTTGTTCTAGAAAGTTAAAGCGAAACCAAATGACTAAAAATAGAACGATGGTTTGCACTGAAATCTCAACCATATCTGCAATACTTAGGTTAAATAACCCAGTGTCGTCAGGGGAACGCCAGTAGTCATCTTTAAGTATGACTAGGTTATCGAGTGCCATAGCATGAAAGTAGACCCCAGGAAGCGTGCCGTGAACGGGTGAAACAACTAGATCGACACCACCAGTAACATGGTAACCAACGAGTACCATTTTCCCCTTAATGGCTTGTTTTAGTTCAGGTGAACCAGCTGCACCAGGAGCACTGAGCTTGGAAGCTGCAATAGTAAGAAAGGGCGGACAGCGTTTTCTGAGCGTGGCATCGACATCATTTTGGTCTTGTATGCCTTGAGTAAGGCTTACGACAAGTAACTCTTTTAACTGTTGAAACTGGCTGGTGTGTTCTCCACAGTCAAACCCAAGTGGAAAAAATGACTCCTGGTTACTAGCGTGTTTGTTGCTCCATTGGACAATGACCGCGTCATCCATATTGCCGATGGATGTGGTATCGCACTGTTTGTCTCGTGCGCACCAGTCTTGATACATCGCAGCCGCAACGGTGTTCATTGTCTTATCATTCCATGGGACAGACAACGGGTAGTATCGTCCTTCACCACTCCAAGATACTGCTGCCAGTTGTGCGACATTTGATATTTTGTGTCTTAGTGATTCCGGATCATTAAGTCTTTGTTCAGTGTCATAATTGGTGTTGCTGGCCATGAAAATGGGGAACTTCTGGTTATCCAGCATGCGCAACCAACGCTTTAGATTATCGGAATGCTCATGATGTTGAAGAATATCGTAGAACATGGATTGTGGTTCGTAACGTGAGATAGTTTTAAGTAGCCGGGCAAGATTTCGGTAGCTAACCGGGTAAGTGTTAGTTTCTTCTATATATTGGTCATCAATTAATACAACTACAATGTCTTCAGAAACTGTTTCACTAAAGAATGGAGACCATAATCTTAGAATATGATCTTCATAGTGGTCTTCGGCAGAGTTTCTGATTCCAAGTGGGTCAACAATGAAGACGACCAATATCAGGCTCGTTGTGATTAGGGCTTTAAGGAATATTTCGAAGCTAAAAAACATTAATCAACAACCATAAATTATAAATAAGCAATATGTAGGTGAACAACTCGTTGCAAAGTTGTGCAAAATAACACTGCTAGGGGTGTTTTTATGGGAGTAATATCACAAAAGTATGGCGTATTTATAAATGGAACAATAAGTTAATGATGAGTCCCAGTTTTTTCACTTTTTATTGATTTTTATGTTAGTTATTTAATCATGTTAGAGGGGAGCAATTAGGTTAGATTGAGATATAATCAACGACTTGCCCACGACATTGTGGACTCATTACAATTTTAAGGTAAGTATCTGAAATGCCACAACAGAACATCAAATTTATCGCTGCTGATATGGACGGCACTCTGCTTAATGAACACGGAAAGTTAGACCCAGAATTCTTCAATCTTTATGAGCGACTAGAAGCTCAAGACATCATTTTTGCGGCGGCATCGGGTCGTCAGTACTACAGCTTGATGGAAACATTTTCTCCGCTAAAAGATCGCATGATGTTCGTTGCTGAAAATGGCACATTGGTGATGCACAAAGGGCAAGAGCTCTACAGCTGCTTACTTGATACTGATGCCATCAAAGACATCATCAAAGAAGCGCGTGCCATTGAAGGTGCACATGTGGTGCTTTGTGGTAAGAAATCAGCGTACATCGAAACCAAAGATGAGCGTGCTCTAGCGGAGATCTCTAAGTACTACCATCGCCGTGAGAAAGTAGAAGATTTACTGGCGGTAGAAGACGATTTCATCAAGGTGGCTATCTGTCACTTCGACGGTTCACAAGAGAAAGTGAACCCAACTATTGATGCCAAGTTTGGTGAGAACTACCAAGTGGTTGTCAGTGCGAAAATTTGGCTAGATGTGATGAACGCTGAAGCGTCAAAAGGTGCGGCGATTAAACATCTACAAAACACATTAGGTTTCACTTACGAGCAGACCATGAGTTTTGGTGACTACCTGAATGACTTGGAAATGCTTAAAGAGAGCTACCACTCTTACGCGATGGAAAATGCGCATCCAAAGCTGAAAGAGATTGCTCGTTTTGGCGCGCCAAGTAACGTTGATGCAGGTGTATTCCAAGTGCTTAAGAAGCTGCTAGCGTAACGCTCTTAAGCTCCAACAGATTTTTATGAAAGCCAACTCGTGAACATGAGTTGGCTTTTTTGTTGGCTACAGATCCAGTTAGTTAAATTTGAACGATTGTTCAGGTTGTTGTAGTCTGAAGATAAATTGGATGCCTGCTTATACAGCGGACATGCCTTATCAATGATCATTTGGAATGACGATGAGCAAGAAACTTCAACTCGATATTATTTCTGACGTAATGTGCCCGTGGTGCGTGGTCGGTTACAAAAACTTAGAGCAAGCTATTGCTGAGCTTGGCTTAGCAGAGCAAATTGAACTTGAATGGCAGCCGTTTGAGCTCAATCCTGATATGCCGCAAGAGGGTGAAAACCTGCGCGATCACATCATGAGAAAATACGGCTCTAGTGCGGAAGAGAGCCAAAGTTCGCGTGAGCAACTTGCGGCTCGTGGCAAAGCGGTTGGTTTCGATTTCAATTTCTATGACAGCATGAGAATGGTCAATTCCCGTCATCTGCATGTGCTTCTCGATTTCGCACTGGCGCATGGTAAACAGACTAAGTTAAAGCTACGCTTCTTTACCGCTCACTTCACAGAGCAAAAAGATCTGTCTGATCTTGAGGTCATCGCGCAAGAACTTGAAGCGGTTGGGCTAGATTCAACGAAGGCATTGAAGCGCCTAAAGAACACCGACAACTTGAAGCAAATTGAAGCGCAAGAGTTTGAATGGCAACGCATGGGGATCTCAGCTGTTCCTACTGTGGTGTTCAATCGTAAGAGTGCAGTAACGGGCGCGCAGACGATAGAAACTTACAAACAGATTCTTCAAGAGCTTATTGCTGAATCATAAACGGATCATTGGTATCAATTAGAGTCTGAATTTCATGGAATCACTGTCACTCGCTCAAGCGCAAAAAATGGTACTGCTTTCGCAAAAGCTTCCGCCTAAGAAATTACCCCCTAAAAAGCAACGCAATGGGGGTGCTTTGGCGAATACGCTGTTTGCGATTGAAAACCTTGGCTATGTGCAAATTGATACCATTTCTGTGATTCAGCGAGCACACCATCATACGTTGTGGAATCGCAATCAAGGCTACCAGCTTGATCATCTCGACAAACTGTTAGAGCGTCGAGAGGTGTTTGAGTATTGGTCGCATGCCGCTGCGTATTTACCCATGCGTGACTTCCGATTCAGCCTACATCGCAAGAATGGCTTTGCGAGCGGTAAGCTCAAGCATTGGTATAAAAAGGATGACGCACTCATGGATCATGTTCTCAAGCGAATTGAGAATGAAGGGCCGTTGATGGCGAAAGACTTTGAAGGGGATAGGCCAAACCCCGGCGGGTGGGGCGGTAAACCGGCCAAGCAAGCACTAGAAACCTTATTCATGCAAGGCGACTTAATGGTGCCAAGCCGAGTAAACTTTCATAAGGTGTATGACCTTACCGAGCGAGTTTTGCCGAGTGGCATTGATACCTCAGAACCTACGGAACAAGAGTACATCGAGCATCTAATCACGCGTTATTTAGAAGCCAATGGTGTGGGAATAGCGTCGGAAATGAGCTATCTACTCAAGAACACTAAACCTCTGATTCAGAAAACACTCCAACAGATGCTTGAAGATAAGCAGGTTCTGAAAGTAGATATTCAAGGCTCTGGCTACTATGTCCTACCAGGTGCTTTTGATCTGCTGAATCTGCCGCTTTCTAGAACCAAGCTAAAGATACTGTCTCCGTTTGATAACCTGCTGATTCAACGAAAGCGAATGCAATCATTGTTCAACTTTGACTACCTCCTTGAGTGCTATGTGCCAGAGGCCAAGCGTCAGTTTGGTTACTTTAGTTTGCCGATTCTGTGGCAAGGTAATCTGGTGGCGCGAATGGATTGTAAGGTCGACAGGAAGACCCGTTTACTCAATATTCGTAACTTGGTTGTTGAAGATAGAGTTAAAACTCATGAGTCATTGATTCACGCTTTATGCGAAGAACTAAAGCACTTCATGGTGTTTAACCAATGTGATGAGATGATCGTCCATAACACCACACCTTACGATCTTGGCAAGCGCTTGATGAGCCATTGGCAAACAGTCTAGCGGTCTTTGTTGTTTAGAAGCGCTTAGTTACTCAGCAAACGCAGCTAACAAGAACTCGACAAAGGTTCTGTTCTTCAACGACAGTTGCTTGGTTTTGTAGAGCAAGTGAATCGGCTTTGGTAACGGCGCCATGCCGGGTAGGATTTCCAACAGCGCTCCACGTTTAATCTCTTCTGCGACTAAGATTGTCGGTTGCAACAACACGCCCACACCTTGTAGGGCGGCATATCGCAACACATCCCCATTATTCGACATCAAGCGCACACGTTCTTTGTTCGGTGTGGCGTGAGGGGCTTGGCTGCTGTAACTGAACCCAAGCGACGGGTGCTGCGCCAAGTCTTCTAATACTCTGATCTCAGCATGTTGGTTAAGGTAATCGGGCGCCGCGCAATAACACATCTTATAGTCCCCTAAATACCTTGCGACCAAGCTTGAATCGGATAGGTCACCAATTCGCACAATCAAATCAATGTCGGATGAGTAAGGATCAACAAGATCATTATTCAACATCAGCTCAACGTTAATGGTTGGGTGATGTGCGAGAAACTTAGCTACGATAGGGGCAAGTACCTTGTTGCCGTAGGTGACGGGGCAGTTAATCTTTACCGTGCCTTGCGGCTGATTTTCCAAGGTTTGAATCAGGTTTTCAGCATTGCTGATGTCTTCGAGAATTCGCTTACACTCACGATAGTAAAGCTGCCCTGAGTCGGTTAACGATTGCTTACGCGTGGTGCGGTGGATCAGCTGAGAGTTCAAACTGGTTTCTAAGGAATGGACATGCTTACTGATCATGGTCGCCGACAGGTTGAAGTGGTTTGCGGCGCTACGAAAGCTGCCCTGTTCCACTACGTAGACGAAGACTTTCATGCTGGTTAACTTATCCATTAAACACTTTTGGTTGATAAACAATAAACAAAAGGTGAGTTTATCAATTATTAGGGGTTAATTATATTAATGGCAAACCGATAATTAACTAAAATAAGAGCGTGAAATGCCTCAAATGAATGAAATCATCTTTGTTACTGCCGAACTTAAGATCAAAACCAACATAGAGCGAGCTGCTGCGATCGAAGCCATCGAACAGTTTTGTTTAGACATGCAAAGCGAACCGGGCTGCCTACAAGCGATTGCAACCTATGATCAAAGCCAAAGCGATCGTGTGATCTTGCTTGAACAATACGCAAACCGCGAGGCGATCAATCAGCACTTTGTGATGCCTCATACCCAAGCGTTTATTGAGCGTGGCATTACCGAGTTGGTTCAAGCATTCGAAACGCAACGTGGACCTATCAAAGCACAAGAGCAGGAGATCTAAGACATGAAATGGGGAATCCTAGGAACTAGCTTTATCTCAGGCGCAATGGCGGATGCGATCAAAGGCGATGCTCAAAGCGAGCTGTATGCCGTTGCTGGTCGTACTGAAAAAACACTAAACGAGTTTGCTGCCCAATACCAACCAACACGAACCTTCAACAGCTATGACGCCTTGATTGAAGATGAGTCAGTCGACATCATCTACATTGCTCTGCCAAACCATGTTCATCATGAGTATGTGATTAAAGCGGCTCAAAAAGGCAAAGCGATCTTGTGTGAAAAGTCTCTGTCGGTTGATATGGAAAAAACCGAGCAAGCTCTGCGAGCGGTAAAAGCATCTGGCGTGTTCTTCGCAGAAGGTTTGATGTATCTAAATCACCCGCTTATCGCTAAGCTTCATCAAGAATTAGCGACAGGTGAGATTGGCGAAGTGCGCTCAATTCAGGGTTCATACGTTGCTGCGATTGACCAGTTCGTTAACCCTGCGAGCAAAGGCGCGTTGTACAACTTAGGTTGTTACCCAATGTCACTGATTCACTCTGTCGCGCAACACCAGTTTGGTGAGAGTGTGTTTGATGACGTGCAGATTTCAGCCATTGGCCGACGTGGTCAAGATGGTAACATCTGCGAGTCATCGGCGATGATGCGCTTCAACGACCACTTCACAGCGCAAATCCATACTGCAGAAGACCACGGTTTAAAGCATGGCTTTACGATTTTAGGCAGTAAAGGCTGTATCATTCTCGACACCAACCCATGGTTACCGACCGAAGACAACACATTCACGGTTGAGATCTACGAAACATCGACACGTGAAGTAAAAGTCGAAGCGCAAGGCGATGGCTTCCATTATCAAGCGCGCAATATCCGCCAAGCAGTTGAGCGAGGTGACACACAACTTGCAGCACCCATGGCGACTCATCAAGACTCTCGCGTAATCATGAAGTTACTGACGGATTGGGAACAAGCGGCGAGCTAGTTTCTTTGCTAATTCCTGTACACGCCTCATACTTGGTAGCTTTGTAAGCTATCAAGCATGAGGTGTTTCTCTAATCCTTCTCGCCCATTATCCTCAATAAATACTTTGCATTTGAAACAGTCGCAGTGTCCAATATCGGTTGAGACTACATTGATCGAAAAACCTTATTTTTAAGATGTTAAATAGGAAGTTTGCTGTATGCGTAAATCAGATAAGAAGATCGAAAATCAGATCAGAGACGTGCTAACTGACGTTTGTGAAGACACGCTAAAAGGCTTCGATGGTTTTTTGTGGGTGACTCACTCGGTCAACTTCTCTTCATTTCCGCAAAGTTTGAAAATCGTCTGTGTATTCGATACCAATCAGGATAGAGCGAATTTCTTAAATGGCGAAGGTCAACAGAGTGTCTCTGAGTCTATTCAACAAGCGTTCAATCAAGTTGGAATTGCATTAAAGAATATCGACAAGCATGTTAGCTACGATACGCAGGAAAATTGCGACCGCGACCATCAAGGAAAGTGGAACAAGAGGCTTTAGTGCTCTTGCTTCTTTAGAATCCCTCAACTGTGTCGTGATAAAAAGGTCGTGAAATGAATAAAGCTCAAATATCGCTTAACAAGAACACACTGCTAGGTGTGTTCGAGCAATTTTTGATACTAGCTCTGTGGCTGCTAGTAGGAAGTGTCGTTTGGTCTGTTTGGTTTATGTGGGGGATTAACGTTGTCCCCTTTGACGATCCTTACCTCTCTGATACTGAGTATCAACGTCTCATTAAGCAAGAAACTCAGCTGATCAATATCGGCTTATGGGTAGGTAAGCTCTATACCGCGTGTGCGGTGATGTTTTTTATTGTACGCGTTAGGAAAGTGCTTCGAGCCTCAAGCGATGGATGAAATCCGTTTGGGTTATGACATTACTGGTATCTACTAGTATTTGTTCTCATTGATTGACTAAAAATCTACGAAACGAGATGTCGCTATCCATAAACTTAATTAATCAACAAAGCCGTTGGCAAGCGAACCGAAGAGAAGAAAGCCTACGCGAGGTAGGCTTTGATTGTCGTTATTTAATTGCGGTACAGAAGCTGACGTCTGAATGTTGAGTTTGCGGATCGTAGCTGTGGTAAAGCTCAAAACAAGGTCGATCGTCTGTTTCAATACCGGACTCAATGACGTTACTCATTAAATCATCCCAAGCTTTGGCATATTGGCCGATTTCGGTGATCGTTTGTCTCATCACCGCATATTGCCCACCGGGAAAGTCCTTTAGCTCGATACCGCTGGGTACTTCGACATCCTCTGGAACCATTAAACAAATGTCTGTTCGGCACTTATCTGTCGGTGTGATTTCTGGGTTATCATGGTAAATGAACATGCAGGTGTTGCCTGATAATCCTTTCATTTCTGCCCACTGATAAAGACGGCCGCTAGGCTCTTCATACCCTTTTCCATAAGGGCCTGTTACTCGCACATACGCCAATTTTGATGATTCGAATTGTTGCGTTTTCATTGTCTTACTCCATGTTGAAAGTTCGGAGCCAGTATATGAATTACTCGTAACTGCATCGTTTCCATTCTTGCGCAACGTGTGTCCAATCTTGCTATTTCGAGTTAACTCACCGAAAGCTTGGTAGTCTTCACAATCACGAAATGCGCTAGGCGTAACGCCAAAGTGTTGCTTGAAGGATTTGGCAAAGTTTTGAGACGATGAGAAGCCGTAATCTAGTGCAATATTAATAATAGGTTGCTTGGTTTTGAAGAGATCGTTGGCTGCCGCTTCGAGTCTCAATCGTCTGATAAAATCAGCAAGCGTTTCGCCTTGAACGGCCTTAAAAGTACGATGAAAATGGTAGGGTGAAAAGTTAGCTAATGCCGCGACTTCGATCAAGTTGAGCGGATCGTTAAAGTGCTTCTCTAAATAGCGTATAACGGGAACAAGCCGCTTATGATAGTCAACGTACATCGCTTTATTTACCACTCTCTGTTGTCATCGTTCTTGTGTAGATGACCGAGACTAGCCTATCCAAATTGAGTTTCAACAATGTGGCGTTGAAACTGAGATTCGATGCAGCAAATCTCAGCCCGTTCTGAGCTTTAAGCTCTGATCATCTTCCTTCTTCCAAACCGTATTATTCTCATTTTGAGAAAATCTGAGCTGATTTCTCGTTAGCCTGAGATACTTGGTTTCCAAATAAAATTAAAATCACAAAAATTTATCTTTTCCTTAATGCATTGATTTTGAATCGGCATTTGCTCGTCTTCCTTGTCATGGATGAAACAATACAGACGAGCACTTGAACAATAGAGCCATGTAGTCGATACTTTTTTCGTATTTTGATTCCTAAATTGACACGTAAGTTGGCTGACTTTTCGTCTTGTGATTTAAGGCATGACAGTATCGATTAGGAAATTTGATTCATGAAAACCTACATTTCTGGGCTGCTCGCACTCATACCGTCATGTTTAATCGCTGGCTACGCTTTTGCTGTTGGTACATCAGTTGTGCTGCCAGGGCAACATGAAGCGGGTGTTGATCTTTCGGGCTCCCCACTGTCTGCGGATGCCGTCATTGATTGGGAAATTTCCAACAGTGATATTGTGTTCGGAGCTTATGCCGACAAAGCCGACAATGAGCGGGCCACGACAATTGGTTATATGTACAACCAAGTCATGGCGATGAACTCGGGTTGGTTGGAGAACGATCTCCGTAACCAAGCTGAGTTAGAAGGCCTCAATTTCGAAGACTATTTCCTGCACTTTTCTGAAGATACTGTCATTGCCGAAGTTGATAAAACTCACGGCGAAAAGACTCTTTTAAACCGAAAACCTATGATCTTGGGTTATACAGCCAGTGAAGACCATGCTGGTTTTTGGCTGTATCAAGAGCCTCCGTGGGATGCCGATGTGTTTGAGAATTTCGAACAGGGTGGGGCTTTGTATGTCTATCATGCTGAGCAGTTCGAACGGCTGACCTTTAAGTTCTCACAGTTTGCTGGCAGCGGCGAATTTTGGATTGAATACCCAACGGCTATTGATTCTCAGGGTAGGGTTTCACAGTGGGAAAGGCTCGATATAAAGAAAGACAAAACGCTCAGCATGACCAAAAACCAATCGGTGATCTGGAACCTTCCTAATGATTGGGTAAGAGCCACAACTCATGATGGCAGTGGTGCGAGCTATGGTGGCGGCCAGTATTTTGGCTCCACCTTTTTGAGAGATGGTGGGCGCTTATACGTTGTGAGAGTTCGTTGGCAAAGTGAGAACGCCGACGACAGGCCGCGCTTAAAAGAAGTAAAACTGAAAAACAGTTTTCCAACCGTCAAATTAACCGACGCTCCGACTACAACGCCGGATGGCGATGCTATCAGCCAATGGCGCAAAATCCGCGGTTTTGATGTGTCTGCAGACCTAGATGGCGATAACTACTTGTCGCCGAGCGAGTATCGAAATCGAACCAATAAGAACGCGACAGCGCGTTTTCGTTGGGAATCAAGAGTGGTGCCATTTGGTCGAATGTGGAGCGCTAATTCATCTTGGTCGTTAACGAACGTCGCAAACACGGATTATCTATCTGCCATTCATCGCTACTACAAGCAAAGCTGGACAAGCCAAGGTTTGAATGGTGCGTACAACGACGACACAAATAAACTCATTGGTTCAAACCAATTCTATGTTCATTCTGGCGGGCATGTTCAAGAGTTAGGATCCGTTGCGGGTTCGAATCAAGCGGATGATCTCTACAAAAAGCAGTTTTCAGCGTTTCTGAAAAATCTATCTGCTTTAGAAAGTGATGCGTCGATTGGGTTGAATATCGGAACCGCGAACTTACTGGGTCGAAATGGACAGTCTCATCTTAGCGAGGCGGGCTCTCTGTATTTACGCGAGCACTACATTTTTCCGTCTACTGGGTTTAGTGGTTACTCGGGGATCTCAAAATTCTGGGATAATTCTGCGCTCGCCTACAATGGGCAAAGTGTTATTTTTCAGGCGACAACGCGTTATGGGCGAGTTCAGTATCTTGGAAATAGTGAAGATAATTGGAAGCAAGACCAATACTCGACCCTAGCGATCTACCACCTCAATCGACACGCTCAACATAGCTACTTTAATCAGTGGAACAATGGTTACGTCTATGGAAGTGGCAATACGACGGCTGACACTTTCTGGCAAAGTGGTGTCCCTAAAAACATCGCCTACCAACCCAGTTCGTTATTGGCCGTTGACTTGGGAGAGCCGAGTCATCAAATCCCACATGGCTTTGCGCCGATTCCTTTGATGCTTTCGACAACGACACCTCAGCCTGCTGACTACACCATCGTTGGCGATTCCTCGATGAACGAAATGGTGCATGCTGATCTACCCAATGGTATGACTCACGTTCTACCGACGTTCACGTACTTTATATATCAATCTGATAATCAGGTGGTCGCTGGTGGTCCTGAAGATATGGTGTTAGCGAGAGAGTTCAGCAACGGCCGTGTGTTGTATCGCACGGATTTCCACGGTAAGAATCCAAGCTTTTATGGCGCGGAAAAACTCACCATCGCGCTGGATGTTCCAATGAAACCTGTTGATGCTAACGGTAACGTTGGTGAGTATGTGAGTGAAATAGAAATTGGCGGTTATGAAGGACTGTTCTTACTTTATTAAAACCAATGCGAATGAGCACTCTCGAACCAGAGCAGACTAGAGCTTAGGCTCGGGATATCAGCTTATTCTTTTTACACAGCTTAAACTCTTTGGCGATCCACGATTGCTCGTTTAATCCATTGTCGATTAAAGCAAAAAGGTAACCATCGACTTTGCTTGAAGCCGCTGGGTATTCTTGAAAAGCGTGCTTAGGGTAGGCGGGGTAATCCGTTTCGTATTGAGCGTCTAACTGCTTACCGAGTTGACGCCATTTTACAAATAACTCTGAAGAGGACGTTTCAACCTTATATTGGCCTAAAATGCGTTGATGGTGGGTTAACGCCACTTTAGCGCAGTGGTTGGTCTGTACGACTTTTTGTATCAATTCAACTTGTTCTTCACTCATGGTTTTCGCCAGTACATTCTCTTGTTCGATGCGCGCCATTCGCTCATCAAACGTTTCAGCATGGGTGGGAAACACAAAAGTAAGCGGTAAAGCCAATGGCAAAAGGTACTTGTAGAACATAACCAGACTCGCTGAAGGGATTTGTGCCCATTATGCCGTCCGCTGATAATATTATTAATGAATATAGAAACTTAATTGTAAGAATTATTTTTATCGAGTGGATAAATAGATGGTTTTGGAGTTTTGGCATTCAGGCTCTGAATGTTTGATTGGTGAGCCTGAAGCTTGATGGGGGGAACAGTTACGAGTTAATGACCTTAATACCTTTATCTTGAAGCTCATCAATCACACTACTCGAAAGATCAATATCGGTGATCACGCCATCAAGCGCACTTAAATCTAAGGCGTGGAAAGTAGCGATGCGCCCGTATTTGGTTGAGTCTGAAATCAGATAGTTTGAATGAGCTGCTTGAACAATGGCTTGTTTGACTAATACCTTATTTTCACAAGGTGTCGAGAGCCCTTTTAGATTCCAAGATGAAGAAGAGATAAACGCAATATCAATATTCATCCCTGCTAAGAACTCCGCTACTTTGCCCCCAATACTCGATTGATTTTCACGGTCAATCTTACCACCAGTATGGTAAATCTCAGATTGTGTACTGTTCATTAGGTACGCGGCAATCGCGAAGTCATTGGTGATGATAAGCAGATCATCTCGCCCTGCAAGTTGGTGGGCGATCTCCAAAGAGGTTGTTCCAGCGTCTAAGTAGATAGTCGAATACTCAGGAACTAATTGAGCAGCTAGTTGACCTATTTGAGCTTTTTCGTTTGCTTGCTGTTCTACCTTGATGTCGTGTGACAATTCGCTGTGAAGTGCTTTAGTCAGCTGAACGCCACCCGAAACTGAAATCACTTTCCCTGATGTCTCTAGCTTTACGATATCTCGACGAACGGTCATATGAGACACCTCTAGGTGCTCAACAAGCTCAGAAATACTGATCACTTCTTGATGTGATAATAGTGACAAAATGGTTCTCTGACGTTCTGCTGGAATCATGATTCTTCTTCTATGTTCTTATTTTTCATTATCCTATCAACCTTTCGTTGTTTTGTGAATATCTGTGAATATCTGTTGTGATATAGCAATAAGAACTGTGATTGTTGCGGAAATTACCATTATCTAATGCCTCGAAAGGGGTAAATCACCCACGAATGTTAACTTTTGTTAAAAATGTGACTTATCACTAAGTCGCATTCGGTTGCTTCACATATAATCACAAACATAAACAATAGTTAACAAATTTAAAATTCAATAATTACGTGAAAGGCATCTTGTTATGAGTGAAGTTCAATCTGTTGGTGTTATCGGTTTAGGTTCAATGGGCATGGGCGCAGCTAAGTCATGTGTGCGTGCAGGGCTTGATGTATATGGTTTCGATTTGAATCCGCAAGCGCTTGAAACCTTGGGTGAATATGGTGCAAAAGCGGTATCGACGAATGCGGTTGAGTTTGCAGACAAACTTGATTCTGTTTTGGTACTGGTTGTGAATGCTGCTCAAGTTAACACGGTACTGTTTAAGACTGGTCTTGCGGCGGCACTAAGACCTAACACGCCAGTTATGGTCTCGGCAACGATCTCAGCAGAAGACGCGAAACAAATCGAAGCTCAGCTTGCTGAACATGATCTTGTGATGCTTGACGCACCTGTTTCAGGTGGTGCATTAAAAGCAGAAGCAGGTGAAATGACTATCATGGCTTCAGGTGCGATTACTACATTCGAGGCATTGGCTCCTGTACTCGATGCGACGGCGGCAAAAGTTTACAACATCGGTGAAGCTATTGGCCTTGGTGCGACTGTAAAGATCATCCACCAATTACTTGCAGGTGTTCACATTGCTGCAGGCGCTGAAGCAATGGCATTAGCAGCTCGCGCGAATATCCCTCTAGATCTGATGTACGACGTTGTGACTAACGCAGCGGGTAACTCGTGGATGTTCGAGAATCGTATGAAGCACGTTGTTGATGGTGATTACTCTCCAAAATCTATGGTCGATATCTTCGTAAAAGACTTGAACTTGGTATCGGATACCGCTCAAGACCTAAAATTCCCGCTTCCACTATCAAGTGCAGCACTGAATATGTTTTTAAGTGCGAGTAATGCTGGCTTTGGTCAAGAAGACGATAGCGCAGTAATCAAAGTGTTCCAAGGCATTGACCTACCGGGTGTTAATACACCAAAAGTGGAGAAGTAATCATGTTATTAGGTGTTATTGCAGACGATTTTACAGGTGCAACAGACATTGCTGGTTTCTTAGTTGAAAACGGGATGCGCACTATTCAATTGAACGGCATTCCGACGGGTGACTTTGATGCTTCAGCGGATGCGGTCGTGATCAGCCTTAAATCTCGCTCTTGCCCGGTAGATGAAGCGGTAACCGATTCGGTGACTGCGCTTAAGTGGCTTCAATCTCAAGGCTGCCAACAGTTTTACTTCAAATACTGCTCGACGTTCGACAGCACAGCTGAGGGCAATATCGGTCCCGTAACCGATGCACTTTTGGCTGAGCTTGGCGAATCTTTCACTATGGTTTGTCCTGCATTGCCAGTTAATGGTCGCACGGTTTACAACGGCCACTTGTTTGTTTTTGGTGAGCTATTAAGTGATTCAGGCATGCGTAATCACCCGGTGACACCGATGACAGATTCCAGTGTCGTTCGAATGATGGATGCACAATCAGAGGGTGTTTCTGGCTTGGTTAACTTCCAAATTATTGAACAAGGCTCTGATGCAGTCACCGCTCATTTTGATGAACTAAAAGCTCAAGGCAACCGTTATGCGGTCGTTGATGCTTTTAACGCAGAACACTTGGTGACGTTAGGCCAAGCAGCTAAATCTCTGAAGTTAATCACAGGTGGTTCAGGCTTAGCAGCAGGCATCGCAAAAAACTGGACTGAACATCTTGCTGACCAAAGCGATGCAAAAAACGCAGGTAGTCCAATAAAAGCGCCAACGGTTGTGTTCTCTGGTTCTTGTTCGGTAATGACTAACCAACAAGTTACAGCTTACAAGCAACTCGCTCCTCACTTCGCTATCGATGTGAAGGCATGCTTAACCAACGATCAATACGCCAATGAAGTATTCGATTGGGTGATGACTAACAACCAAGGTGAGCTTGCTCCTTTAGTGTATGCAACCGCTGATGCGGCTGCACTTAAAGCCATTCAAGAAGAGTACGGTGCACAAGCTTCAAGCCATGCCGTAGAGCAATTCTTTAGCCTGTTAGCTATCAAGCTACAACAACATGGTGTGAAGAATTTCATCGTTGCTGGTGGTGAAACCTCAGGTGTTGTGACGCAAAGTTTAGCGGTTAAAGGTTTCCATATCGGTCCTCAAATCGCACCGGGTGTGCCTTGGGTTAAGTCGGTTGAAGGTGATCTTTCACTAGCACTTAAATCGGGCAACTTTGGTGACGAGAATTTCTTCGCTAGAGCGCAATCATTCTTTTCATAAGCGAGATTCAGATGAGTAAAGTTTTGATGAACGAACAGCAGTTAAGAGATCAAATGGTAACGCTCGCTCGTTCGATGTTCGAACGAGGTTACGCGACAGGTGGTGCCGGTAATCTCTCTATCAAATTGCCAAATGGGCATTTTCTAGCAACACCAACCGGTTCTTCATTTGGTCGTCTTGTGGCTGAGGAATTATCGGTTGTCGATATCGATGGCAACCATATATCAGGCAAGAAGCCGTCAAAAGAAGCGGCATTCCACCTAGCGATTTATAGAAACAATGCAGAGTGCAATGCGATTGTGCACTTACACTCAACATACCTGACTGCACTTTCATGCCTTGAAGGGGTAGATCGTAATAACGCGATTAAGGCATTTACGCCGTACTTTGTGATGCGAATTGGTGAATTACCTGTGATTCCTTACTTGCGCCCAGGAGACCCTCAGATCGCTGAAGAGCTTGCAAAGCGAGCTGGCGACTACCGAGCCTTTTTGTTGGCGAATCATGGTCCAGTAGTAACAGGCACTGATTTTGTCGATGCCGTGGACAATGCAGAAGAGTTAGAAGAGACCGCCAAATTAGCATTCTTATTGAAAGGGAATGATATCCGTTACTTAACGGACGAAGAAGTGATGGATTTAAAAGGGAGAGGCAAATAATGGCTAAGTTCGCAGCAAACTTAACGATGTTATTCACAGAAGTGCCATTTTTGGAGCGTTTTGAAAAAGCACACCAAGCCGGTTTCAAAGCAGTGGAATACTTATTCCCTTACGCGTTTGAAGCGGACGAGCTCGCAGAAAAAATGCAGAAATTTGGTTTTGAACAGGCCCTGTTCAATATGCCTCCAGGTGATTGGGATGCAGGTGAACGTGGCTTCGCAGCGATTCCTGGCCGTGAAGAAGAGTTTAAAGCCAGCGTTGATACAGCACTTATGTACGCTAAAGCGCTGAATTGCAAGAAAGTTCACGCGATGTCGGGTCTACATGATGCGAATTTCACGAGGCAGCAACACGTTGAAACCTTTATCTCAAACATTCGTTTTGCCGCAGATAAGTTTGCTGAGCAAGACATTGAATTGATGATTGAACCGCTGAATAGCCGTGATGTTCCTAATTACTTCGTTGCTCACCAACGTGATGCTGTCGAACTGATTAAGTTGGTCGATAGATCAAATGTGAAGCTGCAACTTGACCTGTACCACGCACAAATCATGGATGGCGATTTAAGTACTTTGATTCGTGAGGTTGCCGCTTATACCGGTCATATCCAAATTGCTTCTGTACCAGAAAGACATGAACCATCGGAAGGCGAACTGAACTACCCACACTTATTTAGTGTTTTGGATGATTCGGGTTATCAAGGTTGGATTGGCTGTGAATACACCCCAAAAAATACAACTGAAGCTGGTTTGGAATGGGTTAAACCCTATTTATAGAAGCAGCCAGCATGAGCCTTTAAGGCAGATTTGAACTCGTAAAAATAAGATAAAGCGGCCCAAAATAAAAGTCGCTGCACAATAAAGTGCTGCGGGCGGTACTCCTATGCCTCTCGCATGCAAACCCTACACAACAAATAGTACAAAAAGGAAAATACAATGGATGGAGCACTGATAGGCATCGTAATTGGCATTTTAGCCATGATGGGTATGATCATTAAAACGAGAATCCCGGTGGCACTTGCTATGATTATTGCCAGTATCATCATGGGTCTGTTTGCTGGAATGGCACCAACAGAGCTGATCAACGCAATTAAAGCTGGCTTTGGTGGCGTACTTGGCGGGATTGGTTTGATTATCGCGTTTGGCGTGATCATGGGCGCGTGTTTTGAGCGTTCTGGAGCCGCTGTTCGAATGGCAAAAACGTTTGTAAAGCTGTGTGGTAAAGGTCGCGAAGACTTAGCACTAGGTTTTACAGGTGTACTTGTCGCTATTCCGGTTTTCTGTGATTCTGCGTATATCATTTTGCATTCTCTTGTTCGCGCAATTTCACGTGACACTGGTAAGTCAGCGGTTGGCCTAGGTGTGACTCTAGCGCTTGGCCTACTGATCACTCACGCACTTGTACCACCAACACCGGGTCCAGTTGCAGTAGCCGGTATTCTTGGCGTTGACCTCGGTGAGTACATGCTTTGGGGTTTGATGGTTTCTATCCCTATGATGCTGCTTTCTATGATTTACATTCGCCGAGTAGGTAACGAGTACTACCGCGTACCAAACGGTGAAACATGGATTACTAACCAAGCTGATTGGGCAAACCTAGAGAAAGTAAAAGAGACAGATGACAAAGAGCTACCAAGTAACTTCTTATCATTTGGTCCAATCCTTCTACCAATCGCATTCATCTTAATCAACACGCTTGTTGGCCAAGGTGACACTGCAATGCATACCGTTATTTCACTAATTGGTAACCCAGTGGTTGCTGTTGGTATCGGTGTTCTTATGGCGCTATACGGTCTTACTCGTCACATTGAACGTAAAGACATGGTTAGCTCAATGGATGACGCGTTATCTACAACAGGTCTAATTCTTGTGGTAACTGGCTGTGGTGGCGCAATGGGTGCAGTACTTAAAGCATCTGGTGCTGGTCCTCAAGTTGCAGAAGCTATCGCGAGCAGCGGTATTCCACCTCTACTTGTACCACTAGCCATTGCTTCAATGCTTCGTCTAATCCAAGGTTCAGCAACGGCATCTATGATGGTTGCAGCAACGATGACGCTGCCATTGGTTGAAACGTTAGGTCTAGACCCAGTATTCGTAGCACTTGCATGTGCGGTAGGCCCGGTTGGCTTCTCTCATTTGAACGATTCGTACTTCCACATCATCAACCGTACGCTAGGGATTACTGAACTAGCAGACCAAATCAAGATCTGGTCTGTGTCTTCAACTATCGCATGGGCGATTGGTGCAAGCATCATCATGGTTCTAAACTTGGTGTTTGGTAAAGGCGGTACACTGATTGATCCATTGATTCCAATTGCAGTTTTAGCAGCAGTATTTATCTGGCTAAAAAGCAAAGAGAAATCACAAGTAAAGGCAGCTGTTACTAACTAATACCGCTTACCTTTATATACTGCCCCTATTGCTTGATTGGCTTGCTAATCTGACATAGGGGCATTTTTGGATCGACAGCCTATCAAAATTATTATTTCCTTGGATTTATCAGTATGAAAATTGTTATTGCACCAGACTCGTTTAAAGAATCTTTATCGGCGGTATCGGTGGCGGCGTGTATTGAAAAGGGTTTTCGTGAAATCTTTCCTGACGCTGACTATGTGACTTTACCTCTGGCTGATGGTGGTGAGGGTACGGTAGATGTGTTGTTGCAAGGTTTAGCAGGACAGAAGCGAACCTACCAAGTAGAAGGGCCGTTGGGTGAACTTGTAAACGCGGAGTGGGCGATACTTGAGCCATCCGCAAGCAATCAGAAAAAAACTGCACTGATTGAGATTGCTGCCGCATCAGGCTTGGATTTGTTAACACCAGAGCAGCGTGATCCATTGGTAGCCTCTTCATTTGGTACTGGTCAGCTCATTTTAGAAGCGATGCAGCAGGGCGCTCAAACGATCATTCTTGGCTTGGGTGGCAGTGCGATCAATGATGGTGGTGCAGGAATTGTACAAGCGTTAGGTGGTAGATTGCTTGATCGTGCAGGGCAAGAACTCAGCCGAGGTGGCGCTGCGCTAGCGGATTTAGCATCTATCGATCTTACCGACCTAGATTCACGCTGTGCTGATATCGAATTGATTGTGGCGTGCGATGTCGATAATCCACTGTGTGGTGATAATGGTGCCAGCCATATCTTCGGCCCACAAAAAGGAGCGACACCTGACCAAGTTGTGATGCTTGATACTGCGCTTGCGAACTTTGCTCAAGTTGCTGAGATGCAGGGTTGTGCTAGTGGCGATGAACCTGTTCACAAGCGCATTGGTTATGGCGCGGCTGGTGGTACGCCGATGGGACTTGGTTTGCTATTCAATATGCAGATTAAACAGGGCATTGAGATGGTACTCGATGTTTTACAAGCCGATGAAGTATTGAAAGGCGCAGACCTTGTGATTACCGGCGAAGGTCAGATGGACAATCAAACCCTTCAAGGAAAAACGCCTTATGGCATTGCTAAACGTGCGAGCTTGCAAGGCATTCCGACGATAGGGATTGCAGGATCTTTGGGCACTGAAGTCGAAGCCTTATATGGTGAAATGAGCAGCTTGTTCGGAACAGTGCGATCTCCTCAGTCACTCGAGCAAGTACTACGATAAGCTGAATTGAACCTAACCAGAACGGCGAGGAACATTGCATCAACTCTGAGGTTAGGCCATGCCATTTTTAACTAAAGCGAAGTTATACATAGGCTTATTCGCAATGAAGTTCAATAGGTTTTATAGATAACAACGATAAATATAAACGATTATATTTTCTGCCAACTCAGGTCTATTCTTTATCCATATTATTTTAGTGGTTTTTAAAGTATTGAATCCACTTAAATCTAAGATGTGGCAACGATGCGATATCTTTAACCTTAAGGAATAGACCATGAGTAAAAAACTGACCACAGCTGCGGGTTGTCCTGTCGCTCATAACCAGAATGTTCAAACGGCGGGCAAACGTGGCCCTCAACTGCTGCAAGATGTTTGGTTTTTAGAGAAATTGGCGCACTTTGATCGTGAAGTGATTCCAGAGCGTCGTATGCACGCGAAAGGTTCTGGTGCCTACGGGACATTTACTGTTACGCATGACATCACCAAATATACTAAGGCAAAGCTGTTTTCTGAAGTAGGTAAAAAGACCGACTTGTTTGCCCGTTTTACGACAGTCGCCGGCGAGCGTGGCGCGGCCGATGCTGAGCGTGATATTCGCGGCTTTGCATTGAAGTTTTATACTGAAGAAGGTAACTGGGATATGGTAGGTAACAACACGCCAGTATTCTTCCTTCGTGATCCTCTTAAGTTCCCAGATCTAAACCACGCGGTGAAACGTGACCCACGCACCAACATGCGCAGCGCGAAGAACAACTGGGATTTCTGGACCTCTCTACCTGAAGCGCTTCACCAAATCACGATTGTGATGAGTGATCGTGGTATCCCTGCGACTTACCGTCATATGCACGGTTTTGGTAGTCATACATTCAGCTTTATCAACTCTGATAATGAACGCTTCTGGGTTAAGTTCCACTTCAAATCTCAGCAAGGTATTAAGAACTTGTCTGATGTAGAAGCGGCACAAGTGATCGGCGATGACCGTGAAAGTCACCAGCGTGATTTACTAGACAGCATCGATAATCAAGACTTCCCGAAATGGACGCTGAAAGTGCAAGTGATGCCTGAAGCGGATGCGGCGAAAGTACCATATAACCCGTTCGACCTCACTAAGATTTGGCCACACGCAGATTACCCATTGATTGAGGTGGGTGAGTTTGAATTGAACCGTAACCCGCAAAACTTCTTCGCTGAAGTTGAGCAGTCTGCATTCAACCCTGCAAACGTGGTTCCGGGCATCAGCTTCTCACCAGACAAGATGCTGCAAGGTCGCCTGTTTGCTTACGGTGATGCACAGCGCTACCGTTTAGGTGTTAACCATCAGCATATCCCAGTGAATGCACCTCGTTGTCCTGTACACAGCTACCACCGTGATGGTGCAATGCGTGTTGATGGTAACTTTGGCAGTACACTTGGCTATGAGCCAAACAATGAAGGCCAATGGGCAGAGCAACCAGACTTTGCAGAGCCAGCATTGAACTTGGATGGTGCTGCAGCGCACTGGGATCACCGCGAAGATGAAGATTACTTCTCACAACCGGGAGACCTATTCCGTCTGATGACACCAGAAAAACAAGCGATTCTGTTTGATAACACAGCTCGTAACCTAGGCGGCGTGCCTAAAGAGATTCAACTGCGTCACCTAAGACACTGTTACAAAGCCGACCCTGCATACGGCGAAGGCATTGGTAAACTGCTTGAAATCGATGTAAGCGAGTTTAATTCGTAATCGATAATGTAATTGGTTAATCAATAGGCCGTTGAATGATGCACTCACGGCCTTTTTTGATCCTATGGCTTAATAAGCTATTGAATCTTAGTTGATATTTAATGATAGCTTTTGCCTATTAAATCAATAAACTCAGCCTATTATCTTTGTAAGAGTGATCGAATTATTCTACGACCATCAGTTTATAAAGTAGAAGAGTTTGAGATGAGTAACAGCGCATTAATCGTTGAAGGTGGAGCAATGAGAGGCATCTTCGCTGCCGGAGTGTTGGACGCCTTTATGCAAGACGATTTCCGTCCTTATGATTTTGCCATTGGCGTATCTGCGGGCGTGTCCAATTTGGTTGGTTACTTATCTCAAGCGCCAAAACGCAGCTACAACGTGATTACCACGATGGCGACCGATAAAACCTTCTTCAACCCGACTCGTTTTGCCAAGGGGGGTAACTTGGTGGACGTGAAATGGTTATGGAATGAATCAAACCAACGCTATCCACTGGATTGTGGTGAGATGTTTTCAAGTATCCCACTGATTGCCGCTGTGACTAATGTCGATACAGGCAGTGCCGATTACTATCATATTAAGCCAGAAAATCTTTCTAATGTGGTTGAAGCAACAACGGCTTTACCAATCGCTTACCGTGAAACTCCGTGTTTCTCTGGTGGCTGTTATACCGATGGTGGTGTCGCGGATTCGATTCCAGTTCGTGAAGCCTATCGCCGTGGCGCGCGCGATATTACCGTGATTCTTTCTCACCCACTTAGCTACCGAATGAAGCCGCAGAAGTATCAGTGGATGCTGAAAAAACTGTTAAAGAAATTCCCAAACATTGCGGAGTCGATGGCGGTACGTGCTGAAAACTACAACCAGTCTTTAGAGTTCATTCGTAACCCTCCAAAAGATGCGACCATCAAGGTGATTGCGCCACCGGAGACGTTCGCGGTTAAGCGACTGACTATGGATCAAAGCATCTTGGATGCAGGTTATGAGATGGGCGTGAAGGCAGGGGAAGAGCATCTGGCGATTCGAAAAGGGACCTATGGGTTAGATATCGAGGATTGCCACTTCTGCATCTAACTCTGCTTTCGATATTGGCATAAACGAAAAAGCCACGCTGTTCACTTAGGAATAGCGTGGCTTTGTATTTGTAGAGCTAGTTTGTTTTTAACTCAGTCTGCTATTAACTCAAGTTGTTGTTAAACCAGTTCGTTGCCGCTGGTGTTGCCTGTGAAAAAGGCATCAACACTGGTTAGGGTTGTATTGGCGATGTTGAACAGAGCATCTTTGGTCAAGAAAGCTTGGTGACCTGTAAACAAGACGTTGTGACAAGCAGATAGGCGACGGAATACGTCATCGACAATCACGTCATTCGATTTGTCTTGGAAGAACAGCTCTTTCTCGTTGTCATACACATCAAGACCAAGCGCGCCAATCTTACTCTGTTTCAGCGCTTCGATCGCTGCGGTTGAATCCAGTAGTTCACCACGGCTGGTATTGACGATCATCACGCCATCTTTCATTTTGCCAAATGCCGTTGCATCCAATAGGTGGTAGTTCTCTTTACTCATTGGGCAATGCAAGGAAATCACGTCAGATTCTTGGTAAAGCTCATCCAGTTCCACGTATTTAGCACCAAGTTCTTTTGCCAAAGGATTTGGGTATGGGTCGTAACATAGGATGTTCATGCCCAAGCCTTTCAGGATTCGCATCGTTGCTAGCCCAATCTTACCTGAACCAATCACACCAACGGTTTTACCGTGGAAGTTAAAGCCTACCAAGCCTTCAAGGGAGAAGTTCGCATCACGAGTACGTTGGTATGCCTTGTGCAGCTTACGGTTCAAACACATCATCATGCCAACCGTGTGTTCTGCTACTGATTCTGGTGAATAAGCCGGAACGCGCACCACTTGCAGGCCAAACTCTTTGGCTGCGTCTAGGTCGACTTTATCGAAGCCCGCACAGCGCATCGCAATCAGCTTAGTGCCGCCTTGTGCAAGAATCTCTAACACGTCTCGCGATAGGTCGTCGTTTACAAATGCACACACCACTTCGTTGTCGTGCGCCATTTTTGCCGTGGTTGTAGTGAGGCGAAAATCATGGAAATGAAACTCAGCGTTGAGATCGCCTTTCGCAAGGTTGAATGATTTTTCGTCGTATGATTTTGAGCTAAAAAAAGCAATGTTGAGCATGGCTTCCTCTCTTACCTAAAATATAAAGAACCCCACATATTCATTATCTGAAACGGGAGTAAAACAAATAACTTTGTGCAGTGTGCTAGAGTTTTATAATCTTGTCTATCATCATTAGTCATTGTTATTATTAAGGTTATTTTTCTATTTAGTTACAATTACTAATTTCAGCACAAGGTTAGCCGATTGAGCTCTCTATCTGCTTTTACGAGTGTTGAGCGTCTTCTTAGTTTCCTTTTCTGACCAGAAGTTAATGTTGAATTGCGCGTCGTCGCTCAGTTCTACTCGATGCCAATATTGAGGTGGACTTGTGGCAAATTGCCCTGCTTGGATCGTGATAACACTTTCTGGTTCTGTCGCGTCGGCATCAGCAAAACCATAGAAGGTGACCGTCCCTTCCATTACGCAGATTTGGCCGAATACGCTTTCTGCGGTGTTATGGTGATTAAGTAATGCAGCCGGTATGTTGTCTTTGGTGAAAAATGGCGTTGAACGTTGAATTTTCCAGTGTGACGGAATACGTAAATGACTCATATAAAACCTCTTATCTGTCTGTATTTTAAATACAAGCTTTAGCTTTGATGGAGTTGGTGACTGTGATTACCAGTAGTTTTCACTGCTGAATTGGCCAGGCTTTCGGCGTAAGTGCTTCTCGAAACCTAAGCTGGTTAGTGCTTCACTTGTATCGCGAACCATTTGCGGATTGCCGCAAAGGTAGAAGAAACTGCGGGTTTGATTGAAAGCGACAGACGCGGCTTGCTCAAGGTCGCCTCCAAGTAACAAGCTTGGTATTCGTCCGCGCAAAGTTCCGGTGACTGATTCTCTAGAAATAATTGGCACATACTTGAGTTTCCCTTGAAAGTGATCGACGAGTTGAGTGATACGGTTTCGATAAGTCAGGTCTTGCTTTGTTCTTACGGCATGAACCAGTACAAGGTTTTTGAATGAGGTGACTTTTTCAGATTCAGAGCCGTTTTGCTGCTGTATCTGCATGCTTTCGAGCATTGAGATAAAAGGCCCAACCGCGGTTCCGGTCGAAAGCATCCATAGATCATCGGCGATCTCTGGGATCTCATCTAAGGTCATAAAACCGCTTGGGTCTTTACCGACAAAGATGTCATCGCCTACCTTCAACTCATGAAGTTGAGGTGAAAGCTGACCGTTCTGATCTTTAATAATCAAAAACTCCAGATGTTGATGTCCTTGTTCGTGATCTGGCGCGTTTACCATGGAATAGGCGCGTCTTACGAACTCACCCTCACTATTTACCAAGCCCAGTTTCGTGAACTGACCTGCCTGATAAGGAGAGACAGGAGCACTGACTTGAAGTGAGAACAGCTGGGCTGTCCATTGTGTTTTATGTAAGACTTTTCCGGCTACCAAACCATGAGGAATATCTGTCATATCATCACCTTTACGTAGAGAAGTTATCTCATTAAGGATACTCAACTATTTACATTTTGGAGTTGCATGTACCATGCCAATAATGAGAATGCTTATCAATACTTAGTTTGTAGTAAAAACAAACCTTAATTGTGTCAAATGGACATGATTCACCTTAAGTCTAAATGACACTGCTGGTGTTTTTTGATGCTGACTTTGTTGATTCAGAACAATGAGCTGGTCTTTGGACATAGGCTAAATCAGTACAGTGGTTTGACCCCTCGGATATTCAACCAATTACTAAAGAGAATATTTTGTAGATGAGTATAATGGCGGCTTTCGATCTCAATATAGCCGTGTTTTATGCTTGATAATCTTCGTATGGCCTTGAACGTACTGTTCGTGACCATCAATACTGCAATGACTGCGTTTACCGTGAGTTTCTTTGGCCTCATCAAACTGATTCTGCCAATCTCTGTTGTACAGAAGTCGTGTACTCGTTTAGCTAACTTCACATTTTGGTGCTGGGCTTCGCTCAACCTTTGGATGTTGAACGTGAACAACGACATCGAGTGGCAAGTGGAAGGCGGGGAAGATATCTCGACCAAACAGTGGTATTTGATGATGTCGAATCATCTGAGTTGGGCGGATATCGTGATCTTGTCTTCTATCTTGAAAGACAAAATGCCGATGACTAAGTTCTTCCTTAAGCATGAACTGCTGTACGTCCCATTTGTTGGGTTGGCATGTTGGGGGCTAGATATGCCCTTTATGAGACGCCATTCTCGTGAGTTTTTGCTGCGTAACCCAGAGCGTCGTAATGATGACTTCGATGCAATCAACAAAGCGTGTACTAAGTTCAAACTTGCACCGACAACCTTGGTGAACTTTGTTGAAGGGACTCGTGCCAATCATGATAAACTAGCGACAGTCAAAACACCTTATCGTCACTTACTCAAGCCTAAAACCGGCGGTGTGGCGTTTGCTCTATCGGCAATGGGTCCAATCTTAGATGGTATCGTCGATGTTACTTTGGCTTATCCGGAAAACCAGACTTCTCCATTTGAAGATATGCTGAAAGGCAAAATGACCAAGGTAGTCGTGCGTATTAAACTGCATGCAATGGATGAGAACGTGAATGGTAACTACTTTGAAGATAAGGCATTTAAACGTCGCTTCCACAGTTGGTTGAACAATACGTGGAAAGAGAAAGACGACTATCTTGATACAGTTTATGGTGTTGATACGCCCTCTGAGGTTGAAACGACTGGTGAGCCTGATGCGGTTCATAAGAAATAAGAGCAGTAAGCTTAAACCAAATTGATAGCATTAAAAAAGCCGATAGTTCATTGAACTGTCGGCTTTTTTATTTAATCGGCTTTACTAACGGTAAGCGATAAAGTTAGTACTTACTATAATCTAGTGGTAGTAAAATCAATGCTATATGCAGAACAGGTGAGGACTAAATCGCTTGGTATGCATCAATGATGTGCTTCACTTCGCTGGGTTTACCTTGCTGCTCTTGGCCTTGATGAATGCGAAGATAATGCTGCAATGTTTTGGCTTTGTATTGCTGTGATACCTTCATTTGTTCATCACAACTTGGTGTCCAGATCTTGTCACCTACGTTTGATATCTCGCTAATGTTTTGGCTATTTTCTGAATCACCTTGGTTATTACTCACCAATAACACCTCGTAGTAACGACGGTTCTCTTCGAGCAACATTTCATCAATAAGACCAAAATTGAGCGCCTTTAAATGGCTTCTCAACTCGAATTGCTGATGCACCGGACAAAGCAAGAAATCGATCGCTTTGTTTGGGTGTTGACGATGAATGTCATCGACGAGTTTCTGAGTGAGATCGCCACCGACGCCTGCAATAATAACTAGGTGTTTGCCAGTATGTTTCTCAAGCGGAATAGCGGCGACATCCATGCAGTAGACTTGCCATTGACTGGTAACCGTTTGTTCAGCTTTATTATCTTGTGGAAAGTAGTGCGCTAGCTTGTCTTCAAGTTCACTCATTAGAGACGGGACAATATCGACAAAGTGAATCTGAGGTGCTTTATTATCCGACAACAGTTGAACACCCAAAAAGCCATGATCACAGCAACAGTCCCAAATATGCTGGTAGTCATTGCTGACAAGGGAGTGGAGAGTTTGCAGTCGGTTACTTAGCTTCATAAGATTCGTGTCGTTAGAAAAGGGGATATTGTCTTATCGAAGGCGCATTGTAATGACTTTCTAGAAAAACAAAAGCACCTTGAATTTGGAACCCTAGGTGCTTTGTCGTGTGTGATAATCTACAGGCTTGTTGGAATGCGTTTAAGATGCTTTGGCAACGGCTCTGATGTGGCTTTCCACTCGGTTCTTACCAAGTTGTTGCGCGATAAGCTTTGCCTGTTCCGCTAGCGCTAAAGCTGAGTCTGTTTCGCCTTCTATTTGTGAGTACCCCACGCTAACCCCTAGCGATAAGGTGATATCTGGAGTGACGATGGTTTTCTCCGCGATTCCGACTCGGCACTGGTCTAGCTGGAATTTGGCATCTTTCACATCATTGGCTTTGAACAATACCGCGAACTCCTTTCCTCCAACACGCGCCAAGCAAAGTCCTTTCGGTTTCGGGAAGTAATAACGTATCGATTCTGCAGTCAGCTTGATCATCTTGTCACCGACTGCTTCACCGTAGGCACGGTTTACGTGGTCGAAGTTATCGATATCAAGCAGAGCAACATAGGTATCGGGCTCGCTCGCGTAGTTTTCGATGGCGATACTGAAACTGCTCTTATTGTCTAACTGCGTCATCAGATCTTTGCTACTCAATTGATGTTGAAGCAGTAAGTTCGACAAAGAGACCTCAGTGTAATCCCGGATCATTCGCAGAATACTCTGGCTGATCGGTAAGTTTGCGTTTACGTACAACACTGCGATCAACTGCTTACGAGAGTGCAAAGGAATACAGTAATGACGTTGGTGTATTTTGAGTTTACACGCTAATGGGTCGGCGTATTTTCCGCTTCTGTAAGCCATGGTGTCCGGTGTAAATCGCTCTGCAAGGGCTTTGTCACAATGTACCGTTGACTTGTTTCCGTGATAGTCGATGGTACTGAATGCGTGGTTCTCAGGCTGATAGAGACAGAATTGAATGCCTTTTTGGTAGGTGAAGCTGTCCAGTATGGATCTTAACTCTCGCTTAAAGCTTACAAGGTCATCGACTTTATTCAGTTGTGACAAGGACACATTCAAACGATAAGCCAGATAGTTTGCGCCAATCCACAATAGAAGCAGTGAACCAAGTACCAAGCCAGTTAACGTAAATTGGTGTGAGCTGGTTAAGATATCATGGCGATCGGTGCCTGCGATGAATACCCAGTTCAAGCTGTTGTCAGCGTCAAATACCGATATTTTGAAGTTATCTTGATAGTAATATTCGTGCTTACCAACGGTTTCACCTTGTGAGAGTTGATGGCTGATACCTGCGTGATAGCTGACTGATTTAGATCCGATACGCTTTGGGTCTGGGTGGAAGACCAGTCGTTCTGTTGCTCGGTCAACTACAAACACATAGCCGTGATTAAGCGTTTTTAAGTCTCTTAATCCTTGTGTGGTGTGTAAAAGGTCAAACTCAATCCATATTTCTTCATTCAATCTTTCCGCTGTATGTTTAACTGCGAACACCCAACGACCATCTGCTTTTTGGTAAATCGAAGAGATGTAGAAATCCTCAACCACACTGTCTATTGAGTTCCATTTTATGGAATCGATTTGTTCATGGGAAAGAGGTAATCCACGACTTGATATATATTGTTGGGATTGTGGTTGGTATCGAACGATATCGGAGAAGTTTGGCGTTCTTTTTAGAATATTATCGCTCAATTCTCTGAATTTTTTATCACCGATTGGAGCCGTTTTAGGTAGGCCTAGACTGGTTTCTAAAAAATAGAGCTTGCCGAATGTCGCTTCGATGTTGGAACGAATAGTGGAGCTTGCGATACGAATGTTTGACGATGATTGTTCAGTTGCTGCTGTTTCTACTTTTTCAAGCTGAGCCACAGCTAGATAGAGCATCCCTCCAGTTAATAAAATAATGTATGGTTTAAAAAGCCGAATTAATGTTTTAGGTAAAGCCATGATATCCAAAGACGTTATAGATTCATTTTTATAGTACGGCCATACTAAACAGTTTTCGTAATCACATCAATGCAAATGATTCCATATAAATGAATGCGTTTTGTGATATTAGGCTAACAAAAAAGCCAGTCATAAATATAACTGGCTTCTATGGTTTTCGGTGTTTTATTACGTTGGCTTAACTTTTAACTTAACTCAGTTTTGCCTGGTGAATAGTGCAAAATCGCCATCGAAGTTGGCGACAATAACATTTCACCTTCAGCATGACCTGGTTTTACATTTCGTAGGTTAGTATCGCAGATCTTCACCCAGTTTTGATCACGATCACTAGGTAAAGAAAAACGTGCTGGTGCGTTGGTTTGGTTGATCAGATAAATCAACTCGTCACCATTTTTACCAATGCCTAAATGCAGCGCAACTGAGCTTAAACGGTTCCAGTCATCATGCTCCATGAGTGTGCCATCGACACGGCTCCAGAAGATGCGATTAGAGTTACGCTTTTCGCCACTGAATGCCTTAATAAATGGCACCATGTATTGCTGACGAGCAGAAATCATTTCCGATAGCCAAGTCTTGAAGTATGTCTTGCGTTCAGAGTCTTCCCAGTTAAGCCAACTTGTCACGCCATCTTGGCAGTATGCGTTGTTGTTACCTTTTTGAGTATGAGATAACACATCTGCCGTCAGAATATGTGGAATACCAAAAGCAAACAGCAGGCTCGCCATGAAGTTACGTTTCTGCTTCTCACGCGTGGCGATAACTAACAGGTTTTCTGTTTCGCCTTCAACACCATAGTTCTCAGAGCGGTTGTCACCGTGTCCATCGCGATTGTTTTCACCATTCTCTTCGTTGTGTTTGTGCTTGTAAGAAACAAGATCCTGCATGGTGAAACCATCGTGATAAGTGATGTAGTTGACGGTCAATTTGTACGGCCAGTGTGCTGCGCTATAGATGTCACGTGAACCCATCAAGCGAGTCGCAAACTCTTTCAGGTAGCCTTGATCACCGCGCCAGAAGCTGCGTGTGATGTCTCTGAGCTTGTCGTTACACTCATTCCAACCTAACGGGAAATTACCAACTTGGTAGCCATTCGGGCCGATGTCCCAAGGTTCAGCGATGAGCTTAGTTTCTTTAAGTACAGGATCTTGAGCAACGGCTTTGAAAAAAGCGGCCTCAGGATTATAGTTGTCACCTTCTCGCCCCAGCGTGGCTGCTAAATCAAAACGGAAGCCATCGACTTGGAATTCACTCACCCAGTAGCGAAGCGTATCCATGACTAAGTTGAGTGCAGGTTGATGGGTTAGATCGACCGTATTACCGCAGCCTGTGAAGTTCGCATAATGACAGCCATGTTTGATGTAGGAGTTGCTATCCAGCGCTTTTAGATTGAACGTTGTCCCACCTTCACCACCTTCAGCTGTGTGGTTGTATACGACGTCAAGGATGACCTCGATACCATTGCGGTGCAGTTCACGAATCGCGGTTTTGAGCTCAGTAACCGCGTCTTTTTCTGCATAGCGAGGGTCTGGCACCATGAACAGATATGGGTTGTAACCCCAATAGTTTACTTTCCCCATATCCAATAGGTGGGGTTCATGCATACACGCAGCAATAGGTAAAAGTTGTAGAGAATTGATATTTTGTTGTTTATAGAACGCAAGCATTTCAGGGCTAACTAACCCTAAGTAACGTCCTTTAGTATTGGTCGCTACTTCAGGATGAAGTTGAGATAGGCCTTTTACATGGGTTTCAAAAAGAACGGTCTCTTCGCGGCTAATGCGTGGTTTTTCTACGCCTTGCCAATCGAAAGTGTCATCAATAACAACACATTTCGCCATAGCAAAGCTCTTCTCATTGGTATACGGCGTGACGTAATCGAGCGGTTCGCTGATTGCTTTGGCATACGGGTCTGAAAGTAGGATTGGCCCATTGTCAGTGTCAGCAATGAAGCCGTATTTTTGCCCCGCTTTTATACCATCAATAAAAACATATCTGATATCAGCGTATTCATTTTCCAACTTATAAGTGGTGAATTCATCGTTCTCGTCAAAAAGAGCAAGAGAGAGGGATTTACAGTCAGGAGAATAAATTGAGAAGTTACAGCCAGTGTTTCCTGGCGTTGCGCCTAGTGGATAAGGGCGAGCGAGCGTTCTAGTCATTGCTTGATTTCTTGTTCGTTTATCAACATCAGTGAACTATAAGTAAAAAGCTTTGTCACAGTAAGGTCAAGCAACTTCACAGAATAATTATTGTTAAATAAATAATTTACCGATTAGGTTCAAATTATATATTTGAAGTAGATCTCACTTAAGGTGAATAATTAGATCTGTGTGCTGTCTACTCCTCCTAGATTAAGTGATCTACCTCTTTAAAACGCCGTTCTGTATATTTTCTACTCCCCTCTAGTCCCCCTTAATTAACTTAGGGGTGGAGGAAGTCAAACTTGTCATCCCCTCTTAATATTGACCCCGTTGAAACGAATCAGGGGAAACCCTAAACCTCTCTATCTTACGACTACCATTACTGCCTTTGGTTGCCGCAAGAGAGCAAAAATATAAAAACCTAAAATAAATCGTCCTTAATGGAGTTAAGAATGAAAAAAGTAAGTTTGATTGCTGCAGCAGTGGCAACTACATTAGCTGCTGGCTCTGCGTTCGCTGTAGATTTTAATGGCTACATGCGTGCTGGTACTGGTATTAGCGGAAATGATGGTGGTGACGTTTCATTCATGAAGAATGGTATTGGCCGTCTAGGTAATGAAAACGACAACTACTCTGAGTTTGGCTTGGCTGAAGAACTAAAAACTGGTGAGCAAACTTGGCGTTTAGAGTCAATGATTGCTTCTGGTGCTGATGGCGCAAATGGTTGGGAAGACGGTGACTTTAACGTTGCTCAGTTTGCGGTTAAAGCAAAAGGCGTTCTATCTTTCGATGAAGAAGCGACTCTTTGGGCTGGTAAAACATACTACCAACGTAAAGATATTCACATCACTGACTTCTACTTCCTAAATACATCAGGTACTGGTGGTGGTATTGAAAATATTTCAGTTGGTAACCAAAAACTTTCTTTAGCAATTATTCAAGATGGCGAAGATGAGAACGGTGCTGGTTACATGGCTGATGCTCGCCTAGCGAATATCGGTTTATGGGAAGATGCTAGTTTAGAGCTTGGTGTTGTTTACAACTTCGGTACTGAAAACAAGAATGGCAAATACGATGGTGATGATGGTCTACTTGCTACAGGTATTATCCACCAAAACATGAGCAATGGTTTTAACCAAACAGTTGTTCAGCTAGGTACTGCTGGTTACGGCGTTCAAATGGCTAACTTCTGGGGTTCTGGTGCTTACTATGATCGCTCTGGTGCTCAAGATGATGGTTTTGGTTACCGTATTCTTAACTGGGGTGTAATGAACCTAGGCGAATCTTGGGAAATGGGTCACCAACTTGCATACCTAGCAGGTTCAGACCTAGGTGTTGATAAGCATGATTCAAGCCAATACTCTATCGTGGCTCGTCCAATGTATAAGTGGAACGACACAATGCGTACTATCTTCGAAGCTGGCTATAACGCTGGTGAAGTAGACAACGTTGACTTTGGTGGCGCTAAATTTACTGTTGCTCAAGCATGGGCAATGGGTGACAGCTTCTGGGCTCGTCCTGAAATCCGTGTATACGGTAGCTACCTAATGGATCTAGAAAACGATTCATTCGGTGAAGTGAAAGATGAAAACGGTGTTGTTACTGGTCAAGGCGCAGACAACGACTTCGTTGTTGGTATCCAAGTTGAAGCTTGGTGGTAAGCGACTTAGCTTAAAATCCTAAACTGTCCTAATTCATAGCCGGCTTGCGTCGGCTATTTTTTTAAGGAATGTACGATTAAGTTGATCGTTCCCTAGGTGAATAGTTCTCTTTGTGGTAATTAAAGTTAGTAAATTTCTTAAAAAAATAAAAAAGGAAGGGTTATGTATTTTAAAGCTCTGATGTTGAGTGGCTGTGTTGCATTGGCCGGTTGCCAATCTGCACAAGTAGTCGAGCAAGTGCAAGTGGCACAGGCTGAACAAGTTAACTCGATTACTGGTCTTCAATTTGCCCCGATGAAGCTGCCAAGCTCGGCAGTTTTTGATGTGACACCAAATAGCCAAGTATTAAACTATCAAGGAATAAATAGCCCTGTAGTAGCGATTGAACTGCCTGCAGATCGCGGTGAGTACTCGATTAATATCACGAGCATTATCGGCGATACAGCGTTTGTTCCTAATGCGGTTATCTATGACGAAAACGGTAGTGAGCTAGAGCGTTACGGTAAAGAGAGTTTCGAGTACGCTAAACCAAGACTACACTTGGGGAACCGTCTCGTTGCTGAGAACGATTTTTACCCACCGACAACAGCAAAATCAGTTTATTTAGTTATCTATACAGATCAAGCTGATATTGGTGATTTTACTGATGTGATCCATCCTGCTCGTTTAGATGCGGAAGGTCGTGGTAACTATTTACCTGAAGTGAAAGATATCCCGATTCCAAATGCTAACGTTGGTAAGATAGAAGTAACAATCGATAAAGCGAGCTTCTTTTCTATTGGTTCATCGAGCAGCGAATCTAACGCTAAACCAGCCGCTGCGACTAAGATCGATACCATTCAACCTGAAACGCAAACCTACTATCACAATGCGATTCAAACGGCTGTAACTGAAGACAATATTCCTAAAGCTCTGAGCTTATTAGATGAAGCAAAAGCACTAGGTATTGAAGGCGCGCAAGAAGTATTTGTAAAAGCCGTCAATAAAAAGTAGTCGAATAGTTTGTAAATACTGATTGATATAAAGAGAAGGGCTCCTAGTAGGGAGCCTTTTTTATTGATTGTAATAAATTAAAAGTAATACTCATGTTAACCAGAATATTTGAATGTAAATAATCTCAGGCTTACACATAATAACCAAGAACCAAGAACCAAGAACCAAGAACCAAGAACTTAGGCGGTTTGTTTATCTCTTAACATTTATGTTAATCAAGGTCAGGGAAGGAGGGGACGTGTTGGGATTGGTGTTTGTTGAGCACAAAAAAAGGGAGACTGAGGTCTCCCAAAAGGCTAGCTTGCGCTGGTTTTATTATCTGTTTATTAGAATCGTAAGTTTTAAGGCTTAATTCTTGGTTACTGAAACGACCGCTTTTTCTACATTGTCATCCAGCTCATTAATCGCATTCAGAGTGAAGGTGTAGGTGCCAGCTTCTGCTACGCTTAGTTGGCAGTTACCATCACTACCTAGGTTGATTGACCCATTAGCAAGTTCAACGGAGTCACAACCAAAGTTAGGTGTTTTCCAGTCAGCATCTGCAAACTTGAAGCCATAGTTACCCGCTTCCAAGCTACCTGTTACTGAATAAACGCCGTTACTTACAAAGCTCATTGCCCAAGCATCAGTTGCGCCCCTGCCATTCATGTCGCCTCGAACGTAAACTGTTGTTTGGCCGTATGGTGGGATGCTAGACACATCTTTATCAGAGTTATCAACCGGCAGACCGACACCTTGTGCATCGCCTTGAGCTTGTACAAATACAGCTGTTGTTAGTGCAGGGACTGTGAAGGTCTCAGCGGCGAAGCTTGCACCTTTCACTGTATCATCAGCAGAGTTTTGTTGAACGTCATGAAGCGCAAATCCTGTCGCTCCTGTGATTTTGAACGATTGAGTTTCATTCGTTGAGTTTACAACTGCCACAATCGCATCATTTGCAGGGTCAAGGTCTTTGCCCGTAGACACACCATCATCGATAGACATGACAATCAAGCCTTCGACTTGATCTTCGCCAACGTTACGGAAATCGACTCGCTTCATGACTTCGTCTGCAGTGTCTAAGCGGAACAGTTCACTTGAGCTACGGATTTTTAATAGCTCTAGGAATTGCTGTTTAGTCAGTTCAATGTCGTCTTCGTCTGGTTTAGCCGCTGGGTCAGCAATGATAGTCTTGATCAGATCCCAGTTCGCACCATCTTTGTCTTCACGTGGTAATCCAACGTTCCAGTTGTTATCAGTACCGTCAAACATTACGCGGTTGTACCAGTCACCTGAATCGTAAGAATCACGCTGCATAGACTTTGAACGTAGCAGTTCAGAACCCATATGGATGAATGGTATGCCTTGGCCTAACATCACGGTAGAGAGCGATACAGACTGCATGCGAGCACGCTCTGCAGAGCTAGTACCAGTGGCGATTTTGTATGCGTTGTTATCCCAAAGCGTTTGGTTATCGTGTTTTGAAACGTAAGAGATGTTCTCTGAAGGCATCTTGGTGTAACCAGCTGGAGCACCGTTGTAATCAACGTTTTTACCCAGTTTTGTATCGCCTTTGTAATCAATCAGTACGTATTCTGCGAGGTTACCTGCCATACCCAAACGAACAAGGTCTTGGTTATGTAAACGACCATTGATCGAATCTTGATCAACTTTGGTTTCTTCGTTGGCAATCGCTGCATTACCAAAGCCTTGGTTAAAGCGAAGTGGGTGGTTGCCTTCTGAATCGACGCCACCATCAAATGGGCTACCGCCACGAACTGCATCACGCAAACGGTCTGAGAATGTGCCGATCTCTGTACCCGCCATGTTTACTTGGTTCGCTTGATCGAAGCGTGCATTGTTAGCTACTTCACCAAAGTCCCACCCTTCACCGTAGAACAGTGTGTTCTCGTCGATTTTACGAACTTCAGCAAGAGCTTCTACCATTACGTCTTTTGGTTGGTGACCCATTAAGTCAAAACGGAAACCATCCACCTTGTAGTCGTCAGCCCACACCTTAAGTGAGTCGACCATTAACTTACCCATCATTAGGTTTTCGGTCGCAGTGTTGTCACAACAGGTCGAGTTTTCCACGCCACCTGTGTTCACATTAAGACGGTGGTAGTACCCAGGGACAATCTTATCCAGTACCGACTTATCGTTCACACCAGACGCATTGGTGTGGTTGTATACCACGTCCATGATCAGCTTGAGATCCATGTCGTGCGTGGCTTTCACCATTTGACGGAATTCTAGAATACGTTGAGAACCATTAGGATCGGTCGCGTAGCTGCCCTCTGGCACAGTGTAGTGGAATGGGTCGTAGCCCCAGTTGAAACTATCTAGCATACGCAGATCGTTCATTAGAGCTTGGGCATCGCCGGTTGAAGAGTTATAGCTGTTGAGTACCGTTTCGATGGTTTTGTTTTCATCTTCGGTGCCACATAAAGTCGCCGTTGGTTTTACGTTACAGAGTTTGCCTACGGTGTCGGTGATATCCACGCGGCTCGCGTCATCTTCATTGATGGTGGCGATATCGAATGCAGGTAAGATATGAAGCGTAGTTAAACCGGCATCTTTCAGAGCTTTCAAGTGTTTTACTGACTCACGATCGGCTTCTGTTAGCGCTAGGTACTTGCCGTTTAAGCTTGCTGTACCTAACTTATCACTGAAGCTAAAGTCACGAAGGTGTGATTCGTACAGTACGTGGTCTTCGTCTTTCTTCACCGTTGGGCGCTTATACCCAGCCCAACCTTGTGGCATCAGCGCTGCTTCATCAAGGTCAATCACTTGAGAGTATGCTGAATTCTTCGACAAGCCGAGTGAGTATGGGTCGGTCACAAGGCGAGTTTCGATATTGCCTGTGGTTGGGTGGTAGACCTTCACTTGGTAACGGTAATAACTATTCACGGCGTTAGAAATTGAATCCGTTGCCCAAATGCCTGTTTCCAAGCTTTCCGTCATTGGGATCACTTTTGAACTTTGTCGGTCTTCGCTGTAGAGGACGAGTTCAACATCTTGCGCGGTAGGAGCCCAAAGTTTGAAGGTCGTCGTGCTGCCTTCCACAATCGCCCCCAGTGTTTCTCCGATTGCGTTACCCGTCTCTTTGTTGGCAAATACAGCATCAAGTACGCCGGGCTTTTGAACTTCAGTAGAAGAGATAACGTCGCCATTCACATTATACGCAACAACAATGATCTGAGATTTCAAAATGGTGCGCAGCGTGCTGTCGTCAACATCGATTGATAAAGCGGGTAGGCTTGCTAGGTGACGGAAACGTTCTTTTAATGCAGAGGATAGCTTGCCATCTTTCTTGAGTTCAACGGCCAGCCCTCCGACGATCGCCTTATCATCGTTTATCGTGATGCTGTTATCGAGTGCGTAGAACAACTTGAGAGAATCGGCACCGTCTGCTGCTTCCCAAGCGATTGTGTTTGAGTCCAACCAATGTGCCTTCTGGCCATCAATCTTAACTGGCCGTTCTGAAATCGGTTCGTAGTACAGCGCGCTGCTGCCATGGAAACCGAATACAGATTGAGATTGACTCAGTTTGGTGAGATCAATTTTCGAGTTGGCGCTGCCAAACGCCTTATCGCCGCCATTATGCAAGATGAAGTTGATGCACTTATGAGGGTCGGATGCATCTGGATCGACTTTCAACACGTAGTAGGCGCCATAGGTATCATTGATGCCCTTGAATTCATAAGGTACATCCCAGTCAGTCCCATTGTTACCTAGTCCCATGCCGACTAAGTCAGTGCTCGTACAACCTTCGCCATTCCAAAGGTGAAGCCCCCAGCCGTCGTAGGTCGATCCAGAAGCGCGAGCCGCTGCAACATCACGTTTGTAATAAATAACAACTTCGTTTTCAGCGGCTTTATATAGACTATTGCTGTCAGAGTTTGTTTTGCTAGTGTCGTTTCCACAGCCTGCTACCAAGGTCGCGGTGACGATAGGCAATATCGCCTTGGCTAAAGCTGAACGTTTGAAGCTGTTTGTTTGCGCAATATTGAAGCTCTTTGTTTTTGCAATCTTCAAGGCACTTTGTAGAATCTCGTGTTTATTGGTATTTATTTCGTTCACGTTTTGATATCCATATTTTTTACGAAGATGAATATCCTAGGCTTAACGATGCTCCACTATTTGTGACGCTTATGTATTAAGTTATTTTTAATCCGTAAAAATAGGAAACCTAGTGTCGATATCACGGATTGTGGTGGTTAACGCGCTTTTTTATTGGTTCAATAGCTCATAAAATACAGTTGGTTAGCCATAGGCGTAGAAGATAGGAGTAGTCGCTAGGGGTGATAACTACGCCTTATTTATGTGAGCTTAGTGGCACTTCACTCGCTGGTTGTTTTTCCTATCAAAAAAAGTTTGTACTCATTCGTCTCAAATAGCCTTAGTGAGTCTTTAATGTGGAATGGTGACGCTATGTTGTTCATTATCCAAAGGAGTTGATGTTGTCTTCATCTATTCAAATCGCTATCACTTATTTGGTTGTGGTGGCGGTATCTGCGTTGTTTGCGGAAAGCTCTAAAGTGCTGTTGGCGTGGTATTTAGTTATCGGTGTGGTGACGTTTTTTGTGTACGCAAAAGACAAGCGAGCCGCGATTAATGGTAATTGGCGCGTGCCAGAGAAAACCTTGCACATCTTTTCTGTTGTTGGTGGTTGGTTAGGCGCTTTGATCGCACAAGATAAGCTGCGTCATAAAACACAAAAACAGCCTTTCAGAGCGATCTATTGGCTAACCGTAGTAATCAATGTAGCGGCGTTTGTCTGGACGTTAACGCCGAGCGGGCAGACGATGTTTGGTCGTTGGCTTAGTGAACTTGTGGGTTATTTATAAAGAGAATAACGGTTAGCACCGGAGTACCAACCGTTAAAATACAGAAGTTATTCGACTAGAGCATCGGAATGGTCGATGCTAGAAGCAAGCCAGCCATACCGTAGTTGAAGCTTTTAATGCGGACTGGTGTTGTTAGCCAGTGTTGTAGTTGCTTGCCTGCTGCCGTCCAGAAGGTCACAGATGGTAAGTTGGCTAGCGTGAAAATGGCTGCGATGATTGCAAGCTCCCACCATGAGCTGCCACTGCTATAAACAGAAATAGCTGTCAGTGCCATTGACCAACCTTTCGGGTTAACCCATTGAAAACTTGCCGCGCCAATGAAGGTCATCGGTTTATAAGCTTCAGTGCTTTTCGCTTTTCCACTCTTGGCTATTTTAATTGCGAGGTACACCAAGTACGCAAGGCTCAGGTATTTCAATACTTGGTGAGTTACCGGATAGGCGTTGAAAATCCCCATTAACCCAAAGCCAACCAACAGCAACATAGCCGCAAAACCTAAAGCAATGCCAAGCATGTGTGGAATGGTACGGGCAAAGCCAACATTTGCTCCTGATGTCATGAGCATGATGTTATTTGGACCTGGTGTGAAGGTCGAGACAAACGCAAACAAGGCAAGTGCGCTAAGTTGTTCTAAAGGCATTATGGTTCTCCAGCAGTAAAATGAACGAAGTGACTGACCGGTCATGACTTTCACGTGTTGAGAAACATAGTAGGTGGAAAGTGAGGCAATTATGTGCTTTTATTTCCTCAATTATCACTTAATGCACAATAATAAGTACTTATGGATAGATTTGACGAAAGGATATTGCAAGAGCTTAAATTGGACGGCAGAATCTCCAATATTGAGCTTTCTGAACGAATTGGTTTGTCGGCTTCAGCGACCTTAAGGCGAGTACAAGATCTCGAGCGTAAAGGGATCATTCAAGGTTACCGTGCAGTTCTGGATAATGGCCTGATGGGCGTTGGCTTTATTGCTTACGTTTCGATTGGTTTATCGAGCCACAGCAAAGCGGCTCAACTAGAGTTTGAACAGCATGTCAGTATGGAAAAAGAGGTGGTGGAGTGCCACAACATTACCGGTGCCAACGAGTACTTGCTAAGGGTAGAAACCAAAGATCTACCGGGCTATAAGAAGTTTCATGCCGATGTGCTTGGGGAATGTGCTCAGGTGCAATCTATTACGACTATGGTTGTGATGGATACCCCTAAAGACGAACGCTAGTCGAGTTTTATTTCAGGAGAGGCGCAGTGCCAAATACCAATCAGTTGTTATTGTTCTTAGATGTGGTTCAACAAGGGTCGTTTACCAAAGCGGCAACCTTGCACGATATGGACAACTCATCACTCTCTAAACAGATCAAAAAGCTCGAGCAAGATTTAGGTGTTCAGCTGCTTAACCGCTCTACACGCTCGTTTTCGTTGACGTCGGCCGGGGAAGATATTCTCGCACAAACCTATGTGCTGAAAGACACTATCAATCAGATCCAAGGAATTGCAGATTCATACCAGTCTGAACCCAAAGGTGTGCTACGAATTACTTCACCGATCTATTTTGGGCAGCAATATTTGCAACCTATCATCACTCAGTTCATGAGAAAGTACCCAGATGTTCAGATCGTACTTTCACTAGACGATAAGATCGCCAATATCATTGCAGGGCAGTTTGATATCGCGTTTCGCTTCAGTAAGCTTGTTGAATCGAATTTGATTGCGAAGAAGATTGCCGACAGTAATTTCATGTTGGTCGCGTCAAACGATTTTGTGAAGCAGCACGGTGAACCGAAAACGCCACAAGATCTACTCGCTCTACCTGCGGTGATTTATACCAATGGTGATATGACGGTCGACCATCTGCGCATTAGTGAAGAGCCGGGAGGTAATACCTTCCAGAGCCTAACGATTCGTGGCAACTATAAGGTGAGTGATGTTCGTACTATGGTGTCTTGTGTGAAAGATGGTCTAGGTTATGGCTTCCTTGATCAATCAAACCTGTATGCCTCAATGAAAGAACTTGGCTTGGTCACTTTACTGCCGGATTATCCGATCTCTAAGATTGATACCGCAATCTACGCTGTCTATCCGCACCGTAAGCAAACCAAACTAGTCAAAGAATTCATCACTACGGTTCAAGACTATATTGGCTCTCCGACCATTTGGGAAAAGATGCAGCAAGATTAGCTGAATCTCTAATCGTTCAAACATAAAAAAGGAGCCAGATCGTCACACGATCTGGCTCCTTTTTAATTGTTCCGGCTATCACTGATTTACAATGTAAAGCTTAGCTATAGCTGGCGTGAACGGCTCATATTCACTAATACCTATTAATGCTCATGAATCACATCTTTACCACTCGGATAAGCTTTGGTACCTAGTACATGACCATCAACTTCTTTGCCATAGTAACCTTGGTGATTGTGGTAGCGCTTAGCATTGCTAGCAACATCACCCTTGTATCGAGGATCTTGTGGGCGTTCATGACTATTCACAAATGCAGCCACATCCCATGCATCTTGAATCGAAAGTTGCTGGCTCTTTCCAAGCGGCATGTTTTCATAGATGAAATAGGCAGCGGTGTTCACCCGGTGCATACCCGCGCCCCAGTTATACGCGTTTTCGCCCCACAATGGTGGAAAGTATGAACGTCCGTCAGCCCCTTTAATACCTTCACCATTTTGACCATGACAGGTTTGGCAGTTGGTTTGGTAAACCTTTTCACCACGCGCTATCGATGGCTCTTGTTCAGGATTATCAATCTTAGGATAGCCACGCCCTGCCAACTTACTGCGGCCATCGATTGGGTATTTGCTTAACAGCTCTTCAGGGAGAGGGAAGCTTTCCGCTTTACCACCGACTTGTAAGTCGGCATCGCTAATCTCAGGAACGGGTGTATCTTGCATGCCGTTCTTGTCTAAGATGCCGCCCATCGCCAGCCAGTATGAATACGCCGTCAGTGCGACCATCTCTTTTGAACCCTCAGCCGGTGGCAGACCATTCATTGAGTAGGTGAAGCAACCTTGGATACGTTCTGCGTAGCTGTTGACCTTGTCGTTTTTCTTACGATAAGCCGGATAGGCCATGTACGCACCCCAAAGTGGCGCTGCATTGGGCTTCATGCCTGCTTGCATGTGGCAGTTAACACAGTTTTGCTCGTTGCCAACGTATTCACCGCGCATCTGTTGTGAGTCAACAAACAGTGAGTAGCCCAATTTTACTTTGTCGCCAAATTCTCCTGCTGGGATATCCACTAAGTCGCGTGGCACAAGGTACTTGTTGTCTTTCACTTTTTCGACGGCTGGCAGTTCGGTTTGACGATCAGGTAATTCACCGTCGGCATAAGCGAGTCCAGAGGCAAGGGTTGCGGTGATTAAAAGTAGTGTTTTCATGCTAGCCCTTTAGTATCGAAAAGATGCGAAGTAGTAAGACAGGTTTTTGATCTCATCGTCGGTCAATTTGCCTGCGATGTTGCCCATCATGTTCAAATCATCACCCTTGCGAGTGCCGTTTTTCCATGCCTTAAGCTGAGATTGAATGTAGTCGGCATGTTGGCTCGCAAGGCGTGGAAATTTGTCTACACCCATTCCGCTTGGCCCATGGCAGGTAGCACATGCTGGAATGTTTCGGTCCCAATCGCCTTGGAATACCAGCTTACGATACGGGTTCTCGATATCCGCTTGTGAGCCGCGCTGCTCTAAATCTGTGAATTCGTATGAAGGTAGTGAGGCAAAGTATTCAGCAACTTCGCGACGAATAGCAGGATCAGACACGCCATCGGCCATGCCTTTCATGATTGCGCTTTGACGCTCTCCACTAGAAAATAGAATCAATTGATGTTCTAGGTAGTCAGCATTCAGCCCAGCAAGCATAGGGGCTATGTTAGGCATACCTTTCCCGTCAGCTTGATGGCACCCGCTACAGGTTTCTGCGGCTTCGGGCATAGGGTTAGGCGCTGCTTGTGCAAAACTGGATAAAGAAAGGCTTCCTAAAGCAGAGATGCAAAGCGTGAGAGTTTGAGTTTTTATATTCAGCTTAATCATGAGGCGTCGCTATTGGTTGTGATGCACGCATTTTCGACATAATTGGTTGTTCGCGCTATTGTGGATTTCCACATTAATTCACTTGGAACTTGAGGTAAGCCTCACATTAATAACCTCGATCACCATGGTGGTATTAATGTGGATTTCAATAGGCGAATCCAGCTGCCGTTAACGAAGTGCAAGGGAACTGCCATGTTCGCCTCGGTGTGACTGCTTGTTAAGGCTCTTTATGGCACCGATTGTATAAGCATAGTGACTTTATGGAGACTGGCTAAAAATTGTGGCGTAGTGAAGACTGACTGACTGACTGACTGACTGACTGATTGCTTGGGGTAGGGCTGCCGTTCGAAAAACAGAGCAACCTCGAAGGACGAAGTTGCTCTGTTGTGTTCCTAGTTACGAATGAGTAGGGACATGGTTGGATAAGTGCTTAAGTGAGATCTTACGGAGTTTAAATTAAACTTTGTAGATCTTCGCAGGAAGCGCCTGTCTTGCCGCTGCGCCCACAACCCAATCCAACATGACGCCTTTACCTTCTCTCGTTGGGTCAATTAAGCCAATATCATTGATGTTAACGCCATCGTTGGACTTCATCTTCACTGGTTGCTGTGTTTTACCAATCCAGTGCGCACGTTCGCCGAGTTCTTTATGGCCAAAGCCATGTTCAAAGCCTAATGTGCCCGGCTTGATGCCATCAATCACCATCGCCAACGCTTTTGTGGTTGCGCTCGGTGTTTCGATCGCAAATACGTCACCTGTTTTTATGCCCGCTGAAGAGGCGTCTTGCGGGTGAATGTACACTGGGTTCACGCCTTTGATGGACTCCAAGCGTGGTGACAGGTTAGACACCGCACTGTGAATGTTGGACTTAAAGTTAGTCAGGGTAAATGGCCACTCTTTTGCTGGGAACTGCTCTGCCAGTGGCGTGCCGTCTGCCAGTTTTTGTGGATACCATGTTGGGCAACCCATGTACTGCTCGCCACTGATGGTGTTGCGAGAGGTGCCAAGCTTTTCATTCCAAATAGCCAGTGGCTTGGTCCATTTGTACTTCATGGTTTCGTTGGTGTAGGCATTGGTAGCGTCTTCAAAACGACCACCGCGCGCAAAGATGTACGCCACTTTTAACATCTCTTCAGGCTTAAGTGTTTTGTTCATCACAGGAACAAGGCGCTCAAGACCAGACCAAACAATGTCTTCTGCATCCACATTCGACACGCCGCCTTTGGCAAATGCTAAGTTCGCCGCAGAGCGAAGGTAGAAGTCTTCTGCACTGTGGATACCGTGCCAATTGCCTTGGCTGTCTTTGATTGCATCATCACCAAAGCCGCCCAGCTCGAGTGTTTTCGCCAGATCAATAAAGAAGTTCTCTAGATTGATGGCACGACCGTCTTGAGTGCGAGAGGTTTTAGGTTCAACAATCGGCCAACGAGCAGTGATCGCTTTAGTTGCAACGCCGTGCCATGGTGTCGCCATGCCCCAACTCTCGTAGGTTACCGTGTCAGGCACGAGATAATCTGATAGTGCTGTGGTTTCATTAATGAAGGCATCGATAGAGACGATCAAACCCAGTTGCTTTGGATCTTTAAGTTTCTCGCCTAATAGGTTGTCTAACCCCGGAACGCCATAAAGTGGGTTCGCCATGTGGTTGATCCACGCTTTTGCACGATATGGGTAGCCATCAATCGCCGCTGACAAATGCTCGGTTAGCAGCGGCGCAGAGATTGGGTACCAAGGCGCGCGAGTTGGGTAGGGTGACTCACCGGCTGCAACGCGACGTTTGTATTCGCTGGTTTTTTGGTACGGGAACTTGCTGCGAGACAAGAACACACCTTGCGGCTTCGTCTTACCCTTGAACTTGGTAAAGTCGTAACGAGGGCCTGCAACAGAAGTCGGGTAGCCACCCGCTTTCGCCATCGCGCCGCCTTTCGCGTTGATGTTACCGATCAGAGCGTTCAACATCAGAATAGAGAATGAGTTGTAGAAGCCGTTGGTGTGCATGTTGCCACCGTGAGTATCGACGACGGCTTTTGTCCCGTAACTGGTGAAGCGTTTTGCTAACGCAATGATCTGATCTTGTGGGATTTCACACTGCTCGCTGTAGTAAGCAAGGTCAAATTTGAAGGCTTCTTCTTTCAATCTTTGTAGAGAAGATTTAACGCGAACAGCCTGACCATCGATTTCTACATCTTGATCGACGAACAGAGCCGCCTCATCGACCTGAATGTTTGATGTTAATCGTGACGTTGTCATATCTAGTGTGATAAATGCATCATCGTCAGACATCGGTTCGCCTGTTTCTAGCAAGCCAATATCCGATGTGCGAAGCATACGTCCGTTTTGTGGGTGCGTTTCGTCGCTGATCACTAGGTGAGACGCATTACACCAGTGTGTGGTGCCGGCTTTTTGCATTGCTTGCGCGCTTGGGCGAGACAAGAAGTCGTGATTGTAGCGTTGGTTTTCGATGATCCATTGGATCATGCCTAGTACTAATGCTGAATCGGTGCCCGGTTTGATTGGAAGCCAGTTGTTGCGATCGCCTGCCGCAAGGCTTGAAGAACCTGCAGGAAGGCTAGGCGTCACTATGGTGTAGCTGAGTTTTCCGTTGGTACGAGCCTCAGCAAGTTGTCGTGCTTGACGCTTAAACGGGTTACCTGCTTGAGCCGGAGACATGCCGATGAAAAGAATGAATTCCGCATTGTTGAAGTCGGGTTTTAAGTGCGAGAATTTGTCCAAGTCATTCATGATCGCGCCAGAACCTGCACGGAATGCGTAGCCACAGTAAGAGCCGTGGTGACCGAAGTTTCGTGTACCATAGCTGTTGAATGCAAAGCGCTTCAAGATGTCATCACGGCCTTCATTACCGGCATTAGTCACCAACAATTGGTTGGCTTTGGGACCGTATTCAGGGTTGTTTGGATCAAGTGGTGTTTCGATATCGCGAATCGATCGTAAGCCTTCCACTTCGCCTTCACCGAACAAGTCACCACCTTCGGTGATCTCAGTGATTAGTTGCTCGTAGCTGATCGGTTCCCACTTGCCTTCACCACGCTTACCGACACGTTTGAGCGGTTGAGTGATTCGGTATGGGCTGTTTTGAATCTCTAACATGCCGTTACCACGGGCGCAGGCTGTCGAACGATTATTGATACCGGATTCTCCAGACAAGCCAATGTAGGCGTCTTTTACCGGTGTTTTGAACGGGATTTGCTGATCACTTGATAGCGGATGGTAGGGATTGCCCGAGATACGCAAAATTTCGTCATTGCGATTATCGATACGTACACGCAAGCCACACAGTGTCCAGCAACCGAAACACATTGATGGTGCTACGCGCTGATTTGGATTCGGCGAGATCTTACCTTGTTCATCGACACTGTATTCCGTCTCTAGCGAATTACCGTGGTGGATGTGGTTGGTTTTCTTACCCGCGGTGCCATCAATAGCACCGTGAACCATGTGTTTTGTGGTTGTCGCATAACCTGCAGCAAAAGCTCCAACACCACCGGCAGCAAGGCCTGTTTTCAAAAATTGACGACGTTTGTTATCCATGATGATTCCTCAGACTACAAGCTATGTGAGCGGTTAAGTGGTGACGATGTTTTTGAGCTGATTTAGCTGATATTGTTTTTGTCGATACGATTTCAGAGGCGAACAACGCAAGTGCTAACCAAAGACCACACATACCCACAATGCCAAGTAGACCTGAGCTAGCCATTGGTAATTCATAAGGAAATGGGCCCACATCGAAACGTGGAATGGTTTGAACTTCCATCATAGTGACCCAGCGTACCGCCCATGCTGAAACCATGGTCGCAAGCGCGACAAGGATGACGCCAAGCTTGCTTTGCGATAGACGCTGCAGCGGAAGAACCAAGAGCATGCACAGCAAAATGCTGGTGGTCATGATGCCTAAATTAATGCCCCAAGCGTCGTTCTCATACAGGTTGAAGTGACCATGGTTAGATGCCCAAATTGACGTAAGAATGATGGCAAGGCCGCCCGTTAACGTAATGGTTCTTTGTACCAGTGCGAGGTCTGTCGATTTTAAGCTAGGCTTGGTTGAAGGCAGCAGAGCCCAAATCAACAACGTTAAACCTGTTGCAGCAAAGAATGCGGTCGTAAACCAAAGCAGCGGAGAGGCCGGTTGATGCCAAAGCGGGCGACTTGCCAAAATTGCAATCTCGGCACCTGTGTAAAGCGCGATACTTAAGCCAGAAATAGCCGTCGCAGCAGCGAGTGCAATCATCAGTTTTGTTGAAACCTGCCATTGACCTAGGGTTAGCCAAGACAAACGTTTTAGAAGTGGGTTTTCACTCTCTTTAAGTTGTGCGATGTCATCACGCAAGTAAACCCAAGCCGTCGCGATAGCCAGACCAGAGAACAGAGGGAGAAACAGAGAACCTAGAGACATCCACGACCAAGGCGTGATGTGAGCGTAGAAGTGCCACGCCCGTCCAGGTTGGTGTAAGTCACCAGTAAGGGCTAATGGTCCAACAATCGCGCCGATGGCCATCACAAGCACAAGGGCTGCACGAAATTGATGACTGGTTGAATTTTTAAATATCAGGGCAATCAAAAACAGAATCGCAGCCGCGTAAGCCGAACCTATGTAGAAGAAATACTGAACCGCCCACGGTAGCCAAGCGATCTCTTGAGCGGGAACTAACACCTCAGTGATATTCATGCTGTCTCTCCTTGTTTGCTTTGTGTCGCGATTGCCAATTCTTGTTCGCTAGAGGATGAGTTATCGATGGCGGCTGGATCATAAATCGCAGGTTGCCCTTCAATGTGGCTAACGAATCGCTCGTTCATGCCGATATAGAAAACATGTGGGTTGGTATTCTGCTCTGGTTTAAGCACCTTGATGTCGTCTTGGTTTTCATTGAGCAGGCGGTTAATTTTGCTGTTTGGATCTTTTAGGTCGCCAATGACACGCGCGCCACCGACACAGGTTTCTACACAAGCGGGTAGCAAGCCGTCTTCAAAGCGGTGTGCACAGAAGGTACATTTGTCGGCGGTCAGTGTGTCGTTATTAATAAAACGAGCATCGTAAGGGCAGGCTTGAACGCAATAAGCACAGGCTACGCAGCGTTCGTTATCGACCATCACAATGCCGTCTTCACGTTGGAAAGTGGCTTGAACAGGGCAAACCTTGATGCAAGGTGCGTTGTCGCAGTGGTTACACAGGCGAGGCAGCATGAATGATTTCACCTCTTGTTGAGCCGTCGAACCATCATCAAGGGAGACTTCATACTGTTTTACTGTGGTTCTGAACTGGCCAATTGGAGCTTGGTTTTCAACGCTACAGCCAACAGTACATGCCTGACAGCCTACGCATTTACGCAAATCAATCGCCATGGCGTAGCGTTTGCCTACTTCGCCTTTGCGGTCAGGTTGGTTGTTATTGCGAATGGCTGTGCTTGCGACTGCGGTGTTGATTCCGGTAATGGGAATGAGCGCAGCACCGGCGGAAACTTTGCCGAACTGGCTGAGAAACCGTCTTTTCAATGAGTCCATATTGGTACCTATAAATGGGTATTGGTTCTGTTGAGCTCATTGTCAGATTTTGACCCTACACGGGGTATTGTGGATTTCCACATTCCCAGATCAAAGTTGATCTAGAACAAATGTGGTTTTCGCTATCTAGCTGTTATGCTTTATTTAAAAGTGCTTCAACGCATTGAGAAATCATTGAATAGGTAACCCGATTGAATAAAGAGATGTCCGTGACTGTTCGCAACTTCACTACATTCATCAGTACGTGCTGGCTGAGTTTGAGTGCAGGTATTTGTTTCGCTGCTCAAACGGAACCGGTTTCGGTAGCGACAAATACGATTGAATCAGACCAGACGATTGAAGTGGGTGTTTTAGCCATCAGGGGCAAACTTGCAGCGCAACAACGCTGGCAACCAACGATGGACTGGTTGTCTGAGCGTATCCCGGGAAAACACTTTGTTCTCAAGCCCTTTAACTTGGAAGAGATGGCCGAAGCGGTAAAGAAGGTCGAGGTCGATTTTGTAATCACTAATCCAGGTCAGGCGGTTCGTTTAGGTCGTCAGTATGATCTCTCTTGGATGGCAACCATGACCAGTCATAATTACGACGCTCAAGGTGTGAGTAGCACGCGTAGTATCGGTTCTGCATTGGTGGTCAGAAGGATGTCACCGTATATCTCGTTTGAACAACTGAGCGGAAAGCCGATTGCCGCGGTTTCTGAAAATGCGTTTGGTGGCTACCTGACTATGCGTTACCAAGTAATGCAACAAGGGCTCAACCCCAATCACTTTTTCTCTAATACTCAGTTCTTAGGTTTCCCTATTGATGCCAGCTTGTATCAACTGCGTGAAGGGAACATTGAAGCTGCGGTGGTGCCTGCGTGTTTGGTCGAGAGCATGATCAGCGAAGGTTTGCTGGTGGCTAGTCAATATCGTGTTATCGACAATCAAGCACCAGAAGGGCTCCGATGTCAGGTGTCTACGCCGTTGTACCCTAACTGGTCGTTTGCCAAAACAGAGCGAGCGTCTTCGGCACTGGCGAAACAAATGAGTCAGGTGTTATTTGCGGTGCCAAAAAGCAGTGCGCCAGCCATTGCAGCGAATGCATCGGGTTGGACTTCACCGACAAGCCTGCTGTCGATCGATAAGCTATACCAACAACTCGACATGCATCCACTGCAACAACCTTGGTGGAAAGAAGCGTTAATCTGGCTTAAATACAATCAACAGTGGGCTTGGGCGTTCTTTATTTTTGCCGTGTTACTGAATGCTTACCACTTCTGGTTAGAATACAAATTCAGCCGCAGTAAAAAACAGTTAGAAGCGACGCTACACAAGCTGAAAAGTAAGAGTGAACAACTAGAGCACTCACAACGTATCGCGGTAGTTGGTGAACTGGGAAGTAGCTTGGCACACGAGATTAATCAGCCTCTGGCAGCCATTCGGAATTATAGCGAAGGTGGTTTACTGCGGATTTCGAAGAACAAACCGCTGACTGACATAGAGCCTGTATTTGAGAAGATACAGTCTCAAGTGGACCGTGCTGATGCGATCATCCAGCGCCTAAGAAACATGATCAAAAAACGCTCATCAGATAAATCTCAAATTGATATAGAAGTGCTTCTTACAGATACCATCGAGCTACTGCAATTTCGATTAGAGAAACACAAGATAACCATTGAACGTTATGTCGCGGGTAAACCTATTAAGCTACATGTTGACCCTGTCGGATTGCAGCAGGTGGTTGTAAATTTGATCAACAATGCGACTGATGCGTGTAATGCTCAGATGCATCGCGAACAAAGCGCTACGTCTGATATTGGTAACAAAAACAACGAACCATCGACAATTAAAGTGATTACCGAGTATCAACCGGATAAAATGATGTTGTCGATTATCGACAACGGCACGGGCTTAGATTTCACTGCACAAGAAGTGACTCAAGCTTTTGTGAGCAGCAAAGAAAACGGCTTGGGGTTAGGGCTCGCGATTTGCCAAGATGTCATTGAAGATCACAGTGGGCAAATGACGATCACGTCACTTACCCCACATGGATGTCATGTTGCGGTGACACTGCCTTTCTCTCTTTCACGTGATTCATAAGGAATCTTGTTATGTCTGAACTTCATCAAAGGCTTCCTGTTTATGTGGTTGATGACGATGAGTCGATGCGCGACTCGTTGGTGTTCCTATTAGAAGAGCATGATTTCACCGTGTCAGCTTTTGAAGATGGCCCGAGTTTTTTGGACTCAGTAGATTTGAGTGCACCGGGGTGTGTGGTTTTAGACAGTCGAATGCCAGAGATGAGAGGGCAGCAAGTTCATGAGTTTATGGTGAAAGCGCAGAGCCCACTGTCGGTGATTTACCTGACGGGCCATGGTGATGTGCCAATGGCGGTTGAAGCCCTACAAGCTGGCGCGGTTAACTTCTTTCAAAAGCCTGTCAAAGGTAATGAGTTAGCCGAGGCAATCAAACAAGGTTTGGACGCTTCTGAAAAGCACTTACAAATGAATGTGTATCGCCAAGCGTACGCATCGTTAACCGAGCGTGAGATAGACATCCTCAAACAAATTATCGACGGCAAGCGTAACCAGAAAATTGCTGATGAATTGTGCATCGCCATGAGAACTGTGGAAGTACACCGAGCGAGTTTGATGAAGAAGTTTTCTGCGAAAACAGTTGCTGAGCTAGCATACATTTATGGGCAGCTTACCTAAGCATAGATGTAAGGTATTAGGGATGGGGAATCATTACTTTTACCACTGATTCTCTGATGACAGGTGGTCTTCATCAGTAATCGATATTGAAGCAAGATCACACCATTTATGGAGTGCATAAGGATGGGTCTTAGGAGGCTTTTTATCGCTATGTATTCCTGAGATACTGAACTAAGTTCATTTTAGGGCGGAACGTTTTAATAACGGCGCGTTTCCCTGTAATTTGAAACATTCACTATAGGTTGATAACTCCTCGATACCGAGGCTGATATCAGCCGAGTTAGGTTAAAATATTTTATGAGTACAATGGGAATCGCAATTGGTGCGACGGCTCTTTCGTTAATACTTGTCGCGGTGTGGCTGATCTCTTTATCGCTAAGAAAGCAGCGCTTGGAACAAGAACGTAAGGCTCGTGCTGTCGCTTACCGAAAAGCGATTGAAAAAGCGCGCATACAAGAGCAAAAAGAGCGTCACTTTAAAGCCGAAACTGGGCATGTACCGTCGATTCTGTATTTGGCGAAAGAAGCTGAACGTAACAATATTAAGGAAGCTCTGTATTGGTACGACAAAGCGGCGCAACTCGATAATATCAATGGCATGTACGGCATTGTACGCCTAAGCATGAAGCGCAAAGAAGACCTGATTTTAAGAGAGAAAGCCAACTTTTGGCAGCTAGCAATCTCTGCTTTAGACAATGACGTATCGGCGAAATTCGAGATGGGTAAAGCGCTCGTCTTTGGTCGTGGAACCGATAAGAACATCCCTAAAGGCTATACCTATATCGAAGAGTCTGCGGCTGGTGGTAATACCGAAGCGATGTTGTTTATCGGTGACTGGTGTCTAGATAAAGAAAATCCAGATTATTCTGCTGAGAGCTCTGTTGAGTGGTACCAAAAAGCCGCCGAAAAAAATAACCTAGACGGCAAGATCAAACTGGGTATGAGCTATTTGAACGGTGTGGGTGTTGAGCCTAACCATGGCGAGGCTGTTTACTGGTTTGAGACGGCTGCAGAAAAGAACAGTGCAGAAGCTATGTTTAGAGCGGGCGAAGCATGGATCGACCATGGCGAACACGGTAATGCCATAGCTTATATCTGGTTATTCCTCTCAGCTCATTTTGGTTACTCAGAAGCAAAGCATTTAAGGGATAAGGTCGGCGGGGAGCTTGGTGTGGATGCCGTCGTGGGCTTGCAGGCTCTGACTAAGCCGATAATGACTAAGCTGACACAAGAAGCAATCACTAAGCACTCAATAATTAAAGCGCTCAATAAGCTCTACAAACGCAATGTACCTGTTCCTAAGAAAGTGAAAGAAGTGCTCGATGAAGAAGGTAACGAGTTGAATGTAGATACGAGTCGCATAGAGACTCAAGCGCCTAGTGAGCAAGAGACTAACGTTGATTATAGCCAACAGGTGAATATCGAGCAGGTACCAACAGATAAACAAGCTAGTCAGAATAGTGGTTCTCTAGACTTTAGTCAGTCTGCGGTTGACTCTAGTTGGAACAGAAACCAGTAAGTTGTGCTCATTAGCTGTGTACGATTCTCTATGGAGCAACTTGCGATTAGTCGACATATAGCTTTAACTCTAATCGAGAAACTCAAGGCAACAAAAAGGGAAGCTGATGCTTCCCTTTTTATTTATGTGCTATTTGCTGTTAGAGCTTAGAGCTTAGAGCCAAAGGCTAAAGCTAATACCTAAGAGCTTAATTAAGCTTTGTTTTGCTCAGCTTTACATACAGCCGCAGTGAACACGACGTCTGTTGAGCTGTTAAGCGCTGTTTCAGCTGAATCTTGAATCACACCGATAATGAAACCAACCGCTACAACCTGCATCGCTACATCGTTTGAGATACCGAATAGGCCACATGCTAGTGGGATAAGCAGTAGTGAACCGCCTGCAACACCTGATGCGCCACATGCAGATACAGCAGCAACAAGGCTTAGTAGGATTGCAGTGAAGATATCAATCTCAATACCCATTGTGTGTACAGCAGCAAGTGTTAACACAGTGATGGTGATTGCAGCACCCGCCATGTTGATCGTTGCGCCGAGAGGGATTGATACAGAGTAAGTATCTTCATCTAGTTCTAGCTTCTTACAAAGGTTCATGTTCACTGGGATGTTTGCAGCGCTTGAACGAGTGAAGAATGCCGTTACACCAGACTCACGAATACATTGTAGTACAAGTGGGTATGGGTTCTGTTTTGTTTTCACAAAGACAAGCAGAGGGTTAACCACAAGTGCGATGATCAGCATTGAGCTTAGAAGAACTGCTAGCAGTTGACCGTAGCTTGCCAGTGCATCGAAGCCTGTTGTTGCGAACGTAGTCGAAACAAGACCGAAGATACCGAATGGTGCAAGACGGATAATGAAGCGAACAATGTGTGAAACACTGTGGCTTAGGTCTTCGAAAACCGCTTTGGTTGTTGCAGATGCGTGGTGCAGTGCAAGGCCAAGACCGATTGCCCAAGCAAGAATACCGATGTAGTTCGCGTTCATTAGCGCGCTAACTGGGTTATCGACAAGCTTGAATAGAAGGGTATGAAGAACTTCAGCAATACCTTGAGGAGGGTTCGCACCTTCAGCACCAGCAACCAGAGTCAACGTGGTTGGGAACATGAAGCTCAATACTACTGCTGTTAGTGCAGCAGAGAACGTACCAATCAGGTAAAGCACAATGATTGGACGCATATGAGTATGCTGACCTTTCTTTTGGTTTGCGATAGAAGCTGCTACAAGAATGAAGACTAAAATTGGGGCTACAGCTTTCAGCGCACCAACAAACAGACTACCTAGTAGACCTGCATCTTGAGCAGCTGATGGAGAAACCATGGCGAGAACGACACCGAAAACAATACCAGCAAGGATCTGTAGAACGAGATTTCCACGAGCGATGCGGGCGAACATGTTGTGATTTTGCATAAAATACCTGCAATTGTTAATTTATTATAGTGATGTATCTTTTTATAAAGTTGTACCAAATCCAACTATACACTAGTGGAATGGGCGGTCATATTAGCGGGATCTAAGAAGGTGTCTAGGAATAGTTTACTTTTAGGGTGATTGTTTGCGCCATGTGGTGCTTTTGGAGCTAAATGTTAAATCTTTGTGCTTTTGTTGAGGTATAAGTCTGCTGAATAATGTTCCATTGGCTTAATGTTCTAGTATTTATGGTGTGTAAACCATTACTGATAAAAACATTGTGTTCGGAAATAGCTGCCTAAACTTGTATAGGTAAAAAAAGCCACTTCAACAGACATCATAGACATCACCTGCTTTGCTTAATCTACGTTGGTGCATGACTTGCCATGTTTTGTCTTCATCTAATCTTTCTATCAGCATTCCCACCTACTTAAGCAGCGTTAGCTGTGAATTTCATCAGCTCTCCTTAATAGCGTCAGGCTACTGAACTTAATACCTTGCTACTTTGATATACCGCACACCTTATCTGGTAATTTATATCAACATGTTATTTTATATGACGTAATTCATCTAAAATTTCCGTTGTAAGTGGGTGGCATATATCCTGTGTTGGTCTTAATTCACAAGAGTATGAGCAATGAGTTTAATCAGTATCCCTTATGTAGAGACCTCTGCAGATACCGTTTTACATATAGCAGCCGCTATCGTGCTGATCAGCACCATAGCGGCTGGCCTGTTCGGTTTTTGGAAGCTTCACGAGATCCCTATTCAAAAGGCTCATAAGACTGACCACCATCAGATAGGGTTGATTACCGCGCTCACTTGGATTGGCTTCATTTGGCACTGGGTGTGGGTGCTCGCCATTATCATTGCGTTTGTAGATTTTGAAAAAGCCATTATCCGACTGCGTGATTTATGGAATTCTCCGGCTCAAGTTAATCAATCAGAGGATGTCTAAATGTTAGAAGGTTTAGCGGTTTGGTGTTTGTTCATCTATTTATTAAGACTTGTTGGCATGCCTTGGAACACAGGGACTAAAGCATTCGCTTATCTAGGAGGGAGTGGTTGGTTGTTATTTGTGTGGGTAGGATTAATTAACTATACACCAATGGATTTGTCGGGAGGCTCTGTGGTGCAGTCTCCTCACATTCAGCTTCGCCCAACCTCAACCAATGTCTCGGGCAAGGTCGATCAGATTTATATCACCCCGAACCAACGCATTGAGAAAGGGCAGTTAATCTATGAGATTGAAAACGAGCCTTATCAAATTGCTTATGAACAAGCGAAGATTTCGCGCGACTCGGCAAACGTAGCGGTTAGCACTGCGGCTGAAGAAGTAAAAATCGCTGAATCCAGCTATCAGGCAGCGTTACATGATTTTGAAATGACACAAAGTGAGCTTTCAGCTGCTCAGTCAAATAGAGACTTACAGAAAAGAACGTTGAAGCGTTATCTTGAACAAAACCGAGTCGTGCGTAATACGATCACTGAAAGCATGATTGATAACCAGCAAACGGTCGCCGATTCTGCTGTGTACACTGTGGCCAAGCTTGAGTCACAGCTGAGCAAAAAGAAATCTGATGTAGAGAAAGCCAAGCTACAAATAACCAAAGCGGAACTCTCGGTTGAATCCCGTCAGTCAGACTTTAACGAAACAATTCAGAAGGTGAATAAAGCAAAATGGGATCTTGATAGCACCAAGATTTATGCACCCGCTGATGGCTTTGTGACTAACTTTATTCTTCGTGAAGGTCAGCTTGTTTCTAGAGTTCCACGATTGCAGATGTACACCAACCCCCTCTGGCAGGATAGTTGTCACTGTTAAAATTTAACCAGTTTGGGCGATAAA
>NZ_JBGONY010000035.1:0-57361 GCF_041439375.1 Vibrio crassostreae | reverse complement strand
TGATATTCATCAACGAGTGCCCACACAGATTGATAGGTTTAAATTGTTAAAGAGCGCTAGCGTTTTGTGATTCACATCTCAGTCGCTAGGGGTGCGTACTATACCTGCACCACTTTGAGAGTCAAGGGTTATTTTCAAACTCTTTTTCTCTACCGATTTCGCTGTGTGACTTTCGTCTCACTCCGTGTCGGTGAGGCGGCATTATAGAGAGATTGAAGGGGAGCACAAGGGCTTTTTGAAATAAAAGTTTTGTTCGCCTAAAAAGCCACCAGATCCGCATTTTTCGAATAAAAACTAAACATTTGAGACGTATCACAGCAATACATTGGAAAAATGGAAGCCATGAACGTAAGATTCATGTGTCTATTTTGTTAATGGTAGATGCGTCTATTTCGTTTATTAATATGTAGTATTCCGATATGAACTCAAAAAAATCGATGTTGTTAATTGTCGCACTGGCTGTATTAGGCGGCATTGTTTTCTCTCAGGTAGATATATCGCCTGCAATTACCTTTATCCTTGGTGTCTTGGCTTCCGCTTTTGTTGTTAACTTTTCAAGCACCGACTCAAAATCAGATTCAGAACCTAAGGCTTCAACAAAAACACTTTATGTGGGTAACCTTCCATACAAAGCGAACGAATCACATGTACGTGAATTATTCTCAGAGCATGGTGAAGTATTTGCAGTACGTTTAATGAAAGACAAACGTACTGGTAAAAGAAGAGGCTTTGGATTTGTTGTTATGGCAAGTAATGATGTGAATCATGCAATATCTGCACTTAACGATAAAGATTACATGCAACGAACTTTAAAAGTACGTGTTGCAAATGATCCTAAACATCCTGAAGCGGACGAATCTGAACTGAGCTAAATCCTAACTGCTTTAACATACTATTTAGTGCACTTTCTTTTTTAGGGAGTGCACTACAAAAAACCTCACGCACTCCACCTTCTTTATTAATGCTTTCCAAGCTCAACAAATCTTGAACCCGCTTAGCTATCGCTTTACCAGAATCTATCAGCACTACGCTTTCACCTAATACTTGTTGAATCTCTGATTTGATCAGTGGGAAGTGGGTACATCCTAAAACTGCCACATCAATCATGTTGATCATCGGTTGAAGAATTTGCTGCAACTCTTCAAGGCTAATCTCCTCGCCTCTAAGTTTATCTTCGGCCATATCCACCAGCCGAGTGGAACCTAATAGCTCCACTCTTTTATTACTCGAAAAATTTTTGATTAGATCGTGTGTGTATTCACGAGTAATCGTCGCTGGAGTTGCAATAAGGCCAACGGCTTTATTAGCCAATAATGAAGCTGGTTTGATTGCCGGGACAACACCGACAATAGGGATAAGATTATTAGCGCGAAGTGTAGGCAAGACTATCGTACTGGCCGTATTACAAGCTATCACTACAATATCAATATCGTGACTCACCACAAAACTGGCCACGATACTTTGGACTCGCTGAATGAGAACTTGCTGATCGAGCTCACCATATGGGTAAGCTTCGTTATCGAATACATAGATATAGTTGTGATTGGGTAGTAACTGGCTTATCTCTTTATATACAGACAGACCGCCAACTCCAGAATCAAAGACCAATATGTTTTTTTGTATGCTTTCCGACACAACCATTACCTGTAATAAGTTCCACAGCAATGATACCCCTTCACTTAGTTTTCGCCAATCATCACTCTACATAATGCAAGCTCGGTAGCGTTGATGCACAAAGCGCTCACCCTGCTCTGCATTTTCTAGCTCTATCTTAAGTTTTCCTTTAAAGCATGGCGCTGACGTTACTAAGGTATGAAACTCACCACCTTCACCACATGGGTCGACGTGACTTGGCAGACTGTCTATTAGTTCAGGTGTGTATTCTTTCCCGCAATAGCTCATGTCTAATGCATCGATATCAACTGTGACGAGAAAGGTTTCGATTCCTCTATCTATTATTTCTTGAGCCAGCGCTTGGCTACTCTGTCCCAGTAGAGGAAAAACACACTCCCAACCCGCAGGTTCTATATAACTTCTTCGGTAATCAGCAATACCATTGCAAAACATATCGCCGAATGCCACGGCATCGATAAATAAACCAGATCCTTTAAGTGCCGTAACAATAGTACTTTGATAGATCTCATTACTTGGAAAGACTTCCGGCAGCTCAATCGTTATTAATGGCAAACCAATCAATGTTGCCTGCATTCCGACAACCTCGATTGGCGTTACTTGGAAAGGAACCTCATTTCCCACATACGTAGTATAGAGAGCAACAACTTCATACTCAGTGCTTTCAAGTAGACGTTCTAGGATTAATGTAGAGTCTTTGCCTGATGACCAACTTATGACGACTTTCTTTTTCATTGATATACCCAATAAGAAAAAACCGCCCGAAGGCGGTTTAGGTGTTAATTAGAATTGGTAAGTAGCATTCATGTGATATGTACGCTCTGGTGATGGGTACCCACCAGCAGTCTCATACTCTTCGTCAGTTAAATTATCCACTCGACCATTTAAAGTTAGGTTTTCATTCGCATAGTAGTTCACTGAAACATCAAACAAACTATACGCTGCAAGATCTTCAGAGAAATCCGGTCTCTCACCGACATATTGGTAACCTAGCGAAACATCAACCTCATCGAAACTAGCCACTGCATTATACTTGTAAATCTTCTTAGCTCGGCGTATCAATTGCTCACCAGATTGATCTTCTGGGTCTTGGAAGTTAGCGCTCACTTGGTGATTAATAAAGCTAGTATCAAATCCAACGACCACTTCCACACCACGCAGTTGGCTTTCGCCACCGGTATTGTAGTACTTGCTTGTCGCGTAGTTGTAATCAATTAAGTCTTCGACATTCGTATCATAGCCAGTAATCGACCAATCAACATCTTTGATTAAGCCACCAAAAGTCAGCTCAAATGAATCTGCCTTTTCAGCTTCTAACTGTGCATTACCGTAGTAGCTATAAAGTTGATATAAGTTAGGTGCCTTGAATGATGTGCCATAAGCCGCTTTTACGAAAAGCCACTCAGCATAACGGTAGCCTAACCCGGTATTGTAAGTAGTCTCAGTACCAAACTGTTCATTATCATCAACACGAAGGCTAAGCTCACCAAACACTTTATCCGCATCTGCGTTTAATGCTGCGAAGTATGCAATATTCGTTCTATCGTATTCAGTATTCGAAGGCTTCACAATATAAGCCTCATCACGCCAATCTACACCGCCACTAAGAGTCAGTGCCGAAGTCAGTTTGTATGAATTCACCCATTGAACATTTAGCTGTTCGAGTTCATCAGATGTTGCTGACACCGAGTTTTTACCTAAGGACTGTTCGTAGTTCCAGTTATCTTGATTCTGATAGTTAACTAGGAAATCAGACTTAAGTTCACTGCCACTATATTTAACCCCAGCAGCAAAGGTAGAATTCTGAACTTCTGCCTCTTTGTAAGAGTGGACAGGTGCTCCCGTAATATAATCAACATACGAACCATCATATTGAGAGATAGTCTCGAACATTCGGAAGTTAGCAAAGCCACTCCATTGCTGATCAAAGTTATGAACATAACCAATTAGTGCGTTGCGCGATTCGAAACCATGGCGGTCACCATCATTTATTCCCGAGATTGGGTGAACGTTGTAACCCTCATCCGAATCGTAACCAACAGATACGTTTAAGTGACCATTTTCGCCAACTTTAGTACCGCTAACAAAACTTAACTCTTCATAATCACGGCTGCCTAATCCCGCACTCACTACCGTTTCTTCATTGTCAGAACTGGCAACTGTAATGATATTAATCACACCACCAATAGCCTCTGAACCATACATAGCAGCACGAGCGCCTCGTACATACTCGACTCGTTCAACAAATGTGATTGGCAGCTGGCTGAAATCGACACCACCTTTTGCAGCGCGAGCAAAACGAATGCCGTCAATTAACACAAGAACCTGATCAGAGTTAGCACCTCGAACAAAGATCGAAGCTTGCTGGCCTCTACCACCATTCTGTGTAACTTGAATACCCGTTAATCGTTTGAATACATCAGTTAGTGACTTAGCTTGAATACGAGCTATATCTTGACGTGTCACAACCTCAACTTGAGCGACAACACTTTCAGTGCTTTGCTCAAAACGGTTAGCCGTAACCACCATGGTTTCGTCGGTAGATGCTTGTTGGGCGTGTAAATTGGAGATAGGTGAAAGCAGCGATGCTACAGCAACCGCTAAAAGGGATTTGTTCATGTTGTGATCCTAAATCGCGTAAAGTCCTACCAAACCACATCTTATGGTTTGGCCGCTGGCAGGTATTCGGACTCAAGAGCACAACCTTTATGGTTACCTAATACTCGACTTCCCACAAAAAGCTATTTGCAGTGTCTTATGAATACTCGTTCTCTTTTACCGCTGCGCGTCAGTTCTGGATTTACACCAGATTCCCTCTTCAGCCATCTATACATCTAAATGACACCAGCTTGCCGAAGATAGTATTGACCTCTGAATCATTTGTCTAGTCTAAGATAGTTATAAGCTATAGTTTTCATGGCCTATTTACACTGAATGACTCTCAACACTGGACAAGCGCCTGTGATTGAATAAAATCTGCGCTCTTGATTTAAAAGCACGACAGCAAAAGGCATAACAATGGCGAATTTAGATGTAAACCCGCAACGCTACCAAGAACAACTGGCAGAAAAGACAGAGCGTCTTACTGAAATGTTCTCAGAATATAATGTGCCTGAGCTGGAAGTGTACGAATCTCCAGAACAACACTACCGCATGCGTGCTGAGTTCCGCGTGTGGCATGAAGGTGACGATATGTATTACGTCATGTTCAACCAAGAGACTAAAGAAAAATATCGCGTAGACCAGTTCCCTGCTGCTAGCCGTCTAATCAATGACTTGATGCCTCTATTAACGGATGCAATGAAGGACAACTACTCTCTACGCCACAAACTATTCCAAGTAGATTTCCTTTCTACATTAAGCGGCGAGATTTTGGTGTCACTACTTTACCACCGTCAATTAGGTGAACAGTGGATTCAAGATGCTAAAGTACTTAAGCAGCAATTAAACGATGAAGGTTTTAACCTAAACCTAATTGGTCGTGCGCGTAAGATGAAAATCATACTGGACCGTGACTACGTTATTGAAAAGCTAGACGTGAATGGTGATAGCTACATCTACCAACAAGTAGAGAACAGCTTTACTCAACCAAACGGAAAAGTAGCAGAGAAAATGTTGGAATGGGCTGTCGACTGTACTCAAGACAGCAAAGGCGACTTGCTTGAGCTTTACTGTGGTAACGGTAACTTCTCATTAGCGCTGGCACAAAACTTCGAGCGTGTACTGGCAACAGAACTGGCGAAGCCGTCAGTGGAATCTGCGCAATACAACATCGCGGCGAACAACATTGAAAATGTTCAGATCATCCGTATGTCTGCAGAAGATTTTACCGTAGCAATGGAAGGCAAGCGTGAATTCCGTCGTCTACAGCAAGCGAACATCGATCTTAAAAGCTACAACTGCAACACTATCTTTGTTGATCCACCGCGTTCAGGTATGGATGTAGATACTTGTAAGATGGTTCAAGGCTACGAGCGTATCATGTACATCTCTTGTAACCCTGAAACGTTGAAAGAGAACCTAGAGCTCCTAAGCGAAACACACAATATCACTCGTTTTGCTCTGTTTGACCAGTTCCCTTACACCCACCACATGGAAGCGGGTGTATTCTTAGAGCGCAAAGCATAAGTCTCGCTTTCTCGGCCTAAGACAAACAGCAAATACAAAAAAACGAGCCAATTGGCTCGTTTTTTTATTTATAGATTGGTTTAAGCGGTTTTACCGATAAAGCCTAGCTTCTTACCTACCCAGGCTAAAAGCAGCATCGCGACAATAATCGCGAAGAAGTTTGAACCTGCATCAGGGTGTTGTGCTTTCACAAAAGCCGAGTGGCCAAATGCACCCACGAAGAAACAAGCTAGACCTACTAGTGGGATATCTTCAGATACTGGATTAGTTAGGTATTCTTGGTAAAGCGCTTGTACTGCCAAAACTAAAGCGATAAGCGGGAAAATAGAGAAGCCCACTTCGCTCATTGTTACCCAAGATAACAATGCATCACCACATACACCGGCTACAACAGCAAGTACGAGTGTCTTTCTTTCAGAACCACGGTTTACAGTATTATTTTCATTCGACATTATTCAATCCCGCCTTTTAATCGGTTACGTTCACGTTCTTTACGATACCAAAAAGCTCCTTTGGCCATCATTCGCAATTGCATGATCAAGCGTTCAGCCAATTCATCTCGCTGACGTCGATCTAAATCTAATGCTTCTGCCCCTGAGTTGAAGACTAAGATGACCGAGGCTTCAGCTTGAGTGAAAGCTTCGTCCCTTGTCATGCCAGTCGTTATCAAATATTCGGTTAACTCAGCAGAGAAGTGCTGTATCTCACGAGCTACCGCTGCACGAAACTCAAATGAAGTTCCTGAGCGCTCTCGCAATAACAGTCTGAATACGTTAGGGCTGCTTTCAATGAATTCCATAAAGGTTTCAACCGATGTGCGAATCACACTGCCTTCTTTTACTATGCGTTGCCTAGCTTGACGCATTAACTGGCGCAACAGTAAGCCACCTTCATCAACCATGGTTAAGCCAAGCTCATCCATGTCTTTGAAGTGACGATAAAAGGAAGTCGGTGCTATTCCAGCCTCACGAGCGACTTCTCTCAAGCTTAGATTGGAAAAACTACGATCGGCACTGAGCTGGCTAAATGCTGCATCGATTAAGCTGCGACGAGTTTTTTCTTTTTGCTGTGCGCGAATGCCCATTGGTTTCATACTTTATCAATTTCTTCTTTTACAGCCTAAACAGGCGTGTCTAATACTCTGTTTAATATAACGCGAATCACTTATTTATATAAGGCACTCTGGTTATATAAGACACTAAACATACCTCTTTGTTCACGTACCGAAGTAAATACGTTCGCAGAAAAAATTTCAATATCCACACTGTCATTTGGAGACATACGACAGACCAAATATTATTTTTTCGATAACACTGCGTGATCCCACCGACTCTCTGATGCCCTTTTCATGTACCCAAGAACAGAATCAGTTAAAATCTCGCTAAAGCAATGTTAATCAAATATAACAAGGAAGATATCTATGCCGCACTCCAACCACTTTGATGTAATCGTAATTGGTAGTGGCCCCGGAGGAGAAGGGGCAGCGATGGGATTAACCAAAGCCGGGTTGAACGTTGCAATCATTGAGAAAGAGAGCAGCGTTGGTGGTGGTTGTACTCACTGGGGAACAATACCTTCAAAAGCACTGCGCCATGCCGTAAGTCGTATTATCGAATTCAACAGTAATCCGCTGTTTTGTCAGAACAACAAAAGCATTCACTCTACGTTTTCCAACATTTTGGGTCATGCTAAATCAGTTATCGATAAACAGACTCGATTACGCCAAGGCTTCTACGACCGCAACCAGTGCACGCTGGTATTTGGTACTGCACGTTTTATCGACACCAACACTGTCTCGGTAATGCAAAGCGATGGCACTGAAGAACATTACAGTGCAGACAAATTTGTTATCGCGACAGGCTCTCGCCCTTACCAACCAGATAACGTCGACTTCCTGCATGAACGTATCTACGACAGCGACTCGATTCTTTCTCTTAAACACGACCCGCAACACATCATTATCTATGGTGCTGGCGTTATTGGTTGTGAATATGCGTCGATTTTCCGCGGTTTGGGTGTAAAAACCGATCTTATCAATACTCGTGACCGCTTGTTGTCATTCCTAGACAATGAAACCTCAGATGCACTTTCTTACCACTTCTGGAACAGCGGTGTCGTGATTCGCAACGATGAAACCTTTGAGAAAATTGAAGGGACTGATGATGGCGTGATCATCCACCTAGAGTCAGGTAAAAAGATGCGTGCTGACTGCCTTCTCTATGCCAATGGCCGAACGGGTAATACCGACAAACTTAACCTTAGTGCTGTTGGCTTAGAAGCGGACTCTCGAGGTCAGGTATCAGTGAATACCAACTACCAAACTAGCGTTGATCACGTTTACGCGGTAGGTGATGTCATAGGCTACCCTAGCCTAGCAAGCGCGGCTTATGACCAAGGTCGATTTGTTGCCCAAGCAATTGTCAAAGGCGAAGCAGAAGGTCACCTAATTGAAGACATTCCAACAGGTATCTACACCATCCCTGAGATCAGCTCTGTAGGTAAAACAGAACAAGAACTTACCGCTGCAAAAGTACCGTATGAAGTAGGACGTTCTTCATTCAAGCACCTAGCTCGCGCTCAAATTGCGGGGAAAGATATTGGTAGCTTGAAGATTCTGTTCCATCGCGAAACCAAAGAGATTTTAGGTATCCACGTGTTTGGTGAGCGTGCAGCTGAAATCATTCATATCGGACAAGCGATTATGGAACAAAAAGGTGAAGCAAATACCATCGAGTACTTTGTGAATACGACCTTTAACTACCCAACCATGGCAGAAGCTTATCGTGTTGCAGCACTCAACGGTCTTAACCGTTTGTTCTAGATAAAGAACCGATAGGAGTATTTGACCACCCATAGGCCAAATACATAAACAGCAAGCCGCGCGCTTGCTGTTTTTATTTAAGGCATTGAATAATAGGGCATTAGTAGCAATTAGATCATGATGTTCTAAATACCTCTTTACCTGTACAACCTCATTTACCCTTCCATAAACAGAGTCCCAAGAGCTAAGCGAGAAACTCACCCTTCTTCCACTGAGAAACAAACAACACACCCAAGCCAACCCCGCGCATTGCCATAAAGCTCAGCATCGCTAGCCACAGTGCATGGTTCTCTAAACCTGATGCTAAGTAGAAAATCGCGAAGAAACTGCAGGTCGCAACAAACATACTATTGCGCATATCCTTGCCTTTAGTGGCCCCAACAAAAATACCATCCAACAAGAAGCACCACATAGACACCAATGGCATTGCGATTAACCACGGTAAATACACCTCGGCTTGGCTCTTCACGTCTGGGATTGTAGTGATCATATTAATTAAGCTCGAGCCAGCAATTGCGAATACTATGGTCAGTACCAAACAAATATTGAAGCTCCAGAAGAAAGTACCAATCAATGACTGGTTCAGTTCATCTTGGTCTTTCGCACCTATCGCCTTACCGACCATGGCTTCCATTGCATAGGCAAAACCATCCATCCCATAAGAGATGATCATCAAAAAACTCATTAACACTGCATTGGCCGCAACAACATCATCGCCAAAGCTTGCACCTTGGAAGGTCATGAAAGTGAAAGTCGCTTGTAGGCACAATGAACGAAGAAAGATATCGCGATTCAGTTTCACGAAACGACTCAAACCTTGGCTGGTTTTCTTAAGCAGATCCCATGGCGATGGCAACTGTTTCTTCGCCCAGATTCGGTAAACACAAATCAGGCCAAATGTTAGACCAGCATAATCAGCCATTACAGATGCCAATGCTGCACCTTCCACTTGCCACCCTAAACCGATAACAAAAACGATATCCAAAACGATATTAGTGACATTGGTGATTATCACCATCCACATTGGCGCTTTGGCATTTTGAGTCCCGAGCAGCCAACCTAGAATCACAAAATTAGTCAGCGCAGCAGGCGCACTCCAAGCTCGGATTGAGAAGTATTGCTGACCATAGTGCTTAACTTGATCACTGGCGCTGCTCAATGAGAAAACTAAATCGGCGACTAGACTGTGTAAAAGCAAAAAGGCACCTGCAAACCCTAAAGCCATGGTCACGCCTTGCACAAAAACTAGGCCAAGTTGCTTACCATCATTCGCACCATAAGATTGTGCGGCTAGCCCTGTTGTCGACATACGCAGAAAACCAAGCAACCAAAAGGTCACGCTGATCATTGTGCCGCCCAGCGCCACACCACCTAAATACCAAGAATGCTCTAAGTGGCCGATAACCGCCGCATCGACTAAGCCCAGCAGTGGAACAGTAATATTAGAGAGAACCATCGGGATCGCGAGCAACAGCACTTTTTTGTGCATCGCCTGATTGGATAGCGTTTGAAAAATAATTTGGGGGTTAAATAGCTTCACGATCACCTCTTAGTTTAGAGGCGATAGTTTAACCTAGTGGGTGGGCTTTCACTATGTTGTGGAATTTTACTTATACCGATTGTGTACTCAGTTACTCGAAATGCAGAATCGCTAAGATTACCACTTAACGAGTACTAACTGCGGCGTTAAGCGCTTTTTGACCTGAGAGATTTTACAAAGAAGTCGCTGCCACAACTTCCAACGATTACATTGCTGTTCTAATGGTGAAAATGACTTAACCCATTGAGCCCATGGCAACCAATTGAGAACACTGTCTATTGGTGAAGATAACCCGTGAGCATACTTTCCTGAACCAAGCTTTTGCCCAAGAGCACTAGAGCTTTTATCTCCAGCTAACACTAAACACGCGTGTGCATGAGTAAAATAACGACTGAGAGACTGAATAAAGTGCGCGGTCTGTTGTTCATTGCAATCCAGCAAAGCATGTTCACACACCACCATCACTGAGGCTTGTTCTGGAATGTTAAGTTCATCCAACCAAGTTAGTTCATCAACAGAGCCACACTCCAAACGATAGCGTTCATTTTTGTGGAACAGGCGTTGGCGCCACACTAGGTTTTCCGTCACATCCAGCTCAACCCAATGGCAGCGTCCATTATCCAAACGGTAGAAACGGGTGTCGAGCCCTGCCCCAACATTGATGATCCAGGCATCTGGGTTGTGAGACAGAAATTGTTGAACTTGAGAGTCACAAAGTTGAGTCAGTGTTGCGTAGAGAAGTTGTTGCTGATCGAGCTCGCCAGTAAGACATTCAGGTGCGAGTTGGCAACGCTTGCAGGCTTGTGCTGCGATAGGGTCATAAACGAGACCATCATCAGCTAGGCTTTCACGACTACGAAACCAAAGGTGTTGAACGAGGTTGGTTGGAACTTGGAATTCTTGATGTGCAGCCCCTTGAACAGAAGAAGCCTTTTGCACAGAGGAGCGCGGCTTACGAGTAAGCGGCTTCATTTGAGGTTTGGTTGGGTTTGGCATCATCATCTTCCTTGTATCTCGACAAAGAAGATGATAATGAATATCAATTACAATAACAAGTTATTGAGAATAAATATCAATAAACAGTTTGTACTTATTACATCCAGTCGGTGTTACGAATAATACCAACCGCAAGTCCTTCAATAGACAAGTGTTGAGATTCTAGATCGACATGGATTGGAGAAAACTCTTCATTTTCAGCGTGTAACAGAACCGTTGAACCTTTACGTTCTAGGCGTTTTACCGTTACATCATCATCGACACGAGCCACGACAACCTGACCATCGCGTACATCTTGTGTTTTATGAACAGCCAGTAGATCACCATCCATAATACCGATGTCTTTCATACTTTCGCCATTTACACGAAGTAAGAAGTCAGCTTGTGGCTTAAACATGCCTGGGTCAACTTGGTAATGCATCTCTACATGCTCTTGAGCCAAGATAGGCTCACCAGCGGCAACCTGACCGATTAATGGTAAACCTTGCTCTTCGTTTGCAGCATCTTCGAGCAAAATACGAATACCGCGAGACGCACCCGGGATAATCTCAATCGCTTCTTTACGAGCAAGAGCTTTCAAATGTTCTTCTGCAGCATTAGCAGAACGGAAGCCTAGTTCACGTGCGATTTCTGCACGTGTCGGTGGCATACCGGAATCTTCGATCTTACCTTTGATAAGGTCAAAGACTTGTTGCTGGCGGGGCGTTAACGGCTTCATGATTCACCTGTCTTTTTATACAGTTGACTGTGAGTATATCCAGTAACTGAACAAAAGCAAAGCAATTGGTTGTTTTTAGTTCATTTTTAGCAAATTACAAAAACAAGATATCTAGCCATACATAACCGGCTAGTGCCAAACAGATGAAAACCGCAGCCGAACCGACATCTTTCGCCATCCCGGAAAGCTCATGGTGTTCACTGCCGATTCGGTCGACAACCGCCTCAATCGCGGTATTGATTAGCTCGACAACCATCACCAACACGACTACTGAGATCATCAGGATTCGCTCTACTTGGCTTACATCTAAGTAAAATGCCAACGGAATAAGCACGGCTGCCATGAACACTTCTTGTCGAAATGCAGCCTCGTTTTTAAACGAACTGGTAATGCCTTGCCATGAAAAGCCTGCTGCTTTGATGATGCGTTTGAATCCGGTGTTTGATTTTTTGGTCATTTTTAACCCTATACTCAATCAGTCGATGAATGATTTTCCACAAACTTAACGGCAATATGACTATTTCCATTAAAAGGTTAGACCAGTTTCTGGTATTCTTGCATCGATTAAATTTACGCCTAGGCTTATCCCTATTTCACTCATAGGATTTATCCTTTTTAGCATAGAAATAGAGATACGCTTCAGCACATTGAAATAACTATTGAGGCAGTGAACCTATATGTCTTCTGGACAATCTTTTTCACGTTCATTAATGAAGCTACCTTTATCCGTATTGGTAAAGGGCACATCAATTCCTTCAAACCCTGTCGAGGATTTGAACATTGATTTGAGCAAACCGATTGTATACGCCTTACCGTTTCGCTCAAGTGTAGACATTCTTACATTGCAAAAACATGCACTTGAATTAGGCCTACCTGATCCGTTGAGCATGCTTGAAATCAACGGCAAATCACTGCAACGCTACGTTTTTATCTCTTCTCGCAAAACTCTACTGCAAGACGATGATTATGTACCAAGCTCTTCAATTGAAGTTTTCTCTGAATTGCTTTCACTACACGCTGACGACTCTGAACTCGATGTTCAAGTCATCCCTGCCACTGTGCTGTGGGGACGCAAACCTGGTAAAGAGAATAATCAGAAGCCTTACCTACAGGCAATGAACGGCTTAGAGAAATCAAAAGCAGTATTGCTAGCAGGCCGCGACTGTCTGGTTCGTTTTAGCCCAGTGGTTTCTCTACGCTATATGGCCAATTCACACGGCACCGACAGCACCATCGCTCACAAACTGGCGCGCGTGGCACGAATTCACTTTTCTCGCCAGAAACTTGCTGCCTCAGGCCCTAACCTGCCAAGCCGCCAGGCTCTGTTCGATCGCCTACTAAAATCAGAAGCGATCAAGAAAGCGATTGAAGACGAAGCGCAAGCAAAGAACATCTCGATCGAGAAAGCGAGCAAAGAAGCTCAAGATATCATGGACGAGATTGCGGCGAACTTCTCTTACTCGCTGATCAAGCGTGGTGAGAAGATTCTTGGCTGGCTGTGGAATAAGCTATACCAAGGCCTGCATATCAGCAACGCTTCAACGGTTCGTAAACTGGCTCAAGATGGCCACGAGATCGTTTATGTACCTTGTCACCGTAGCCACATGGATTACTTGTTGCTTTCTTATGTGCTTTACCACGAAGGCATGGTGCCTCCGCATATCGCTGCGGGTATCAACCTGAACTTCTTCCCTGCCGGTCCGATTTTCCGTCATGGTGGTGCGTTCTTTATTCGCCGTAGCTTCAAAGGCAATAAGCTTTACTCGACCATTTTCCGTGAATACCTAGCGGAATTGTTCGCTAAAGGTTACTCAGTAGAGTACTTCAGTGAAGGTGGCCGTTCTCGTACAGGTCGTTTACTGCAAGCGAAAACGGGCATGCTAGCCATGACAATTCAAGCAATGCTGCGCGGCATGAACCGTCCAGTGACTTTGGTTCCTGTGTACATCGGCTACGAGCACGTGATGGAAGTGGCGACTTATGCGAAAGAACTTCGTGGCAAGCGTAAAGAGAAAGAAAACGCGAGCCTAGTGATTCGTACCATTCGTAAGCTGCGTAACTTTGGTAAAGGCTACGTCAACTTCGGTGAGCCGATTCAGCTGAACCAATACCTGAATGAGCACTCACCAGAGTGGACGAAAGACATCGACCCTATGGGAACCAGCAAACCACAATGGATGAACCCGGTGGTTAATGACTTGGCGACCAAAATGATGACGCACATTAACGATGCGGCAGCGACCAATGCCCTGACCCTTTGTGCAACGGCACTATTGGCTTCAAGACAGCGCGCATTGTCTCGTGATTCTTTAGTTTCTCAGATCAATTGCTACCTGTCTCTGCTTAAGAACGTTCCATATTCTGCAACGTTCACTGTGCCAAAAGACAGCGCTGAAGATTTGGTAAAACATGCTGAGTCACTGAACAAGTTCTTGATTGAATCAGACTCAATGGGCGACATTATTTCACTAGACCGTCACCAGTCAATTCTGATGACCTACTACCGTAATAACATCATTCACTTGTTTGCTCTGCCATCATTAATTGCTCAGATGACTATTCGTCAGCACGGCTTAACGATTGATGCGATTCAAAAGAATGTTGCAGCAATTTACCCTTTCTTGAAGAAAGAGTTGTTCCTAAGCTACGACGAAGATCAGCTTGAAGATGTGGTTTCAAAGATCATTGAAGAACTAGTCGGCCAAGGCATGCTTGTAGTTTCTGATAACGAAGTCACCATCAACCAGTCAAACAGCCAAGCACTGATGCTACTAGGTCGTACGATTTCAGAGACACTACAACGTTATTCAATTGCTCTGAACCTATTGGCTGAGAATCCTGATTTGGATAAATCAGACCTTGAGCAGAAGAGCCAAGACATTGCACAGCGACTTGGTCGTCTACAAGGCATCAATGCACCAGAGTTCTTCGATAAAGGCGTGTTTGCATCGATGTTTGCAACTCTGAAACAGCAGCAATATCTGGATAACGATGGTAACTGTGATTTAGAAAAGACTCAGCAATTCGCTAAGCTTCTCTACTCAATGCTTTACCCAGAAGTACGTTTGACGATTCAAGAGAGTATCCACCAAGCAGAGTAACAATCCGTTTGGCGTCGCTTTCATAGCAAAGCGAAACACGATCAAAAAAGGCACCCACTGGGTGCCTTTTTCTTTAGCGTTCGTTAACTCGAAAAGCTGATGCTTACCAGAAGGTAATGAATAAGCCTACAGTCACTGCCATTCCAACATAATTATTGTTGAGAAATGCTTGGAAACAAAGGTCTCGATCACGGTGGCGCATCAGGTGTTGTTGATACACAAACAAACTTCCTGCTACCAACAATGCCCAATAGAAGGTATCACCTAGTTGGTAATACATGCCTAACGCAATCAGCATCGCTAGGGTGACGAGTTGCAAAGAGCCAACAATCAGTTTATCGAAGCGACCAAATAAAATCGCCGTCGATTTAATACCAATCTTCAGGTCGTCATCTCGATCAACCATCGCATATTGCGTGTCGTAAGCAATCGTCCACAACGCGTTAATCACGAATATAAACCACACAATGCTTGGCAGTTCATTGGTTTGTGCCGCCCAAGCCATTGGTATCGCCCAACTAAACGCTAAGCCGAGAAACAACTGTGGAAGATGCGTAAAACGCTTCATGAAAGGGTAAATGAACGCCAGACCAACACCAATAAATGAGAGCTTAATGGTCAGTGGATTCATGGTCAGTACCAGCAAGAAGGAAACCACGGCTAGCACTAAAAAGAGCAGAATCGCTTCCTTACTGGAAACCAAACCTGAAGGTAATGGACGCTGCTTGGTACGTTTAACATGACCATCTACTTTACGGTCAGCAAAGTCATTGATCACACAGCCAGCCGAACGCATCAACACCACACCGAGTACGAAAACAACCAAGACATCAAAATCAGGCATACCTTGTGCGGCGATAATCAGTGACCACAAGGTCGGCCAAAGAAGTAACAGGGTACCAATCGGGCGATTCATTCGCGTTAATTGCCAATACGCCTTCGCTTTGGTGGCAAGCATTTACACACTCTCCTTAGAGTAAATGGGTGATGTTGGTAAAAACAGTTCAGCCACAAGCATCGGTTTATGGTTCATCCATAATCGAGAACGACGTGCGAGTAATTGCTCATCGCCCGCGATAACCCAACCGACTTGCAGCGCATCTCGCTCCACGTTCTCAGCACTGAAAACGGTCAATCCAAGCGGGACATTACCTTGTTGAGAAAGGTCAGAGTGCTGATGATCTTCTAATGTGACTCGGGGAATCAAGGTTCGACCTAACACCCACGGTTCATCATCACCCTTTAAAATTACTTTACGCAGTAAGCAATCAAACGATGATAAAAGATGTTCCTCGTCTTGTTGTAGCCTTGAGCGTTCTACAACTTGATTATGAAGCAACTCAACAGACAGGTGCTGACAGCTCTTACCCAACTTGCGGGAAAGAGAACCTTGCTCCATAAGCCACTCTTTGGTGGTTTCATTAGGAAAATCAAATGTTTCTGTACTTTGCCAATCTACATTCATTAACGAATTAAGATACAGCGATATTGGCTGATTCATACTAGTATTCAATAGGTGACTTTACACGTACAATAAAGCTTCAACTTTCGAACAAAATTAAAGCGCTCTTCGAATTGTAAACGTATTTAGATTTAGACCGCTCATTGTAACAAGACTAATGCGTTTCGAATATCGCGAATAAACTAAAGAAAAGTCACAAATATGCACAAACGTTATGTAGCCCAAATAATTCTTGCGATTACCCTACTCTTTTCAGCATCAAGTTTCGCTGAAGAGGAATTGGCACCCAAACTAGCCTACTTCACGCTAGAGCCAGACCTGACCACCAATTTTTACACTAAAGGTAAAAAACTGGGCTACATTCAGGTTCGCCTCGATATTATGGTTGCGAACAGCAATGACCTAGCTGCCATTGAGCATCACCAACCATTAATCCGCGATGCCGTGATTGAATTACTTGGTAAACAAAACGAAGAAACGATTAAGTCTCTGTCTGGTCGTGAAGATTTGAGAAAGACTTTGGTTGAACACCTCAACAAGATTCTTCTGCCTGAGACGGGCAAAACCCTGATTGCTGACTTACTGTTTACCAAATACCTTTATCAGTAATGATGTAAAAACGAATCCTAATAAAAAAGCGGCTCATCTGGCCGCTTTTTTGTATCTATCGATTCTCGGTAACTAACGCGCTAGCTTGTTGCCGATTTCGGCGCTTTCATTGAATCTATAAAGCCGATAATCACACCTGCGACTAAACCTGCCAAGTGAGCGGTATTAGCGATGGCCATAAATGGCTGCATGTATCCAAGAACTAACCACACCAACATAAAGCCAACGATCTGTCTTGGGATACCTAAACCGAGTTGCGGCGCCTTTGCTCCGACAACCCATAAGTAACCAACCAAGGCATACACTACTCCAGATAAACCACCGAAGTTCGCCCCTTCGACCCAGTATTGTCCGGCACCAGAAATCGCTGAAGATACGGCAAAGATCTGAAGTAACTTAAGACCACCTAACTTTTTCTCAATATCTCCGCCCAGTTGCCACCACCACAAGATGTTGAATGCGATGTGCATAACCGAGAAATGCAAAACAGCATGACTGAGCCAGCGCCATAATTGCCATTGCTGCCCATCAACCGCAGGGAAATGTAAGGCGTTAAAAATCGCCTGCCCGAAACCTATCTGCTGCAGAGCAAAAATCACCACACATACCAGCATGATACTGAGTGTCACAGGGCCTGCTTTGGCTTTTATCATGCCCATGAAGCTTGGTGTATGATAATGAAAGTTGCTCTTCCTGGTCTCTGCCATGTCCCAAGACGCCGCTTGATAGCGCTTATGATTGGGTTCCGACAAGAAGCGATTGAGCTCAGCTTCGGTTTCAACTTGAAATTGACCATCAATAAGCCAAAGCGCAAAACGCCCTTCCCCCTCAGGAGACATCTGAATAGGGATCTGACGAGACGCCATATAATCAATAAATGCTTGAGCAAGACGTGGGTTGTCTAACACCATCAATCTAATCATTGTTACTTCCTATTCATACTATGAGAGATGCTTGAAGCGATAAAGGTAATTAACCAGCAATCACAGGAAGTTCAGCACGGTGCCAAGCTTCGAAACCGCCGTCTACACTATATACCTCGTCAAAGCCTTGGTTCACTAAATATTGTGCTGCACCTTGGCTACTAATACCGTGGTAGCACATCACCAAGATAGGTTGTTCGAACTCAACCTCATCCATGAACGACACCATTGTATCGTTAGTCAGGTGGTAAGCTGTTTGTGAGTGAGCAACCGCAAAAGACTGCGGGTCACGTATATCGACAAGTCGAGCGTTGCCTTGTTCAATGAGGGCTTGAGCGCCTTTAACATCGATATGTTTAAACTGGTCCATGACTTTCTCTTTTATACTGATTTACTTTGCTGCCATTGTAACCTATCCCAAGGCTAACATTCACATCCACTTAATGAGGTTATCCACCAGCGATCACTTTTACACCATTTGTGGATAAATCTGTGAATTGCGTGAATAAAGTGCCTTTTTAAAAATAGATCCACAACATGTAGTAAGGATCCTGATCTAACTGTGGGTTAACTGAAAAATATCCCCACTCGAAAAACCCCGTCAAAGCCTTACTACACCCTGCTTTTAGACAGCTGACGAATAAACTTCTCACAGAGTTATCCACAAAATCATTTTGCAAATTTCGATCGCAAAAGTTGAGAAATCGATCCAAAATAAAAAGGCCGAGATCTCTCGATCTCGGCCTTTTCAAAATTCAGTTATTTGCTAGCTCTGAAGCTAATAGAAACTAGATGCTATTAGAAATCGCCAACAGCTTGCTTCAATTTCTTCATCGCATTCTTTTCTAACTGGCGAACACGCTCTGCAGAAATGCTGTAGGTATCCGCTAAGTCTTGCAGGGTTGCTTTGTTGTCGTCTAACCAACGTGAGCGAACAATGTGTTGGCTACGCTCGTCTAAGCTTGCTAGTGCGAGTCCTAGGCGATTATTGGTGTGTGACTCCCAGTTAGCCGCTTCTACCGTTTCAGCAACGTCTGATGCTTTGTCTTCTAGGTAGTAAACTGGAGCTGTGTAAGCAGAACCGCCGTCGTCATCGTCCATAGGCGCTTCAAACGTCGCGTCTTGTGCCGCTAAGCGAGATTCCATTTCACGAACTTCAGAAGGCTCAACGCCCAGTTCACGAGCAACTGTCTCAACTTCACCGTTATTAAACCAACCTAAACGCTTTTTAGACTTACGAAGATTAAAGAACAGTTTACGCTGTGCCTTAGTTGTCGCAATTTTAACGATGCGCCAGTTACGCAGAACGTATTCATGGATTTCAGCTTTGATCCAGTGAACTGCGAAAGAAACCAATCGAACACCAACTTCTGGATTGAAGCGCTTAACAGCCTTCATCAAGCCGATGTTACCTTCTTGGACGAGATCAGCCATTGGCAGCCCGTAGCCAGAGTAGCCTCTTGCGACGTGCACCACGAATCGTAGGTGGGAAAGGATCAAGCCTTTCGCAGCATCGATCTCACCTTTGTAATGTAATCGCTCTGCAAGTCCACGTTCCTCTTCAGGTGTCAGCATTGGGTAGCTGTTCGCTGAGCGGATATAGCTATCTAAACTATCTTGTGTGACTAAAGCCATTTGATACGCTTGGTTTGCCATTCGGTTCCTCATCAATCTCTGATCTGGAGTAATACATCTATTAAAACCCGACAATCTTGAACCTAAAATGAACAGGTTTCAAGGAGGGGGAAGTAATTATGCATAATCAATTCGTCTATACAAGGCAAAAACTGGTTAAGAAGTGCCTATTTTTCGTCTAAATATGACTCTATTCACCTAAACTGGTTCAATTTCTTTTAGGTGACGCTGTGCAGAAAGCTTCGCAGCCACACTACCAAGCAGAGTTCCGACGATCAAAAGCAGTAAAGATTCATCCCAGCTCAGGCCAATTAAGCGGAAGTGGCTGTCATACAACTGAGCCAAGTCATCCACTGCACTGTTCAGTAATACGGTAATTAATGCCGTCATTACCCAAGCGCTAATCGAACCTAATACGCCAAACCACATCCCAGCATAAAGGTATGGTCGAAGAATGTAGCTGTCGGTCGCACCAATCAGCTTCATGGTTTGAATCTCTTCTTTATGCGCCAACACATTAAATCGTAGTGTATTGCCGATAATCAGAAATACCGCGCCCAACATCAATACCGTTAAGGTAATCACGATGACAGCCGCGAGTGCTTTGATCGCATCTAATCGAGCTAACCAATCTTCGTCTAGACGAACATCGGTTACTAATTCTTGTTGTTTAACTGTGCCTGCCAGTTCTTTAATTAAGGTATCGCTGTGTACGCTTGGTGTAATCACCAGCACACCTGGCAGTGAATAATCATCTAGGATAGTTAGGGCGTCTTCAAAACCAGAATACTGGCTGAGGTCTGCAAGCCCTTGCTGCGGAGATATGTACTCCACCAGCTCAACTTGATCCCAACTTTCGATTTCATCCTTAAGCACCATTACTCGTGGCTCAGGAATACCATCCTCTACATAAGCACTTATTTGTGACGGGCTAGTGACATCTTGCGCTACTTCACCCACATTTTTACCCAACAGGTACAAACAAGCTGGCATCGCCAACGCCATAGAGATCACCGCAAGGGTCAGCAAGTTGCCTAACGGGCGCTGCCACATTTGCGAGAACGATGACTTGGCTTGTTTCCAGTGAACAACAAAGAAGCCGTCGCTTGAGGTGCGGTTTGCTGCTCGATTAGATTGAGGTTTTTTGATGCGCTTATTCGCGGCCATAGTCTTCAACCTCACTCAAAAATCCTTGGTTTAATTCAAGATGGCGGTACTGAGGGCGAGTGTTCACTAACCCGATATCGTGCGTCGCTAGGATGATCGTCACACCTGCGCGGTTGAACTCTTCAAATAATCGCAACACACGGTTAGATAATTCAGGGTCTAGGTTACCCGTCGGCTCATCCGCAAGCAGTAGGGTTGGACGGTTCACCACAGCCCGAGCAATGCCCACACGTTGCTGTTCACCACCAGAAAGCTGGCTTGGCAAACAACGGGCTTTATCTAATAGGCCTGTCTTATCCAACGCAGCACTGACTCGGCGTTTTATTTCGTTTTCAGAAATAGATTCAATACGCATAGGCAGAGCGACGTTATCGAAAATCGAACGGTCCATCAGCAGGCGATGGTCTTGAAAAACAATCCCAATATTACGGCGTAAGAAAGGGATGTCTTTGGCTGGGATACGAGTGATATCGTGATCGTTGAACCAGACACGTCCATCGGTTGGACGCTCTATCGCGCAGATCAACTTCAGCAAGGTACTTTTACCAGCCCCAGAGTGCCCACCCAAAAAAGCCATCTCTCCACGTTTCAGGTGAAAGTCCACTTTTTGGAGCGCTTGTCTTCCACCTCGGTAGGCTTTACTCACTTGCTGAAATTTGATCACCGAAAATTCCTCTTACGATCACTAATATCAAATTTAAAAACGGTAGCAGATTAAGGATAAACCACTTTGCTACTCGCGTTACTCTTCGCGGCTAAATAGTGCTTCAATGAAGTCTTTAGATTCAAATGGGCGCAGGTCATCAATACCTTCACCCACACCAATGTAGCGGATTGGAATCTGGAACTGGTCAGCAATTGAGAAAATTACGCCACCTTTCGCCGTACCATCTAACTTAGTCAGTGTAATACCGGTTACTGGAGCCACTTCACTGAATAGTTTCGCTTGGCTGATAGCATTCTGACCCGTACCGGCATCGAGCGTTAGCATGATTTCGTGTGGTGCAGAGTCATCAATCTTCTTCATTACACGAACAATCTTACGCAGCTCTTCCATCAAGTTGCTCTTGTTCTGCAAACGACCCGCTGTATCGGCAATCACAACATCAACGCCACGTGCTTTCGCTGCTTCAATCGCATCGTAGATAACAGACGCACTATCCGCACCTGTGTGCTGAGCGATAACCGGCACATCATTACGCTGACCCCAAACCTGAAGCTGTTCAACGGCTGCAGCACGGAAGGTATCACCCGCCGCTAGCATCACTTTCTTGCCTTCATTTTGGAATTGTTTTGCCAGTTTACCGATCGTAGTTGTCTTACCTACACCGTTCACACCAACCATTAAGATAACGTAAGGTGTTTTAGTGGTATCAACAACCAGTGGCTGTTCTACTTGGCTTAAGATGTCTGCCATCTCTTCTTTGAGCAGACCATAAAGCGCTTCACCGTCTTTTAGGTCATTGCGAGATGCTTTTTCTGTCAGGTTTTCAATGATCTTAACCGTGGTATTCATACCCACATCAGCGATCAGAAGTTGCTCTTCTAGCTCTTCAAACAGATCTTCATCGATTTGCTTGCCTTTGAACAGACCGAAGAAACCGGCGCCGATGTTTGCTTTAGTGCGGCTTAGGCTGCGCTTAAGGCGAGCAAAGAAGCTTTCTGTTGGCTTCTCTTGTACTTCTTCAACCTTAGCTTGAGGAACAACCACTTCTTCCTGTTCTGCTTCTGCTTCTGCTTCTGCTTCTGCTTCTGCTGCGACAGGTTGCTGTTCTTGTTGAGCTTCTTCAAGCGCTTGCTCAGATGCCGTTGGCTTAGCGACTTCAGCTTCAGGCGCGACCTGTTCAGCCTCAACTTGTGATTCAACTTCAGTTTGATCTTCAACGCTTTCTACGTTCGCTTCATTCTGAGTTTTTGGGCTTTGTTCTTCTTCACCAAAACCAAGCCACGATAATAATCCGCGCTTCTTTTTTTCCGTCATCAGAGGAGTTTCCTAGATCTACTAATTAGCTGTATTGACTTAATACACGTCGACTCTTTGCTATTGTTATACAATACAAGCTTGTACAAACGAATAGTAAAGAAAAATGACAAAGCAGTGATAAGTTTGCTTTTAGCTTGATACACTTTGTCATTGCAAATTTATTTAATACACGAACCCACTTAAATTGGGCTCGGTATAGTATCACTTTATTAGCGGTCAAAAAATCTATGGTAAGACGTCGCCAGCAAAACACATCACAAAAAAAGCCATCCGGAGGCTTTGTTCGAATTATTAGTGGCTCATGGAGAGGTAGAAAACTGCCCGTCCATGATTTAGAAGGATTACGCCCAACCATTGACCGAGTAAAAGAGACACTCTTTAACTGGGTGGCTCAAGATATCCCACATTCAACTTGCTTGGATGTATTTGCCGGTTCTGGCGGTTTAGGTTTTGAAGCAGCTTCTCGCCAAGCAAAAATGGTGACGCTGCTCGAAATGAACCAAAAGGCTGCTAAACAACTTTCTGATAACGCGAAAGAGCTCAAAGCAGACAACATCAATGTTGTAAATACTGACGCTATCTCTTTCCTTAAGAAGCCAGGCACCCCTTACGATATGGTTTTCCTTGATCCACCATTTCGTAAAGGCTTATTGGCAGAAACAGTACAACTGCTTGAGAGTAACGGTTGGCTTGCAGACGATGCCATCATTTACGTCGAGACAGAGAAAGAGCTGAAACTCGAAGCTATGCCAGAGAACTGGGAATTGCATCGCGATAAGACTACCGGACAGTCAAGTTACCGACTGTTCAATCGAATCACTGAAGAATAGGAGTTATTGAATGAAGTTCTTGCTTCCACTAGCAAAAGCAGCCATCGCCTTTGTTTGGTTTATCTTAATCGTAAATATTTTCTACCCGTTCCCGGGTAATGCGGCGATTGCGCTTTATATCATGACAGCGTTCTTGTTCTTCATGCACGGCCTGCAGATGCTGATTTTTATCGGTGCTTTCGGCGACAAGATCGAAATGTCACGTTGGGAGAAGTGGTCAATATTGATTTTCGGTGTCTTTGCCCTACTCGATATCCGACGCAAGCACATGATGTAATCAAGCTTAAGCTCAGATATAAAACGCTTAGCTACAGAAAACATCATGACAGAAACAGTAGAGACAAAAACGCCGCTCATTTGAGCGGCGTTTTTTTATTCAGCGATGATACTGATGTTAACCCATGTAGCCTTTCACACCATCTAGGAACATTTGCGTCGACAGCATAACCAGCAACAAGCCCATCAAGCGTTCGATGGCTTTAAGGCCTCTCTCACCCAACACTCGCAGGAAGAAGCCATTAAACATCAGAATGAAGAAGGTAGCGCCCCAAGCCAACATCACCGCGGCTGAAAGCTCTAACATGTTGTCAGGGTGCTGTGTCGACAACAGAATTAATGCCGCAATCACTGAAGGGCCAGCAATCATTGGGATCGCCATCGGCACAATAAACGGTTCTTCACCCGCCGCGAGGCCAGTAATACTACCCGCACTTGGGAAAATCATCTTAATCGCGATGATGAACAGAATAATACCGCCAGAGATACTCAAGGTTTCAGGCTGCACATGCAGGAAGTTCATAATGCTTTGACCAGCAAACAAGAACAACAGCAGGATAATCAGCGCAAACATCAGTTCACGAACAAGAACAATACGACGACGCTTCGGATCAATATGCTTAAGGATAGAGAGCACGATTGGCAGGTTGCCAAGCGGATCCATAATAAGAAACAGCATGGTTGCTGCAGATAAAATTTCCATAAGTTTGTCTCGAAAAGCGTAAGTGCGCGGAGTATAGCAGCCTCAACATTGATTTTCGAACGCAGTAATAAAAGGATTAACTTATGTAATTAGAAGATGGTTTTTCGAGAGCAACTAGAAAGGTAGAAAGGTAATTCAAAGAGTGGAACCGAAAACATCGCATCCACTCCTCTTAATCTATAAAAGCCAAAAGGCTCTAAAAACCAAGTCACTGGGAATTAGTGGTTACACACACGTTCGCGATTAGTGCAAAGCTTGTCATCAATAACTACGACCTTTTCCATCTTCAAGAAAAACTTCAGCAATCCATCTAAATCCAGGCCGTTCAGCTTACAGGTATGAAAGCGCGCTTCTGCGCCATAAGTTTGAGCAAGCTCCTGCGTCAACTCTTCGCGAGTCAGTGGCTTTTCACTCAGTAGGTTTAAAACGTTGTGTGCATGAATTTCGGTAGTCATAACTCTATCTCATGTTTAATGAAGTAGATGTAGAGTACCTACTTTCATCTGAGCTGCCTTGATGTAGCTCAGAGTTAAGCTAGCTCTACCCTAAATGGTAAGGGAAGCAACAATGAGAGCGTGAGCCAGAAAGTAACTGCCCGTCACCCAAAAGTAGGCACCCTTAATTGGGCTACGATAGAAATTTAGCGCGTATGCTAATGCCGAAAGCAGCAACACGGCACAACCAGCAAAGCCCACCGCATGCGACAGTTGAGGATCAAGCAACCAGAGTTCACCAGAAGCCCATGCAAGCTGAATAAGCACAATACCCATGATAACCACAGGAAAGACGAGTTTGTCTAAGCGAGGCAGTAATAAGAAGAAAGCAACGACACAAGCCGCCAACAGCAGCGCGAATAACCACCAGACCATTTCTCCTGATAGCTGTAACCAAAATGCTTTGCTGTAGCAGAGCTGAGCCAACAAGAAGCAAACAAAATGCAGAGAACGTTTTTGAGTAACAGTATGCAAGACATCTGCGATCGCAGAAACCGCCAACCCAGCAACGACCCAATAGGTAAAATCAGCAACGACAGATTGAGTTAAAGCAATGGTCGCTAATAATACAAAGGTAAAAACCTTATACGATAAGGCCTGACCGATATGTCCATGTTTCGTTCCTGCTATTGCTCCGATACCAGACAAGGAAACCGCCAACCAACTCCACATACCATTTGCCCTATTGCTTTAAATCGTCGCCAGTCTAGGCACACGAGTGTTGATGTAAAGCCTCAGCGCCTCAAAGTTGGATCTTGATTACGCTTCCACTAAAAAGAGTCTCTTTAGATTGAAGTCGTAACAATTACTACCGTGACAATGGCCATTCGTTTAAAACTAGCGCGAATCATCATAAAACCCATTCAAACTGGCATTAGAGTCACCATACTTGAATTTTGGTCAATTCTAACCTATCAGACCCACAAAAACCGACCATATTCCGCCAAAAACCACACTTGAAAAATTAAAATAAACACATTTAAAGTAAATAATAACAATAACTTAAAGAGATAAACTCAAGTTTAATAGGAAAATAAAAACACCAACCAACCCTAGACTTGTAAAGTAGCCAGTTTTCTTTTTTAAAGCCCAGTTTTGTCAGGTTATTTCAAGCCCCCGGTAAAAACCGCCACAAAAACCAAGCCGAAAATTTAAAAAACCAACCAAAACAAACCTCACCACCACCAACCCCCATTAATACAATTTAACAACCTTTAACAATATAAATCACACATAACAACCATTATAAAACAGCAACTTAAAATAAATAAGAACAAACATGAATCACAACGAACAAAATAAGAACACACCAAAACACACAGTTAAATAGAGACAAACAAGCCAAAAACTAATAGTTTTCTACTACTTTTGGAGCTTTCGAAAGTAATTCTTGATCTAAACCTATAAGTGGGCTATTCTTTAAAACATAGCGAGAGACAACCAAATTTAGGAGTAGTGTTATGATTTCATCTTCGCAAAGACAAGGACTTGTAATGATCGCGGTAGTTGTAGGTCTAATGACACTACCGATGATGTACTAAGCAAGTTACAGATAAAAAAAGGGACGCCATGAGCGTCCCTTTTTTTGTTCAATTTTTTCACTTCGAAAACAGATGCAGTGTTAGCACATCCCAGTTCGCATAATAGAAACCTGCGGCAGCTAAAGTCATTGCCATCATCAGTAAAATCGCAACTCGCCAGATAAAACGACCACTACGTGGAGTCAGCTCCTTCTCACAGTCGTTACACATCATGATGAATTTATGTTGGTCTTCCAACTTAGCCTCATGTTCATTGACTACCTTGTTACGACACGTTGCGATATAACGCAGCTTACTCACCATATCGTGCGGTAACCTTTCTTCACAGCTTGTTACAAGCTCATGCAATCCTTCGCCTTCGGCATGATATTGAAGCCTCAATAATTTCTCTATATTGCGAGTTCTTGTCACCACTTTTTCAATATCGGTCATCTTGGCCCTCCCACTCCACACTATAATTCTAGTCGAGCATTTCCCTATTCTTATACAAAATCACTGTTATTTACGAGAGAAAGAGACAATAAATAACAATGCTTTATCCCAAACTGGCCATTAAATGTGATGTCTGCCGAAAAATAATCAGCTTGGCTTACAACAGTTCACGAATAACGGCTTTAAACACATATCCCTATTGCCTGAAAGACTAGAATAACCATCACGACTACATGGAGGTTATATGCCTAATTCACTCTTTTTTGCCATCTTTGCACTCGCTGCTCTAGCGGCTTGGGTATTTATTGGTTTCTATAGAAAACACTCGCAAGGTGAAAATGCGCCAGAGAAGAAAGTGAATGTCACGGTGTTAGACAAACAATCCATCGACCTTCCTGACGCAGAACCTGGCCAAGAAGATCAAGAGTACTGGATTTACGTTCAACGTGGTGTGGTTGGTCCGAAGCGAGAATTCCAAGTCGGCATCCACTACTTCCACGCCCTTAACCCGGGCGACAAAGGAACCTTAACCTACCAAGGCGATAAGTTCTTACACTTTGCGTTGAAGCGCTAAACGTCAGCCGCTTCAACTGTCTCTCCTAAGCAATCCATCAGAAAGCCTTAGCACTCACCGCTAAGGCAATAACCAACGTGTTTTCTCTGACTTAGAGACCAACCAGCTCATCCATAACGCGCCAGCTCCGCTGATCACAATCCATAATGGAATAACCCAAGCTGGATGTCCTTGGTACCAACCGAACTCTTTCATTGGCCACAAGACAATAGGGTGCAGCAGGTAAATACCTAAGCTGTGCTTACTGATAAAGCCAACTACTTGGTTACTCTTCTCAGACAAGCCTTCACCATAGTAACGGCATACCATGAACACCATGCTCGCTGCTAATACGGTATTCAACGTCTTGTAAGATAACCAGCGCCCTACCGTGTACTCTTCTGCCACCAAGCTTGCATCAACCACCATGTAAACCGTGGTTAGTAACGCAAATCCACCCAGTAATACACTCACGCCAACTGTCATCTTGTTAAGTGGCACAATCTTATACAGCAAGTAACCCAATGGTAAGTAACCGGTGTACAACCACAACTCGTGACTCCAAGGGCCATCGATTTTCAGTAAGAACAGCAATGTTGTGAACAACCATACCGCCGTAAAGGCATAGACAGATCTATCACCGTACTTTCTGACCATGATCTGCAAGAACGGAATCACAAAGTAGAGCGGGATGAAGTAATAGAAGAAACCAAGGTGGTAATAGGTGTAATGATGGTAGCTATTAAGCAACACGTCCCAACTGACGTCGGCATCAAAGCCCATTGCCGACCAACCCGAAAGATAGGTATAGAAAAGCGACCAGACAATGAAAGGTATCAGTACCTTACCCAGACGACGCTTGAGGTAGTATTTGGCGTCAAACGGGCGCTGATCACTGAGCATCAGTGCGCCAGTAATCAAAATGAACACAGGTACTGCCCAGCGGCTGAAACCGTTTACCGTAATGGCAGTAAACCATTCACCGAAAGGAATAGTGCCCAATTCATTGCGATAAGGCGCCAAAACATGAATCGCGATAACCGCTACGGCCGCGACACATCGTGCTAAATCAAAAAAGAGAATTCGCTGCTTCATGTAAATGCCTGATTAATATTCAATCATTCTACTATAGCAATAAAAAAGCTGACCGGAATAAATACCAAGTCAGCTTAGTGTTAAAGGAGATGCTTATCGCGAATTTAGCTCATACGACGCTAGCTTATGCGACTTGAGCTCTTACTCATGCGGCTGAAGCTTATGCCGCTGAGATTTGCGGTACTTTAGGTAAACGCAGAGAGATCACCGTCGTTATCGCTAAGAATGCGAAGGAAACCCACAGACACGCAAACAAACCTGCCATTTGGAATACCAAGCCCGACAATATCGTGCCAATCAAACGGCCCATCGCGTTTGCCATGTAATAGAAACCGACATCAAGAGAAACGCCATCGCCTTTCGCATAACTCACAATCAAATATGAGTGAAGTGATGAGTTCACCGCAAAGATGGCACCAAATACCATCAAACCACCCACGATAACGAGCTCTGGTTGCCAACCAATCTGTACTGCATAAGCGATAGCAGCAGTCACGATAGCCAGCGCACCTGCCCATAACAGCGCAGCATGGCCATCTGGCACCTTGCCTTGAGCTTTACCAGTAATCTTCGGCGCAATGCCCTGTACAAAGCCATAAGCGATAGTCCAAGCAGCTAAGAAACCACCAACCCATGAATGATCCCAACCAAACACACTGCCTAGGTAAATCGGCAAAGCAATCACAAACCACACATCACGGGCACCAAATAGGAACATACGCGCTGCAGATAGGATGTTGATGGATTCAGACTTAGAGAAGATCTGTTTGAATTTAGGCTTGGTTTTCGCTTTACCCATGTCCGCTTCTAAGCTCAACACACTGCCAATGAACACCAATGCCAACACGGCTGCCATCGCAAGCACAGCGTATTGGAAGCCAATAGTTGAAAGCAGCAAACCACCAATAAAGAAGCCTGCACCCTTCAGCGCATTCTTAGACCCGGTCAGAATCGCAATCCACTTATACAAAGCACCTTGCTTCTCATCCGGTACCAAGGTTTTGATTGAGCTCTTGGCACTCATCTTATTGAGATCTTTAGCGATACCTGACAAGGCCTGCGCTGCCATTACCCAAGGAATAGTCAACATAGCCGATGGCAATGCCAACATACCCAAGGCAAAGACTTGCATCCCGAGGCCAATGTTCATGGTCTTATTGAGGCCAAGACGCGCCCCCAGCCAGCCACCGATTAGGTTCGTCACCACACCAAAGAATTCATAGAAAAGGAACAGTGAGGCGATCTCTAACGAACTGTAACCAAGGTCGTAGAAATACAGGACCACCAGCATACGAAGTGCACCATCGGTAATGGTGAAGTTCCAGTAGTTGAAAGTCACCAACATGTATTGGCGAACGCTCTTACTTAGATTTGAAAACATAATGCTATCTCTGCAATCAAAACAAAAAGAGCTTTTGGGTCACGATAAGCTTAACACTCCAGATACCAAAAGCTCCTTGTCTAACACCGATGACTATTAGCTATTCGCTATTCGCTATTCGCTACGCCATTGATGTACTCAACCTGGATAGGTTTAGTGAAAGCACCTGGACGCAGTGCTTGAACTTCTTGAACGATCTTGTCGAGATCCCAGCCTTTTTCTAAAAGCAGATGAGCCGCGAACAAACCGGTACGACCTGAGCCGCCCATGCAGTGCATTGCTACCTTAGCGCCACTATCAACGATTTTGTGTAGCTCAGGGCTTGCTGCAGACCATTTCGCCGCAAACTCAGCACCCGGAGCACAATCGTCTTCGATTTCGATTTGGAACCACTGCATGCCTAGCACACGAGTTTTCTCGCCAAGTGCTGCCACGTCTTTGCTTGCTAGCTCTGCATCATCGAGCGCAGTCACAATAGCTTCAACGCCTTGCTCTTTCAGTTGTGCCAGAGATGCATCAAGATCAGCGTCTTTAGTACCTGGGCATGGAGTCAGAATCAGCGCGCCTTGTTCAAGGTCTAATTGCCATGTTGGGTGTGTCATAGTGTTATCTCTTAAATTCTTATAGAACCAATACTCAAAATAATTGGAGTTGCAGCTAGGTAACCTTTTCCCTACAAAGGAATGAAGTTCAGCCCTATGAGCATAGGGGCTCTATGTGATTAGGGCGGCCGGCGCTCCGGTGAACTTACGCAGTTAACAACGCTGCAGCTTCAAGTATGAAGAGTATTAAGCTAAACCAACGGTACGCACTAACTCAGCCGTACGAGTCGCGTAACCCATTTCGTTGTCGTACCAAGCGTAGATCTTAACCATGCGCTTACCTACCAACATAGTTGATAGTGCATCTACGATTGTTGAACGTTGATCGCCTTTGTAGTCGATAGACACAAGTGGGCGTTCTTCAAAGCCAAGGATGCCTTTTAGCTCGTTCTCAGATGCTTCTTTCAACATCGCGTTCACTTCTTCTGCCGTCGTGTCTTGCTTCACTTCGAAGATGATGTCAGTCAGAGACGCGTTCGCTAGTGGTACACGAACCGCGTGGCCGTTGATGCGGTTTTCTAGCTCAGGGAAGATCTCAACAATCGCCTTCGCAGAGCCAGTTGTTGTTGGGATTAAGCTCATGCCACATGCACGTGCACGACGTAGATCTTTGTGCGGCGCATCTAGAATGGTTTGCGTGTTAGTTAGATCGTGAATCGTTGTGAATGACGCATTCTCTATACCAAGCTTCTCGTTGATCACTTTCACTACTGGAGCGATGCAGTTAGTGGTACAAGACGCAGCCGTCACAATTTTGTGTACTGCTGGTTCAAAAATGTTGTCGTTCACACCAACAACGATGTTTGCGATGCCTTCTTCTTTCACTGGCGCTGATACCACAACACGCTTCACGCCTTGCTCTAGGTATTTGTTTAGGAAAGAAGTCTTACGGTGAACACCGGTCGCTTCGATAACCACATCGCAGCCAGACCAATCGATCGCATCGATGTCGCGCTCTTGTGTGGTCTTGATGCGCTGGCCATTTATGATCATCTCATCGCCTTCTGCAGTTACTTCGTGGTGAAATCGACCTTGAACTGAATCGAACTCTAGAAGATGTGCTAACGTTGCGGTATCGCCCGCTACATCATTAATTTGTACAAACTCTAGCTCTGCCCAATCGAATGCTGCTCGAAGTGCTAGACGGCCGATGCGGCCAAAACCATTAATACCTACTTTAACTGTCATCGTATGCTCTCTCAGCTAGTGGGGAATCTAAAAATATTCAATTAAACGCAACATTGAGGGCGTGAAGTCATAGCTTCTAGGCGTTCAATGTCTTGTTGATATTCAGTTTTCAAACAGTTCGATGCGATAAGGTCATCAATTAACTTTAGCATCCAACCCGGTAAATCTTTGGATAAGCGGTAGAAAACCCATTGTCCTTGGCGAACGTCAGTCAAAATGCCGTTTGAGCGCAACTGCGCAAGGTGGCGTGAAACCTTTGGCTGACTTTCTTGTAATGCCTGAGTCAACTCACCAACAGAGAGGCACTCTTGGCGCACAATCATCATTAAGCAACGCACTCGCGTTTCATCAGACAGTAATTTAAAAAATTGGTGAGGAAGCATAACTACATACTCATATATGGATATGCGTATATATTAATTATAAAAAAACGCACGTCAAGGCGTGCGTTTCAATTGTCATAAAAGTTTAACGAAGAAACATCAGAGCTTGTTGGTCACGGTATGACTCCAACGGCGAGCTTCGGTAAGCTCCGTTTTTACCTGATCCACGCTTAATCCTAAATCAGCGCAGTGCTCATCAAGCTGTTGCCAATCGGCATGTTCAAAGCTCTCTTCAAGCGCGAGCAAGGTACCATATGGCCCTTCTCTACGTAGCAGAGCCACCTTGATACTTTTACACAAAGGCAGTTGCTCAACTAAATTCTCTAACGATAGATCGAGCAATGCATCCAACAATGAGAACAAACCAATCATAAAGGCTTGCTCAGTGTGCCCTTCAAATACCTGATAACGAGACATACGCTGACAAAATTGCGCTCGCTGTAAAGACAAGCCATACAACTCTTTCGGCTTTTTATCAGAGACATAAGACGCCACCGCCAGCGAAACAAACATTTTCAGCTTCTCTTGCCCCAAGTAAACCAAGGCCTGACGGAATGACGAAATAGTTACCTCAAGACGAGGCGACATGGTGTTCACAAAACGCAGTAGCTTATAAGACAAAGCGACATCCTTCGCGACGATGCTCTCGACACGTTGGAAGTCGACATCCGGCTTACACACTTCTTGGAACAGCTCCATGGCAATCACTTGTTCAGGGCTGATGTACTTGGTCTTGATGATTTCCGGTTTACTAAAGAAATAGCCTTGGAAGAACTTAAAGCCCGCCTCTTTGGCTTGCTGGAATTCTTGTTCGGTTTCGACTCGTTCAGCAAGAAAGCTAAACTTTTTCCCTTGATGAGCTTTTACCAAATCACACGCCTCATCCAAGCCCATCTGCATGATATCGAGCTTAACAATATGTGTGTATTTAAGGAAACGCTCCCATTCTGGCGTCGAAGTAAAGTCATCTAGAGCAATCATGTACCCCGCTTGGTATAGCTCTTTAACGGCTTCTAATAATTCGTCGGTCGGTTGGCAGGTTTCGAGGATCTCAACCACAACCTTGTCTTTCGGCAAGCTCAAAGGCAACCGACGAATCAAGCTTTGATACGGGAAGTTAATAAAGCAACGTGAAGATGGGATCGACGGGTTAAGACCAACCGACAAGAAATTCTCAACAATCAGACGATACGTTGCTCTGTTAGACTCTATATGCGCTGGATAGGCATTCCTTTCTCCGTCACGAAACAGCAGCTCATAACCAAGTGTGTTCTTGTTACGGTTTAAGATAGGTTGTCGAGCAACATACGTAGCGGTCATTTCTTGATAACTCTAATTGATTTAACTATAACTCTATTGCTTTCACTAGGCTTTAGCGGCAGCCAGCAATGCGCCGCAGCCCATGAACATACCACCAAAGATTTTATTTATCTTACCCATTATGCGATCTGAACGAATAAAACGTCCCATTTGTGAAGCTAATGAGGTGTAGCCCAACATAACAACGCTATCAATGAATACCGTCGTCACACCTAGCACTAATAACTGCGGTGCTTGTGGTTGTGTGGGATCGATAAATTGAGGAAACAAAGCCACCAAAAATACGATAGATTTTGGGTTGGTAAGGTTAATCAGCACCGCATTTCTAAGCAGCTTGCCACTCGATAGCGTCGAGTTTTCTTGTGAGGCCACTAAGCTAGAGTTGTCACGCCACTTTTGAATACCCAACCAAAGAAGGTAAATCACGCCCACCCATTTGATGATAGTGAATGCCAACGCAGATTGAGCGACTAATGCGCCAATACCCGCGCCCACCAGCATTATGTGGAATGCAAGACCGAGCTGTAAGCCTGCGATCGACGCGAGCGACTTCTTGGTACCATAACTTAGTCCATTGCTGATTGAGTTAACGGTACCTGAACCCGGAGCCAAACTAAACAATATCGCCGTGACGACATAAGCAAGCCAAACATGAGTATCCATTTGCATTTCCTTACTAGTTCTTTAATCTAACAACATTAGTAGCGATAAAGCTCTCACATGCACCAGTTCAGGTAATTTCCCATGGAAAACCACAGCGTCGCCCCGTTTTCGTACACGCAAGAACCTCAGTTCGAGCAAGCGATTAAACACCCGATCCCCACTCTTTGGCAACAACGAAAAGATGGGTATGTAACATCATCCGGTAAAAAGAAGCTGTACTGGTGTAGCCTAACCTCACCGACTCATACCAAAGCCATCGTTATTTCAAATGGCCGTATCGAGTGCTGCCTAAAATACCAAGAACTCTTTTATGATTTCTATCAACAAGGCTATGACGTTTATTCATTTGACCACCAAGGTCAAGGTCAGTCGGAACGTATGGTAACAGACTCTGACATTGGTCACATTCATGAGTTCGATGATTATGCATCAGACATGTCTGACATCATTGCCAGTTTTGACTTAAGTAAATATACCGAGCGTTATCTTCTTGCACATTCAATGGGCAGTACCATCGCGACTCGCTATCTACAGACTCATCCGGATCACCCGTTTGATAAGGTAACCCTGTGTGCGCCGATGTTTGGCATCAACACTGAATGGTACCTAAAACCTATCGCGATGGTTGTTGGACAAGTGCTTACCGCATATCACGCTAAACCAACTTATGCGCCAGGCCAACAAGCGTATTACTCAAAACCTTTCGAAAACAACTTACTGAGCCACAGCAAGGTTCGCTATCAGTGGTTCCGCCGTTTGTATGACGAGTCACCCTCTTTGCAGGTAGGCGGACCGAGCACACGCTGGGTGTGGCAAGGGTTAATGGCAGCCAAGCAGGCCATCCAACAAACTCGCCAAATCAAAATCCCACTGCTTTTGATTCAAGCAGGGGAAGAGAAGATTGTCAGCAACAGTGCCCAAGTAAAGTTCATCTCTAAACTGAAGAAAACGAACTCTAATTGCCAGTTTAAGTTGATTGAAGGTTCTAGGCATGAAGTGTTGTTTGAGCAAGATGAATACCGCAATCAAACACTGGATGCGATCAATCAGTTTTTTTCCCAGAGCTAACACGCTAAGCAACCTACCAAGAAGATATGTGCTAAAGAGGAAGAGAAGTAAGTGAGCTTTGCCCTCTTTTCTTGCGTGAATTTGGCATACAATTTCTAGATAGAGATATTGTATTTCAAAGGGCGCTAGCATTGGCTGGTGTCGATATTGGTTAAGCATTTTGCAATGAGGGTTAAATGACTATTCCTGCACTTAAAGATTCCGTGAAAATCGTTGCCTCTGATTTAGATGGTACGCTTCTGGCTCCCAACCATCAGTTAAGCGATTTTACCAAGCTGACACTCAAGAAGTTACACGACCAAGGTTACACCTTTATCTTCGCGACGGGTCGCCACCATGTCGATGTTGCGGGTATTCGAGAGATTGCTGGTATTCCGGGCTACATGATCACTTCAAACGGTGCGCGCGTACACGACCAAAATGATCAGCTAATGTATAGCCAGAACGTGCCTCAGGATTTAGTTCAGCCTGTTATTGATGTGGTTCGCCAAGATCCAAACATCTTCATTCACATGTACCAAAATGAAGATTGGTTGCTGGATCGTGAAGATGAAATGCTGGCTAAGTTCCACAGTGAGTCTGGCTTTAGCTACAAGCGATTTGAAGCTGACAACGCGCCGAGTGATGGCATTGCGAAAGTTTTCTTCACACACCCAGAACAAGACCATGAATACCTAGTGACGTTTGAACAAAAGCTAAGAGACATGTTTGGCGACAAACTGAACATCGCTTTCTCAACACCTTGGTGTCTAGAAGTGATGGCAGCAGAAGTATCGAAAGGCCATGCGTTAGACGCGGTTGCGAAATCACTGAACCTGACTCTTGATAACTGCATCGCCTTTGGTGATGGTATGAATGATGCTGAGATGCTAGCTATGGCGGGTAAAGGCCTGATCATGGGCACATCACACGAGAAAGTGATGAAAGCTCTGCCAGACAATGAAGTGATTGGCAGCAACGCAGACGACGCCGTTGCTCACTACTTAGAAAAACACCTACTCTAAGCAGTCCCAATAAAAACATAAAGGCAGCCAATGGCTGCCTTTTTTGAACCTTACGCTAAAAGCTTCCTCTAAGGTTAGCGAGAACCGAGTACTTCTTTGCTTAAGATGGCCTGCCACTCCTGTTCAGTAACAGGCATGATGGACAAGCGATTACCGCGCTTCACCAATGGCATTTCTGATAGCTCTGGCATGGCTTTCAATGTTGCTAAGGGAATCAAACGCTCAGTCACTCGTACAAACTCGACATCCACCATAATCCAGCGAGGATTATCAGGAGAAGATTTAGGATCGTAGTAATCACTCTCGGGATCGAATTGAAAATGATCTGGGTAGGCTTCTCTGGTTACTTTTGCGATCCCTGCTACGCCAACTTTTTTACATGATGAGTGGTATATCATCACCAAGTCTCCAAGCTTGACATCATCACGCATCATGTTTCGAGCCTGATAGTTGCGTACACCCTCCCAACAAGAGGTTTTTTGTACTCTAAGAGTCTGAATAGAAAAGGTGTCGGGTTCTGTTTTAAATAACCAATATGCCATAATAAATCCAATTAACGGTTGCTCCGAGGAAGATATAACATGAAGGTAATGAAAAACCCAGTGACATGGCTAGTCGCATTCGCGCTACAAGGTTGTGTAACGGCGCCAGATACGCCGCAACAATCTGAAGTTCCACCAACAACCTTGGATGAGCCACTGAGCATTCAACCGCAAACCTTCATCATGCGTGGTCAGGTTGTGGTTGGCCACGAAAGCCGAACCTTCACCCCTTGCGGTAGCCAACAACAATACTGGTTAGATTTAACACCAGAACTCGCATTAGAAGCGCAAGGGCTCTCAGCGAGACCTTACCAAGCCTTATACGGCGAGCTGATTGGTCATCTAACCGTACCGAGCCAAACAGGGTATAACGCAGATTTCACGGCACGTTTCGTGGTTGATCAAGTGAATATCCTAACCGCAGAAAACCCTGATCGTTGTGAGCAACCCTTGCGTTCAACACGTGTATTCGGCAATGAACCTTTCTGGTCAGCAAGCTTCGATAAAGACCAGCTCAAATACACTAAGATGGGCGAACAGCCACAGATCCTCGATATTGAATCAAGCCGCACCACACCAAGCAGTCGTGATTACCAATTAGAAGGTAAAGCAGCGCAAGGCAAACTCAACCTTACAAAAGAGAGTTGCAGCGACGGCATGAGCGATTCGATCTATGGCTGGGAAGCGAAACTCAACCTTAATGACAACAAATACAACGGTTGTGCAACAGTATCTAACCAAGATCCAACTCTGGACTGGAGCGGACTCTACTTCGCAAGCTCAACACAAAACTCTGGGTTCTCAATTAACCTAGAGCTCAACGATGACCACAGCGCCATTACGACTTACTCTTACAGCAATGGCGATCCTTCGATTGTTGAACAAGGCTTCTGGCAGCAACTCAACCAAAATCAGGTTCAAGTGGTTATGACTCGCCACCAGCAGCAATACCTGATCTCAGAGCGTATCTTCACGCTCAATAACGGTAAGCTGGTCGCTGAGAAAGAAAAAGTGGGCAACGTTGTCTATCCGATTGCCAATGGTGGTCTGGTGCTATTTGAGGCCAAGAGTGAACAGGCACAAGTGAACACGACCACGGCCGTGGATCTAACCGCAAAGCAGGTCAACTCTAGCGATCAACTTGATCAAAAAGTTGACCAAGCGATCCGCGAATACTTTAAGATCAATAACACCTCACCAGACAATACTAAGTACCGCTGGTTAACCTACGACTTAAATGGCGATGGTAAAGAAGAACTGTTTGCCCAGCTCGATTGGTGTGGCTCTGGTGGCTGTACACTGCTGATTTTCGAAAATCATCAAGATAACTGGCGCTTCAATAGCCGAGTGACATTGGTTAAGGGCGACATACGCTTAGGTAAATCACAAAACCACGGCTGGCAAGATCTGATCTTCAATGTCAGCGGCGGCGGTGCAACACCAGCGAAACACACACTGTCATACTCTGGTGTCAGCTACCCACTCAACCCAAGTGTCGCTCCAGTTGCAAATGATGCTGATATCAGCGATGTGGTTTTGTTTGCTGATGGTATCTCACCTGCACAAAGTGGGGTTAAGCTGTAAACATGAGTAACCTACAAGCTTGCCCTGGTTGTGGCTTCACTCACCAATGTATTTGTCACCTGATACCTAGTGTCGAAAGCCAAATCGATCTTGTACTGCTCACTCATGAGAATGAACTGTCGCGCGATACCAATACCGGAAAGCTGCTTCAGCAATCCCTTGATCAGTGTCGGTCCCTTGTATGGCAAAGGAAAACACCACCAGCGGAGCTAATGGCGCTGCTTGACGATGAAACACGGCAACCGTTTCTGTTATTCCCAAGTGATAAAAGTATCGAGTGCCAGCAAGCTGTGATGACCCAAGCCCTGAGTCGTAAACCGCTATTCATCATCTTAGATGGCACATGGCAAGAAGCGAAGAAGATGCTTAACAAGAGCTCATGGTTACAAGCCGTTCCACAAGTTCACCTCGACATCATTAGCGTATCTTCATACACCTTGCGCCGTAATCAAGACAGTGGCCACTTGTGTACTTGCGAGGTGGGCGTTGAGTTACTCAAGTCTTTAGGTGAGGGTGAACCTGCCAAACTCATTGATGACTACTACCAACAGTATCTAAAGGTATTCCATGCCGACAAGTGTGGCCATGCCCTCAAATAGACCAAGCAGGCGCGCGGGAAGGCAATAAACACATTTCAGGACGGGACAGATACTAAAAACAAAAAGGGTGAGCCATGAGCTCACCCTTTTTACATCGGACTTTAATCTATTGAACCATTTAGTGTTTCACGTGAAACGCACACTCTGGCTGTTCGTTGAAAAGAGATTTTACTCTCCCTATCAGAATAAGCGTTGAGGCTGACCAAAGTAGTAACCTTGCAGGTAATCGACACCCATATCCTCTGCGATTCGACACACCTGTTCATTATGTACGAACTCCGCCACCGTCTTAGCATTCAGAATCTGACATAAGCTCACCAGCTGTTGCGCTATCTTACGTTGCTTTTTATCCGTATCGATATTGCGAATTAGACTACCATCAAGCTTTATGACTTGTGGTTCTAGCTTCAATATCTCATCAATGTTCGAATAGCCTGAACCAAAGTCATCGACAATAATATTCACACCAAGATCACGGAAGTGGTTACACACCTCAATCAAGCGACCGTAATCCTGAATTTGTTCCGTTTCCAACACTTCTAAACCAATACGCTGTGGGTGACTGATTTTCTTGATGGCTTGTTCAAGATGAAGAATGGTTTTCTCATTGCTGAAATCTTGTGGCGCTAAATTAATTGAGAACGAATCGGTTCGCTGACTCATAAAATCAAAGGTGCGCGTTATCATCTGACGACTGAGGCGTGTATAGAGGTGCGTTCCTTCTATGATTGGCAAAAACTTACCCGGTGCAATCAACTGACCGTCTTCTTCAATTCGAACCAAGCACTCGTAGCTCTCTACCTGATGGCTATGCGCCGAAACAATCGGTTGAGAACACGCCACAATATTCTGATTAAGCACAGCGCGACTCACGCACGACAGCCAACCAAGTTGTTCTTGGCGATGCTTCTCCAGTTGAATTAACGTCTTAGCACTCACTAAGTGTTTATTCTGGCTGACGGCACTGCGCCTCGCATCAATCGCCTTCAATAATAAGTCATCAATAGAGGTCGTTGGAAAATCTCGACGGCTGGCAATACCCGCACAGATAGACACCGACAAGTAATCAATATCGGGTAAACCTGTAGGTTCGAAATTTACATGCTCGGTTTGATCGGCAAACTCCGAGAATCGCTGATGAATATGTTCTTGGCTCGCCCAGCTATCGAACACCACTGCCCACTCACCAATACCGATACTGTAGAGCTGACATCCCTCATCAAAGAACTGCCACAGCGCCTTTTGAAAATACTCACTCAAGTCATGCAGAAGCTTGTCACCCACTCGATAGCCGTACTTTTCATTGATCTGACCAAAGGTCGTGACCTTCAAAGCTAACAAGTGGCTATCACTGCTCATCTTCGACAGCTTCTCACGCAATACACTTCGATTAGGCAAGCCAGTACGGTGATCAATTCGGTAGCTCGCAGTTAACGCGGTGGCTTGTTGCTGAATCTTACTCGCCATGCTGTTGTTCATGTCATCGACATCAAGCAGTGCATTTCGGATCAATGAAAACAGAGGGGATATATTGGTCGCGGGTTGTGTATCTAATGGCAATACTACCTTACCCTCGCCTTCTCTTAATGCGAGGTAAGTAAGGCTATGGTGCAAGATTCGCTGTTGGTCATTCTCTTGATAGAGTTCTCCCATGCAGTACACGCCATAGCTGTCGGCCAGCTTCTGGAAAACCTCAACCTCTTGGTTGCCATCAATAAAGTCGATGCGAGAGATACAGTTATAGATAAAAAACTGTTCCGGCTTATGAGAGGCAAGTTGTTGAACCCCCAGTCGGACCTGCTCCAGGGTCAATGAGGGATGGTCATAACAAAACCGGACCTCATCACCCACTTGGAATTGGCCACTGAACTCTATCTCTCCATATTCCGTCACCTTGAGCGGTAAGTGAATCCTTTGCTCTTTCGGATCACCAACCATCAAAGGAAAATTATGCAGTTGCTCAAAAGGCAATTCAAGGCCATCAGCGAGGTAACGATTGTAGAGCTCACGAACAGGTATACCATCCAATTCAACCAACCAGTTATCTTGGGCTCCTGTCACTCTGAAAGTCCGGCCAATAGGGTTCCATTCAGTGAAATAACCTTTAGTGATGGATAGCTCTGCACTGTGCAGCGCCAACATCACATAGGCATTTTCATAGCAAATACCGTTTAGCATCACCCATCGTCCATTATCTGTGATGGTCGATGCACCGCCACAGATAGGTAATAAATATCTCGACTGCTCAAACGCTGAAAATAGAACTCGGTTATTTATCTGCAAGCAGTCTGCGAAACAGATGATGCTTTGAGTATTATCATTGCACTCAAGCTGTTGCCACATAGCGTGGCTATCGACCAATGGTTGCTCGCTATATTCGACAACACCACAAGAGTAAGACGTCGCGTCAAAGCGGGTAACAATCAGATAAAGACCTTGGTGCAGGATGACGCCTTGGCTGATGTAGTGGTTAGCACTGCAACCAATCAGTTTGGCATTGGGGAAAGTCGATTGAATCACTTGGCAGGCAGCCGCAACAGAACCTTTCTCGAAAGACGAAAACACCTGAATTAGTAGGTTTTCGTGTTGATGAAAATCTATCTTTTCCAATTCACGTTGGGTTTGCTCAATGTCTTGTATCAGGAGAGAAGTCGACTGCATATTCACATTAATCGCTAGGTTAATGATTTATTATTGTGCTTATTATAGATAAGGCTTGCACGGAATACTTACAATCGTCTTATAAATAATGTGACGTTAGTTAGACATCACTTATTCCACTACAAAGCAGACATCAATGGTGATTGAGCATTTTCGAAACCAGCCGGCATGATAACCCATGAGTATTAATAACTAAAACAATCGCTTAGGCTCACCAAAGTAATAACCCTGCAGATAATCGACACCCATTTGTTCTGCTATCTCACAAACCTGTTGGTTATGGACAAATTCAGCAACCGTCTTAGCATTGAACACTTGGCATAAGCGAACCAACTGAGAAGCGATATTTCTTTGTTTTTGGTCTTTGTCGATATTACGAATCAAGCTACCGTCGAGCTTAATAATCTGTGGCTCAAGCTTAATGATCTCATCAATATTGGAGTAACCAGAGCCAAAATCATCAACAATGATTCTCGCCCCGAGTGCACGGAAGTGATCACACACCTCTATCATGCGGCCATAATCCTTGATTTGCTCAGATTCCAAAACCTCTAAGCCAAGTCGAGTGGGATCGTTCATACCACTGATCGCAGCCTCGAGTACCTCAAGCGTCTTGTCACTCAACAAATCTTGTGGGGATAGATTGATAGAGAACGAACTCTGTTTATCCGCCATATAACCGATAGTGCTCTTAATCATATGTCGACTAAGGCGTGTGTAGAGGTGCGTGTCGGCAATGATAGGTAAGAACTTTCCTGGTGCCACAATAGTACCGTCCGACTCCATGATTCTGACTAAACACTCTTGGCCAATCATTTCGTGAGTGCCCGATTCCACAATCGGCTGAGAGTAGGTAATGATGTTCTGATCTAAAATCGCACGGCTCACACAGCTCAACCAACCGAGCTGCTCTTTGCGGTCCTCTTCGCTCACCTGAATGTCTTTGGCATTGGTGATGTGGGTATTGTTCCGCACCCCATAACGTCGAGCTTCGATCGCTTTCAATAAGATCTCGTCACCGCTGTCGGTTAAGAAATCACAACGACTAGCAAAGCCGCCACACAGAGAAACTGACAGGTAATCAATATCAGCCAAACCATACGGCTCAAAATTTATGTGTTCGATGTCATCGGCAAACTCAACGAAACCTTCTTTTATTTTTGTACTACCAACACTGGCGTTAAAGATAATCGCCCACTCTCCGACCCCAATACTGAACAGCTCAACCTTCACGCGAGGCTCCTTCACGACACGAAGCTGCAATCGCTCAATAAAGTGATTAGACAGGTCAAGCAGTAACTGGTCACCCACCTGATAGCCGTATTTTTCGTTAACTTGATGGAAATTCGTGAGCTTTAACGTGAGTAAGTGTTCACTAAATAGAATCGTATTGAGGCGCTCTTTTAATACAATACGGTTCGGTAAGCCAGTGCGTGAGTCAATGCGATAGCTCTCGGTTAAGCGACGCGCTTGTTGATGGAGTTTTTTCTCCATCTGGGTATTCATACTGTCAAGATCAGCGACTGCATTTCTGACCAAGTTAAGCAATGGCGACACTGTTGAGCCACACTGAAAATCTTCACAACGAAACTCTTTAACCTCGTCAGACTCGCGCATAGCGATATAAGTCAGGCTGTGGTGCAGTATCTCTTGGCGGTCTTCATTGCGGTATAGCTCACCCATGCAGTAGGCACCACATGTATTCACTATCCCTTCAAATGGCTTAAGCTCAAGTTTACTGTCGATAAACTCAAGTCGAGATACACAGTTATAAATGATCACCGACTCAGGCTGATGCATGGCTAGCATCTCGGCACCGTGACGCACCTTTTCAGCGCTCAAAGAGGGGTGGTTATAACAAAACTGCGCCTCTTCACCGACATGCCAAGGGCTATCAAACTCGATACTGCCATCATCATTAATGCGTAGAGGTGTTGAAATACCCTTCTTTCTGCCAAGTTCTCGATAAAGTGGAAAGCTCATCAGTTGGCTAAAAGGAAGGTCTTTGCCATCCGCAAGGTAATGTTTGAATACTTCAATCGCCGGCTTGTCATTCAACGCGTATAAGCGATTTCCGACCGCATGTGTGACTCGCAGTTTCATCCCAATCGGGTTCCACTCAGAGTACGCATCCGACCAAACCTTCAATCTTGGGTTAGTCAGAGCCACAGCAACACAGGCATGCTGGTAGGTTTGCTCGTTATACATAACCCAACGGCCAAATTCATTCTCATGGCACAGTCCACCAGCAATCGGCAATGCGTAAGGCAGGTTTTCAAAAGCGCTATAGATAGGGTAATCACGCCCTTCGACCTGATCGCACAAACTGATGACCGTTTTGGTGCCTTCGGTAAGGTGCAGTTGCAAAGCTAAGTCTTGGCTATCTTGATTTGGATTACCCGTAAAAGGCTGGACTGCCGAGGTTAGATGGGTTTCGTTGAACTCACTGATGATGACTAAGGTGCATGCACTTTCAAGGCAATTATCACAGATAACATGACGAGCACTCTGACCAATTAGCGTCGCATTGTTTAAACGATTGAGAGCAACACTCGCGATTTGACGAGCTAGATCTGAAGATTGAGCTGAGAAAATTTGGATAAGGTACTGTTTGCTGTCACACCATTCTCGCTGATCAAGTTGAGCTCTAAACAACGCCTCAGTATTTGCGAGAAATGTAAATGTTTGCATGCCAACCCTTGTTCAAATTCTAATGGAGTAGAGAACCCGCAACCACTGCTATGACTGAAATGAATCGATAAAAAGTAGCCGCCAATTATCCTAGCCTAATCAGGCTTTTATAGGCGACTAATGTAACAATTCACTATCATAAATGCGACACAATAAGCTTACCAAGCCATTAAATTAGTCGCATAAGATCGCTAAGTTGGTCTATTTCAACATCAGGGAGCACGCTCGCCTTCGAAGAGAGGTATAAATTGGAACCAGTGTCATTAAACCAGCACGCTTGGAAGCCATTTTGCTTGGCTCCATAGACATCCGTTTTGAGGTGATCACCAACATGAAGAATATTCTCAGCGTCACAATCTAGGTGTTGCTGAGCTTTTTCAAACATATCTGGGCAGGGTTTAGCTCTTCCATCAGGGCCAGCTTTAAGGATTAATTGAAAGTACTGCCCTAAGCCAATTTTGTGTGGGTCGACATTACCATTAGTAATCGCAACTAGAGGAATACCTTGACTAAGCTCAGTCATCACACGATGCGTTTCGTCAGGAACATTGACTTGATTACGTAGCCATAATGCATGCTCAATACCTTCTCGAGCCGCTTGTTCTGCTTGCTGCTGAGAATAACCCAATTGCAGCAAACCACTTTTAATCTGAGTTTCACGCCATACTGTGACATCATGTTTCAAAGCTGGGTTTTCAGAGGCGATTTGCTGCTTAATGCCCTGCCACTCTTCGAGCGATAAAGAAGCCGACACTGGGTGCTTTTGATAAAGCCACTGTGCCATCTCCTTCTCAACCTTCATGATCACAGGCCAGTTGTCATACAGGGTGTCATCTAAGTCAAAGGTCATGGCTTTGATGGGCTTTAACCCTCGATAAATTCGCATAGTAAACCCTTAAATCTAATCTTTGTTCTTCTTACGCGCTCTCGGGTGAGCCTGATCATAAGCTTGTGCTAAGTGTTGGAAATCTAAGTGGGTATACACTTGGGTCGTCGAGATGTTTTCATGGCCAAGCAATTCTTGAACAGCACGAAGGTTTTGGCTCGACTCTAGCACATGCGTTGCAAAGGAGTGACGCAGTTTATGCGGGCTGATGTGGCTCGCGACAGATTGCTTCTTTCCCCACTCTTCCATACGTTTTTGCACGCTTCGATGAGAAATACGAGTCCCTAACTTCGAGACAAACAGTGCGGTTTCACCCGGTGAAGCCAACTCACCACGAACTTTAAGCCATTTATCGACCCACTCTTTAGCTAAACCAGAAAAAGGCGCTTTGCGTTCTTTATCGCCTTTACCGATGACTCGGATTTCACCCTGGCGACCCAACACATCTTTGAGGTTAATACCGACCAGTTCTGCCAGTCGTAACCCAGCGCCATACATCACTTCCATCATCGCGCGGTCACGAATCGACAGTGGGTCGTCCTCGTTAACATCAAGCAACTGTCCAACCTCATCAACATCGAGGTTTTTAGGCAGAGGACGCTGTTTACGTGGAGCAGAAACACCTTTGGCTGGATTGGCCGTCATTTCTCCACGCAACACAAGAAAATCAAAGAAACTGCGCAGTGAAGATAAGCGTGTTGCAATGCTGCTTGCTTTCATTCCCTCACGCATGCCTTTACTGGCAAGTTGTCTTACCCACGCTGCATCGACCTGGCCCCAATCCTTTAGCCCTAGCGTGACTAAATGACCGGCCATAGTTTCAAGTTGTTGTTTGTAATTACGTTGAGTGTGTAGGCTGAGTCCCTTCTCGCTTCTGAGATACTCATAGAAGCGAGAAAGTGGCTTTTGAAGGCTGTTAGGAAGAGGTATTTTGGGCTCTAGGCTCATTATTTATCTGCCAAGGTAAGGTGTCCGCCAAATGAGCGACAACAAGTGCTAAATGACGTAAAAAGAGCGTATCCATATGGGGTTGGAAATGTCCGCCTTCTTCACTAGAAAAGGCGAGCAACCCCAATGGAGACTGCTTAGCAAGCGGTAGTACTACATAAGAGCCTAGCTCTGGAACTGGATAATCACCAAACAAATCGTGTCTGTCGGCTTTTCTCAAGCGCCCAAGATAAGCATCTTTGCCATTGAAATGGTTCAGCGAAAACTTAGAGTAGCCCTCAGCACTTAAATGATAAAAACCCGATTGTGAAAGAATTCGAACATGAGCCTTAAGCCCAAGGTCTAACGCTTTTTGTTCAACGGCCTTTATCACCTGCATGAAGTCACTGCATTTCAGCACTTGCGCTTGCAGATCCATAAACTCATAGAAGGTTTTATCGTTATTTGCCGCCAACGACATCAAGCCAGTGATCTCTTCTTCAAGCTCTTCGATTCGATGACGCTGGCGTTTAAGCTGAATCTCAACCAGAGAAACAGCGCCCTGCTCAACGTTATTGATAGCAAGGCGATCAACCAAATCTTTTCTGTCTTGGAAAAAATCTGGGTTATCACGTAAATATTCCGCGACCACTTCTGCGGTGAGTGCGTCGGCTTCAACGTAAGACAAAACCTATCCTTTATGTTTTATTAATCTATTGGTTATAAATCGTTATTAGCAAGAAAGTTGACCATCAAACACATGCGTTGCCGGGCCGGTCATAAACAGAGGTTTACCCGGGCCTTGCCAGCTAATGTGTAAGTCACCGCCTGGTAGACGAACCTTCACATTCTCAGCCAGTAAGCCTTGAGTGATACCAACGGCAACTGCGCCACACGATCCGCTGCCACATGCCTGAGTTTCACCCGCGCCACGTTCGTAAACACGCAAACGAACTTCTTCACGGCTAACCACTTGCATAAAACCAGCATTAACACGCTCAGGGAAACGTTCGTGTGATTCGAGAAGCGGACCTAGGGTGTCCACATCAGCAGTATCGACATCATCAACGACGGTAACCACATGTGGGTTACCCATGCTTACCGCACCACAGAACAAAGTATGTACATCCGTTCTCAGGATATACGTCTTCTCTGGCTGTTTTGCCTTGAATGGAATCTTACCTGGTTCGAACTCAGGAATACCCATGTTCACAGTGATCAGGTCATTCTCTTCAATTTTGAGAACCATTTTACCTTTCTTGGTGCTGACGTTGATACTGTACTTATTCGTTAAGCCTTTCATGCGAACGAATCGTGCAAAACAACGAGCCCCATTACCACACTGCTCCACTTCACTGCCATCCGCATTGAATATGCGGTAATGGAAATCAGTTTCAGGATCATAAGGAGCCTCAACCACAAGTAGCTGATCGAAACCCACACCAGTGTGACGATCCGCCAAACGGCGGATCAAATCTGGAGAAAAGAAAATATTTTGAGTAATGCAGTCCACGACCATGAAATCATTGCCCAAACCATGCATTTTAGAAAAGTGGAAGTGCATAACGCTTAAAATTACTCCGGAAGAATGTTTTCAAGTTCCCATAGACTCGCAAGCTCTTCACGCTGACGAACCAAATGAGTTTTATCGCCATCAACCATCACTTCAGCCGCACGCGAACGAGTGTTGTAGTTAGATGACATCGCGAAGCCATAAGCGCCCGCAGAACGAACTGCTAGCAGATCACCTTCTTCAAGAACAAGGTCACGATCTTTACCTAGGAAATCACCCGTCTCACAAATTGGGCCAACCAAATCGTAAGTCACGGCTTCACCCTGTCTCGGGCTAACTGGAACAATATCTTGCCAAGCTTGGTAAAGCGCTGGACGCATCAGGTCGTTCATTGCTGCATCGATGATGGCAAAGTTCTTGTGTTCGGTTGGCTTGAGGAACTCGACTTTTGTTAATAATACACCAGCGTTAGCAGCAATCGCTCTTCCAGGCTCGAAAATCAGCTCTAGATCAGAATGATTCTCTAGGCGAGCCAATAAGGCTTTCGCGTAATCTGAAGGCTGTGGTGGTAATTCATCACGGTAAACCACACCCAATCCGCCACCGACATCAAGGTGTTTGATGTTGATACCATCAGCTCGTAGTTGGTCGATCAGTGCAAGCAGGCGATCGGTAGCATCAATGAAAGGTTCGATATCCGTTAGCTGAGAACCAATGTGGCAATCAATACCATGAATAGACAAGTTATCGAGTGTTTGTGCAAACGCATAAACGGCTGGAGCACGGTCGAAAGCAATACCAAACTTGTTATCACGCAGACCAGTAGAAATATAAGGGTGAGTGTTGGCATCAACATCTGGGTTGATACGTAATGAAATTGGCGCTTTAACACCAAGCTCACCAGCAACTTTATTCAGTCGCTCAAGTTCTGGCTCAGACTCTACGTTGAAACACTTAATGTTCAACTCAAGTGCGCGCTTCATTTCAGCAGCTGTTTTACCGACACCAGAGAACACAACTTTTGCCGGATCGCCACCAGCAGCTACTACACGCTCTAACTCACCGCCAGAAACAATGTCAAAACCTGAACCCAAACGAGCCAAAGTATTCAACACGCCAAGGTTCGAGTTAGCTTTAACGGCATAACACACCAAGTGCGGATGCTCACCAACCGATGAGTCAAACGCGTTCCAATGACGCTCTAATGTTGCACGAGAGTATACATACAGCGGCGTACCATATTGCTCTGCGAGTTGTGAAAGTGCGACGTCCTCAGCCCAAAGCTGGCCATCTTCCTGATAGTTGAAGTAATCCAAAGTTCTTATCCCTTATAAATAACGATTTCTGCGTGTTTCACTTATTGTGATTGTTCAGTCTGCTGAACTTCATCAGGATCGTATAACGGACCCGTTTGACCACAACCAGAAAGTCCAATAACGGACACCATAAACAGAGCGGTAATTAATTTTTTCATTTTGCATATCGTGATTATTAACTCAATGCCCCCTATAATCGCACCACACTCAAGAAAAGCAATAGGATAGAAAGGATGAACGAGACTGAATTTCATCAGCTGGTCGATATACAGATGCAAAACATCGAAGAAGCTATCGATGAATCAGAGGCAGATATTGATTACGAAGTGACTGGTAACGTAATGACGCTCGAGTTTGAGAACCGCAGCCAAATCATTATCAACCGCCAAGAACCAATGAAAGAAATCTGGTTAGCGTCTAAATCTGGTGGCTTTCACTTCAAGCTGATCAATAACAAATGGACATGTTCTAAGACGGGCATGGAGCTGTTTGAGATGGTTAAAGAAGAATGCGTGAAGCACGCAGGTGAAGAGATTGATTGGGTCTAATCATTTGTAAGCAAAACTAAAAAGGAGTGAATCAATCACTCCTTTTTAGTATCAATCAGTCTAAATAACCTAAATGTTGACTATCTTTGAGCTCCGAGAAGCTAAAGTTGCATCGTTACGATAAGGCACAACGTAGGAGTTGCCCTCTTCTGGGTGAACGATTTGGTAGTACTGAGGTAGATTAAAGTTAATCAACTTAGACGACATCTTCGACTCATCTTTTACCGATGTGTAGAAAGAATTCACGTTCGCGATCATCTCATCTTTTTCACCATTGTACTGGTGATACACCTCTACTTGATTCGACTCGTCCAATACATAGATATTGAAACCTTTATCGGTATCTTCAAAGAAGAACTGAATTAAACCCTCACTCGCAAAACCATCCACCACTTCTGGCAGTTGATACTCCTGCTCTTTATCGAGCATCAGCAAAGGTGAACCCTTCAACTTATTGGTTGAGATACTACGGTAGAAATCAACCGAGTTTTCCAACATCTGTACCGATACACCACGACGCTCGAAGAACAGACCAAACATCTTATTAGCTAAACGAATAGCCTTAAAGCGGCGACGCTTCTCTGGTTCAATCGGTTTCAATCGTAAGTCGATACACTCAGCAAGCAGTTGATACACCATATTACGCATCACACCACGCAGGTTTTTGCTGTAACAGAACACATCCACCGACTCTGGCGGCAACGCATCTTGGTGCATTTTGCCAAGAACCGTTTTAAGTGCATCCAGCATTGCTGTATCACCTTGGAAATGAAGCGTACGTACTTCATGCCAAGAGTTACGATAAACCAGATCGACACTGCCGACTAAGCTCTTACCTTCTTCACCAAAGCTGAAGATATCAGCATTCTTGAGGTCCACTTTTAATGCACGACCACTTAACTCAGAAGTTGGGTCATTTTCAAAGTTGATGAACATCGCGAGCTGGCTTATCTCACACGGACTCGCCAGTGCTTGCATACTCGGGCGACGCTTACGCAAAGAAAACGTATTACGCAGATCGCTCACCATTTGATAGAACTTATCGATATCAATGTGAGCATCACGCACCACAGAGTGCAAACGCGTCGACTCCGTAATCAAGCCATTAAAGAATGACCAAGCAACCAGTTTACTCAAGTACTCATGGTGCTCAAGTGAAGGCTGACCAAGAATACGATGCGCTACCAATGGCTGCTTATACAGGTACCAGCCGGCTTTATTCGACTGACCCTGACGAACTTCGATAAAGCTCAAGTCTGGTTCATGCAGATCAGGAGAGATTTGCGGATTCAGTAACGTCACTTTACCTGGCAATACCTCAAACGCAGCGTAAAGCTTACGCGCCAAAATACTAATATCTTGTGGGCTAATTGCAGAAGTGATGTCGTTGCGACGCGCAAATTGAATCAGATTACGATAGCTCAGCATCAAGGCATCAAGCAGTGCATGGTGTACCACTTTAACCTGCTCAACCTTCCAGTTACGGCGGTTATCGAGCTCAGCAATGGTTTCATGTCCCCAATTCCAAGACTTAGTCATCTCAGTTAAGGCTTCACGACGCCACGCAACAGAACCAATGCCCGCATCTCGTGACAACTTCTCGTGGGTCTTAAGGTAGAAACAACGTCTCACCAAGTCCAATCGAGTGTGGTCGTTAATGCGTTCTAGATAGCGCGTTACCTTCTCAAGCATCAGATAGTAGCTATCCATGCCATACAGATCCGGTTCATCCGCGAAGAAGCGACGCTTGGTATCAATACTCAGCAGTTGAGTGTTTGGGTATTCCCATGAATAGGCTTCTAACAGGATCGCCTTTAACACCGATTTATACGGAGAGTCGATACTCTTATAGAGCTGCCATAGATTTGAACCAAAGTACTCTTCAGCGGGAATACGATTTAGCTTACCGAAATCGATCCACTGCGAGCAATCAAGATAGCCGTCCTGACATAAACCTTGAACATACTCGTCGTAGCACTCTTCCATTTCAGGCGGAATGATTTGCCACAACAAACGTTGACCGGCTAAACGAACCGCTGAGCGATAGAACTCATCAAGCAGTAACAAGTGCTGTGAAGAACCACAGTTATCACCGGTCATCTCTTCCGAATGATTCGAACGGAAACGCTGTTCATCCATCAAGAAGAAGTTAGCTTCCACACCTAAGGTCTCAGCCCAATCGGTAATCAGCAAACATTTGTTGGTAAGGCTATCACGAGATGCGCCATCCATATCTGGAGACACACACACCCAGATATCAAGATCACTTGAGGTACTTTGGCCAATAGAAGAAGTACTACCCATGGTGTACAAGCCAAGGATTGCAGGTTCAGCAGCCTCGGTAAGTTTGCCACCCAGCGTTAATTCGGTATCAGAGACAAATTGCTTTTGGAATTCATTAAGCGTGAAGCTACGAATTCCAAAAGGAACTTGTTGGTCATAATAACCCGGCATCATCGGGTGATTAAAGTGAAGCAGTGCGGGAATAAGGTTGAAAACTCGCTGGCCTTGCACATTCATCAACGCCAACGCACGATCAATGCGCTGCTGATTTAGATTGTCTAATCGTTGAATCAAAGTTTGAGTGTAAGCCTGCAAGGTAAGTCCTTGGTTTGAGGTTAAGTGCAGTTCTGTTTAGTTACTGAACGAAAGCAGCAACAAAACGTGATCAATTTAACACTTTTACCCTTAGTGGTAAAGCAAAGGAATCCGTCATACTGGTCAATTCCTTGATGACAGAAAGTTAAACTCACGGCGCCGTAGTGTCCTCTTTATTGACTATTTCTAATAATAGCCCATGTTTCAAATGAGATACCAATCACACTATTTTGGTGAACTAATGAAAATCTCTCAGCTATCAAAGTATCGAATGATCAAACAGTAAGAATTCTCGCCTCATAATGGTAGGATTAGGCTATTACAGAACCTATATCGGAACCACCATGACAAATTCAGCACCAATCCGTATCGCGACCAGAAAAAGCCCTCTTGCCCTTTGGCAGGCATACTTTGTAAGGGATGCACTGCAAGCTGCTCACCCTGGTTTAGAGGTTGAGTTGGTAACTATGGTGACCAAAGGTGACATCATCCTCGATACTCCGCTTGCTAAAGTTGGCGGTAAGGGCCTGTTCGTTAAAGAACTTGAAGTAGCAATGCTAGAAGGTCGTGCTGACCTAGCAGTTCACTCAATGAAAGATGTCCCAGTAGACTTCCCAGAAGGTCTAGGTCTGGTGACGATTTGTGAACGTGAAGATCCTCGTGATGCTTTCGTTTCAAATACCTACAACAATATCGACGAGCTACCACAAGGTGCCGTCGTGGGTACATGCAGCCTGCGTCGTCAGTGTCAATTACTTGAGTCTCGCCCTGACTTAATCATCAAAGAGCTGCGCGGCAACGTTGGTACTCGTCTAGGTAAACTCGATGATGGTCAATACGATGCGATCGTACTGGCTGCTGCTGGCCTTAAGCGTTTAGAGCTAGAAGAGCGTATTCGCAGCTTCATCGAACCAGAACAGTCTCTACCAGCTGTAGGCCAAGGCGCTGTTGGTATTGAGTGCCGTCTAGATGATGAACGTCTAATCAAGCTTCTTGAGCCGCTGAATCATAAAGACACGGCTGATCGTGTACTTTGCGAGCGAGCAATGAACCTTACTCTAGAAGGTGGTTGCCAGGTGCCTATCGGTAGCTATTCACTATTAGATGGCAACAACATCTGGCTACGTGCATTAGTTGGTGAACCGGACGGTTCGAAGATGGTTCGTGGTGAGATCTCTGGTCCTCGTAAAGACGCAGAAGCGCTTGGCGTGACTCTAGCAAATCAATTGCTGGATGATGGTGCAAGAGAAATCCTAACCAAACTCTACGCTGACCAAGAATAACCATGACTGTGTTGGTGACTCGCCCCGGTTCAGAGGGGCAATCGCTTTGCCAACAACTAGCGGATGAAGGAATTCAAGCAATCCATCATCCGCTGATTCGTATCGTTGATAATCCAAACTCTTCGGATTTAAGCACCCAGCTTAATAACAGCGATATCATTATTGCAGTCAGTCACCACGCCGTGACCGCTGCTCAAAACATCCTTTCGAAAACCTCATCCATTTGGCCCACTTCGCCGCTTTATCTTGGCGTTGGTCAAAAAACTGCGCACGTTTTAAGCAAAGTCTGTAAACAAAAAGTAAACTACCCTCAAGTTAGTGATAGTGAACATCTTCTTAAACTTACTGAACTTAATGGCGTAGAAAATAAGTCCGTTTTGATACTACGTGGTAATGGTGGGCGTGAGCTCATTAGAGATTCCCTACTCAATCGAGGTGCACAAGTCTCTTATTGTGAGACCTACCGTAGAGAATATATTCCCATTAGCGACCACAATACCTATCAAACATGGATAAACAAAAAAGCGTCCAAAGTTGTCATCACTAGTCAGGAACAATTGGAGTATCTCTGCTCAATTACCCCTGATGAGTATTTGGCTTGGCTGTCAACAAGACATCTATTTGTCCCAAGCCAGCGCATTGTAGAACGAGCACAACAACTCGGTTTCTCGAACGTGACCAATACTCACAGTGCTACGAACCAAATATTACTGGCTGCTCTCCGGCCCTAGCTAGAAACAGGAAATAAGCATGACAAGCAAAAAAAATAATGAGCATATTGAACCTGAAAAGAAACAAGACACTCAGTCAGTAGTTGTTGAAAACGAAAAAGCTGACTCTACAGAGACAAAACAATCTGAACAGAAGCTCGATGCCTCTGTCTCAAATACCGCTAATAATGAACATCCTCAAGCTGAGCATAAAGAGCAAATAGAGAAAGCAGAAAAGCAAGGTAAGCGCGGTGTCAAGCTAGGTGCTATTGCGATCGCTATTTCTATTATTTTCAGTGGCGGTATCGCATTTCAAATGCAGCAAAAGAGTTCTGAGTACTCGGCTCAAATCGCCACTCTTCAAGCGCAACTTCAGAATACCCAATCTGCAGTAAATAAAGACCTGCAAACCATCAAGCAAGAGACTATCCAAGAAGCGTCGCACGCGGTGGAGAAAGCTCAGGTAGTACAGTCTCAACAGCAAAAGAGCATTCAAAGCCTACAGTTAGCAGTGGCTGACGTTAAAGGTCGCCGCCCGAATGACTGGTTACTTGCCGAAGCCGATTACCTTGTGAAACTAGCAGGACGTAAACTGTTTCTAGAGCATGATGCCGTTAGCGCAACTAAGTTAATGGAAAGTGCCGATCAACGTATCGCAGCACTGAACGACCCTAGCTTAGTGTCACTGCGTCAATCAATGACCAATGACATTACCAAGCTTCGCACTATTCCTCTGATCGACCGTGATGGCTTAGTTCTACGCATCACAAGTCTTCAGCAGCAAGTCGATTCGCTGCCGCTTGCCAATGCTATTCTTCCAGAAGCCGCAGTTGTTGAGAAAAAAGCAGTATCGCAAGATATTAATGATTGGCAAAATAACCTGATGACGTCGATGAAAGACTTCTCAGAAAACTTCATCACATTCCGCAGTCGTGATGGCGAAGTTATCCCTCTACTATCTCCTGAGCAACACTTCTACCTGCGTGAAAACATCAAAGGTAAATTAGAGACCGCTATTCGCGCCGTCTACAAAGAGCAAGGTGAACTCTATAGTGTAGCTCTTAATACCGCTAGCGAGTGGTCGAAAGCGTACCTAAACCAAGATAACAACTCAGTGATTGAATTTGAGAAAGCGATTAAACAGTTAAGTGAACAGAACATCTCTGTGAAATACCCTGTAAAGCTTGAGTCTCAGAATGAGTTATCAGATGTGATACGTGAGCGCCTACGACGTGAAGTCACCGTTATGACCACGGAGGAAAAATAATGATTCGTTGGATTTTTCTTTTTCTCGTTCTCGGTGCTGGGTTAATTGTTGGTACTCAGTTCTCTGGTCAACAAGGCTACGTTCTGATCTCAATTGCCAATAAGACCATTGAGATGAGCGTGACAACACTGGTTATCTTTGTTATTGCTCTTCTAGCTGCTCTGTTCGGCTTAGAGTACTTGTTTAAAAAGCTTATGTACGCAAGCTCGACAACTTGGAACTGGTTCAGTGTTCGTAAACTGAAACGTTCTCGTCGTTATACCAACGAAGGCATCATCAAGCTGCTTGAAGGTGACTGGAAAAACGCTGAGAAGAAGGTAACTCGTTGGGCTAACCATCACGACATGCCTCTACTTTGTTATTTAGTCGCTTCTCAAGCGGCGCACGAACAAGGGAATACACGTGAGCGTGATAAGTACATCAAGCTTGCTAGCCAACAGGACGACTCCCTACTGGCGGTAGAGCTAACTAAAGCAAAACAACAGATCAGTGAGTCAAACTACGAAGCCGCATTCGATACACTTTCTACCCTAAAAGGCACATACCCTAATAACACCGCTGTACTTGGCCTGTTAAAAGCCACCTATATGCAACTTAAGTTATGGCAGCCATTGCTAGAATTAACGCCGAAGTTAGTAAAGAACAAACTTCTAACAGATGATGAGCAGCGCGAATTAGAACAGAAAGCACAATGTGGTTTACTTCATGATGTCGCGCAACAGCAAGGTAGCGAAGGTTTAATTAGCCATTGGAACAAGCTTTCAAGAAAGCAGAAACAAAGTTCGCACCTTGTATCATGCTTTGTGAAACAACTGATTGCTCGTAAAGCTGACACAGAAGCGTTCACAGTGATCAAAGAGAACATTGCAAAGAGTGGTTCAAATGAGCTCTACATGTTGCTTCCAGAGCTGAATCTAGCCGATCACCACCCAGTTGTGGTTATGCTAGAACGTGCCATCAGTAAAGATGGTGGCAATGCCGAAGCACACAGCGCATTGGCTCAGTTCTACCTAAGAGAACAGAAGTGGGCAGAAGCACAAAGCCACTTTGAGAAAGCGCTAGCACTTCGTTCAAATGTTTCAGATTACGGATATCTATCTGACGCACTAGAGAAGCAAAACTTAACGAAAGCAGCTCACGAGGTTTCTCGTAAAGCGCTCGCTCTAGTTCAACCCGCTTAACTCGAAGCAACTCAACGAAGCCGATGCCCAGCATCGGCTTTTTTATATCTGTTGTTTATCTCCAGATAACCTCAACGATACTTATAAACCATAATCTATCGAGCCCTTACTCGCCTTCCCCACCAAACCAAGTGTATTAAAGTAACTATGAAATTGTGCGTTAGGGCCTCCCAAACACACATAGAACTACTTTAATTGTGTCTGTATGTAGTTTACGATTTTTATAAACAAGCTCTTAGAAGAGATTCAAGAGGAATCATAGAGAAAAGTGACACCTTTAAGCCCAGAGTAAATGGAGATCACCTTGAGAAAAGGCGTTTAAAGATATTTACCCGTAGACAGATGCCCACTTAAAGTCACGGTGAATTAACAAAATAGCCATCAATAGTCCAACTATAAACCGTTATAACCGAGGCTTCACGTAACAACCCTGTAGATTCATTCATGAAGTAAAAGGGATAAAGCAAGAGTTACAGACCAACAAAACCTTGTTATTAAAAACGAAGCATCTTTATCAGCCAGTTCAAATTAATAGGAAGTAAAGATCTCGGAGACAGATAATAAAACTCAGATATCGGAAACGACGAAAGCCTAGTCGTCAAACTAGGGTTTCTAATACGTAATGAAGGGAGTAGCGAGAACGCTAAACGCAGGGTCGCCAATTGAGGACTAAACCTTTGTGGGACTGATTCTGCTAGAGAAAAACACTTTTCTTCAAATGTAAAAAAGCCCTGCTATTGCTAGCAGGGCTTTTCTAATAAGTGGCGGAGTGGACGGGACTCGAACCCGCGACCCCCGGCGTGACA
>NZ_JBGONY010000034.1:0-57519 GCF_041439375.1 Vibrio crassostreae | reverse complement strand
GAAAAGCGAAATGTCGCTTAGCTAAGTGTCCAGTCTGACTGGAGCAGATCAAACTATCTAGCTTCGCTTTACCTTGCTCAGAGTTTTTCCACATCTTCTCACTGTTACGCAAGAAGACTGTCTTACCCGATCCCCTAGGGCTTGTCACCAAGACTGCATTGTGTGATAGCCATGTTTTATTGTTATCATGCTTGCGCAAGCTCTTATAGCTTTCAGCATCAGCCAATATAGTACGTAAGTTCTCAACCAATTGGTCTTTGGCATATACTTGCCATAACTCACCCTCGTTAGCTTGACTCGCATAGTCATCACGATACTCTTCTCTTGAAACATCTAACCTATAAACCATAACTAACCTACTTTTTTAAAGCTTTAATCCAACTTAATGTTGCATCACCAACTGACAAATGGTCGCCAACAATATCTTTTTGTTGTTGTTCGATATTCTTATCTACTAACGTATAGAACTTCTTTTGCAGCGCCTGCTCTTCAATTTCCACCATGAACGGGGCTTTACCTGAGACGTTTAACTCGTGTTCTGACAACAGTCTCTCAATGTGAAAACGAACAGCACGGTTTCGAACCCAAGCCCTGGTATAACCAAAGTATCGATTAGAGCCATAAGACAAAACGAACAAGGTCACACCAACAGTACACATGGCCATGAAAAATAACGGGGAAGAAAAAACGACTGAAACCAAAAGAAAAACGATGAGTAAACTCATGTAAAACTTTAGGTTACACTCATTTCCAGGCTTATTCTGTGTACTTTCATACAAAGAAAACACGATGAGGTACAATGCAGCTGGTATCGTGATAACAATCAACATAGCCACAAAGTCCGTAATAATTGCGTTATTTTCTAGTAACGTGATCAGTAAACAGTCATCAGGTAGAAAATCAGCACCAAAAAACTTGTTGATAGACAAGACGCCAAGACTAAAAAACAAGCCAATCAAAGCGATCATTGACATTCGTCTAGTCGCTACATGCTTCTTTCGATTTTTTCTTTGCGCACCCTTAATGTCTGCTCTGTATCGATGAATACGATCGACTAGCAGTAAGCTGCTATTACCCATTAACTCTTACCTTTCTTATAATTCTCAGCCTGCTCTAGCACGCCTTTGTAAACATCATCATTGGCAACTGGTGGGAAGCCGTATTTGTGTAGCAGTAAGATTAAATCCACTTTCAACTTGGCTTTGATATCATCGCGCCCTGCCCAGTCTGGGTATTGAGCGACATTGTCTACGGTAGTTTTCATTTCCTTCGCCAGTTCGAGCATCTTGTCATCGTCGTAAGTGAAATCGTACTTCTTGCGAATGTGGTTCAAGATATCGAGGAACGCTTTCTCTTCTAGGTCGATACCTAGGTCTTCAAACGAGCCCATTTCTTTCACGATATCAAAGATAATGTCCGTCATTTCTTGAGAGAAGGTATCGAACTCCTCGCCATTCAACACATCATTTTCACGGCGTTCGTTATACTGCTCCACCAGCGATTGGAAGCGCTTAGAGAAGTTCATGCCTTGCAGCTGGTTGACCTTTTTAAAATCACTTATCGCCTTCTCTAACAGCTTTTGAAGCAACTGAATCTTGGTGTTTGGCAGCTTAATCTTGTTGATACGAGCTAGGTAATCTTCGTCAAAAATATCGATAGCTTCGGCGTGCTCATCACCAATCGTAAAGATCTCTTCTACTCCATCGGCACGAAGTGCTTCTGCCACTAACTCACGAACACGTCTATTCATTTGTGCCGTGTCTGGTGCATCACCTTTGGTTAGCTTAAAGATGATAGAGCGCACTGCGATATAGAAGTGAATTTGGTCACGCTCTTGCTGAGATAACAATTCACTACCACAGCAAACATCATAAGCCGCCTTCATACGGCCCACTAAAGCCATGAATCGGGTTTCGCCTTTCTTGGTTTGAAGGATGTATTCTGCCGACTGATTAAGGCACTCCAGCTGCTTACACGGCTCTCCTGTGTAATAACCTGACGTATCGAACTTGTGGAACATCTGTCTTAATAGATCGAGGTGGTTCTTCACCTCAATGACAGAAAAACGAATATCTTCAAAGTTAGTCTCATCAGCCTTTGAATACATTGCTAAGGCTTGATTCATTCGCGACTTGATACCAATGTAATCGACAACCAGCCCTTTCGCCTTGCCTTCAAACTTACGGTTAACACGTGAGATGGTTTGAATCAGGTTGTGTTTCTGCAACGGCTTATCGATGTAGATAGTATCCAATTCAGGAACGTCAAAACCTGTTAACCACATGTCGACTACAATGGCTATTTTGAAATTCGACTTAGGACTCTTAAACTGCTGGTCGAGCGATTTTCGATATTCCTTGGTTCCTAACAGGCTGTACTGATCAGGATCATCGTCTTTGCCGCGCGTCATCACCATTTGCACCATCGCAAGTGGCTTTAACTCTTCTTTCTCTTTATCAGTCAGCTCGACGCCATCAATTGATAGCTTTTCCTCAAACCATTCTGGCCTTAAGATTTTGACTTGCTTATAAAAATCAAACGCGATTTCACGACTTGCACAGACAAACATCGCCTTGCCCTTTATCGTAGAACCTTCTTTAACTCGCCCTTCATAATGTTCAACAAAGTCTTTCGCCAAAGCTTCAATACGGTCAGGGTCGCCAAGAATCGCGTTCATATTGGCAGTAGCTTTCTTACTCTCTTCTATCTGATGTTCATTGGTGCCAGCTTCTGCGCACGCTTGGTAGTATTTCTCGACCTCTTCAAGCTTGCTGTTATCAAGAATGACTTTAGCGGCTCGGCCTTCATAAACAATACGAACCGTAATTTCATCATTAACAGATTCTGTCATGGTGTAGCTGTCTACTGCATCACCGAATACATCAAGGGTGGCATCGATCGGCGTTCCGGTGAAGCCAACGTAAGTCGCGCTTGGCAGAGAGTCGTGTAGATACTTAGCAAAGCCGTATGTCTCTTTCACATCGACGGCTACACCATCTTGATATTTGATCACCACTTTCTTATCGAGGTTGACCTGTGAACGGTGCGCTTCATCAGAAATACAGATGATGTTTGTACGCTCTGAAAGCAATTCGATGTCTTCGGTGAACTTATGAATGGTAGTCAGGAACACACCACCACTCTTGATGCCTTGTAGCTTATCTCTTAAATCTTGACGGCTTTTAACTGGCACCACCATCTCATCACCAATGTAATCAGAGGCATTACAGAACTGTTTAGAAAGCTGGTCATCGAGATCGTTGCGGTCGGTAATAAGTACAATGGTCGGGCTTTCAAAATCGATGCTTTTCATCAATAGGCGAGATAGAAACTGCATGGTAAAGCTCTTACCACACCCTGTTGCACCAAAGTAAGTACCGCCTTTACCACTACCGTATGGCTTACGTTCTTTGTCGATGTTGTAGTAAAGCTTACGCGCTGCGTAGTACTGCGGGTAACGACAACAGACTTTTATCTCTTTCTTAGAGGTATCAGGGAAGAAGACAAAGTTCTTCACTACATCAAGTAATCGAGTTTGGTTAAACAACCCGGCAATCATGGTGTAGAGGGAGTTAATACCCTCTTTTTCGGTAGACTCGTTGCCCGTTACTTTGCGCCACGCGTAAAAAAACTCATACGGCGCAAACAGGTTGCCCATTTTGTTGTTCACGCCATCGCTGATGATGCACATCGCGTTGTAGACGAACAGCTTGGGAATATCACGGCGATAACGAACGCAAATTTGCTTCCATGCATCAAAGATGGTCGCGTCTTTCTCTCGCACGGCACTTTTGAATTCAAACACCACCAGCGGTAAGCCGTTCACATAAAGGATGCCATCAGGGATTCGAACTTGTTCATCGACACCTTCAATCTCTAGCTGGTTAACGATTTTATAGATATTGGTATCAGTCGGGTCTAGGCGATATGTTTCTAAGTAACTAACATTACCCTCTGCAACTTCTCTATCAGTATTATCTGATTTAGATTTATTCTCTAGCAACGGGACAAACATCAAGCGTAAGGCTTGTGCCAAATGTCTTGTGTCGATTAACTCAATATAGAGGTCTTTCTTTGAGCGATCTTCACGCTTAAACAGAAAGCCATTGGTTAGCCATTGGCAGAAGGTTTTATTGCTATGGTATAAATCACTGGCAGGCAACGTTGAGATCATACGAACAATGGTGTCAATTTCGCTCTCGGTTATAGCATCGCCTCGGTACTGCTTGGCAAGGTAGCGGCGTAAGTCATCTAAGATGAGTACTTGTTCTTTGTCTTCACGCGCTATTTGTTCACCCACTACGTGTGGGTAGCCTTGCTCACCCAATAGCTCAATAATGGCCTGTTCGAGTTTGGCTTCAGTAAATTTTAAGCTCATCGCCTTTTCCTACTGCTGTTTGACGTTGTTTGTTGTTTTCTAAATTGAGTTATTTAAATTTGTTTTGTAGTAACTCGGTTTCGGGCTTTGTTCCATTTTCTCAACACCGCAGATCTTGTCACCTCCGCAGAATCAGATATATTTTGAATAATATTTCTGAATTAAAGCGAACATATTACGCTTACGCTTGTACGTGGTAGCGAGTTGCGCCACCTGACTATAAAATGTCGCCAATTGAGTAGGATGCGATTTCAGCATATTCTCTAAACGTCGAAGTAACTCTAAAGCTTGATCGTAAGCCGTATTATTGGTCTGTTCGATATAAGATGAGACTGCTCGCAGATAATAATCCAGCGTATTTTCAGGTTTATCATCCACAATATGATCGGCAAGCGAAATAAGTCCTTGTATTGATATTTTATGTTCGGCAACCCATTCGCACGCTTTGTCTAATTGCTGGTTATCGATATAGAACAGAACCAAGGCATCCGTACGATCAGAAGCTTGATTATAGCGGTCTGGTTGTTGATAGGCATTGGCAAGTAGCAGTTCAGTGCGGGAGAAAAATTCAACATCATCAATTTGGTAATTGGCTTTAAACTTCGCTAACTGTTGATAATATTGAAAGCTTGGTGATTGTTCTAACAAACGGTTAGCTAATACCCATGCAGAATGGATTTCACCTAGTTCAACATAAAGACGGAATTGAGCTTGTTCGCACGCACGAAGTTCATAATCACTCGCCATTTTTTTCGCCTTAGCTAACCAAAACTCAGCTTCTAACGGCTCTTGCTCATCAATGAACATATCAACAACTTCAAGATAATCTCGACACGTTCGTGCTATTTTTTGTTTAATTTCCGCCACTTCACGCCAATCGGAGCTGTGTTTCATTAACGGAACTGCCCATGAGCGTAAGTTCCAGCTACTCTCATCTTGCGATGCTTGATCTATCGCTTGGCGGCATAAGGTTAGAAAGTGGGTGTTAGATTGCCAAATCGCTCCAAAACTCTCTTCAATCGAAGGAAATACGTCAAATTCGTAATGGGTCAAACGCTCAAACATCCACTGCGCTTTCTCTTGCTCACTCCAATTAAGCTTTGCCAGCGTCTTTGGCATGTGTTCGTTAATCATGCTTTCAATGCCATAACGATCGCCATTGGAGTCATCAATTTGCTCTAGCACCTTATTCAACCGTTCAACAAGGTAGTTGATTAATTTCCATTGATGATCGGCGTTAAGGCTTTGCATTGATTCAATGATCATGTTCAATTGAATTTCTGCTGAGTTGAAATAATCATGGCTTTCTCGCCAATCCCAGAGCTGTTCTCGCGGTAAGGCTTGGGTAACCAACTTTTTCAGCTCGCCATATACGGCTGGCTTTTCGCGTATTTCAATTTTTGTCAGCAGTGCATTCCATGTGTACTCATCTTCTTCTAGGTATTCGAGTAGCATCTCTACCATTGCCTCTTCACCAAGGCTTTGCAGGTGATTTTTTATGGTATCTCGTTCACTACTTTGGTTTAAAGCTTGTTCTTGGTCTTGTAGGCAAAGGGCAACCGCCACGCCGTGCTTGCACAACATTTGATATTGCGCCGCAGGGCAAGTACAAGTGCCAACCAGATCGCCAGTGAAATCGAGGCTCACTTGATAATTGAGGCTGCCTTTGACCTGTGCGGTCGCGGTGTTGCCAACAAGGTTAAGCTTGCGTACTGCACCACTGCGTGAAAGCAAGATGCCTTTTTGCAAAGTGCTTGTTTCACACAGTGTCGTCAATTCAGAAATGTCGATTTCACGAGTATTAGTTGCGTTCATTATATTATGGTTCCACCTACGCTTTGCTTTGTTCTATTTCGGATTCATCTAATTCCCACCTTCGTTATCTCAGAACCGAGGCGCGAGGTATCTGAGATCTCGCTTTTCACCACCGTCAAAAACGAGATTCCTGATAAGTTCGTCCCTCACTTTCTGGAATGACGAAAGGTTACTCTGCCAGCGCCTTAGCTTGTTCTACTGGCAGGTTCTCTAAATCGATTTCGCCGGAAAGCAATTTAGGTAGAAGCGTGTCACGCAAAGACTCCAAGCTTGCATTTTGTGCATTATTGGTATCAACCTTTGACTGGAAAGACTGCATCATTTCTTCAAACTTTTTGAGTACAGGCTCACTAGGCGTAATCACATCGAGACGATATGCATTGTTTCGATTCAAACCCGGCACGGCAGCATCCGTGTTCATGTCTTTCAACCCAAGATTTTGCAATACTAAGTGACAGTATTTCAGTGAATAACCTGTTTTCGGTTTAACGTAGAAGACTGTATCAATTGGGTAAAATGCTTTTGGTTCCCAGTACACCGAACCAACAGTACCTTTACGGCCAACAATGATTCCGGGACCTTCAATGAGGCTTTGATTATGGTATCCCGTTAGTCCTCCTGAACCATATACTGGGACATCGCCAGCAACGCGATCAGTTTTCTTAAGAGCTTTACCGTAGGCTAATTCAAGTACCTCTTTGAGCTGCTTAGGTTCCCAACCCTCTGGAATCAAACCTAACTCAGACTCAACTAGCTTTTCTGGGAATAGCGAGGCAGTGGCGGCATCCATCCCTTTTGGATGTTCGCCATTCATTTTGGCTTTTACAGGGTCAAAATCGACAAACCAAGATTTGAACAGCGTTTGTGCCATTTTCTCAAGGGTTTGGTTTATTTTGGTATTTATTTCAATCTTACTCGCGATATTTGATAAAGGCTGAGAAAGTATGGTTTCATTTTCACCGTGACGAGGTATTTTTAAAGCCTTGAGAACAGGTATTCTTATATTACTAACTGTTGTTCCCGTTCCCTCATTCCAAGATATCTGATGTTGTACATAAGGTGACTGAAGAGCCCAAAATAAATACTCTGTCGATACATCATGCTTCGGACGCAACAAAACCTGTCTTTGTCCCAAGCAGCATTTTAAACCTTCCGGAATAACACATACCTCTCCCATGGGAGCTTCACGAGTAATAACGATATCACCCGCTTGGGGAACAGCTCGCTTAACTCTGCTTAAATATCCACTTTCATCGGTGTAACTAGGCGTTGATAAATCTAACACTCCGCCACGGATATTTTGGTTTCTTAAAACAACTACCCCGACGTCAGTCCATTTCGGAGTTGAATGTGGGCAATCAACTATAAGCTCACACATATCTTCGAGGGTTGATGTAACAATTTCACTCACCATAACCTAACACCTCCAAGTTCTGGCGAATCATCTTATCTAGCTCTTGGGACTGATTCATTTGGCTGTATAGGGTTTGTGAAAGCTCACTCATCTTGGTTTCAAACGGAATACCATCATCTTCCACGTCAGCTGCACCAACATAACGTCCCGGAGTCAGTACAAAGTCATTAGCCTGAATATCAGCAATGGTTGCTGATTTACTAAAGCCAGCTTGGTCTTCATACTTCTTTACTTTGCCATCACCACGTTCAATACGTGCTTTTAGTTCTACGTCATCACTACGCCATGCGTGATAAGTATCAGCAATTAGCGCGATATCGTCTTTAGTGAGTTCTTTATTGGTGCGGCTAATCATGGTGCCCATTTCACGAGCATCAATAAACAAAGTCTCTTTTTGGCGGTTACGGAAACCTTTGCTGGTGTTCTCGGTTTTGTCTTTGGTGATAAACCAAATGCATACAGGGATCTGCGTAGTAAAGAACAGCTGCCCCGGCAAAGCGATCATACATTCAACGCGATCGTTCTCGATTAGCTGTTGGCGGATCTCACCTTCGCCGGACGTGTTTGAACTCATAGAGCCGTTCGCCAGAACAAAACCAGCAGTGCCTGTTTCACTTAGCTTAGACAGCATGTGCAAAATCCAACCGTAGTTGGCATTGCCTGTTGGCGGTGTGCGATAGCCAGCAAACCGCGCATCATCGGTTAGCTCTGCTTCATTACGCCAACCTTTAAGGTTAAACGGTGGGTTAGCCATGATGTAATCAGCTTTTAAGTCTTTATGCTGGTCAGCAAAAAAGGTATCAGCTGCACGCTCACCCAAATTGCCCGATAAGCCGCGAATGGCTAAGTTCATCTTCGCCAGTTTATAAGTGGTCGAGGTAAGCTCTTGACCATAGATAGCGATGTCTTTGGTGCGCCCTTCGTGCTCTTTAATGAATTTTAAAGACTGAACAAACATACCGCCCGAGCCACAAGCCGGGTCGTAGATCTTACCTTGGAAAGGTTCTAGCATTTCAGCTAACAGTGTTACCACTGACTTAGGCGTATAGAACTCGCCCCCGCCTTTGCCTTCGGTTGCTGCAAACTTGCCTAGGAAGTATTCGTACACACGACCGACTAAGTCTTCTTCGCTCATGTCACATTCGTTTGCCAGCGTGTCGATGTTTTCAATGCTGTCGATAAGTGACGCCAGCTTTTTCACTTCCAAACCTTGGCGCGAGAAGTAGTTGTCTGGCAGGGCGTCTTTTAAGCTAGGGTTGTTTTTTTCGATAGTCGATAAAGCGGTATCGATGATGATAGCGATATCATCTTGCTTAGCGCGCGCTTTAACAAATGACCAACGCGCATCTTCTGGTAAAAAGAAGATGTTGTCTTGTTGGTAGAACTCTTTCATCTCAACAAACGCTTCTTGCCCGTCGTCTATCATCTTCTGACGGCGTGCTTCAAACTTATCGCTAATGAACTTTAAGAACACAAGGCTTAACACCACGTGTTTGTATTCAGATGACTCAACACTGCCACGCAGCTGATTAGCTGTATCCCAAAGGGTCTCTTCAAAGCCTTTGGTCACTTTTTTAGCTTTTGATGCGGGCTTAGCTTTTGAGGTGGGTTTCTTGTTAGCGGGTGCTTTTGCCATGTTGTTAATTACTCGAATAATGTAGGACTCTGCTTTCAAGCGCAGACTATTGAGGGCGATTATATATGAAATTGAATGAGTTGAATTGATAAAGCTCCGATTTTAGGCGCTTTTTACGTACCTTAAGATAAGGAAATATCCAAATGATCGAGCATTTTAAAAAAGCCACAAAATTCGTTTAATCTTTATAAATAATTCAGTGACTAGATTAGCAGCACCTAACAGTCTTGTAGGCATTCTGCGTGAGCTTCAAAGCATTTGATTGATTGCCCTAGGGTAAAGGTGACTAAATTTGATGTAACCTTACGGCTATTTGATTTGCCATGATTGACTCTTGGGTTATCCCTTTTTCCAGTTCAGACATTATGGACTCTAACTTAGGGGGGATAAGTTTTGAGACACGATCCCAGTTTTGGTATTGGTCTGCAAACAAGTCTGAGCGACCATGTTCTTTGAGAGTATCTGTTGATAAATTAGGTAGCAGCATATAAGTCGCTCCCGATGATAAAGCTAAAGAAATACCTTTAGGATCGGTATCAAACCAAGCTATAAGCTCTACGTCTGGAAAAGCCAACGCAATTTCTTTTGAGATTACTCCCGTGTCCTTATCCCCCCGGTAAACGATAAGAAGGTTAGGCCCTATGTCGGTTTGTACTAATCTAAACTTAGAAAATGCTTCATAGTTTTCAACAATCACAACTTGGCTGTGCTCAATGCTCGTCAAATGACTTAGAGCTACCTCAATGTTCATGCCCTCTTGTAAGTCATATGATTTACCATTTATGTTCGTGGACAAAATCCCATAAACTTTAATGACCTTGTCTTTGACAGGACTTGAGCTTAACTTCTCGTTAGGAAAGAACTGAGCCATATCCGTTCGAGAATCCGGGATAGAGTCGGTTAGAAGATCAAAGCCTGATTGCTCTTTAATCACCTTCCTAATTTGACGTATATCTCTAGGCGTCAGCTGCAAATGTTCTCCTCTGGCGCTCCCAACACTAAAGTCGCGATGAAAAGTATCAAACACGCCACTCAGCGCTACACTGGCACCTTCATTAACCTTCGCAGGAGAGAAGAGTTGCTTTAACCGATTTAAATCACTACCCGTTATATCATCAATAATTCTACTCACAGTTTCCTCGCTATAGACACATCTTCTAAGTGAAGGTTGCCGTAACCTATATTGCTACCTTTTGCTAAATAGGTATAAGACCCGATAGGCTCAACGGTAAAGCCTTTGCTATCTTCGGGAAGCATTGAACTATGGAAATTAAGCACGCTAAATAGCCACACGTCTTTAGCGCAAGTGAGCTGGTCAAGATCTTCCGGTAAGTCACTATTGATTTGCTCGTAATACTCCAAAGCGGAAATGCTGGTTTTTCCCTTACCAATAAAGGCTTCAGCAAAAAAGGTATCGCAATGTGAATCAATGTCCGCTTCAATCAGCTCTTGTATTTCAACATCAAGAGTCAATTCTCGGCGCTCAGCTTCTTCAACAACCGGAAGCTCTTCTTGTTCGGCGGGCTGTGCCGTAATTTTTTCAACAATATCGGCCAATTCCGGCTCTTGGTCCATATCATCAGGATTTGGGTGATGTGCAAATTGTATCGGCTCTGAAAGCCAAAACATCGGTATACCATCGTGCTTTGCTACCTCATCAGGCAAAATTAAATCGTCACTTGGTGTCCAGTGTGGCTCTTGATCAATAAACCGATCAAAGGCATTGATCAGGTCCTTATCGCGTTCGCGGTTACGATACTTCAGCATCAAGGCTCGAAGTTGAATTAGAATAGACCCGAGCTCTTGTTGGCAACTACGAATCGCACTGTGCATTTCAGCACAAAACAAGGTGTTGAGCTCGGAGTTATCTCCAGCCATTTCACTCAACAACTTAAAAGAGAAAGCTTTCATGCCACTAACAAGCTTTTCAGCTTGCTCTATAGCAACTTGGTTCTCTTTTTGTTTTTGAGCGAGCGTATGGCCATAGCCAAAGTCATAACTGATACGGTTTCTTAGACGACGACAAGACTCTTGCAAGTCCATTGTGATTTCATAAACGACACCTTCAAGGCTATTAAACCTATCCGCCTCTTGTTCTCTTTTGCCATTTAATTTAGCTTCCAGGTATTCTTGCGCTAAGCTCTGAATTTCTGGAATGCGCTCAGCATGTTGAGTCCCAAGAAATGAACTCGCTTCCGTTTCAAGGAAGTAGTTCATCAATGCTTCCATCTTAGGGTGCACGCGGTAGCCGCGGCTTGTCACGATAACAACACGGGCTTCTTTTAATTTACGTAGGTCATTGGCGTTTTCATGAGTCTCACGTATCGTGCCATTTTCAAAAACATGCGTTAGTGTGTCCTTTGCTTGGCTGATTAAGCGAAGCATGTGGTTAACACCACCATGTTTCCCATTGTTTTGAGGGCTCATCAAAAGTCGAACTCCCCTTGGTTCTCGTTTGCTTTGTTAACTGTCTCAACGATCTTTTCATGCGTATCGATGAAATCGAGCACCTCGTAGACAAAGTCTAATTTTCCCGTCATCACATAGAGTTGGCGCTCTTTGTTTACTAAATGAGCCACCCCTTCTTTAACCAGAAATTCGACAACTACATTGAGTTTATCCGCTGCACTGTCACGCACTTTTTTTCGACTCACTTTTGGAAGTCGATAAATACTATCGAGTTTCTCCATCAAGCTAGGAGACGATTGGATTTGCGCACTCAGCATAGGCACATTTAACTCATCACCACCAACCATCACTGCTTCAACTTGAGCAGCCTCACTGACTGTAGCTACGAACTTAACCACAGGTCGAATGATACCGTGTACATTACTCATCAACGCGGTCACCTGACGACGATTGTGGTCGTCGATACTTTTATAGGTAACATAATAGGCGCTGGTTCTGCTCGTACATTGGAGCTCGCGCCCCATAAGAGTCAACGCTTGATTGATTTCTCGGCGTGTACGATCCTCTTTAAGCGTCTTGTAAGCTTCACGATCCGTTGCTGGGCAGATAAAGCTACCACTAAGTAGAGATTCTAAGACTTGTGATACTGGCTTCATGCTTCTACTCCTGTGCTAGTTTCAGCGGCTTTAGCTAACGCAAGTTTGCTTACTTTAGGTTTGTTGAAAATGTTCTTGTAAGGCGTTAAGTGATACAGATACTTAAATAAGTTGGCCGTACGATTATTGCCATCGGGTTGAGCCGCGATAACATTGAAGTTGTGTGCCCCCATCATTTTGAGCAGTTTGGCTTGGTTTTCTGCCGTCAGCTTACCAATCTCATCGGTTGGGTAAGTTATGGATAGTCGACTTGCTCCACGTTGTTGTGTCAGAAGTGCTAAATACAACATGGATTGAATGAGCAAGTTCGTACCATTACTGGCCAAATCACGCATATCTTTATCTGTTTTGGCCGTTTTACGCTGGTTGTTCTCGATGACTTCAAATTTGATGTCAAACAGCTCAGTAGGCTTTTTAACTTTCTCGGCACTAATATGGTATGTCAGTGTGCTTAAAGCGTTGAAAAACTCTTTGGTTGGTAGCTCAGCAGATCCCGTTTTATCCCACTCTTCGTAAATCTCAGAGAAGTTAATAATATCTTGCCAACCTTGTAGTTTGGAAAGTGAACTTTCAACGTTAATGTCAATAGAACCAACCACCGAGAACGTGTTATTGAGCTTTACTTGTTCAGAGATATTACGACCAAGTTTCTTAATGTCACGGTCGAAGCCGAGTAGCCGATGCTTGAAGTCAACGAGCATACGCCCCATGTTGACCGCGCTTTCAATTGTTATGCTGGTCACCTGAGGAATAATGTCATTCATGATGATTTCTAGAATATCTATTCGCTTAGAGTCACTAGCAACAATATCCTCTGTAATGGCGTTTCGGCTGCTTTCATTCCAGAAACGATACAGCTCCCCGTCACCAAGGTTGAGAGTGATAGTTTCCATCTGTTGTATATCTTTTTTACGTAGCTTAGTAAGCCTCTCTAACTCCGGGAGTTTGCTCTCTACATAGCTCAAGAGTGAATTTAAATCGCCGTTATAATCGAGCGCTTCTTGGCTGCCTTCTTCGCCCTCAAACATCACATAGTTAGTTAGGCGAGAGATTGCACTGTCAGCTCGCTGTTTGTGGTTTCTCAAGATAGAGAGCTTCTCATCAAACTCTTTTTTGGTTCGATGAGCTTTGGCTCTCAACTCTTTCAGTTTAGTTTCAAAAGATTCAAACTCTTGATGCACCGTTTCAAGTTCTTTGACCTTAGTATTTCGATCGTCACGTCTCTTAGGATCATCCACTTCATAAACAGCAAGCCATATCTCGTATTCTTTGATTTTATGAGACTTCACTTTTAAGTTTTTGATCTCATTATCAAGCAATTCAATTTCTTCTTTGTAGCGTTGATAGATTTCACCGCTAATACCTTGATCACTCAACCGCTGTTCATACTCCGTTTTGATGCGCTGTTTGTTCTCGCCCAACGTCAGAGTACTTTTTTCCAGTAGTTCATCTATAGCTCCGATCGTGAGATCAAGTGATGATTCAACATTGCTAATTTGAGTAAGCCTGTCGTTGTTTAGCTCTAATTTTGCTTCTTCAAAACGTTCAAGCGTTACTGAGATTTCCCTATCAATCAGGGCTATAGCTTTCTCAATCGATTTGATGTTTATATTAATTTTTTCGACTAAGCCCTCTTTTGCACGGGCAATCTCTATTTTCTTGTTTTTAAGGTTAACCTTAGTTTGTGATAGGTCACCCTCAGCGTTTCGCAGTTCATTGCGTAATCGTGATAACTCAAGCGTTGACTGCTTAACAGCAAAATCATTTTTCAAAATTTGCTTATTGAAATCAGCCTCTGCGTCTTCAAGCTCAACGATACGGTCCATCAAGTGAGCCTGCTCTTCCACATCAGCTTTGTTGGTGACACTACAATCTGCTAGGTTGCTCGTATCGATATATAAATCGTACATTGAACCAGAATCTTCAGTCATTGATGGTGTGAGTGTCGTGTCCATCAAAAGCTCATCGGTGAGAACACGACCAAGTGGAGAGCTTTGCCACCCCTGTCGATTAGCCTCCAGGAACGAGAACAAGGTCCCTGAATCTGGGTCTAATCGGTTACTGACTACTTTTAGCCTGGCTTCGGCATCGCGCATATTTCGACGAGTGGCCTCTAATCTTTCGAGTAGCTTTTCACGTTTAGCTTGTAAGTTGACTCCTTCCTTCTCGCTCACTGTTGTCGTGTGTTTTAACGTGTCTACTTGTTCTTGCAATCTGTCTTTCTCAGACTCCAACTGCTCTCTCTGCTCAATGAGAAGCTCATCAATATCTGGGTTCTTTAGTCGCTGCTTTTGAGTAGCGAGTTCAGCCTTATGTTCCATAAGAGTCTGAGATTTATCCGCTATAAAACTCGTATGGGTTTGGGTCAGTTCCTTTAACTGTGGCTGATATACATCGTCTATCTTGTCTTTTTTAACCTTGCACTCTTTCTCGGCATCAAGTTTTTGCTCTGTTAGGTCAGACTTTTCTTTATTGAACTTACTAACAAGGTTTTGTTTGTCTTTCTCATACTTTGCTTTCGCATCATTTACCTTAGTTTCAAGATCGGCGTAACTTTGTCTTTGTTGTGCCACCCTGTCTTCCATTTCTGGCAATTGCTTTAGCTTAACGGACAGTTCTGGATAACCACTATTTTCGTATGTTATAAGCTTGCTGTGATGTACTTCGATCTCAGAGTTAATACTTGTGATAGAGCGTTGAAGAGCGCTCTTTTGAACCTCTTTATCAAGCTTATCTTGATTAATTTCGCCAATCTGCTTGTCACTGTTTTCAAGAAAATCTGAGCGCTCGATTTCGGTTTTCTTAAGAGATTCATCAAGGCTTTCAGAGGCTTCACGAATGATTGTTAAGGCATTGGCGAGCTGAGTGGTTAGATAGGCAATCTGCTTATTGTTCGCAATAGCTTCAATGAACGCTTCTTTTTTGGCTAGGAACGCTGTTAGGCCGTTGTAGTCATCACACCATTGTTCAATTCTGTTTGCATCCACACCAAACTCTAATGTGCTATTTCCTTGCTCGAGGATATCCAGGAAAAGCGCCTTTGTGTCGGCCATATTGAATTCACCTTGAATCAACGCCGCTGTGATTTTTTCAATGTGACGGACATCATGACGACCAGAGCACAAAGAGTAGCTCAGGAACTGATTGCTCAAATTCCCTGCATTAATATTTTGGATAATTTCGCGGTACTCTTTGACGCTAGTAATACGCGACTCGTATTCTAAGCCGTTAGCGTTCAGCTCCGCGGCCAGCTTTGTACAGCCGATAGCGTAAGGCTTATCTTCGCTGTCTTGTTTAATGATCACTGACTGCTCAAACTGACCTTTAACGAAAAGGTAAACAATGCCACCTTTAGTACTAAGGTTTCGATAACAAATGACATGAGCAACTTGACCACGAGCAGTAATGTACTCGAAAACAATATAACTGTTGTTGTGTGGTAAATACCATTCGGCAAAGGGCTTATTGACATTCGATTTCCTGACGATCTGCGTGCCAGTCGCCCCATAAAAAAACGGAATGAGCCTTAAAAGTGATGTTTTGCCTTCTCCGTTACCGCCAGTGATCTGAGTGGGAGCGTCAAAAGAATACTCAGAAAACATCTTGTTTTTCTGATAAGAATTTATTGCGATAACTTTGGTCAATCCGGCATACATCATCGTATCTATCTCGAGTTATGTTGTTTTTCTTGACTGAAAATCAACCAGTTTGAATTTGTGGCCACTAAATCAGGTTACAGCTTTCAATACCATCGACTCTCTCACAGTAAAGATTCCTGACTTTTCCTGCCCTTGTCAATATCCACAATAAATATATGTACTTTTTTGCTACATGTATATACTGTATACATCAACATGTGACATTTATGAGCACGAACATGAGTCAAGCAGATATCAAATGGGACCAACAAGTACGATTTCGACTAATTGAGATAATTGCTCTTTGGCAGGGTCGACTGACGACAAATCACCTATGTGATGCTTTTCACATAGGGAGACAACAAGCTTCCAGGGATATCAACAAGTACATTAGCTTAACTGACCAAGGTCAATTGATACTGGATAGAACAATTAAAGGCTATAGGCCAGCAGACAACTTTAAGCCTTTATTTACTCAAGGCACTGCTCATGAGTATCTACTTATGCTTCATCAGCAATATAACCAAGAAGAGACCTTCGAGTTCTTTAATTGGGGGGAAGCTCAATCGACCGTATTGAACGTTCCTGAAAGGGCTATATCACCAAGCATTGTTCGAGGATTAATTGCGGCAGCAAGGGCTAACCTTCGAGTCGATATTGACTATGTATCGCTCTCTACACCTGAGGTTCGAGGTCGAATTATTGCGCCTCACAGCTTAGTCTATGATGGGATCAGGTGGCATGTAAGAGCATATTGTGAAGAGAAGAATGAATTTCGAGATTTCGTGTTAAGTCGCTTTAGGAACGAACCTGACTTAATGGATAAGTCACCAAAAATGCGAGAACATGATGACAACTGGAACCATCAAGTTAAGTTAACGATTACACCTAATCCTTACTTGTCTGAGCAACAACAAGTTGTTGTTGCTGACGACTACGCTATGAAAAACAAGAAGATGGAAATAGTAACTCGTGGAGCTTTAGTCAATTATTACTTGCGACGTATGAGCGTCATACAAGACCAAAAGCTGCTAAAAGAACAACCAGAAGCCTACCAATTGACAGCTTACTTTGACGAAAGTCTAACGAGATAAATCAAGGTTCGTTCGAGACAACCCGATAAGATTGGTGATGTTCTAGATGGAACATTACCTGTCTACTCGAAACTAGGGCTGACTGTATTTATGGTGTAAAGATCCATGAATAAACGCTCCTTGCTGAATGCTTTAAAACAGCAGCCTACATCTATTGTAAAGTGACGACTAAAAACACCCTACATTTCACTCGATAAGTTTTTAGCTAATATTCCTTTTCTGATACCAAATAACCTCTGACACATCACAATCAAAGTACTGACACAAGGCATCAAGAGTTTTTGTGGTTGTAGTGTACCCTTCATCTCGGATCATTTTCGCCATGGCCGAACGCTGAATACCTATTTCGGCAGCAATTTGAGCTCCAGAGATCTTCCGTCCCTCTTCCGCTGATTTTTTATCTATAAGTTCCTTTAAGTTATATCTAATCACACATCAATTCCTAAAAGATATAATAATGTGTCTTGATAAAACACAAAAGTATGGTTAAGCTGATTTTGTGTCTTGTTAAAACACAAATAATGGAGGTCAAATGGACCAATTATTACTTACAGCAAAAGAGCTTGCAGGTCGTATCAAATTTAGCGCCAACTATATCAATTCGACTCTGCGAGATTCAATTTTCATCGAAGGTAAGCACTACATTCGACCATTCAATGGTAGAAAAATTCTCTACATTTGGGAAGAGGTAGAGGCAGAATTATACCAATCTGCATCACGTAACCTTCAGTATATTCCAATGGCTGGCGGGAGGGTGTGTCATGGGTAGTATCAATTCACGTAGCGGTAAGCTCTATCTCGACTTCCGATATGAAGGTATGCGTTGCCGTGAGCAAACTGCACTGCCTGCAACTCAAGTAAACCAACGCAAGCTACAGAAACTGCTAAATCAAATTGAAGCGGACATTCGTCTGAGTTGTTTTGTGTATAGCGAGTACTTCCCCGAGTCTAAGAAAGCTCAAACATTTTTGAAACAAGACATCCTAGCAAAAAAACGCAAACAGGAATTACTTGGTAGTTACAAAACGGCAGTACAAGAGCTACAAGGAATTGAAACTGTCTTGTTCGAAAGCTTCGCGCAGGAGTGGTACGACGAAAACGAAGTGCGTTGGAAAGAAAGCTATAAGGACAGTATGAAGATCTACTTATGGTCGTACCTTGTACCTCACTTCGGGCATTTAGACGTCGCGAAGATCTCTCGACCTGACATTTTAAAATACCGTGCCTCTTTAGTGAAACCACGTAACAACGGAAAAAAATTATCTGCCGAGTTCATTAATCATGTCATGACGCCACTGCGCATGATTTTGAGCGAAGCCGGAGATCGCTATGATTTTCGTTCGACGTTTGAAAACATCAAACCACTACGTGTTGAACGCACCAATGTAAACCCGTTTGATTTTAACGAAGTGAACTTGTTTTTATCATCGGTACGTTCCGATTTTAAAGATTACTTCACCGTTCGTTTCTTCACCGGAATGCGCACCTCAGAGATCGATGGTCTGAAATGGAAGTACGTAGATTTTGAGCGTGGTTTAATTTCAGTTCGAGAAACGTTTGTACACGGCCGTTCAGACACAACGAAAACGGTGGGTTCAACAAGAGACATTCAAATGTCATCTGTTGTACTTAAAGCTATAAAATCCCAATACAAAGTGACTGGTACTAAGGAGTATGTGTTCTGCAATGCAGCTGGAAACCCTTTAGATAAAGGTAACGTCAGAGACCGAATCTGGAAACCGACACTTAAAAACTTGGGAATGGAATATCGCCGCCCTTATGAGACTCGACATACGGCTGCAACATTATGGTTAGCAGCCGGAGAAGCACCCGAGTGGATAGCTCGCCAAATGGGCCATACCACTACAAAAATGCTGTTCACAGTTTACAGCCGATATATACCAAACCTAACCAGGCAAGACGGCAGTGCTTTTGAAAAGTTATTAGATGCTAATTTAAATGGAGGAAAGTAAATGGCTTACTCACCTCTAGCTATTCACTGCACCAGTTTGTGCTGTGACATTCTTCAGGCTCAGCGTTTTCAGAAAATCTCTCATCAAGATATTGATTGGCTATACGATGAAATTTACGAACTTATCAAGCAACGTACTGAACTGTGGCCAGATAAATTCCATCATGAACATGTCTTTATTGATTCAGTCACGCGCGGTGTACTAAAAGCACTACATCTATGTAAAGACAAACCAAATAATCGAGATGCCAGTTGGCTGTTGATTGCAATGCAATCACGGATCAGTTTTTCTTTGAAGCAATTGCATTAATGAGAGCTACTCAAAAAAGAGCCAAATGAACCCATGTTTATTTGGCTCTTTTCTATTTCCCATTTTTGAACATTTCCCTACTCTGCTTGAATCTACCCTCACCTACAACTGGCGCCTAGTTCACCTTGAAATAACTCATCAGCCATCACCCGTTAACAAGAACACTATAATTTGTTGCACACCCACTTCACTGGCCGCACAAAGTTAACGTTGATAACTTGAGCCTAAGTTCTATAGTAGTTTTGCATTAACCGTAGTGCTGGACCCTTCAAACCGCACCAGACTCAGATTAACGAGAGCACTCTTTTTAAAAATGTGCTGATGTCTATTTCTTAAATGTTCTGTTACTCCCAACTGTAGATGCTTAGAAGGTTGTCACAGCATGGTCACCACGCGGTCACAAATCGAGTTTGAGAGATATGAGTCACTTAGCTCATCCAATAATTATTCAACGAGGAGGCAGACAAGAATGATGCTATTTAAGGTACTTTCCAGAAACTCAGACACAAAAAAGCCCACGCTAGGTGGGCTTTTTTTTTGTTCATAAAGAACGAATTTGGTGCCCGCTACTGGACTCGAACCAGTGACACCTTGCATGTCATGCAAGTACTCTAACCAACTGAGCTAAGCGGGCGATGTTCTAATTTTTTATTACTACCATTGTGACAAACTCAATAGTTATTCAATAAAAACTAAAGAAGGAATGGTGCGTCCGAGTGAACTCGAATCACCGACCCCCGCCATGTCAAGGCGGTACTCTAACCAACTGAGCTACGGACGCATTCCTTTAGAACGAGGAAGATATTAACGACTGATTTATTGCGGCGCAAGTAGAAATTACACTTGAATCAACCATTTGCTCTTATTCGCACCAATACGTTGAATTTTTAGACGTGAAACGTAAATAAAGTTGAGTTACATCACACTAAGTATTGAGTGTTGCTTTACGTTATTCCTCATCCACATCGAACACAACATTGTAGTTCTCGGTGTAAGTACAATTAGGTTGACGGCTACATGTAAAGAAGCGTCGGCCTTTGTAATCGCCTTGGCTTGCCAGTTTGATGATCATCGGGCTACCACATTTCTTACAAAATCGAACTTCTTTGGATGGTTCGATTAAATCAATGTGCGCTGCCAGTAACCTCTTCAAACGGCTTACTTGGTAGCTGTGTTTAATCGAAGCACCAATCAAAGGTAAACCTGCCGATTTACAGACGTGAATCAGTAGCTTTTCGCGGTCGACCTTCCCTTTATTGAGCTCTTTACCGTTATCGAGTTCGATGATCACACGGGGTTCTAACGTTCGTGGGTCGCAGACGACAAAATCAAAGTAACTACGAGAGATCTTGTTGTTGGCGATAAACCAATTCTTCTTGTTGTTCGTCTTCGCAGGAACAAGTACGTTCGACATGCTGACTTTGGCAAACACTTCCCCATGGTTACCCACAGCGGATTTAAGCGCATTATAGAATGTCGCCTGTTGCGCCGACATCAACGCCCCTTTCTTCTGATAAGCATGGTCTTTGGTGTCATCATGTTTCACCACATACTTTTGAATAAAGTAAAAGAATACAACCAGAACAATTACAACGATAAAGATATTAGTCATTTTCCAACACAATCAAGTCTGTATAGGGATTAAGAGAGTGGCTAGCGTATGTAGAAAAGCATCACCTGGCAAGCAAAAGAGCGAGAGTTACCAACCAGAATCACGACCTTTGAGCGCTGCAATCACCGAGAGCTCGCTCCCACGCTAGACACATCTCTCCTATTTGATATCCAAACCATCAATTACACTCTAGATTGATTTAGATCAATTTACCTTAACTTGTGATCAACTAGCCTGAAAAACGTTAGGCAAATGTTAATAAGGAAATTGATATGGAACTCAAACAAGACCCAAGATGTTATACCGATGTATGTGTAGACGGTAAGTGGTTCCACTATGACCACTGCGGAACTCGAGCTTACATGTTAAAAGGTGGCGCTTCCGCTGTTATTGAACTAGCAAGAGAACCTTCTACAGAGGGCGAACTGGTTGAAATGCTGCAAGGCGTCGCTAAATGACTCATATAGATAAACTCGATATACCGCTAAGTAAACCACACCTTTAACTCAAACTTTGATATTAGCGTTTTCAGAGTATCCCAGAAGCCATTCTTATCTCTCGAAGATCAGAATGGTTTTTTGTTTCCTGATGAGCGATTAATTTTCAACGATGATAACTTGGTTCCTACCCGACTCCTTCGCTTGATATAATGCATCATCCGCGGCTTTGAGGTACTTCTTGCAAGTATCATGGTTGAGTTGCTCTTGAGTAATACCAATCGACGCCCCTATCGATGTGGTGAGGTTTAAAAAGCCGGAGTGTGTATCAATTGGCGTTTCAGAAATAGCTAAACGGATAACGTTCAACTGTTGCTCAGGCTCAATGGAACCAGACAACAGCATTACAAATTCTTCACCACCCCAGCGAGCCACGACGTCATTCGGGGATAAATGTTGTTTTACTCGCCTTGCTACTTCCACTAAAACCTCATCACCAATATCATGGCCAAAAGTGTCATTAACGCGTTTAAAATGGTCAAGATCTAGAATAACCAGACTGATTCCAAACTGTGAACTATTAAATGACATTGGTTGTGCTAGAAGTTGTTCCAAGTAACGTCGGTTATATAAGCCTGTCAGTTCGCATCTTGTAGATTGCTTGAGTAACTCTTTGTTGGTCTTCTGGATCGAGCGCAACCTTATCAAAAGTAATGTGGCACTTATCATCACCATGATACCCAAGGCGACAACAATTCGATTCCGTAGCTGCTGCTTATCTAATGTCAGCTCACCCAACTCTTTTTCTGCGTTAAGCAGTTCGTTTTCTTGAGCTAATGATGCCGTAGCGAAATCTTGCTCGAGTAAAAAGATATCACTCTGGCGCTTATCAAATAGCAGCGCTTTACTACCCTTGTAATAGAGCTTGAAGTAGCGAAGTGCGTTCTCGCTGTCGCCTCTTGAATCATAGTATTCAGCAAGTGTTCTTAAGCCGAGGACCTTCCAGCTGCGAGTCCCCACAACATCGAACATTGCAGACGATCGCTTTAGATCAGCAAAAACAAAATTATCTCGGTTCAAACCAATGTTCGCTAAGGCTCTATTTAGGTAACACTGCCCCAATTGAAGTGTGTATTTGTCCACGCCTGGGTATCTAAGACACAAGTTTGCGACTTGTCGTGCTGACTCAAAGTTCTTTTCCGCCAACAACACATCACTCTCTGCTTTTAATAGGATGATTTTGTATCGTTCACTCACGTTATCGCCATTTAGCTTAGCCGCACTTTGATATGCTTCTCGGCCTTTGACTAAATCACCACTGCGCAGATAAGCAAAAGACTCATTCACATGCAGCACGCCGATGGTAGACGCTTCGAGTAGTCCACTCTTGTAATAGAGCTTTTTGGCTCTTTTAATCAGCTTGAGCGCTTTAGGCCAGTCTTCCAAATAGATATAAAGCAGTGCCATATTTGACACTAACTTGCTGTTGTAGATGTGATGAGGGTACTTCTTACCAAGGTCTAAACCTTTATGGAAAAAGTATTGAGCTTCAGGAAAGTCATTGCGGATGTTATTGATGACACCAGCCGTGTTATAGGCCTTAATCAACAACTCTTCATAGTGAAGCGATTCTGCGATATCTATCGCTGCTCTGATTTGGATTTCAGATTCCGCTAGCTCACCCTTACTGATGTATTCAATCGCCAATTCAACGAGAGATTGGGCCTTTAGCCAACCCATATGTTCGTGTTGTGCGAGTGCTTTAATCTGCCTGACGTATTCGGAAACCGCTTCGGTGTCCAACTTATGTTGCGCGAGGTTGGACAAAATCATCAATTCGTAAGCACGATAGATGGCTTTATCTTGGTCTGGGAACTTGACTTGCAGAGCTTCAAGTTGTTGGGAAGCTAAATTAGGGTCACCGCGAGATACATCGAGAATATCGATCAACGCAGATCCATATTGAGAGAGTGATAACTCTTTCTCTGGACTATAAACACTCGGGTTTTCAGGGCGAATATGCTTTAAATCGTCGTCATAAGTTGGATAGAGCAAATACAGCCCCAGCACAATACTCATCAGCACCACGAAAAGGAATGAACCTAACACATTGTTTCTATTCATTTATCAGGGCCATTATTGATTGAATTCCAATTTTATTGACGTTTTTTTAAGAGCGGTCAAACATTATACCCGACAGATATACAGATTAAAATCCTGCGCACTGGTGGATCTGAATTGGGTTTTTCTCATTAATTAGAATAATCAGGCAACTTTCTTGATTTAACTCAGACAATCATCTACCTCATTGGCGTTATAGTGATTTTCCTGTTCCTACCTCCGCGGCTTCTTTTTGAACAAGCGGAAGCATAATGAGAATTAACAATGACCCAAATTAATGAACAACGTCTTGTAGAACATTTCTGCGATCTAGTGAAAATTGATAGTGAATCTCGTAACGAAAAAGCGATTGCTGAAGCTTTGGCTGAGCAACTCGGTGAACTAGGTTTTGAAGTTCACAAACTGGCGGTTCCTGAAGAAGTGTCTAATGGTTTCAACATCTACGCTCGTCTAGATGGCACTCTTCCAGGTAGCACAGTGTTCAGCTGCCACATGGACACAGTAACGCCAGGCATCGGCATTGAGCCAATCATCGAAGACGGTATCATCCGTTCAAAAGGCAACACAATTCTAGGTGGTGACGACAAGTCTGGTATCGCAGCTATCATGGAAGCGGTTCGTTGCATTAAAGCTGAAGGACAAGAGCACAAAACTATCGAGATTGCATTTACTGTATTCGAAGAAGGCGGTCTGTTCGGCTCTTTGAACTTCGATATGTCTTACATTCAATCTGAGCACGCAATCGTACTTGATACAGGCGGTCCAATTGGCACTATCGTAAACGCAGCGCCTGGCCAGCAGAAGATTGTTGCTAAAATCAAAGGTCGCCCTGCTCACGCTGGTTTAGCACCAGAAGAAGGCATCAGCGCAATTCAAGTTGCTGCAGACGCTATCACTAAGATGAACCTACTTCGTATCGATGAAGAAACGACAGCAAACGTTGGTATTGTTGAAGGTGGTCAAGCGACTAACATCGTAATGCCAGAGCTTAAAGTCGTGGCTGAAGCACGTTCTCTAAACGGCGAAAAGCTAACGGCTCAAGTTGAACACATGATCTCGACATTCGAAGAAAGCGCGAAGCAATTCGGCGCTGAAGTAGAAATCGAATCAACTCGTGCTTACGATGCATTCGTTATTGCAGACGATCACCCGCATATTCTTTCGATCAAATCAGCGTTCGAAAAGCTTGGCGTAACAGCAAACACCAAACGCACCGGTGGCGGTAGTGATGCAAACAACTTCAATGCGAAAGGTCTAACAACCGTTAACCTATCGACTGGTATGGCGAAAGTACACACTACTGAAGAGTACATCGCAGTGAAAGACATGGTTGCTATCACTGAGTTTGTTGTGGCTTACGTAACACAATAATCTTACTTGTGAGCTAGATGGAGACTACCATTTAGCTCATATCGAAAAGCCGAGTCCACATATGACTCGGCTTTTTTGTGTCTGAACTTAGCTGAAAGTTCGAACCTAGAAACCTCTACGCTTCCAAAACTGGCCTTCGTCTTTCGCTACTAAATCGAATGTCTTATCTGCGATGATGTTGCCTTTTAGCTCGACCGTCATACGCCATTTACCTATCTTGTTTGAGACTGGTGCCCAAATAGTGTCGCCTAAGTAGAAATCCCAATCGTTGTTGCCGACATACTCTTCGCCATCAAACGGTTCGAGCACCTCACCTTTATCAGTGGTGATGTTCGGGTGATAAATGCAGTAACGGATCTTCTCACCTTTGGCTTTTTTGATATTCAGGATATAGCCAAATTCCACGTCGATTTCAGCATCAACGATGGTGGTGAACTCTTGGATTTTTGGTAGGTCTTTAGATTTTGAATCCCATGTGGAGTAGATACCATAAGAGGTCATGTCGACCACAACAGAGCGCTTTGCCATTTCAATCTTTACCTTGGAGTTATTCTATTAACTTTATGTTATTTGCCATTCAGCCAATCAAGCTCGAGGCTATTCTTGCCAATCTTTCGCCATTCGCTTGATCACTGAAGGTTCAATATTGTGAATAGTGCCATAGTTCTCTCGGCAAACTTCAATCACCAAGTCAGCGTTGTATTTAAGTGCAAGTTGACGATAAGCCTTCATTTCCCATTGTTTGATGAAGGTATTTGAGACCACGACATCAAGGCCTTGCTTTAGACCATTTTCAGCCGTGTTCTGACACCACTCATGTGCTTGTTGCAGCTGCCTAGGGTCAAAATGGTACTCACCTTGCTCATTCACATAATACATATCGGCTTCAACATGAAATGCATCGTAGGTTTTTGCTTTTGTTGATTTGCCAGAACCGGGCAACCCTCGAATGAGTATTAACTTCATCTGTCACTTTACAGGCTAATTCGAAAACATGAGTTTATCGTAAATAATAAAGATTTTCTCTGATAACTGCCTTTACTCTGCGTCCGAAAACCAAGTCCTTACACTAGAGTCAGGTAATCACTGAATACTACGAGACTCCCCTCGAAGCCCGTGGATTGCTTCTGATAGAAAACACAAATAATTTACATCTATCCATTTTGCATATCGACAAGCGTATCAAACTACTATAGATTTAGATGTATAGACGTCTACATATCTAGCTTAGGGAGAAAGCTGTGCCTATTCGCATTCCAGACCAATTGCCAGCATCTGATGTTCTTCGTGAAGAAAACATCTTCGTTATGCCGTTATCAAGAGCATCGACACAGGAAATTCGTCCACTTCGAGTCTTGATCCTCAACCTAATGCCGAAAAAGATTGAAACTGAAACTCAATTTTTACGCCTACTATCAAACAGCCCATTGCAAGTGGACGTAGAGCTGCTGCGCATTGATGACCGACCAAGTAAAAACACACCGACTGAACACCTTGATAACTTCTACCGCCAATTTGAAATGGTCAAAGGAAGAAACTTTGATGGATTGATCATCACTGGTGCGCCGCTTGGCTTGGTTCAATTTGAAGATGTTATCTACTGGGATCATTTAAAAACCATCATGGAATGGGCAAACAAACACGTGACTTCAACTCTATACGTATGTTGGGCGGCTCAGGCTGGTTTGAAGTTATTGTATGATTTGCCTAAACGTACTCGTAAAGAGAAGCTGTCTGGTGTTTATAACCACGAGATACATAACCCATACCACCCTATTTTACGTGGCTTCGACGATACATTCTTGGCACCGCACTCTCGCTATGCTGACTTCTCTCAGGAGTACTTAGCTGAGCATACCGACCTTGATGTTCTTGCGACTTCTGATGTTGCGGGTGTATATCTAGCGGCGACCAAAGATAAGCGAAACGTGTTTGTAACAGGTCACCCTGAATACGACTCCCATACACTTCACAATGAATACATTCGTGATTTAGGTGAAGGCATGGAGCCTGTTATACCGATCAACTACTACCCGAACAACAATCCAGACAACAAGCCTGTTGCAAGCTGGCGTAGTCATGGCCACTTGTTGTTCTCTAACTGGCTAAACTACTGCGTTTACCAACAAACGCCTTATGATTTGGATCATTTCAGCGAAGAAAATTTCACTAAAGACGATTAAGTTCTTTATTCCGATTCAAAAACACATAAAGCCGTGTTCAGTAGATTGTTGATAAAACGACGAATTGGACGCGGTTTTTTTATGGTGGTTGAGTCGCATTCCATAATAGATTTAACACTTCAATGGGTTTGATTTCATATGATGGGTTGGTGTTCATAAGGAGCTTCACATGCCTGCCAAGCCGTCATTCTCAAATCCGATTTCGTTGCACCGCCCCCTTTCGTTACCAAGTTTGGTACTACTCACCTCGCTTTCGTTGGTCGGTTGCGTCTCTGTCACTGAAGGACCACCAAAAATTGAAAGCGATCCTATTGCGATGTCTGAATCTCGAATCGAATTAGGTTTGGGCTATATGGGACAAGGCAATATGGTAAGAGCGCGTGAAAATCTTGAGCTGGCTATCAAGCACGCACCTAGCTACTACCGTGCTCGACTTTCAATGGCGCATTACTACGAACAAGTGGGCGAAGTAGACGAAGCGAGAACCACTTACCGCAAAGCACTCAGTCTCGATTCTAGAAACGGTAATGTATTGAACAACTACGGTACATTTTTGTGTAAACAGGGCGAATACGAACAAGCCGACAAGTACTTCAATCGAGCCATCGACCAACCCTACTACTACTTGGTGTCTGCAAGTTATGAAAACGCGGCATTTTGCGCATTTAAGGCTGGCAATACTGACCAAGCGAAGTACTACTTCACTCGCGCCATTGACCATGACCCAAATCGAGTAAAGTCGATATTACAGCTTTCTAAAATCGAAGTCAGTGAGGCCGATTACAATGAGGCTCGACTTCGTTTATTCAAATTCCACCAGCGTTATGGCTATCAAATTCCATCACTTCAAATCTTGGTCGATCTCGAAAACAAAGCCGGGAACAGAGCCCTAGAGCAGAAATATCAGAGTAAGTTAGATGAGTTGCTTTCTGCTTAGCGAATATGCAAAACACAAAAAACGGGCTTGTTGCGTTAACAACAAGCCCGTTCATAATTTCGACTTAATATCTTAATTAAGTGCAGTCGTTACTTAAGCGCGATCCACTCTTGTCTTTGTTCATCGTCCATAAAGGTCCATGCGATAAAACGACTCACCTTCTGGCCTTGCGACATCTCGACAACTTTCACTTGTTTAGCTCGTAGCTTACCCAGCTCTGAACGAACCATATCGACGTTATCTTTCTTAGAGATCAATGTCGTAAACCACAAAACTTGAGTAGCAAAAAGCTGGCTCTCTCTCGCCATTTTCATGATGAAAGCAGCTTCGCCACCCGGGCACCAAAGCTCGGCTTTTTGACCACCAAAGTTTAAGGTTGGTTTATCTTGCTTAGTTGATTTATTTTGCTTGGCTGGCTTCTTGTTCATTTCTGGCTTAAATGACTGACCGGCCTTCTTAGCACGGTTCGCCGCTAGGTTATCCAGTTTACGTTGTGACCCCTTTTCCGCTTCTTCAAGGGAGCTATGGAATGGAGGGTTACAAATAGTGACATCGTAACGTTCATTACCCTTAATCACGCCCTTAAAGATAGATTCAGAGTCAGCTTGTAGGCGAGCTCGGATCTTACCTTTTAGATTAACGTTGCTTTCCGCAATGAAGTTCGCTGTTTTGATGGAAACAGGATCAACATCTGTACCTGTGCAACGCCATTTGTATTCCGTGGTGCCAATGATTGGGTAGATACAGTTTGCACCAACACCAATATCTAATGCTTTCACAGACGCGTGGTTATATGGTTCGCCTTGGCCATCGCTATTAAGGATGTCGGCCACTCTGTGAATGTAGTCTGCACGGCCAGGAATTGGCGGGCACAAGTAACCAGCAGGAATATCCCAATGTTTAACGCCGTAGTGATGCGCCAACAAAGCTTTGTTGAGTAGCTTAACAGCCAATGGATCAGAGAAATTAATGGTGTCTTCACCCACTGGGTTCTTGATCAGATGCTCTTTTAGCTCGGGCAAGGCTGCAACCAACAATTCGAAGTCATAACGACCAGTGTGCTGGTTTCTTGGGTGTAATCCACCTTGAGGTTTTTCAGCCGAACGTCTTTTCTGAGCTGCGTTCTTGTTAAAAGCCGTTTTATTGAAAGAACCCTTATTCGATGACCCTTTATTCGCACCCTGCTTCCCTTTGCTGTCTTTTGCAAAAGGTCGCTTTGCTTTGTTATTGCTCGCACCTTTCGGTGCACTATTCTTGCGGCTTTTATCAGATGTGTTCTTTGTAAAAATACGCTTGTCGCTGCTTGGCTTAGCTGTACTTGGCTTAACATCAGCTTGGTTATCTTTTGTTTTTGCTGATGAAGTACTGTTTTTCGACAGGCTTAGCGTCGTTCTATTTTGTGATTGGCTCATTGGGCTACTTCTTTAAATCTAAATACATCATGAATAAACGGGCATCCAACTCAAGTTGATGATATTCCGGTTCCATGTGACAGCATAGTTGGTAAAAGGCTTTGTCGTGTTCTTTCTCTTTGATATGCGCCAGTTCGTGTACCACCAGCATCCGCAACAAAGATTCTGGTGCATTTTTAAAAACACTGGCGATACGAATTTCATTCTTCGATTTGATCTTTCCACCGTGATTCTTAGCAACGTAAGAATGCAGACCTAACGCATTGTTGATTAGGTGTATCTTACCGTCGTATATCACTTTGCTGATCGGTGGTGTTTTTTTCATGTAGCGATTTTTTATCTCAATCGCATAGTCAAACAGGGCTTTCTCGCTTTTGATTTCATGATTCTTTGGGTAGCGAGCTTCAAACCACGGCACCAATTTACCCGACTCAACAAGTTGAGTCACAGGATCGAGAATGTGCTTAGGATAGCCTTGAATATAGCGTAAAGAAGGATGCATGCTGAAAGACCGTACAAGTTACACCACGACAATACGTTGTGGTCTTGAAAATTGAGCCGCATAGTGTAACTGATCACACTTTTCTAATCACCTAGGATTCGTTAAACTTTAGCGAGATTCACCAAGAGAATGAAAAAATGAAACGTGTTGTATTGTACGTCGCAGACAAATGCCCGCACTGTAAAGATGCCCAAAGGTATTTAGACTCTAAGAAAATTGTTTACCGCCTGACGAATGCAAAGATGCAGCGTGGTCGTAAAGAATTGCAAGCGATGGGTGCTCGTTCTATCCCCGTGCTTAAGATCGGCGATCAAGTGATGGTCGGCTGGAATCAGAAAAACTTCGATAAGATGTATAACTCAAAGAACACTTAACGTGATTTAAGAGACTTATATTTCTACAAATAAAGCCCGAATGCCCAACCTAGGATGTTCGGGCTTTGTTTTGTCTATTACATTCTAAATCACACATACCGCTTAACGAATTCGATAAAGGTTCGGTCTGCTTTTGACAGATACCCTTCCTTTCTCCACGCCAAAGATAGGTTCAGTTTCACAGGGTCTTTAAATGGCACGCCTACTACGTCTTCCTCGTATTCTGTCACCAAGCTAAGCAACGCGGTGATGGCAAACTCTCGCTTCACGATAGAAAGAATCATTGGCAATAAATTGGTTTCGAACGCGATGGTCATATCGAGGTTGTACTTCTTACAAGTCGCATCAATAAAATCACGGTGGAAGTAGCCTGATTTGAACATGATCAGCTCTTGCTCAAAAAATTCTTCAAATGTAATTGAGGGTTGAGAAGCCAAAGGATGCTCTTTACCGACGACAGCTAACATTTCTGAACTGAGTAAGTGATCTGTTTCAAGATCGTCCGGTACATTCTCATGGTTGATTACGCCGATATCGAGTTCGCCGTTTAACAACATTTCTCGAATCGATGCGGTGCCGGCATCAATCAACGTCAACTTTAGATTTGGGTATTGGCTTTTAAATGCCATCACGACTTGCGGGAAAAAGTAACTCCCCATCATGCTTGGAGCGCCTAATCGAACCTCTCCTTTTTCTAGTCCCTTTAGTTCATTCATCGCGAGCTGAGCATCATCAAACTGCTGGGCGATTCGCTTGGCATGCTCGAACAACACTTTTCCCTCTTCCGTTAAGGTGACGGATTTGTCTCCGCGACGAAACAGAATCAACTCAAGCGTCTGTTCGAGTTTCTTGATGGAGATACTCAATGCGGGCTGTGCGATATGCAGCGCTTTTGCGGCCTGAGTGAAGTTACCAAACTGCGCAACAGCCAGAAAATGTCGAAGTGGTTTTGATTCAAGCATGGCGATATATTAAATATATAGAGGTGATATCTTTAATATATTTCTTTAATCACAATTGTACTGATAACTTGTTCACAAATAGCTTACTAACTCGTGCAGGCACAACGTAAATGTTTGATAAAGGCAGTCCTCAATACAAACGAATTACCCAATCATTGGCGATTGGTTCATTTATCATTTTCTGTAACCTTTATCTCTTTCAGCCAATCTTGCCGCACATGGCGGAGCACTTCCAAGTATCTGAAACTCAAATCAACTGGCTGTTTGCTGCAACAACACTTGGGCTCTCCATTAGTTTAGTGCCTTGGGCAATCGCTTCTGAAACCTTTGGGCGAAAACCCATCATTCTGTTCAGTCTGTTCGCTATTCCTTTGATTGGATTGAGCATGGTGTTCACAACCACCCTACTACAGCTTGTTATTGCCAGAGCATTCATGGGCATTGCGGTCGCTGCTTTTGCAGGCGTGGCGGTTGCCTATATGGTCGAAGAGTTGTCACCGAAAGCATTCGCAGTCGCGATAGGCGGTTATATTGCGGCTAACTCATTAGGTGGCATTTTCGGGCGTGTATTGGGTGGCTTGATTACGGATTATTTCGATTGGCATGCGACAGTTTTGTTTTTCGTTATCGGCTCTTTGCTTGGCGCACTCTATATTGCATATAGCTTACCTGACCAACAAAACTTCAAACCACAAAAAGGCCTGTTCTTTCATCATAACCGTTCTGTAGTGATGCACTTAAGAAACCGAACACTTTGGCTCGCGATGTTGATTGGTGGTGCTAACTTTGCCCTGTTCGTTAACCTGTATTCAGTAATGGGCTTTAGGCTAGTATCTGCGCCTCACTCGGTGCCCGTTGGTTTAGCTTCGCTGATATTCTTATGTTACTTGGCCGGTACGGTGAGCTCTAAGCTTTCAAACAAATGGACACTTCGTTTCGATCAGTTAAACGGTATATTGATGGGCGTGTGCATTAGCTTAATTGGAATGCTGGTTTCTGCCGTCGACAAAGTCCCGTTCATGTTAGCGGGCTTGTTATTGATTAGTGGCGGTGCGTTCTTTTCCCACACCCTTGCCTACTCTTGGGTGAGTCAAAAAGCACCGAGCGCCAAAGCGACGGCAACGGCACTTTACTTAGTCCACTACTACATCGGCGGCAGTTTAGGTGGTTTCTTACTCTTATATTGTTGGCAGCTGTTTGGTTGGAATGGTGTAATCGCAGGTGGTTCTATCTTCTATGTTGCGATATTTGCTTGGGTCTACCAGCTAAAACAACTTCAAGTGTCAGCCTCTAAACTCGCACAAGCATAACTACGACTGAAGTTGTAACTCAATTATTGCTTTTGATTAACGTCCGTTCTGATATCCTACGCAAAATTTCATTTCGGAACCTGTTATGTCGAACACTCAAAGCACAGATCTTCAAACCATCCACGACCAAGTAAAACAGTGGTTAGACGATGTCGTTATTGGCCTAAACCTGTGTCCATTCGCAGCCAAGCCACAACGTAATAAACAGATTAAGATCTTTGTGAGTGAAGCAAAAACGGAAGAAGCGTTGTTGGAAGACATCATGACGCATTTCGTAGAGTTAGATAACACGCCTGTCGCCGAGTTAGAGACGACTTTGGTGGTTGTGCCTAACATGCTGCAAGATTTTTTCGACTACAACATGTTCATTGATTGGATTGAAGCGTTGATCAAACAAGAAGATTGGGAAGGCGTTTACCAAGTGGCAACCTTCCACCCAGACTATTGTTTTGGTGGTGCGGATCCTGAAGACGATGAAAACCTAACAAACCGCTCTCCGTACCCGGCTTACCATTTGATTCGTGAAGCGAGCATGGAAAAAGTGTTGAAGCACTACCCTAACCCTGAAGCTATTCCTGATACCAACATCGCGAGAGTTGAGTCTTTAACGCCGGAAGAACGCCGCAAACTGTTCCCTTATCTGTTCAGTTAATAGTTCAGTTAATCGCTAACATGCTGGCTCATATTCCTGAGCGCTCTTGATGATATGGACGAGAAATAAACTGATCTCGTCCATTTTGTTTCGCAATGTACAGACATTCATCGGCAACTTTGATCAGCTTATCTAACGCCGACATCCTTTCCCCTTTGGTATCCCCTGTACTCAACTCAAAGTGACACGCACCAATTGATATAGTGACAGGCTTTCTATCCAGTGTGATTTTCTTCATCTCTTGCAAAAGAGTCATGAACTTATCTTCTACACAACTTGGTGTTTTATTTGGATACCAAAGAATGAACTCTTCACCACCAAAACGCGCCACAAACTCACCCTCTTGAGTGTTATTGCTCAGCACGTTCGCCACTTTCTTTAAGACAACATCACCCATTTGGTGGCCATATGTGTCATTGACCTGTTTAAAGAAATCGATGTCGACAACGGCCAAGGTTCCCTTACCTAAAGAGCCTTTTAACTGCTCCACTTCTGCATTCAATGTTTTGAACAAGCAACGTCTATTTGGCAAGTGTGTCAGAGGATCGTACAGAGCTTGGTACTCTAACTTCTCATTCAGCTCTTTGAGTTTTCGTTCTTGCTGCCTTCTAACCAGCTCCACTTCGATCCAAGATGCCATTAGTCTCATCACGTCGACATCGAACTCTTTGAACTCGCGATGATAGGGTGCTGGGCTTGAAAAGTTTAAGGTTCCATAAAGCTCATCATTAACGAAAATGGGAACCCCAATATAAGACTCCAAGCCAAAAGACTGGTAAGCAGGATGCTTCGCATACTTATCGTGTTTACCACAATGCTCAATGCAGATGGGGCCAATCGATTTACAGGTAATTTCGCAATAGGTTGAACGATAATCGAAGGTGTCACCGCTATTGAGTTCTACTCCTTCAGGCGTAACACAATGTTCAACAACGTAAGCATTGCCATCGACTTTCGATAAGATACCAATATCAAGGTTGAAGCGTTCAAGCCCCATAATAAGCAGCTGAGCGATCTGAATATCAAAGCCCTTTCGATAATCATTGGTGATTTGATACAAGCGGCGTATAACAATTTCACTTTCACTGGCTTGGTTCATAAATGGAATTCCGCTGCTGCTGAAGTTAATGGCAGCATTAATATTTCGTATATTAAGAAGAGTAAAGTGTAAAAAAACATAATAATCAATTAGTTTGTATGCAAAATACCTCATTGGTCCAATGAATAAAAGTCGACTTCTTCGACTTTGCGTTAGCACCCTATTCCTAGCTTTGGTAAAATAATCCATTAACGAAACAGAATGGATAGGAAAATGAACCTTTCTCAACTAAGCCAAGAAATCTACGATCACCTTTACCGCGACATTGAAGAGTTCCGCAGTACTTTTGATCTGCCTGTTGCTGCTCCTGAAACAATGGACGAAAAAGGCGATACGCTACATACCTCTCTAGCGATCGAAGAACTAACAGAACTTGCAGAAGCTGACTCTAAAATCGAACAAGCGGACGCTATTGTAGACAGCGTTTATGTTTTGATGGGACGCTTGGTTCACCTTGGTCAAGCTAAGGTTGAAGACAACCTAGCAATCAGCTACCTGATCGACCTACTGTTGAATGTTTCTAAAAACCGCTCAATTGACTTCTTACCTTGCTGGGACGAAGTACATTCAAGCAACATGAGCAAGGTATGTCGCAACGAAACTGAATACGCTGAAACAGAAGCTTTCTATGCTGAGCAAAACATCAAGCTGATGGCGGTTCAAAAAGGCGAATATATCATCGCTAAGTGTGCGGAAGATTTCGTATCGGAAGGCAAGACGGTTCGCCAAGGTAAGGTACTAAAATCAGTACACTACCGTCCTGCGAACCTTGAGCCACTAACTGCTTAAATAAGGTTAAGACTGAAGCGGTTAAAAGCTTCAGCTAATTTGAATAGCAAACGCCACGTTTAAATAACGTGGCGTTTCATTATCTGTCAGTCAATTCTAACTGTGTAGCTAAGCGCTATACCAGTCGTGCCATATGATAAGCCGCCACATATTCGCCATTTCTGAAAGCGAACCCTGCGGACTCTCCTTCAATCACGAAACCAAACTTCTTATACAGACTGATCGCTCTTTCGTTATCGGTATACACCGTTAACTCCATTCGCTTGATGTTAATCCAGTTATCACACAAGTCGATTGCTGTTGCGAGCAGTTGGCTACCGACACCTTTGCCTAACACATCGTCTTTAACACCCATACCAAATGAAGCCACATGTCGTCTTCTTGGATTCACACACACTTCCATTCCCAAGTTGCCAACAATCTCATCGTCGATCATCGCGACATACGAGTACACGTTGTCAGGCATATTAGAGATTCGTTTTTGCCAGCTTTCCAGAGATGGATTTGGGAGTTGCAGCGTACCGGTATAAGCATTAGTGCATTCGTAAACTTCTTTGATTCCCTTTGCATCTGACGGTTCAGACCGTCTCACTATAATACTCATCGCAACTCCTACTATTTTCATCGCTAAATATGAAACACATCCTTAATGTGCACCTAGACACACTATCAAATAGTAAATAATTAACAATAGGTTAGATGAAATTGTTTTTATTGGGGCTGATGTGGGGAATGTATGTGGATGCTCTGAAGAAGTACATTTGAGGAATCAAGGCTAGTTAAACTGGAGGTAATTCGATATGGGCACCTCGGGTGTGCCCACGCCGCCAAATCTATGGAGTTAGTTAGCTTTGGTTCATCATGATCTAACTAATTCTGTTCTGGTTAATCATGAACTAGTTCATCTTGATCTAGTTAATCACGCTCACATTGAACTTGCATGACTTTAAGGTCTGTTGCATTTAGCTTCTCAGCTAGCGCTGCGCCTTCTTCATTACATTGCTCAAGAGTCGTAAATTGGGTGTTAACTTCCATTTCTGCTGTGCTATCAGCGCCACCCATCATTAGGCTTAGAATCAGTGTGAGTTCGTACATAAAATAATCCTCTTTCGAGCTTTCAAAGCATCCATTCGAATAAGATAAAGTGACTAGAATCCGCCCTAATTCACTTGTTTCGTTTGAGATAATTCTAGTCATTCGCTCGATTCGAGTCTTACCATTTTGTGCCAAGAGGTAACAAAGTAAGTACGCTTATCTTATTGGGCTTAGTTGATACTGAGTAAACGACCTCGTTCGATATCTTGCTCAAGCACCTCTGGAGTCAAGTCGCCATGTCCATGGTGATCGTGATTATGGTGATGTCCATGATCGTGGCCGTTTGAATGACTTTGATGTTCATTTGATCTTTGAGCTAACTTATCTGAATCCAAATAAGTGTCAGTCAAATCAGCACAATAATCTTGAGTCCATAAGCGACGAGCGTCGTCATCACTCATGATTTGCTCAGCTTTAGGGCCCAGCTTATCCATGTAGTACATCCCCAACTCCTCACCTTCTACATTGGCGTGGTTGATAAGATTCATAAACGCAGGCTCCTGATTCTCATCTGATAGATGACCATTTTTGTAACACACGGTTAGGCCAATAATGTCGTCGCCAAGTTGCTCTAATTCAGGGTTAAAATGATTGTGACTGTGATTATGTTCGGCAGCGGCGACAAGCATTGGAGTAAGTAAAACACATGCGATAGCCAGTAGCTTAATGGTATTTTTCATGGGATAGACCTTCTGTATTTTCGAATACAAAGTTGATTAGTTGGCTGACTTAGCTTCTTGTGAGCTAAGTTAAGGGGAACTTCAAGACCATTTCAGCCTGAGTACCCCTCTGTCTCACTACAAATAATCAATATGGTTGGATAACGAGGCTCGATATAACGAGCGTTCTGTAGACAAAAATCACTTATCAACTACGATTCTTGCTGGTGCGATGGTGTAAGTCATTGGCTTCACCTCCCATTCACCTTTTGCTTCCAATGCAACCGCTAGTGCTTGCGCCTCTTCACATACCTTCGCTGGTTTTCCGTCAGCCCAGTACGATGGACCCGAGGTGTAGCCGCACATCACTGAAAACGTGTGTTGGCCATTCTTTGTGGTGTATTCCGTCATAATGACACCACCTTCTCCATGCGTTATTTTTAGTGAGCCTTCATCGGCGACATGCATTGCATCGGAAGGATTCGGTTTAACATACGTTGTGTAGGTCCCGCCATCTGACATGGATTGGTTGTCATACATGGTGTAGCCTTCTTTTTCTGAAGGTAAGGTCAGTTCGTAGTTAGGATCAATATCCGCTAAACGTTCTGAGTTATTCGTCGCACCAGGTTGATAGTTGTGAGCATTGGATTGTCCGTTAGCGAAAACAGACGCTGACACTAAAGATAGAATGACGACCGCTAAAATTGATTTTTTCATAATGAACTCCAGATATTCTAAGCAAAGAAGTGGTAAGCAATAGTTTTATGATTGAGTAAGAGAATGGGTTTATTTACCTAACTTTTTAGGATGTGAGGGCAATATCAGCCCTCACTGCAAATACCCTATTTGTTATCGGTTCCTGCTCCTTCACCAGGCTCAGTTGGACGACTTACCGATTTGCGCTCAAGATTGTGGTGAGCACGCACTCTATCCATGTATTCTTGCTTGGTGTTCATACCTTGCTTCATTGCTTCTGGTACTTGTTCAGCTGGGATTACGATGTCACGGTCGACTGGCCACTCTGTTAACAGCTCTGGGTGGTAGCCTTCTGGGTAGTACAGTTTTGGATCCAACTCTAAATCACGAATCTCTTGTTCTTGTATGTCTTCACGGCTGTTTTTCGGCAGCGGAATTCTAAAGTCAGACCCATCTGCCATATCAAATTGTGGCGCTCTCGCATTCGGGAAATCAGGTAAAATACCTTCACGAACCCACGCATTATCTTTAGTCATGTTAACGACAATCCCATCTGGCGCACCGAAGTGGTAAGGCCCTTGCCAATGGTGGCGAACCTCTGCAACGGTTTCCTCATTAAGATATGGGTCGAATGTCATGTGCGTTGTCATGAACAAACGCGGTTGTACTTCATTCGCCACATAACCCGCCGCGTACGCTGGTGTATGGTGAGTATCAACGGTGTAACGTGCTAAGAATGGCGGCACACCTTGAATAATCGAAGACACACCAAACGTTTCGGTTTGCAGCTCAGTAATGAACAAGTCTGCACCTTTTGCGTATTTCAAATCCAACTCGGTTGGGCGACCGTCTCCTGTCCAAACAAACGAAAGCACTCGACCGTCATCTTGAGTCCAATTCAAGCGGTAACCAGACGCGCCATCTTTTGCGTGACTGCGTCGCCAGTGAATCACTTCCACATTGTCTTGGTCATAGATAACGCCACCGTCGTCGCGGAAATCAAACTCGTGTACCACTATGTCGTTGCCTGATGGGAACACATCAAATGCGTCGGTGTGCCAGTTCAACATTTGCTGCATGCCTTCAATCATATGACGAGTGCCATATTCTGGAGTCGCACCACTCGGACCATAAATGTTAAGCGGCTTTTCCCAGCGACCATTCCAACCACCAAATTGATACAGATAAGGTAACGAGCCGTAATGATCTACGTGTAAGTGAGTAATGAAGATATGGTCGAGTTCATTCATCGCGACACCCGCCGCTACGTAGTTCGCAATTGATCCTTCACCTAAATCAAAGACAAAGTTAGAGCCGTTACCCAATTCGACGTATATCGAGGTGTTTGCCTGCCCCGGGCGAATCATTGGTGATGTCCCCATGAACGTGACACGCATTTCATCCGGTTGAACTTCTTCAGTGCGTGGGAACCAGTTGGCGCCCGACACCATGTGATCGCCATAAGGTGCAATGCCCTCAAACATCAGGCCTTCTTTCCAACCTGAATTGGTTTCTTTGCGATAGTCACCATTGTTTACACCGCCCATTAACACAGAAAGCACCTCTTCTTCTGAAGAGTACAAGTTCCCCTTAGGTTGAGTGCTCAGATACTCTTCAAGGGTTTCACCCTCGTGATATTCAAATTTCTCGAGTTTTTGAATATCAGAGTTAGTTTGCTTGGTGTTGTATTGCATCATTGGGTCAGCAGCAAAAGCGGTGGTCGTGATGATCATTGCTGTAGAGATGATTGATAATTTTGCGAAAGTTCTCATAGTTTCACCTATCGGTCTGAGTATTTAGTAAATGAATGAAGTTCCTTCCTCACTCCGATGCAAACAAGTTTATTAATAAACAGAACCTTGATATATAGTGTAAACTTTACTTAAAACCTCCATTTCATTTATGAGTTAATGATAACTCCACCATGATTTGGATGAGTGGCAATAAGAATAGAGGGAACTGAATTTGGACCTTAATCTACTGACGACATTTTTGGCCGTTTACAAACACAGCTCTATCACCGTGGCATCAGAGCAGCTCGATATTTCTCAACCCGCGGTAAGCGCGGCGATTAAGAGACTCGAAGGTGTCGTGGGCAAGGCTTTATTTGTGAGAGAAGGACGAGGTATCGCGCCCACTGGAGCAGCGGTATCACTCGCTAATAAGATAGAAGACCCATTGAACATCATTGGAACGGTTGAGCAGCAAAAGAATGACCTTAAAGTCTATTGCACAGAGAGCTTGCTTCATTTCGTTAGCCAGGTTGAAGGCGTAAGCTTTACGGAAGCGCCACTCGAAGAGGAAGAACTGTTTGATGCGCTTACTGCACAAAAAGTAGATATCGTCATTGATGTACTTTCGAGTAAGAAACACTCATTGATTGAAGAAACCATCGTCGATGAGGAGCCCGTGTGTCTGACTCGAATCAACCACCCTCGAATTGGTGAGACACTAAGTAAAGAAGAGTATTTCCAAGAGGAACATATTGCGCTCAAGATCAAACGCGCCAACATGAACACGGTCGAGTTTTTATCAGAGAGCGATATCGAGCCGAGAAAAGTCAGAATTGAAACCAGCTCAATTTCAAGCATGCTGATTTTGGCAAGCACGACAGATTATATCGCCGCTTCTACTCGCTCTTTTGCAGAAATGCTTGCACCAGCGCTTGGCTTACGCGTTCACCCTATCCCCATCAAATTAAGACCGATCACGTTTCGAATGCTCTATCACCGCCGCTACGCTAAAGACGAACAGCACATCAAAACCCGTGAAGCAATCAAATCAGCATTAAGGAAACATAAATGAAACTGAGGTTTTAACTAAAGTTAACCCTATTAATATAAATTCAGTTTAATCACATACTCTCTAGCAAGTTAATTCAATAGAACGACACTGGAGAATCCATGAAAAAACTTAACCTTATTGCTCTACCACTTACGTTACTCAGCAGCGCAGCGTTTGCGACTTCGACTCAAGTTTACATCGAACAAAACGTTGCCTCTAATGCTGCTGATAACGGTGTCTACACCACAGAAGCTGGCGCATTAATCGATACCTCAGAAAATGGACAAGTCTATATAGGTTTTGATGACCAGGGTTGGCTAGCCGCGGGTTACGGACACGACTTTCACATCAGCGAGTCTTTCACGTTCAACCTATACGGTGAACTCGGTAAATGGGACAACGGTGAAGAGTTATTAATCGAAGGTATTATCGATTATCAAGTGAACGACAACTTCAATGTATTCAGTGGATTGGGATATAACCAGTCAGGGCAAGTACTCGAGAATGTAAGCGACACCACGATTAACACCAATAAGTTCATCGCCGGTGCTGGGTACTCACTCGCAGGCTGGGATTTAGCTTACCAATACACTCACGAAAACAGTGATGGATCCAATGGCGGGTTTACCCATGACGGTGACAATATCTATTTTCATCAAGGTGACTACCGTACCAATGAGCACGAAGTCGTTCTCTCTAAAAGCATCGACGACTGGACGCCCTACGTGAAATACACCTACTTCAACACCAACGAGGGTAACCTACAAGTTGGCGACAATCTAATTGGCTCAATCGACAACGACAGCATCATTACACTTGGTTTGTCTTACGACTTCTAAACATCTCAGATTCAATTCTCATAGGCAGATGGATTTGCCCACCTTTCGAGGGCACTACTATGAAAATTACTTCTCAACGCAACAAAGTCATTAATATCGCTGCAGCGATCAGTATCGTTTTGTTTTCTGCGATTCCCACCTACGCAAGTGCTGATCACTTAGACTCCCATTATCTAGAACCGAGTTATCTAGAAACCAGCTATCTAGACTCCTCCTTAGTCGAATTCATGACACCAGATTTTGATCAGGGGTATCTTAACGATGAGATTAAAGAAAACCTTATTCTGGAATAATTCGTCAACACATTACAAAACGTAAAAGACCAGAAACTCACGCTTCTGGTCTTTTATATAGCTCTTGTTTTCTATATAACTCTCATCTTCTTATAGAGCCCTACTCAGCGATTAAGACTCCGTTTCTGAATCACTTTTCTCTAAGCTAATGACGTTCAAAACCGCAAATGCAGAGGCTAAAAAAGACACCACACTCGTCAAAAAGTGTGGTGTCTTGGTTATTATTGCAAGGCTAATTAACTAACAATAGTTAAGATTAGTTGGCTGGACGCCAAACGCCCCATTTGTCATTTTCGTAAGTCGCTTTAGGGTTAGTGCCACCTTGAACCCACCATTGTGCTTTCCATGACTGGTTCGAGTAAGTCACGACTTCGCCACCAAGGTAAGTCGCTGATGAGTCCCACGTACCTGGATCTGGCGTAGGGTCTGGGTCAGGAGTCGGATCAGGATCCGGCGTTGGATCTGGGTCTGGTGTCACGCCACCGTCATCGGCAATTACTTCAAAAGTGAAGGTTTCAACACTGTCGCTTTCAATCGAGCTAGCCATAAACGATAAAGTTTCGTTTGCAGTGATGCCAGTGGTATCAACTACGATAGAAGCCGTGCCGTTATTTTGAATGCTTACAGAAGTACCTTGAGTTTGAGTCAATGTCGCCGCTTCGCTTGTTGCAATTACAACTTTGTCGCCAGCATTCACTACGTTGTCACTCTTCACTAGCTCGTAGATATCACCTTTCAATGGTTCAACACCACCGTCGCCACCGTCAATCAGCGTTAACTGACCAGAAGCACGGCTATCTTTTGAGTTGAAGAAGTTGCGTGAAGGATCGTTTTGGAAGTACATGTAGTGCTGCATTTCAGCGTGCCAATCACCAATGAAGATCGCGCCGTCTTTAAACTCTTCATGCCAGCCGTTAATTTCTGAAGCCAACAAACGAGCCCAATCGTTAACGTTTGAAGCGTCGATGACGATGGTGAAGCTACGCGCTACTTCACCGTACTTGTTGATGATGTCGTATTTAACCGTATCACCAATTTCTGGCGTGCCAAACTGGTCAGAAACAAACAGGTCACCACGCACTAGATCAGGCTCTGGACCCGGCTCTGGTGGAGGGGTTGTGCCACCCGCGATAGTGATGTCTGAACAGTTGTAGAAGCCTTCGCCCGCAGCATCATCACGTTGCCAACGAACGAATAGAATCGCATCGCCAGAACGGTCTGAAGGAATAGTGACATTAATGCGGTACTTGCCGCCATTAACCGGAACGTTACCCTCTTCTTGGATAAGATCTAAGTCTCCCCACGCTAGGCCTTTGCTTAGGTCCGCGTTTGGTTTCGTTAGGTAGAACTCCCAGAAAGAAGGGTTGTGTGGCGCTGTCGCATTGAATACATATTCAAACGTACCAGTATTTAGCTCGGTACGAGTCCAACCAGTATGAGGCGCACCCATGCCGCGTTTTTGCGAATCGTTGGCATAACATAACGTGCCGTCAGGAATCGCCGCTTTTACAGCATTGATGTTGTTGAAATCTTGGATATTTTTCGCGTACTCGTTACGTTGAACAAACGGGTATGAACCCGAAATGTCTTTTGCTTGAGCACACGCAGCATTAGGTGGTGTACCCGACCAAATCCCGCCTTGCTCGTAACACGTGTTCTGACGCGCGCTTGGAAACTCAGACCAACCATGAGCATTTGCCACTGACGGCACACTCGATAGCATAGCCATACCCACTGCTATTTTTAGAATATTATTATTTATTGTTGTCACTTTCCCACTCTCTATTATTTTACCCTAAACACAAAACCAATTGGTTACTAACCAACCAGCACTGTAATTCGAAGGTTTATAGTTTCTGACTTAAAGAACAACGAAAAATATATACGTCAATTTTATCAATAACAGCGGGTTTTATATTGATAGGAATCAGCATCACGCAACTCAAACAAATGCGTTGTAGATAGATGATGTTGCTTCGAATTATGACATTTCAGTATTCTATGTTGATTGAGGGAACATTATTCGGAATGAATAAAAAAGCGGCTTTATGATTAAGCCGCTTTGGGGATATAAAGGCGTTAGGTAGTAAGAAGATATTTAATAACGGCTATGCATGCCCATGCGATGTGACATGTCATCGTCCATACGACCGCCCTTCCAACCGCCGCCACCCAATAGATTAAGTACATCTCGCGCTGTGTAGTCTTCTCCGCCAAAGAAGTCATTAGACACATCATTACGCAGCAACTGAATAGTTGGAGCTAATTCAACAGCAAGATCTTGTGGATCCGCAAACAAGGCTAAAGCAATCTGTTGTTGGCGTTTACTCAACTCACGAGAACTTGTTTCAACCTGCCCAATAGAGAAGAAATCACGGCTTCCGTAGCTCTTCACCATCTTTGCAGACAATGACTTAATCACCTTTTTGATTCTTCTTCTTTGGATGTATCTAAACATATTTGCTTCCTTTACTAACTCGCCTTAAACCCAATGAGCAGCTTAACTAATTAGTCTTTTAACCAAACAAAAGATAGGTCTGATTGTCGACTGAGATACTTTTGACTTCGGTGTTGAACACGGACTCTAGCTGCTCAGGGGTAAGCACTTGATCAGCTGAGCCTGATGCTTGAAGTACACCTTTATCGAGCAACAACACTTGGTCTGCGTGTCTTAGTGTTCTGTTCAAATCATGGTTAGCCATGATCACGGTGATGCCCTTCTCAGCCACTCGTTCGATAAGCTTGTACAACAAGGCTTCTTGAGCAATATCCAACGGAGCTGCGGGTTCGTCGAGGATCAGCAGCTTCGCGTATGGGTTAAGTGTCGGCCAAATTTGCAGGCACATTCCCGCCAAACGTACGCGTTGCCATTCACCACCAGACAGTGTCTGAATTGAGCGATGAAGTTTGTCTGCAATGTCTAGCATCTGGCTGATTTCTTCCAAAGCTGCGTTGATTTCAGCATCAAGGCCGTGTGAGGAGCTTGGCAGTGACAATGCAAGATATTGGAACACTTCTAAGTTGAAGGCTGGCCTTGCGCTTTGGCACAAGTAAGCACGATGCAATGATAAATCTTGTAAAGACAGCTCCGACAAATCCTGCCCGTCGATCTTTATATCGCCTTTGTAACCATCACCAATTCCAGATATCGCTTCGAGCAAGGTACTTTTACCGCTGCCATTAGGGCCGATAACGTGAGTCACCTGCCCTTGCTTGAGCTCAAATGATAGTGGTAATAAACGAGCGCCGACGCTCAGGCTCTTAATTTGAATCATGATTTTTAATTAACATCCAAATGAAGATAGGCGCACCGATACTGGTGGTCATCACACCCAAAGGCAGCTCTGCTGAATCTAATAAAGTTCTTGCACAGATATCAGCAAATACAAGCAATGCTGCACCAGCAACAGCAGACAAAGGAAGAAGGTATCGGTTGTCAGTACCAATCGCTAAGCGCAACAAGTGTGGCACAACCAAGCCAACAAAGCTGATCACGCCGCCCAATGCCACCGCGCAACCTACTAAAATAGACACGGCGAAAATTAGACGCCAGCGTAATCTCGGAACGTTCACGCCTAACTGTGCAGCATGAGTCTCGCCAATCATTAACTTATCTAGCTTACTACCTTGCAGGCACAGCCAAATAATCACGGGGATCATCACCAACGTGAGCGAGTTTTGATACCAAGTGACGCCACCTAAGCTGCCCATCAGCCAATACATCAATAAGCGTAGACTTAAGTCATCACTAAAATAGAACGCCCATGTCACCATCGCGCCAGAAAGAATGCCTAACGCGACACCCACTAGCAGTAATTTAGCCGTGGTGAGTCGCATCGTTTTTACCATGCTCACCAGTATCACGGTGAAACAGAGCGAGCCTAAAACGGCGGCAATCATGAACAGTTCTGGTGTGGGAGCAAACGGCAAGAAGAACAGTACAATCACCATCGCCAAGCTTGCGCCACCAGAAATGCCGAGCACACCAGGCTCAGCCAATACGTTGCCTAATAAGACTTGTAAGCTTGCGCCAGATACTGCTAGCCCTGCCCCGATAGCAATAGCTGCTAATAATCGAGGTAAGCGTAAATCAATCAGTAGTTTTTGTTCTAACGTGGACAAGGTGTCCAGAGGGGAAATGAAGAGATCGCCAACCATTAGGTAAATTGCACTCAGCGCGACAAGCAGTGCTGCCATCAGATAAATGGCTCTAGTCCATTTGCGCTGTTTTTGGTGAAGAAGTTGTTGGAAATCCATATCAAGCTACTTTGAAAATGTTCGCGTAACCTTACCTGTATCCCCAAATAAACTCAAGGCTCACACCGTAATGTGAACCTTGATATTTCAACCAGTTGAGCGGTTGTTTTCGTCGTTTAAACCCGAGTCGATATTAATCGTACACAAGCTGACCATGGTCGAATCGCGTTTCAACTTCACACACCATTAAGGCTGCTCGTTGACCGATAGCAACATTACGATTAGGGAACACCACCGCTTCGTTTTCATTCTTAGCCATTAACGGTTTATCACCATCATGACCGAATACTTCACCGTGCTTGAACGCGGTAAAGTTCTCTACAGAATCTGAGAACATGAAATCGAAGTCATCATGTAAACGAACAATGGTTCTGCTCACGCGATAAGTGATGGTTCGCTTAGGTAAATGCTCTGGCTCAACTTCAGCAATCAAGTTACGCATCGCCAAGTCAAAAGCCGTTAGCTTATCAAGTTGGTTCTCACCAATTCTCGCGACCTGCCCTAGCTCCATTGTCAGTGCTTGCGCTTCGAAGTTTTCAGCACTGTACCAACTGAATGTACTGGTTGGCGCATTTGACAACAACACTGCTTCCACGTGCGCACTGTTAATGAAATCAAACAGCTCTTTACTGCGTACTTCGTGGCGAACTTTAGGGCTCACTGCAAACGAGTAATGCTTAGATAAACGGATTGCACAGTGCAAATCTAGATGCCAACGAGTGGCAGGTTCCGTTTCTTTGTAAAACTCAGTCACCAAGAACTTCAAGTTCTTCGCGATATCCACTTCTCGATTGCTCTCGTACTGCTTTTCATCAAACAGACGATTCATGTTCACATCAAGAAAACGAGTATGCGCGTTAGTGGCTTCTGGGTGAGCTATGATAAACAAGCATCTCGCGTTTACTACTTGGAAACCTGTTTCAATATCCTCAATGAGCTTATCGATCAGCTCCATTGGTGAAGTTTCGTCGCCATGAACACCGGTTGAAAAAATGATGTTCTTGGTTTCAGAATTAAAATCCGCGGGAATCACTTCCAAGACACCGCGTTGATGAAGCTTAATTTGAACACCGTTACTCAGTACGGTCTGTCCTGCAAACACTTCTTGCTCAAGATCTAGGCTGTCAAAAAGAAATGATTGGCGAAAGAGGGTCTTCGTCATGCGCTACTCCTTAATTGCACGGCCGTATGTTAATAAATTGTACATAGAAATTGTGTTGCTAGGATCGCACTTATCAACAGAAACTCCGTTATCACTCACAAATACTACCCATATATTTTTATATTACCTGCTGACTTTACTAACCGACATCTGTTCCAAATAACTTTCTCTATTTAAAGAGACTTTTGGTTGTTTCGGCTTATCTCAGGTTATGCCAGCAAGATAAGAGCCACGTAAGCTAACACAGCTCTTACCTGCTATGAACAGATTGAGATCAATTAATCTTCCTGATCGAGCAATCTTTCAAATTCATCGATTTGAACTTTGACCATGTCGATGCTTTGTTGCCAAAAATCAGCTTGAGTCAGGTCCATTCCTAAGTGCTTTTGAACGACTTCTTCCGCCATCATGCTGCCCGTATCACGAAGCAACGAAACGTAATCGCCGTAGAATTGCTCACCTTTCGCATCGCGCTGAGCGTAAACACCTTTACTGAACAGGTAACCGAACAAGTATGGGTAGTTGTAGAAGCTTACTTGAGAGATGCTGAAATGCAGTTTGCTCGCCCAGAAGTAAGGGTCAGCTTCTGTCATTGCATCGCCATACCACTCTTTCCAAGTCGTTTCCATCAAGTCACACAGCTGCTGAGCCGTTAGCTCGCCTTTTTCACGCTGCTCGTAGAAGGCTTTTTCAAACTCAAAACGAACGGGAATGTTCACCATTAATGCCAAAGAAGAAGAAAGCTCTTCCCACAGCATTTCAAGTTTCTCATTACGTGTTTGTGCTTGTTTTAACAAATGGTCTCGAACGATATTTTCAGCAAAGATCGAAGCGGTTTCTGCTAGCGTCATTGGGTAGCGTGTTTGACACAACGGCATGTCTTTCATCACCCAGTTGTGGAACGCGTGGCCTAACTCGTGTGCCAATGTCATTAAATCTGAGCGGCTACCGCTCCATGTCATGAACACAAGCGGAGTGCGTGTAGCAGCAAACTTGGTGCAGTAAGCGCCTAAACGTTTGTTGGCTGCTGGTGCGGCATCAATCCAACCATTATCAACCATCAAAGCAACGAAGTCAGCCATCTCTGGGTTCACTTCAGCGAAGGCAGTTTTGATCACTTCAATCGCTTCATCAAATGGATAAACCTTAGATTCAGCGTCACCAAGCGGCGGCATCGCAGCTAAGTGGTTCCATGGCTTCATTTCATCTAAGCCATGAACTCTTGCCATTAACAAACCTGCTTTCTGACCAACAGCTCGATTAGCTTTCGCTACCGACATCATGGTGTCTAGCGTTTCTGGCACAATGCGGCTGCCGTGTAGGCTTGGATCTAGGAAATGCACATCGCTAATCTTCGAACGCTTTTTGTTTTCAGTCAGTCGCCAACCCGCCAATGCATTTAGAATCGAAGCAAAAGACTCTTGGTGCGTTTTCATCGCACCTTGAACCGCGCGCCATGCTGGTTCTTGTTTGTCGAATTCGCTGCCGTACAACAGGCTCGCGGCTTGTGAAAAGCCTAGGGCTTCCTCTTCACCGTCCAGCTTTAGCGACAGTTTTAAAGATCCGGTTAGGTTATCGTATAAACGACCCCATCCGTCACGACCATCAACCTTCATCGCTGCCAATAACTGCTCTTCAGCAACACTGAGTCGGCTGCTTGATAACTTACGAGAGCTTTCAATCGCAAAGCGCTGCCCTGCTACATCTGCGCTATCATGCTCTAATACTGCATCAATAAATTCTGGTTCTGCGTGAATTAGCGTATCTTCGTAAGGGCTGAACGCTTGAGACATTTCAGAGTTCAGCTTCGCTACACGACCAAGCAATGCTTTCGCTTCTGTGTGTGTCGCGTCGACCGATGCGTGGCAATTAGCGAAGGTGTTGATTGTACTCAGTAACGTGCCTGCCGCTTCTGAAGTCTGAATCGCGTTTTGCATCGCTAGAATGATATGACGCTTTTCAACGTGTAGGTTCAACAGCTCAATGCACTGCTGAATGAGTTCAATGTCCTGTTCGATTTTTGCATCATTAAGATCGCTATAAGCAATGCTTAGATCCCAACTTGGTGTTGTCATGACTAAATTCCTTTCACGTAGGTAGTAATACCAATCAGGTATAGCGGCTGTGAACGCCGCTTTATACTTCTATTTATATTTCTGTTTCTATTTACAGATCTAAAAGATTGTTAATTCTTAAACTGTGTTTTTTGAACACTCAGAGAACAGGTATCCCTATCGATTTAACGCTGATAAAGCTCTGCGCAAACTGAGTGATTTGAATATGCGTTATCGATGCGTTTTCTATCGATAACTTCGAGTACAAACTCGGGTTTTTCCAATCAATATTAAGGCAGTGCGCTAGCAGTATGCGAATCACACCACCATGAGTAACCAACAATATGTTGTCACTTGAATCATTCAAAAGTTGCGACCAAGCTTGAGTTACTCTGTCGTGGAAGCTCTGTAAACTTTCTGCGCCAGTTAATTGATGATTAGCAGGGTCTTTCCAAAAGGTTTCTAACATTCCCCACTTGTCTTCAAGTTCATCAAATGGGACACCATCTACTTCACCGAAGTTCATTTCCTGAAAACCCGATGCAACTGATAAAGGCACAGACATACGCTCTGCAAACAAGCTCGCGAGATCACCACATCGTCTTAGTGGAGAGCTAACCACGCTATCAAAGGTAATGTCTTGTGTAGTTAGTGCCTCACATATCTGTTCTTGAAGATCAGAGTTGACCAGCACATCAGATAAACCATTGAGCGCAGCTTTTCCTTCGACCTTGCCATGTCTTAACAAATAGATGTTTTTGGTTGTTCCATTGACCATGTGTGCGACCTAGCCTTGAATATCAACCAAGTGATTAGATGGTTTTAAGTGCAGCGGCAATCCGGCAGCAACCAGCGTGACGCGCTCAACGACGCGAGCTAGCGCTTGGTTCATTCGTCCTGCATTGTCCACAAACAAGCGAGACACTTTACCCAGCGGCACCACACCTAAACCGACTTCGTTAGAGACCATGATAATTTGCGCCGGACTTTGCTCGACGCTTTTGACCAATACTTCAACCACGGCTTCAACCTGTTCATTAGTTGCGTCATCACCCAGTTCAAAGATGATGTTGTTCAACCACAAGGTTAGGCAATCAATCAATACCACATCTTCTTTCTCAAAAGACTGCAGTTTTTCGGCTAATTCGACGGGTACTTCATGCTCAATCCACTGCTCGCCACGACGTTGTTGATGGTGCGCGATTCGTTCTCGCATTTCATCATCAAGATATGTCGCTGTCGCAATATAATTGAGGCGTCCATTTGAACATGCTTCAAGCGCACATAATGCTTGTTGCTCTGCAAAACTAGACTTACCAGAACGAGCCCCGCCCAATACCAAATGGCTGTTTCGCTGACTTGCTTGATTAATTTGATTAGCTTGAATAGTTTCATTCGTGTTGGTCATAGGAAGCCGTTATAGAAAGCCATTGTAAAATGCAGTAATGAATACAAGGTAAGTCAGCAACTCCATTAACTGTTGAGCCGCACCCAAGCAGTCCCCAGTAAAGCCGCCAATTCGAGCCGTTAACCACGTTTTAAAACCTGTTCTGAACAGATAGGCGACGACAGATAAAACCAAAGCGAATTCAAGACCAAACCACAGGCTAGGCAGCACGCCTACCAGCAACAAGAAGACAAGTTCGCCTTTGGTTTGCTTGTTGGCCAATGGTTTACTTTTACTGGTATCTAAATCACTGACATAAGGCATGTCGTAAATTAGCGATGCAGCAATCGCGCGGCTAAAGGTATAACTGGTCACGATTACCATAAACAGTCCCGTCATGCTTATGAGTTCATTCAACAGCACCCACTTGCCAAGCAGAGCCATAATCAGAGCAGACGCACCATAAGTACCGATTCGACTGTCTTTCATGATGGTCAAACGGCGTTCTAGGGTCATGCCGCCACCAATGCCATCGGCCATATCAGTCAAACCATCTTCATGGAATGCGCCAGTGAGCATCAGGCTAAAACTCATCATCAAAAAGATCGCTACTGCACTCGGCAGTACCACATCAAGTAGCAAGAACACACCGCCACACAGAACACCAAGCAACAAACCAACCGTTGAAAAGTAGCGACCAGAACGGTTCATTCGCTCTGTAGAATAGGGCGTGTTTTTCGGCATTGGCAAGCGAGAAAAGAAACCCATCGCCAGCGCAAAAAGCTCCCACTGATAAGTAACTCGATCTTTCAACGATCTTTCTGGTGCATCACTCATTAAACCGTGACTCCAGCACTTTCGAAGCTCGCCATGTTGTTATAGAACTCGGCTGCCGCACGAATGATTGGCATAGCTAGCGCAGCACCTGTGCCCTCGCCTAATCTCAATCCAAGATCGAGCAGTGGCTCAGCGTCGAGCAGCTCTAACAGAATTTTGTGTCCTGACTCTTCAGAGCGATGGGCGAAGATCATATAGTCTCGGCAACTCGGTTCAATTAAAGTCGCGACATACGCCGCAACCGACACGATAAAGCCATCGACCAACACTGGTGTTCTGTTTTGGTAAGCGCCAAGGAAGCCACCGACCATTTGAACGATTTCATAGCCACCGACTTGTGCGAGTACCTCTTTAATATCTTTAAGATCTGTAAGCTCTTTAACTTCTTTCGCATCTAAATCTTTGCAACGCGCGACACCTTGCTCAACCACAGCCACTTTACGTGCAAGCTGTTCATTGTTGATGCCAGTGCCTAGGCCAACACACTCCGCTGCAGCACGATTCGCTAATGCACTTAAGATCGCTGATGCGCTGCTGGTATTTCCGATACCCATTTCACCAAACATGATGATATTGGTGCCATTCGAAATGGTTTTAGATACAAGCTCAGTGCCCAGTTCAATCCCGCGTTCCACCGTTTCTAAACTCATTGCCGCTTCATTGGCAAAGTTATTGGTTCGCGTACCCAAGCGCTGAGAGATCAACATGTCACTGTCTGATTCAACAGGCAACAATATCCCCGTGTCGACTACCGTGATATCGATATTATTCACCGCACAGAAACAATTGATCGCCGCGCCACCACTTAAGAAGTTCAACACCATCTGTTGTGTGACGGCACTTGGGGCAATACTCACGCCTTCGTCAGCAATGCCATGGTCGCCAGCAAAAATGATGATACTTGGCTTATTCAATTCGATGTGTTCAACCGCCGCTTCTTTGCCTTGGCTCTGAATCAAAGCCAGTTGATGTGCGACTTTTTCTAGTAAGCCAAGTGCGCCAAGTGGCTTGGTTTTTTGGTCAATTCGGTGTTGGATGTACTGCGAGTATTGGGTATCTAACATAGTTTTTAAAAACGCTTATTCTGGGTACGTTGATATAGGGCTGCTACTTAGGGCGTGCGACAGAAAACACATTGGAAAGCGTGGCGTATTCACCGCCACCCAATCGAGATAAAGGATCAAGTGCTAACGCGTCGATCTTAAGACGCTCACTGTCTTTGTCGATCACGTCTTCGGAAATGTACACGGTTTCGACTTGAGCAAAGATAAGGCTTTGTGGCACTTCTCCAACCTCTTTTACTTCGTACAAGGTGCATCCAAAAGCGACCGCGCACTCTTTCAATCTCGGTAAAGAGAAGCCTTCAAATTCAACCAGATCAATGTTATTCGCGGTGACTTCCGAATCACCATGTTCAAGGGTAGCTGCTGTCGCCGTCATGGTTTCGGCAGAACTTGAAGAAGCAATGTGAATCACTAGCTTACCCGTTTCTAGGGCATTACGAGTGGTATCTTTGATTTCGCCGGACGGCTTCTTCCCAACCGATAACATCAGTAACGGCGGATTACTAGAAACAGGCGTGAAATAAGAGAAAGGCGCGAGGTTGTACTCTTGGTCAGAAGATTCCGTCAATGCCCACGCAATCGGGCGAGGAACAACGGTTTGTGTCATCAGGTGATAAATCTGAGTGGGAGCAAGAGTATCAAGCTTGAGGTTCATAGCACGTCCTTGGTCTATGTGAATTACGACTCAGTTTACGTGTTAAGCAAGGCTGTATCTATGGCTATGTGGCAGAAACCGCAGAGAGTGTTCTTAATTTAAACAGATCACACTGGTTTTTTCTCAGATTGACAGTCAAATTGACGAACCCTAAAACACAAATAATACTGATAATAGATTTATCAATAACTTACATTTTGGCATCGTTTATGCCTTATCTAAATTACTTATTAATCTCTCCATTGATAAGTACCCATACAGTGAATGCCCACAACACTGACGCTACACGAAGAAAGACAATCGATTGAAAGACAAAACAGAACAACGATTTAGGAGGGGTAATGATTCCAAATTCAAGTAAAAGAAAACCAAATAAATCAAGTAAGAAAGCTAGCAAAAAGGTAAGGAAAATCCCACTGTCCTTTACCTAGTAAGAAGCAAGAAAAGTAACAAAGCCCGTCGCCCAGCGGGCTTTGTTATGTTTAACGCCTAACTTAAGTTTCAAACCGCATTTATCTTTCCCACCGCCATTATGTTTCATATCGTACTTATGCTTCAGACCGTACTTATGCGTCGAGCCAAACTAAATCATCTCTTTTTCCATAAACAGGCGACTCCCCACATACTACTGACCACTCGTTTAACAAACTTTTATTCGCTTAAAATTCAAACACTGTTTATATTAAACAAGCACTTGTGGAGTGAAGAAGGGATTAAAATGAGCATTTCTGGAGACAAAACATCGGTCGTGGTGGCTGGTGCAACCGGGTTAATTGGTCATCATGTGATGAAGTTGCTCATCGATGAACCCGCCGTTGATCATATCTATGCCCTATCTCGCCGAGCGTTAGATTCACAGTTTGATTCCAACAAGCTCCACACACTCATTCACAGCGACCTGCAAGTTACCAGTTGGGATGACACGAATGCGACGCCTAATCTTGGCGTTATCTGCTTAGGTACGACTAAGAAAAAGGCAGGATCAAAAGAAGCGCTTCGCAAAATCGATGTGGAACTGGTTAGCCAAGTCGCACAGTCGATGAAGTTTCTTGGGGTTCAACGCGTAGCGGTCGTTTCTAGCTATGGCGCTTCACCAGATTCCTATTCGCACTACCTTCGCTGTAAAGGACAAATGGAAAAAAATTTAAAACGTATTGGCTTCAAGCAGCTTTTCATCGCACGCCCTGGGCCTCTGGTGGGTGAGCGTGATGAACCTAGAGCTGATGAAAAACTCCTGCAAAGTGTCTTTCCTCTGCTGTCTCCATTTATGCTTGGTAAGTTCAAAAACCTACGCCCTATTCAGTCGGAAGACGTAGCCAAAGCAATGTTGTTCCGGTTATTCGAAAATAATTTCCAAAATATCGAAATTTACTCGTCAAGTGACATGCTCAATTTATTGGCAAAATATCGCTAAAAAGCTCACCTATTCATCACAATGTTGAATATCCACCCATCCTATTGAGTGGATATTACTAATCGTTCTAATAAATTACTTTTCCTTATTTTACGTTTTGTTACAGGTCGCTACTGTAGCTAACAGTATTTGCGCCCATATATCTAAGCGCCCTATCGATTTAAAGAGATTCATAAGGAAAACAAATGTCATTTTCAGCTATCGCTGCCTTAGCGGTATTCACTGGTATCCTCTTTTTTCTCTACGGACAGCAGAAAAAAGAAAACACACTTTCTCGCCTCGTTTTACTCGGTTTAGTATTTGGTAGCGCATTTGGTCTTGGTCTACAGCTGTTATTTGGTGAAGGCAATCCGGTCATCAACGAAACACTAGACTGGGTAAATATTGTTGGCCGTGGTTATGTTGGCCTACTGAAAATGGTGATCATGCCATTAGTATTGGTTTCAATGATTGCAGCAGTAGTGAAGCTTGAAAAAGGCGGCTCACTGGGCAAGATTTCTGGTATCACCATTTCTGTACTGTTAGCAACAACCGCGATTTCTGCGATTGTTGGTATTGTTGTAACGCAAGCATTCGGCCTATCTGCTGAAGGTTTAACAGAAGGCGCTCGCGAAACAGCACGTATCGCAACACTTGAAAGCCGCATCGGTAGCGTTTCAGACCTAACAATTCCACAAATGCTGATCAGCTTTATTCCGACTAACCCATTTGCAGACCTAACGGGTGCTCGCTCTACGTCTATCATCGCGGTTGTTATCTTTGGTGTGCTAACGGGCATCGCTGCTCGTAAAGTGATGGCAGAGAAAGAAGAACTAGAATCTCCGATCCGTACGTTTGTTGAAGCGGCACAATCTATCGTTATGCGCTTAGTTAAGATGATCATGGCACTAACGCCATACGGCATCGCAGCGTTAATGGCGAAGGTAGTTGCAACATCAAGTGCTTCTGACATCCTCAGCCTACTGGGTTTCATCGTTGCATCTTACGTTGCGATTCTACTGATGTTCGTTGTACACGGTGTGTTGGTTTCTTTTGTTGGTGTAAACCCGAAAGAGTATTTCCAAAAGATCTGGCCTGTACTGACGTTCGCTTTCACGTCTCGTAGTTCTGCAGCAACGATTCCACTGAACGTTGAAGCTCAAATCACTAAGCTAAACGTGCCACCAGCGATTGCTAACCTGTCTGCCTCTTTCGGCGCAACAATTGGTCAAAACGGTTGTGCGGGTATCTACCCTGCAATGCTAGCAGTCATGGTTGCGCCTACAGTTGGCATCGACCCAATGGACATCAACTTCATTCTGTCTCTGATTGCTATTATCACAGTGAGCTCATTCGGTATCGCTGGTGTCGGTGGCGGCGCAACATTCGCAGCACTTATCGTACTGCCAGCTATGGGCCTTCCAGTAACGATTGCAGCACTGCTTATCTCTATCGAGCCACTTATCGATATGGCTCGTACAGCGCTTAACGTATCTGGTGCGATGACAGCCGGTACGATTACAAGTCGCCTATTAGGTAAGAAAGACAAGCAACAAGATCTGGAACAAGCGAACGCTTAATTCTGAATCAAACAGCTCGACAAACAAAAAAACCGATGCCCACGCATCGGTTTTTTATTATCTGTTTTATGTCAGAGCCACTCTGTAAACAGTAGAACTTAAAGCACTAATCGAATCACTTTCTCAGCTAATGCTTCATCGTCGTCTTCACTTAATCCGCTAATACCAATAGCACCAATCACCTGCCCTTGATGTTGAATAAAATGTTCATCAAGTTTTCTCAGAATTACTTTGATAGCTTGAGTTGAGTTGAGTTGAGTTGATGAATTTAAAAGATGAGAAGTTGATAAACAAATAAACTAAATAACACGAAATAAGGTTTAAATGACACAAAATAAGATTTAAATAATCCTCCTGATTTATATGCCTATATTTTAAGAGGGATTAATCGAACAATAATGAAGCATTTTAGTTACTACTATCGCGAACATTAATCGTTAATAGAGAGAAATCGTGCATTTGTTCAATAATAAAATGAGTTACCTATGAATGATTAACATAACTGATATATGATGCACCGCTTCAGTATGTCACATCATCTTGGCACCAGTTCGATAACAGGATCCTCATGAGCTTTATTATATTATTACTTCTTCTGCTATTCGTATGCTTTACACGTTTACTTCAGTGGCGAAAAACCTCTCTGTTTTTATCTCTTGTTCTTATATCGTCATTTGTGCTGATTGGTTCAGGTTTAATTCCTCGTTATTTACTGAACGATCTGCAAGCCGATTACGAAAATAAGCCTGATATCCAATGGTCTGACAATAACGCCATTGTTCTTCTGGGTGCGGGAACGCAGTTAATTAAAAGCACGCAAGAGTTCGAGCCAGCCTTTTTCTCTTTTGGCCGAATCAGTGAAACCACCAGCCAATATAAAGATTGCGCCAAAACCCAAACCACATGCAAAGTGATCATCAGTGGTGGCGATGCACAAAATAACGGTGTTGCCGAAGCAGAAGTTTATCAGCAACAATTGCTGAGACTTGGCGTTCCGATGGGTGACATCATTCAAGAGCCAAATAGCGTCAACACTTGGAAGAACGCTCAGCTCACTAGTGACCTAATGAAGCATCATAAATTCGACAACATTGTGTTGGTTTCATCTGGCCTACATATTCGTCGTAGCGAGCTCTACTTCAACCACTTCGGCTTGAATGTTATTCCAGTGAGAGCCGACTATATGGCTGCTCAAATCTCATGGCTGCCACTGTGGTACAACTTTGCGGTAACAGACTTTGCTCTGCACGAACAAGTCGGCTTTGCTCGATACAACATCTATAATTTTATGGGCTGGAACAGCAAACGGGAAAAGCCTGGGGATGCTTAATCGCGTTCAATCAAGTTAATTCGAGCGATACAAACAAAAATGCAGCAACAATCGAAAGGTTGTTCGCTGCATTTTTTGATCCTACCTATCACAACATCATTTCTTATGATGGCTTACGTTCTTACTCACCATCCAGTCAACAATATATCTTTCTAATCAATCTTGCTGACTTATTTTTCCAAACCCATGCCCTAGATAACGAAGTTACAGAAACACAAACGTTCAACAATTAACCGCCCATTAATTGGATGGTTGAAAGTAATTGAAATCAATCAAGATAAGTCTTTATCAAACGACCAGGGCGCGAGCATACTTTGATGAATTTATAATCCAAAGAACACTCGGGCTCGA
>NZ_JBGONY010000033.1:0-57561 GCF_041439375.1 Vibrio crassostreae | reverse complement strand
AACCGAGGTCCACGGATTTGCAATCCGCTGCATAGCCACTCTGCCAAGGCGCCTTTTTAATTCAACACTTTAGGGACTTAAGTAAGCCGCACCGCTGTGTTCGGGTGCCTACTTTACGGATTAAGGGGAGATAGTCAAACAAAAAAGTGAATTTAAATTCCGTTTGCTGACATTTAAATCAAATTGCTGCATGTTCGATCTCTTCAATCAAAAAACACACAGCAAAATCGATTTAAATAAGATGTTTTAGCGCTACCACTTCTTCATGAAACGACCGACAAGGCTCGGATGATACGCCCAGCAGTGGTCGAACATCGTCATAAGTTGAGGGTTACCATACTTAGAAAGACTAACCGCATGGAAACGGTTTTTGTGTTCTTTCAACTTTTCAACCTGAGCAATCATTTCGTCAGATTGTTTAGGTGCAATAAAGTCCGAAAGTACGATTAAATCGGCATTCTTGTATTTATCACCCGTCATCAAATCAATCGACTTCATAAGAACAGGTTCTAGATCCGTACCGCCGTGGAATGAGTAACTTAAGAAGTCGCTCGCTTCACGTAAGCCATCTTGCCTTGTTAACTCATAAGTAATCTGCTCAGAAGAGAACAGAATCACGTAACAGTCTCTCTCTTCCGCAAGAGCAATTTGCATTAAGGCATAAGCCATAGCTTTAGCAGACTGCTCAGGGAAACCACTCATAGAGCCCGAAGCGTCCACACAGACGATAAACGGGCCCTTTTCAATATCGATGTTCTTGCTATCTGGTTTTTGCGCCTTCACTTTACGTAACGTGCGTGATTTACCTTGCGAGCGATAGCTCAGTAAACGCTTGTCGGCCAAGTGCTTGTAAAAGATAACCTCAAGTTCAGGATAGGCTAGGAACATGGTTTCGTTTGGCAGCATTTTGTTCAGGTCATCACTTTCATGAATCCCAACAATATCATCGACGGCCTCATCGCTCTTCTCTTCAACCATCTGCAATTCTTCTACAGGGGCTTTGTGAAGCGAAGGATCATCTTCTTCACCAGCCATACGGCCCAGCTTTTCAGCGATCTCTTGCAAGCCCTTGTGCTTATTCAAGAACTCAGCATGACGCTTCATGATGGTAAGGTCTGTTTTGCTTAACTTGGCAGATGCCATATCCCACAAGCGCCCTACACTGCCTTCATCACCCGACTCCGTCACTTTGTCCATGTTTTTCATGGTTTCCATGCGCTGGTAAAGATCGGCTAAGACTTTTTCTTTGCTCGTTTCAAGTTCGGTTACTTGAGCTTGCTTGATCGCATCTGATAGTGATTGGTACCACTGGTCGCAAAAGTAGTGTGGAAACATCGCGTTATAAACGCCCTTATTGTTCTCCATAAGGCGTCTAGCTTGTAGATAAAACGCTGAGTGCCACTCAAGCTTTTTGATAACACTGTCTATCTCATCAAAGAACTGAGGTTCATCCCAGTAAATCACTTTTTGGTAAAGGGCGATCTCCTCTTGGAATCGATCAGTTTCACACACTTTAGTGACGCGTTTTTTTACTTTACCACGCCATTTCACTAAGTGGTTTTTCACTGATGTCTTCACACCTTTGTTCTCTGCAGCCATCATGACTTGAGAACGAGCGATGAGATCATTCATCGCTGTATCAATGATTCCTGAATCAGCCACCATCAAAGCGAGGTTTAAGCCGTCTGCTCCTAACATATGCTCTCCCCTTACTCGAAGTACTGGCTCATAAACTTAATACGCTGAGCAATCTTACTGCTCTTCACTTTGGTTGTTTCAAGATCTTGCGTTACCGCTTGCAAACTTGCTTCCATCGCTTTCGGTAAATCAGGGTCAATATAGTTATGAGGTAACGCATCATGGAATTCAGTGCGAACGCGTTTTAACTTGAATTCCGCTTCGGTTAACTGTTCTAGCGCTCTTTCAGCGCCACTTAACCACTTGTTATACAGTTCTTGATCCAAACCATCGGTGGTAACAACGCTCACCAAGACAGAGCGATTGGCAATGTCTTTAATCACTAATTGGTTCGAGGCATCTAAGTCGAGTTTTAAACGGCATAGGTTTTTATTTTCGTTTACGTAACCGTAAATATCGCCGTGACCTTCTTTAAGAACACGATCAAAATCGTCTTTGGCTACGTATACCCAACGGCTATCGCCTTTCTCTGATTCAGACACCGACATGTTGCTTTGTAGCATAACCAGTTTAACTAGATTGTATGCACTGCCCACGCTGTACATTTTCGCGTTCTTGATATCATTCTGGTAAACGTCTTTTCGCAACAAGCCGCTGGTTGATTCCATAGAAAGCGAAACAGATAGCGTCGATTCAACATCGTCTTGAATCTCTTCTAACTCTTCACGAGACATTTCGATTTGCGCTTTTGACTCTTGCTGATCGAACGCACGGTTCAATGCAAAGTCTTTAACCACGCTACGTACCACATCTCGTGATTCTGGGCTATGCCATAAACAATCTTGCAGAAGCATGATATCTAGCGGGTTCACGCTATCTCGCCCGCTAAAGAAGGCGCTCGCTTTCAATAGCTTAACGGCCTTCTTCCAACGTCTGTCGGATACATACAAATCAGACTCTGATGCAGAACCTTGCTTCTTAACTGTTTCCTCAAGCATGGTTTTCAGTTCATACAGCTTGTTAAACGAGTTATCGGTCAGCTCTAACTTGTCGAGCTCTTTCTGCCACTGATGGTATTCAATGTCAGTGATCGCCAAGCCTTTTGGAATAACAGCTTCTTGAGATGTGCCAGTCGTCAGCATCGATTTAAAGTTTTGTTTGTTTTGAATACGGTTTACAAACACACGAACCAACATACGGTCATAAAGCGCTTCCAGGCCGCTGTCTTCGTCTGGAAGTTCATTAGATGCAGATACCAACAAGCGCATTGGTACACGCTCAATGTCGCTGCCGTTTTTGAAGGTTTTTTCGTTCACTACAGTAAGCAGTGTGTTTAGGATTGCAGGGCCTGCTTTCCAGATCTCATCAAGGAACACAACTTGTGCAGTTGGTAGGTACCCTTCAGTCAGTCTTACATAACGACCGTTATCTTTTAATTCTTGGATACTTAGCGGACCGAACACTTCCTCTGGCGTAGAGAAACGTGTCATCAAATATTCGAAATAGCTACTATTGTCAAAAGCTTGGATCAAGCGTTTAGCAATAAGACTTTTTGCGATGCCCGGAGGGCCTAATAGGAATACACTTTCGCCGGCGAGAGCCGCCAGTAAACAGAGCTTAATCGTGTCTTCTCTTTCATAGACACCATCGGATAGAGCATGCGCTAATTTATTGATTCTTTCAGAGAGTAGCGCTTTGTCAGCATGTGAGGAAATAGAAGGGTTCATGCGTTACTCCGGAAATCTTTTAACTGTTGATAGTGTAGATATGTTTTTATACATTTGTTAGCACTTTGTTACAAGTGTATTTTATTATTGAGTTGCATTTATATCAGATGGTTAGGGTCGTAATTTTCATGTAATCATAGATTCCAAATATGAGAGTAACATCACGAACGGCGCAAAACGAAATCTATAACTAAACCCAATTTTTCTTTTATTTTCGACACCATAGACGTTATGGTGGTGCACGTCTTCAGTTATCGACAAATTGGCAAGGAATGTGGCCAGACTGCATGAGTAAAGTTATCCATCAATGGAAAAGTATTTCTCTTATAGAAGAGAACGTGACGCTCCCTACGAACGTCGTGGTAAAACATACAACAATCAACCACCCTGGCGCGGCCGTTATTCTTCCTATCACTTCGTCTGGAAAGATTATCCTCATTAACCAATTTCGCCCTTCTCTCAAAAAGTGGCTTCTAGAGTTACCTGCAGGCACTATGGAAATTGATGAGACACCTCTTGAATGCGCGCAGCGCGAACTGGAAGAAGAAACAGGTTACAGTGCAACTTCTTTTCAAAGTTTAGGGCAAGTTACGCCTTTAGCTGGCTTCTGTGATGAAATACAGTATCTGTTTGTCGCAAAAGACTTAAGCCTCACTACCCGCTTTGAATGTGATGAAGATGAAGTCATAGAAGTGATCGAACTGAGCTTAGAAGAACTGCAAGATAAAATACGACACGATCAAATCACCGATACAAAAACTATCGCTTGTTTAAGTAAAGCCCAACTCTGCGGCTACCTATAACACTCTAGGAGAGAAACATGGACTTTCGTTCTGATACCGTAACTAAACCCTCACAAGCTATGCGCGATGTAATGGCAAGCGCAGAAGTCGGTGATGATGTATATGGTGATGACCCAACAGTAAACGAGCTTGAGCAGTGGGCAGCCAACGAAACTGGCTTTGAAGCCGCTATGTTCACCTCTTCAGGTACGCAAGCCAACCTACTCGGCCTAATGGCGCACTGTGAGCGTGGTGATGAATACCTATGTGGTCAACAGGCGCACAACTACAAATACGAAGCCGGTGGCGCGGCGGTATTGGGCTCGATTCAACCTCAACCAATCGAGAACAACCCAGACGGCACTTTAGATTTTAAAAAGCTTGCTGCTGCGATTAAGCCAGACGACAGTCACTTTGCTCGTACTAAGCTTCTTAGTTTAGAAAACACGATCAACGGTAAAGTGCTGCCAATGTCTTACCTAGCGGAAGCTCGTGAGTTCGTAAACCAACACGGTTTGCAAATGCACTTAGACGGCGCACGCGTATACAATGCGGCAGTCGCTCTCGGCGTTGACATTAAAGAGATCGCACAACACTTCGATTCGATGACAATTTGTTTATCGAAAGGTTTAGGTGCTCCAGTCGGCTCTCTGCTACTTGGTAGTAAAGAGTACATCGCTAAAGCACGTCGACTACGTAAAATGGTTGGTGGCGGTATGCGTCAAGCAGGCATTCTTGCTGCAGCAGGTAAAATGGCACTGACTGAGAACGTTGCTCAACTTAAAGCTGACCACGAGAACGCGAAAAGCCTAGCGATCGGCCTAAGCAAGTTAGAAGGCTTTTCTGTTAACCCTGATTTCATTCAAACTAACATTGTGTTTGCTAAGTTAGATGAGTCCGTGGATATCAACCGAATCGCTCGCGAACTGGGCAAACAAGGCATTACGATGTCTCCAGGTAACCCGGTTCGATTTGTTACTCATAGAGATATCAGCTCTGAAGACATCACTACTTTCCTAACAAAGCTAGAAAATGCACTTTAACTCTTAACGAGAAGAGCCTCTATCGCAATTAACACTAAAGCTTCCTTCGGGAAGCTTTAATTTTTCATCAAATTTGTTAGACAATTCCACAACAAAACCAGCCTTCGACACCTGTAGGTTTTCTAGAAAACACACTAGATTGACTGGAACAGAACGCAATCTCATTTTGGCCTATAAGGATACCTTCTAAGAATAATCCCTAAATTTAAGCATTCAATTAACCTTTGAGTTCGAATTTCATTAATGACTTAAAGCTTTGTCTGTTCACTAGAGGTAAATAACTTAGTAATAATAATGTCAAGCTTTTAAATACCACGCATACGGTATTTAAAACTAGAGTTAACCTCCCCTAAAAAATTCGTTTAAATAACTAATTTCAATAAACAAACAGCAGGTACCCCTCTCCGAAATAAAAATTTAAAATCGCTAAAATCAACTTATAAATTAAGTTTTCAAATTAGCCTCCCCGTTAATAACACTGTAACTATTGTGATGACAACGGCCCATCAAAAAACTCAATACACTCGACATAGACCATACTTCTACTTTTATCAATTAAATAAAAATCGCTCGTCAACTCAAACATTGGGGGAAACTCCACTATCTAATTGAATATAGTATTATTATCCAATTATTTAATCTCTTCGGTTCAGATTAAAATCATACTAAAACTCATACTTCTCTTAAATAATAAACTTTTTTTACTACTTCACCATTTTTTAAAGCACATATAGTTTTCACAGTTAAGCAACAAGTTACATTCAACCGTTGAGAGGTGAGATTATGGTTAAAGCATTTCGAATTCTTCATAACTTAATCGTCTCAGCGTTAATTTTCAGTCTGTCACTTTCATTATATGCCAGTGCTAATAGCTTAACGTTAGGAATTAGTGGTCAGATCAAAGACCGATGCGAAATAAACTTCTTTTCTGGCAACATTATGAATTTTACGGAACACCGTGATGTGCAATCGTTGCCTTTTAATATTTATTGTAACCGTCCGTTGGGTATAACGATCAACTCAAAATATGGAGGCTTAAAATATCAACATCAAGGGGTTGATATTATTGAAAGTTACAATTTGTCATTACAAATAGACGAAATTCGTCTTCATGAAAGTAGGCACAGTAGCCAACTTACTTCACCAGTAATGATAGACAGTTCTGGTGTTATTCCGTTCTCTCAACAGGGGAATCTTAGGGTAGCACTCGAAAATAGCTTGCATTACGCAGGTTATTATCAAGACGTTATTGAGATCGAAGTTTACCCTTCGATTCATAGCGTAACAAAGTGAAAACTCTGCAATGTATCTGCAGAACAACATACGCTCAGCAGTATTCGAGCCAATCATTTAAGATAAAGGAATTTCTAATGAAAAAGCTAACACTCTACGCAGCAACAGTCACAGCTATTTTTGGCGCTCAAGTCCAAGCCGCTCCAGGTGATGTACAGTTAGTTGGATTTGTTTCACCTGTATGTGAGGTTACTGGTCTTTCAACGCAACTGATGGACTTTGGTAACGTATCTCAAATTCAAAACCTTTCTGTTAGTGGTCTTAACATGAAGTGTAATGACGTCGATGGTGCAACTGTGACACTGACAAGTGCTGAAGGTGGTCTAGAGTCAGATGATAGCGAAGACTACGCCCTTACATACGATGCAACATTTAATCCTTCAGGCTTAGCTCCTTTCACGCTTAATGCACCAGGGGGCCCAGGTCTAAATGACGTTTCAGTCAGTAATTCTTATGGCGGTTCTGGCGCATTAGCGACAGGTGTTGCCGCATCTATTGATATTGTGACGACAGAAACCTCCCCATGGGCAGGTGGCTACTCAGATACATTAACCGTAAATATCACCTCAAATTAGAGGCTAATAAGTCGGGGGCTATTAATTGGCCTCCGACTTAATCTCAGCCTCAATCTCAACGACGTAAGTTTAATTTGGAGCTCTTCGCTATGTATCAATGGATCATGCATAAATGGATCGTTCTTTTCCTATTGTCATTCACTTGTTTGTCCGCTCATGCGTTCAAAGTAGAACCGATGTCTATGGAAATGACGCCGCTTGGAAAAAGAGCTCAAATGACCATGAGGGTTGAGAACTCTTCTCAAGAACCACTCACGGTTGAGTTGTCTCCGGTATATATGACAATGGACAAATATGGCAAAGAGACCACCACTCCTGCTGATGACGAGCTATTAGTTATTCCTGTGACCGCGATTATTGAACCTGGACGATCACAATCCATTATGGTGCGCTATTTAGGCGATCCTTCCATCACAGAATCTAAAGCGTATCGAATTGCTGTGAAGCAAGTGAAAGTTCAAAGAGCAAGCAGCAACCAAGGGCAAGTAAGTCTTTTACTTCAGTTTAATACGCTTATCAACGTCCGACCTCAGAACACGGTTTCTCAGCTTGAAATAAAAAGTATCGAACAAAATGACAAAAGGAACAAATGGGTTCTTGAAGTAATTAACAGTGGCAATAGTTATGGTCGATTAACCAATACAACATGGAAAATATCTGATGGTAAAAACTCAACCTATTTAAAAGGTGTAGAAATCGCTAAGCGTATTCCGGGAACTTTAGTCCTTCCCTACTCCACTCGTTATTTTGAAATGCAGCCTCTTAAAAATTACAACGTGAATAACCTAACGATTGAAATAGAGCAGGATCAATAGCAATGAGACGTTATATTTGGGGAACGATCATCTATTGCTTTCTGTGTGCACAAACGTTGGGCATAACACTGTTTCCAACCGTCATTGAGCTCAACACAGATCACCGGGCAGCATCTCAACTGGTTGTGACTAACAACTCAACACAAGCTCTCCCACTTGAAGCTAACGTTCGTCGATTAAAATTCTTATCTGATGGTACATTCGAGACATCGGAGCTAGCGAGTGAAGAGGTGTTTGTGTTTCCACCTGCCGCGATGTTAGCCCCCGGAGAACGTCAAGTATTCCGTATACAATGGTTGGGAAATAGATCACTCGAAACCTCTCAGAGTTATTTCATCCGTTTCAGTACCGTGAATATTGGACAGAACAACGCGAGAATAGATAAACCCATCGATTTGACAACCGGTATCAACTTACAAGTTCACTACAATGCGTTGCTGCACATTCACTCATCGTCGTTAGAGCCTGACGTGAAATTGCGCATAGATGAACAAGGCAAGCTAACACTCACTAATTCAGGATCGCGATTTACCTATACGTCGTTACTTCATTTTGCAGGGCTCGAATCTCAAAGCCAAAAAGTACATGAGGCTTTAGGTGAGCAGTTTATTCCACCACGCTCCACTATTACTTTCCCTTCTTCTTTAAATTACTTACCAATGGGCACTTACCATGGGCATGAAAACTGAAAACCATCACAAGATGTGGCAAGTTTTATATGTCTTGGGATTAGTACTTTTTTATTGTGCCGCCTTAAGCCCCGCAGCTTGGGGCAAGAAAATGGTCTTGAACCCAACAGGGCGAGATATTCAACTTACCTCTTTGCTAAGGATAAGTGACACCATACTGGGGGAAGCAGACATTATCATTACCGCAAACAACGAAATTTTGTTACCGAAGGAAAGTACGCTTTCACTCCTTTCATCCGTCGTAACTCAAGAAGGTATTGGGAGACTCAATGGCACGACAGACGATGAGATGCTGTCTCAGCACCATTTTGAGAGTGTAGGATTAGGTCTGAGTTTCGATTTCTCTTCATTAGAATGCATCGTGACGGTACCGCCTGAATTTAGCTTAACCCAACAACTGTCTATGAACGGCGCAGATGATTTTTATAACTATGTTGAGCCAAATTTGTTAAGTGGATACGTTAACTTTGCCCTTTCGGCCAATGAGACCCAATATGTCGATCAGAATTCGTCAAGGCAGGATCTCTATCGCAGTCAATTCGACTCAGCACTTAACATTGGTTTTCTAAACTTTGAGTATGAATCCTACTTAGAAAACAGCTCATCACAAGATTCGCGATACGTGAGAGAAGGATCTCGCCTTAATATTGACTTTGCAGAACAAGGCACACGACTTGTGCTCGGCGATATGTACAACAGTGGTCAATCTTTTCAGGACAGTACCGACATACTTGGTATTGGCTTAACTCGAGATTTCACACTCATTCCAACCAGAAATGCGCGACCACGAGCCAATCAATCATTCACCCTTCAAAGGGCATCAAATGTCGATGTCTATATAGATGGGATTGCAGTCCAAAGATTAACCCTAGGCGCTGGTAGCTATAACCTTAGTGATATACCCCTGGCGCAAGGTAGCAATGATATTGTACTCGTCATCACCGACCGCTCAGGTAATGAAGAACGCATCGAGTTTTCTATTGCAACCGGTAACGATTTGCTAAATAGCGGTGAGTTTGAATATAGCATCATGTATGGAGCGCCTTCTGAATTACAAAATGGGCAACTAGAATACCTTACCGATGAGCGTATTTTCCATGGTTATGTCGATGTGGGTATTAACCCTTGGTTAACGTTGGGTACAAACTTTCAAAGCCGTAAAGATCTTTACCAATATGGTGCCACCGCGTTACTCGCTTCTACATGGGGCGTCACTGAGCTCAATGCTTCGCGTAGCGAACACCCTACATTTGGAACTGGCGACGCATACAAATTTGCATTCGATGCGGAGTTCTCCAATACGAACACTCTGTCTCCACAACTGAGTTTCAGTTATGAATATCTGGCCAACAATTTTACTGGGGTCTCAGGGTTTGATGCTTCCGATATCGATATCAATTTAACCACCCATTATGTATCTGCATTCAGCTCTATTTACCTTAGTCAGTCTTTACGTGCCGCCATGACTCTCAATTACCGCTCAGGAATAGACAAAGAAAACGATTATTGGCTAATTAGCCCGAGTTTATCGGACAGACTGTTTGATACACCCGCCACCTGGAGCGCACGCGTCAACTATCGGAACAACGCAACCGAAGACGATGATATCAGCACTACAGTCACCGTTAGCTGGCCTCTTAGTCGACAAACTCGTGTCGTCGGTCGATACACCACAGAACTCAATGAAGCCGCCTTAGATTACAGCTATCAAAATAATATTGGTAACACAGGCGGGATATCAGCGTTTGCGAGTGTCATTAATAACGAAGAAACGGATGCCGATATGGATGCCGGAATTAACTACACGGCAAACCGCTATGAATTAAATGCAACCCACGCTTCGCGGCTTGAAGACATTAGTGGTGAAACACGAAACCACAGTACTGACGTGACTATTAGTAGTGCGCTTGCTTTTGCAGGTACCTCTGTGACAATCGGCAGACCGGTGCGCGAAGCATTTGCAATTGTCAGCAAGCACAAAAGCTTGAAAGAAAATGATGTAGATATCGATCCCACAAAAGATGGTGAGTACGCACGCGTTTATCTTAAAGGAGATACAAGTGCTATGGTCCCAGACCTTGTTGCTTATAATGGCCAAGTAGTCAGTTACGAGGTCGATAACTTGCCGCCAGGGTATGACTTAGGTGACGGCGCTTTTTGGATTAAGCCTGGTTATAAACGGGGCTTCCAACTCCAGATTGGATCTGATGCAGTATTAACCGTTATTGGCAAGCTATTCGATCGTCAAAGTAACAACCCTATTTCACTTGTCGCTGGTGTAGCACATTACCTTGGTGAAGCAAAACAGTTGCCAATTGACTTCTTTACCAACCGTAACGGCATATTTGCTATCTCTGGATTAAAGCCAGGTAAATATCAATTGGTACTAGACACTAAAGAACAAGAGTCAGCCATCATTTCCCTCAGTGAACGCAGTGACAATTTGATAAGACTAGGAGATGTGTATGTTGAATAAGCAAGTACTTTGGGGCTCCTTGTTCCTCACCGCCATAAACCATCTGCCTTATGCATTTGCGTGTGAAGCTAATGCGTTGACTATTCAACCCGTCTCATCTAAATCACAATATGATGTTTTCAGCGCAGGCACATTCGCCACAATAAACACTTACCGAATAGATGCGAACATAATTGGCGAACCCTGCGAGTTAACCTTAATTTTGCAGCTTAACGATACCAGTCGCTCGTTAAAAGGGTCTAGCCAAGACAAACTCAACTTTGAGTGGAGTGGACAGATCGGTATGCCAGTGGCTAATCAATGGCACTTATCATTAACCGACAGCCAACCTTCGGCAACGATACAAATGCGATTCCCGAGCAAGCAATGGTTAGCATCAGGAACCTATCGGGGGTTATTGGAAGTCTCACCTTCTTATCTATCAAAAAGTAAACAGATAGAAATTAGCCCTAGCTCCATCCCGGTCTCTGTTAACGTTCCGCCTGCTGCAAGAATTCATTTTTATGGATTAACCCAACAACATTATGACCTTGATCTTGGAACATTATATTCAAACAAAGTTATTCGTTCTGCACCTAACCTATGGGTTCAAAGCAATACAGCTTATACCATCGTATTGGAATCATCCCACCAAGGAATGCTGCGTCATGAATCTAATGAGACCAAATGGGACATTCCATATCAATTATCCCTCGATAACGACAGAGTAAACCTTGAGCAACTGGATATAAGAATTCAACGTCTTTCGGCTACGATTGGTCAACCGATTCCTTTAAGCTTTGTTATAGGTGAAACAGAGAACAAACCAGGAGGACAATATAACGATACATTACAAATTTCTATTGAACCTCGACTTTCACAGCAACCGTAATTATGCAATTATGTAAAAATTAAGCCGTAGAGCTCAATTTTATAAAACACAACGTCATAGAATCAAAACATGATTTACCAGGCTCGGAATAAGTTATGCATAGAAATAATTTAAAGCAGATGCTCCTAATTGGTGACAACGGTATTAACAACCAGTTTATTCAGCGCGAAATAGAAAAATACAGTAGCTTTTCTTTTAGCAGAGAATGTTTGGCAAGCATTGGGCGCTCGAGTAATCATAAAACTTTCGATATCGTCCTTATTAGCTACTTGCTATTGGCAAATATCGAAGATATCAACATCATCTTATCCAAAATAGAATCCAATAAATGGGTAGTTTATGATGTCCCTGCAGACATTACCGGACAGAGTATTACCGTAATGCAGCTATTCAACTTGTTTAATATAAAGGGAATCATCTATCAGGATGCTCCAATTGATCATCTTACCCGTTGTTTAAAAACAGTGTGTGACGACGATTTGTGGTTACCGAGAAAGTTAATGTCGCATATTTTATCTAATAGGCACGATTACACTTTCAAGTCGAAAGTAATACTATCTAGCCTTACAAAAAGAGAAGTTCAAATATTCAAACGGGTGATTAGAGGAGATTCAAATTTAGAAATATCAAACGAACTATTTATTTCAGAAAGTACGGTAAAGACGCACGTATACAATATATATAAAAAAATAAATGTCACAAATCGCAAAGAAGCGATAAGAAAAGCATACTTTATCAATAGTTTAGAGAACATTATACAACCAGACATAAAGCTCAAAGTATAACCACAATACAAAGATAATAGTAAATTACAGTTACCAACAAGCACGATGACAGTTGACGAAAGTCCCCTTTCAGAACTTGGTCTAAGTTCCACCATTAACAAGTTTCTGCTCTGAGATCCAACAACTGCACATCACAAAAACTTAAGCCTCACGACACGTTTTGACTCTATAACTCAAAGCTTCTCAAAAAGCTTAGCTGCTCCGATTTGCACACGACTTTCCTAACAAAGCTGTAAGGAGGTTCAAACACATCAGCTTGATATAGGACCCTCAATATGTCGCCATTTTCGTGTACTTGTTCTAACAGTAGTTCAATTAAGGGTTCATACTTATCAAGCGAAGTGCTATCAGTTTGAATGTGATAAAGTGCCGAGACATAAGCATCAGAAAAATCTTTAGAGTGGTTTTGACTGATCGCGTAAGGAGTCAGAATACGACTTTGTTCTATTACGATATCTCTAAAGTCATCATCACTGAAGGATGGAGACATCAAGATGCCCCAATCATTGGCAACCCCGACACGGTCCTCCCAAAATGGTGATCGACGACCCGCTACAAACGTGCAAAAATCATTTGGGTCAGGATATGTTTCCGTCACTATACTTTCAGCTAAAGATTGGTTTGGAGTATAAGAGTCTGGAGTTTCGCAGAGTACCAGCTTGCATTCTTTTAAAGCTAGCCCACCAACCGTTGCTTTTCCGCTAGAATCCAAAGCCCCACTCCCGATGACAGATCCAGAAGGCTCGACTAAAGAAAATGGCGCATTAGAATAAGGCATACCGTTTGGATACTTGCACTCTATATCCAACGTATACGTCCCTTCTTGATCTTCAGTTACAGAAACCGAAGGGTTTTGCGCGCCGCCTAAACACATGGTGTTGGCTTTGTTCATAGTCATCTGGTCAGAAAGGCGGCATACACCGATACCTTCGAACTTAACGGTAGGAGAAGCTGATATGAATTCGGCCTCGGCTTCAATAGTACCTGAGGCTACACCCTTTTTATCACCACCGGCATCACCAGTACTAGCGCTGAATTTACTGCCTTTTATAGCAATGCTGTTACCGCCATCCATAGAGACGGTCGTGGTGCCGCCCGCTAAATCGGCGGACTTTGCATTGTTACCATAAGGGATAGGAACAACAGGTTTGCCGACTGTTGTTAAACAAACTCCAAAGAGTATTTTGTTCGATTTACTCAAAAACACCGCAACTAAACGCAAAAAGCGCCTTACGGCGCTTTGTTTTATACATCTCGAATCCAAACATCATTAACATGTTGTTTCAGTAAATCAATCACACTTTGGTGGATAAAAACCAAACCATAATCTTCTTCCAGTTTGAAAATTAGTCTTTCTTCAAGTGGAGCACTCTTCCACTTTGAGAGATCAAACTTTTTGTTATATAGACAAGCTTGACCATCGAATAGAAGCGGAAACGTATTATCAGACCCGTTTTTAGATCAACTTAAACGATGTTCAATCACTGCTGGTGTTTGCTCGAACAAAGCTTGAATCAGCGTTGACTCAAATTTAAGCGACTCTTTACTATAAACAATGCCAGAATCATTTCTTCCCGTATCATATTGGCTTTGTAAGACTGCAGGCAAAAAAACATGCATATTTTCAAAAGGCTCGCCATCGGCTTCATAATAAGTTGCTGTTTCAGTTTTAAAACCATCCGGTACTTTCAAGGTATCTCTTACAAAGACTCCTGGTGAAGGAAAAAAGACTAGAACCAAATCCGGTATTTTGGGAAATAATGAATCAGACTTTGTCGCAGAAAGCAAACCGTCTTGCTTAAACTTCTGTTCAATCATGCAAACTCCATAGGTATGAATTCAATTCCAGTGACTCCAGCAGCCTCTAGAGCAGATTTAACATCATCACTTACAAAGCAAGCCAATTTATAATTTGATAACGTAAAACAGTCATGTTTAATTTTTTCTCCAGTAAACTTACTCTTGTCTATAAATACATCAGAAACTCGTCCGTACCCACCATAAATATCCTTAAACCTCTTCGCTTTAGATGCATTTGGTTCAAGTAAATCATAACTAGCTACGTAATTCATAAATGAATAACTTAAGTTCTTACCTTCATTGTGAACTTCTACCGGCAGGAATTGAACGCCTTTAAAGCCCTTAGTTTCAAAAACCTCTTGAACTGTATTACTAGCCAAAAATCCGAGTGCGATTTTCAAAAAGTCTGATACACCACGCTCTTCATAGAAATCATCAACCGTAACAACCGGTTTATGGGTAAATAATTTAAATTTAGTTTGGTAGCAGTTCAATTGCAGAGGTTCTTGCTCAGAAAATGATCCTTCACCTTCTTCAAATCTACCAAACATTAAATAGTATTTCATACTTAAAAACCTAATTTTGGAACAATTTTGCCTTTATAGGCCAGACGTTTTAGTTTGCCATTTCTAGTAACTTTGAAGTCATGGTGTAATTCTTTGCTTTTATTTGAATTCAACCTATGACTACACGTTTCGCTAGTTGCTGTAACTGACGCATGTGTTAATTGATTACAACACCCCTTTCCACCGCTATCATAAGTATTATGGAACTTATTGTTTAGTGCGCCATTCCTGCTAAATTCGATGATATCATCATATATGTCGCTACTAATCTCGTTTAATTCACCATTAATATCTTTTATTGCAGATTTATCACAATAGTACGATGACTGTATTGCATCTGAAATCAACCTTAACTGAGTTCTCACATTAATTGTATAGGGGTTGGGATGTGGACCGCTATGCAAAGGCAACTCATAGAAGCATGCTAATTCTGGAATCGTTGGTAAGACAACAATATTGTGCCAATCATTCAATTCATAGCCTAGAGCAGATAACTTTTTATACAAAATCGAATTATTTTTGAGCTCATCAACTGTAATAATGTGGTGGGCAGCTAAAATACTACCTATTGAAAACTGTTGCCCTTGTTCTAGTAAGCCATCTACCTGAGCTTTAACAAATTCTCTTTTAGCTTCCGCCTTGTCCCAAAGATGTTGAGGCCGTCGATATCTTTTGCCATCTGGGTTCTTGTCATAACATCTAGCATACAACGGATGTATATAAGGGGAAGAACTAACTCTTTCATTATGTTCCTTCAAAAACAACCAAGGATAGTGTTTGTTTTTTTTTGTTCCACGTCTTACAAACCCAAATTCACTGTCGCTTTTTATATAGTACTTACCTTTAAATCCTTTTTCTTTACAATAATTTGCGGCGGAGTCGCTCTGTTTTTTCTTTCCAACCTTTTTATCGCATAACCAACATTCATCGGGCCTCTTCTCTTTTTTTTCTTGGCTAACTTTATCATCATGTGTGCCCGCCTCAGCGGACCCTTTATCTGATTGTGAGCCAGCATTCGATTTAGATTTTCCTCTTCGAAGGCTCATATCGACTTTGTCTTTCAGAAACATTAAAGCATCAGGAATATGTTGGTGTGCCTGCTTTTCGACGGCTTCAACCTGAGATTTAAAATTTCCAATTTCCAGCGCATATTCATCGTAGCCAAAGAAAGATGCTTTTTTGGCTAGCTCGTCTAATACATCAGCGAAACTCAGAATCGCCTCAGAGATGATTTGTAAGACTTCATATTTAATAACATTCCAATCCAGATTAGTTAAGAACTTATCTACATCACCTTTACCATATTCTCTAACAAGAGCAAAAACATCATCACGAGATTTATCTGACTTTACTGCCTTTCCAACTCCTTTTAAAACTGAACCCAAAGTTGGTATTGCGCCAATACCCGACAATGCCAAATCTAACCATGCTTCTTGGCTGTTTTGATTCTCTTCTTCGCTAAGGAACAAGATGTTTGCAGTTATATCCCTTGCATCGAGAACCTGGTCAATTCCTGGGACAACACCAAGTAATGTATTTAACATTATCTGCCCAGTTGTGGGATCTTTATTAAAATCCCCTACAATAAAGCCCCAGAGCCAACTGCCAACTGTTGAAGATTGATTTTTGGCAGCTTCCCAGAAACCTACTTGACCTATTTTAGTACTCTCGATCAACTTATGAGGGTCAAAGGTGTTCTTATAATATGGGTTTGTGTTGACATATTTAATATCAGGCTGAAAATCTCTAATGTCCTCTCCATATTCAATTTGAAAAGTGCCCTGAGTGATACCGCTGACATTAGCTTCTCCCTTCTCATCAAGAACACCTTCAAAGCTAGAACCACCGCTATCAACTAACTGGTATGGAGCCTGGAACCCTGTTCCATCGTCATAAGTGACTTTTAAATCAACCGTATATGTCCCTTCTTGATCTTCAGTTACAGAAACCGAAGGGTTTTGAGCACCGCCTAAACACATAGTGTTGGCTTTATTCATGGTCATTTGGTCAGAAAGGCGGCATACACCGATACCTTCGAACTTAACGGTAGGAGAAGCTGATATGAATTCGGCCTCGGCTTCAATAGTGCCTGAGGCTACGCCCTTTTTATCACCACCTGCATCGCCAGTACTGGCGCTGAATTTACTGCCTTTAATTGCAATGCTGTTGCCGCCATCCATAGAGACGGTAGTGGTGCCTCCCGCTAAATCGGCGGACTTTGCATTGTTACCATAAGGGATAGGAACAACAGGTTTGCCGACTGTTGTTAAACAAACATCAGGAAGTGTTGCGTTCGCTTCTCCTCCTGAGCCTTGATGAACTACGCTGAGTCCATTAGCACAAACTGTTACGCCCATAGTAAATCCAATTAAATTCCAATAGATGTATGATAAGAGAGATTGCTTGCTGCAATCTCTCTAAGTACGTAGTGAAAATGAAGGATGAGACTGTTACTTCGAGTCTATTTTTAAAAACGGACAGAAGATCTCACAATTAAATCTGATGCTACTGATACACATCCAAAAGCTGCTGAAATTTTAGGTCAATAACCAAGTAAGTCGCAGCATACATAACGCCAAAGATGACAGTACTGACGCCAAGAATTAACTTAGGGGAAATAACCCGTTTGAGCGGTTTTTTTAAGTACTTCGCCTTTAAGTTAACTAACGTTACTTTTTCCTGCTCAGCTAAACGCTCGTCTCTAACTAAGCGATAGATAGTATTTCCTATCTCTGAAAGCTTTTCGTTGCCACGCTCTTCTCGACCATACTTGCCTTGGAACCCTAGCTGCAGCAACAAATAGAGGAATTCTATTACGTGTCTATATTTTCGAGGGTCAGCTTTTAAGCGCTCTAAGATGGTGAAGAACTTGTCGCCACCCGATGTTTCGTTATGAAACTCAGACAACAAACTATTTGTACTCCAATGACTGTTCGCCCCCCACTCTTGTCGACATACAGATTCGTCTATCGCAGCACATAAGCAATAGCGTATGACCAATATTGATGCTCGATCCAACTCCATTTCATTGAGCTTTCGCTCACCTTTGCGAATTTCTCGTGCAACTTGTTCTCTAAAAGGGCCAGGGTCGTCCAACCAAGGAATCGAAGACATGCATGAGAGACTGGCGATTAACCAAGTAAACTGATCGACCAAAGGATTAACACCCATACTCTCAACATTTAGGTCTCTTACCGCAATATTTCTAGATAAATCAGGTGCAGGCATAACCTCCATTGGCTTGCCTGGCTCTGGTTGAAATAGTACTACTGTGACATCGTTTTCGGCGTAACTCATAGGCGTACAGCCCAAAGCTGTAGTGACAAGTTCGCGAAGTCACCTGCAATATGGACAGCGATGGCAGCTGTGTTATTCAATGCATTCCATTCGTCACTCGCTTTATCGAGCTCAAAATAGGTATAACCTGCATGATAAGGCAACGCTCGAGGTACCACTGGCATTGGTTTCATTTCAATGCCCGGCAATTGTAAGTTAATTAGATCGCGAATATTGTCGATCGAACCAATCTTAGTTTGGCTCACAAATTGTGTATGTAAAATATCAAGCGGTACGTCTGCTTTAACAGCAAGAATAAACGTCGTAGATTCGACAATTTTACTGTCTGGAATTGCTGCTGTTCGAATTCCGTAGCTTTGCTCTCTCAATGTTAGAGGTATTGCGCGTTGCTCTGACATCACACTGAGTGTCATTTTCGCGCTATCAAGTGTCCGAGATAAACAATCAGTAAGTTGGCTATGGTTATATTTGGTGAACTCTTGTGGTCTGCGAGATGCAGAACACAATGTGGATAATTCACCCTCAGCTTGTAATAGGATTCGGTAAAACGACTCTGGGTGAACACCCTCTACGCTTGCAAAATGCCAGAACAACGGTTCGTAGCGATTTAAGGCTTGTAACAACATAAAGTCAGCAACAGATGATACGCCCTGTTGGTCAACCACCCCCAAACGCTGAACTATAGATTCTGCTCTATGTTTGAGCATTGACGCGAATTCAGTCGCGAACTTGCTTAAAACGGTAGAAGCATGAATATCAATACACGTCGGGATATAGTTCTCATCCAAAATGATGCTTCCGTCGGGCTTCACTTCGGAAATTTTTAAAATGGGTATCGATGTATAAGCACTCTTATCTTCGTGGTCGTACATTAAGAAGAAGTTAAGTTTACCCACCACAATACTTGCCATATCTTCTGATTCATAACATGCATCGACGGCTTCTTGGGTCTCCATGTTATAACGAGCACCGTCACCATTACCTCCAAAGAGTTCCGAACGCTCTGATGGTAGTGGGCAACATAAGTACACCACTTTATCCGCAATAGATGGGTCAACATCTCTTACTTCTGGAAGTTCAGCAAGAAGCGGTAAATCAAATGGCGTGCGGTCTTGTAATATACCTTCTGCTCGTGTGATTCCGATTTTTCCTAATGCCAATAGCTCAGTATTAATCTCAATTTTTTTTACTCCCCAATGTAATGGAGAGCTATTAGAGCTAAGCATGTTAGATAACTTACTTTGAGATCGGTCTAGTTGTTGGAAATGTTGAGGCTTCATGAACATACCATCTTGCCAAACAACTGGATTATATAAAGACATTCGTCAGTTCCTTAAAAATACGTCTGTTCAATACCACGAGTATTGTTCGAAGATAATTCGCTACCCTCAAGTTTTAGTCTGAGGAAGTACTCACTTTTTTCTTCGATCACTTCGACCTTCCGCCAAGATGAGCCATTGATATCGCGGAATGCGACAGAAAAACCCAATGCTCTAGTTGTTGGGTCTAACTCTAGAATCTCGTGCAACTTGTCTCCTGGTTGCAGCTGATATTCGTACCGTTTAATGTATTCATCCCCCAAGGAGGCCTTATCATTTTCGAACAAAGCGAAGAAGTCCAAACTACGGAACATAACTGGAGACGTTAGTTCGTGAACTCTCAGAATAACTGGGGACGATTGACCTTGGTCACGAACATTGAGGTGTTCTGAAGCTTCGATAACAAGTTCAATCGAAGAAGTGTCTGGAGTAATCCCTGAGGACTCTTTGAACTGCTCCCACATAGAACAACCTGATAATAGAAACAAGGTAATGGGGATTATAAGTTTACGCATGATCAGCTTTTGCAACCTTATTGTATCTGTCTTTCATCAACGCTTTAAAAGTTGACTCATTGAATTGTCTAGTACTTTGCTCATAATGTTCACTGTACTTTTTCCACAACTTTGATTTACTAAGGAAGCGTGTCTCTTGGCTTAAAGTGTTTGCAAACTGCTGAGGATCATTCGCTTTTAGTTGCTCCAATACCAAATCGTTAATTGCCTTCGCATATAAGGTATCGTGCTCGCTAAGTTCATCCAATATCTGCTCAATGAGTTCGTTAGGAGCTAACAAGTTTTGACTGTTTAGAGTTAGCATTAACGTAGTCAAACTGAGATCATTTTGAGTAAACGAATTTTCATCCGTAAGCTCTTCAACGCCCTGCAAGTTTTTGTACAGATTATCGATACACAATCGCAAACAAGCGCCCATTTGTTTGAAAAATAACGCATCATGATTGGAATCTGTTTCTATATCTGCCCCTAGCCCTTCGAAAAACGCATGTGTTACGTTATCAGATGATGCCTTACTCAACGCAATACTGTTCTGAGTTTTACCTTCGTTTTCCATCGGTGACTCTTGAGGCTCAATATGTGGGACAAACTCTTGGGTCACCTCTTCCCATTTATGACTTTGTATATTGGCATTACTAGAAGCATTCACGGGCTGCGACTCAGGAGCTAAAATATTATGCTCAGGAGCTGAAATATCATGCTTAGCAGCAATAGAGCGCTCAACTCGTTCTTCAGATTTTCCTTGAAAACCTTCATCACGACCTAAGCCTACATTACGAGTAGGTTTTACAAGACTTGGGCTTTCTTCTTCAATAGCGAGACTATGATGGTTGACCGCGGCCGGCACTTCGTCATCTAATCCCATCCAATCTTCAGGAATTAAATTAGGAAGGTCAAACTCAGAATGAATACTCAAGCTATCATCAACTACTTGCCTCTGAGGTTCTATTGATGCGTTGACAACGCCTTCATCACTGCCCTCGTCCCTTACAAGGTAATCGTCGTCCCTTTGCATTGAAAACTTTAAGTGTTCGACAGGATCGTGACTATCTACGCCATCAGGTTTTGTTTCCATGAAAAGGTCTTCAAGTGTTCCAGGTTCTACTTCCTCTTCAACAACTGACTCTTCTAAGTTCATTAAAGGATCTGTTGAGTCTCTTTCTGGTGCGATTTCAGACGCAATATCGTACGATGTTGTTATTAGTTCTAGCGAAATACTTACTTCATATTGACCGAGAGAAACTCTGTCACCATCGCACAACGAAACTGGTTGATTCTTTAGGATCTTATTACCATTAACCAATGTGCCATTTGTACTCACATCACTAATGTAATAAGTCTCTCCATATATACTCAATAGACAGTGCGTACCAGATATGAATCGGTTGTGATCCGTTAAAGTCACTGTACAACCTGCTTCTCGCCCTAAAGACCCACCTTCTTCAGGCATCTCGATACTTTTAGCTCCAACATATTCTTCAGGGCACTTCGAGATCACCAAAACCAATTGATTTATACGCATGAACAGCCTTTAAAACAGAAGAGAAACACTAAACTCGACACCACCTAGACCCTCGTTATAAAAAGGTAAGATGTATGAAGCTTGCGGGATTATTTGTAAATGAGCGTCTGGGTTACTTCCTAATTTGATCACACTACCAAAAGTAACAACAGCGCCAGCTTCAAATTGATCGATATCTTCAAGTTGTTCGCCGTAACGAAAGCCTTGGTCGTCAACTTTCCAACGGTTTGAGTATTGCGAGTAACCTAAAGACAAGCCAGCACCTATATAAGGTGTGAACACCGACCAGCTACCTAAAGCATACTGAGGCACAATACGAAGTTCGTAATTGGTTACCTCGTTATACACGCCATTCTTTGGAGCTTCGATGTCGTCTTCAGCCAAATAATTAAAACCTAACCACCAACGCCATCGGTTGTTACTTTCATCAATTGGACGTGTATGGACGAACCCGTAACGCAGAGCATCTACTTGGCCACTCGGTCCTTCTTCATATTCTATAGTGTCTATGCTCAGCATATTTACTGAGCCACCATATCTTTCCCCCTTCGCGATCGCGATGGACGAAAAAAGACACATTGTGGATATTAGACCGATTTGACTTAGGTTTCGCATGCTTCCCTCTGAGTTCATCCATATATTAACGAGATGCGCAAGATAGCAAGTATTATGTCTTTTACAATAAGGAGACGGTCAAACCCGCCATTTACGACATTATAACTAGCAAAAAAAACGATATATCTACAAGAAAATGCATTACGAATAATTACAAATAAAATTCATTTATAAAATCAAAACTATCAATAATTGAAAAATCAAACGACCAGCAATCATCTAAAGCAAGAAGATTGTTCAATACAAGAAAATTAGCATTTACAAAATTCAAAAAACCTAACATGCCACTTTTTTATCTTTAAGCTGTAGCATAATCATTTCCAGCATTTTTCTAATTTAGTGTTAGTTAATATTTATGTAATCATTGATAAGAGTAATCATTGATCAATAAAACACCACACACAGGAATAGTTAGGTTCATATTATTTTTCCCAACAAAGACCATAAACGAGACTTTCATCACTGATAACTTTATAAAGCTCAGTCGTAAATTGTTACGTTTTTTGATCTTTTTGTGAATAAGGTCACATAGTGCTGAAATTCAGAACTTTCAAATCTTTTAACATTCAAATTATTCTGTTTGACTATAGAATCCTTGAAAAAATATAAATATAAAAACAAGCGAGGCTAAATTTATTAGTTATCGCTAAATTTCGATTTCGTTATATATACAGTTGGATATCAAGATTATGTTCTCCTCAGATTTCACAAGACGGCCTATTGACGAAGAAAAGCCTAGCGGAACTAACCCAAACGCATTAGATGATTTTACAGAGATAAAACGTCAAATTAATAACCTTAATAAGGTGACAGGGAGAGTATCTTGGAAAAAGGTTCAGTCTCTTTCAAAAACGATACTTTCGAAAAACAGCAAAGATTTCCGTTGTAGTTGCTACTTTACTGTCGCAGCAACACATAATGATGGCTTAAAAGGTTTAGCTGAAGGACTCAGTTCTATTCTGGACTTATGCGTCGTTTATTGGTTTACCGCATATCCAGAAGTTACAAAATCAAACGCAAGGATTGGGGCGATAGACTGGATGGTTGAACACACAGAAAAACGAATAAAGTCGATTAAAACAAACCCCGACGACGTACTGCTGATCGAAACTTGCCATCGCTTATGTATGAGAATTGAAGAAGAACTAAGACTACATTACGGTATAAAAGCACCTTCATTAGGTGGGGTACGTCGAATCTTAAAGCAATGGGTTGATGAACATAAAGAGACCGAAGCAAACCTGCGCGAAGCAGAGAATCAACGAAAGTACCGAGCTCCAGAAGAAAATAAACAACCAACACCAGTGGCTCAACCATCAACCATTAAAATTGATGTGTCAAATAAGCAATCTGCAACAACATCGAAAGTCGACGATAAAACACCCTCTAATTATTTAGTCGTCTACCTGTTAGCCGGATTTCTTGCTTTAGCATTGTCCTCTCACTTCTTTTATAAGCAATACCAACTAAATGATCTGACTAAACAAATCATCACATCTGATATCTCACAACTTAATGAAATAGCACATTCATTAAGATATGAATATGCTCCTATTTCTCAAGATGTTAGACCTAATGTCGTAAACCAATTAGACACACTAATGAAAGGTTGGGTTGCCGATCCAATCAAAGTGTATCAGATCGATATTTTAGACCGATTGACGCTTGATTTGACCAAGCTATATCCGGACTCGTCTTCTATTCTACGATTACGCCAAGAGTTCACCAATGAACAAGAAAAGTTAAACACAGATTACGCCCAACTTCACCGACGCTTTTCTAACGCCAGGACTGTATTTGCGAATGTAATTAGAGGAAGTGAAAGTAAAAAGACAGCACGAGCTTATGAGTACAGTAACTCTCTTTTTCCATTGATTGGCCGCATTGAATATGCAGAAAAAGAACAACAACAAAAAGAACTACAGAAATCTCTTCGGATACTGAACGTCTATTTACACAAAATAAAAACCTTAGAATCAGATCTGTCAGCAAATAAACCGTAAAACTCATAAAACCGTCTTAAGACTCGGTATTACAACAAACTCAAAACAACGAAATAGGCTTATGTTAAAACACAAACTAATGAGGAACCCTGTTGTTATATCAACGGCCATTTTCCTCTTTCTTGCTGCTACGATCGCTGCAATCTATATCCTTTGGCTAGATATAACAGACAAGTTTTACCTATGGATTGCTTTAGGTGCTATAACAATTTTCTATTCGTTGTTTCAGGTAACGTTGTGGCTAAAAAAGAAAAACAACACTAAAGCCCTAAAGCTGGAAACAGAAGAAGAAGCATTAGCCATGGTCATCCGTCCGCTTCTTTCTGGTTCCAATAAAAAGCCAATCTATTTAATGATTGGCAATAAATACGCGGGTCGAACTCAGTTTCTACTTAACTCCAGTGCAATCAAGCCAATGGATCAGACTCGTACTGCAAAGAATGATTTTTTCGAATGGTATGAGTCAGACTCCGCCGTGTATATCAAACCGGATCAACGCCTATTGTTTCAAGAAGTATCAAGTAACGATAGCGCTCTGTGGAACACATTTGTAGATGAGGTCATTAAACACAAACCTAGAAAGCCATTTTCTGGTTGTCTTTTCTTTATCGATTTTGAATTTTTAATCGTTTCTGAATCAGAGCAAATTGACTATACATTAACTGCTCTGAATCATCGATTAGAGTCAGTAAGTGACAAAACATCATCGGCAATTCCTCTTTATCTAATGATGTCTAAACTCGATAAACTAGAAGGCTTTAAGGAATACATACACTTTAGTTCTTTAAAGACCTCGGTTGAATTTCTATCAATTCCATTAAAGGAAGCTAAAGGTGTATTTGTTGAGTACTACCATGATAGCTTCCGTAATTTAGTAAAAGTAATGGAGAGCAATGCGTTAGATTCGTCGTCTCACTCTAATGACGTTAACGAGAAGCAAGCCATATTAGCATTCCCTAAACAATTCGAATTGTGTCAGTCTGAAATTGCTTCTGTGATAGAACGACTTTCAGAACTCAATACTGGGTCTTATTCTCTTGATATCCGTGAAGTGTTTTTTATATCGAATATCCAAGGTGGTAGAAAATACAACCTATTAGCTAAGAGTTGCAGCAACTACTTTAACTTGCCGATCATTGCGTCGGAACATACTCAGTTAACAGAAACGCCCTATTTTACGCGTTTCTTAATGGACTCTCAGATCCTGCCTGAATCTGATTTCGCAGGTGAAAACAAGACTTACCTTAGGATGATCCAGAGGCAGAGCCGTCTAGCCGTTGCAGCTTCCATTATTTTACTAGGTAGTGGTACTTACCTGTTTTCAACGACTTTAGATGACAACCTGAGAGTGATTAGTCAGCTTATTGGTATAGATGATTCACAATCGTCTTACCCAAAAGGCAATTCTTTTGAAAGTTCTCTTTCAAGTGCGATCCAAACTGTACAACCATCTTATCAAGCATGGCTTAGTGGCTCACAAGCGCTAGATAATGAACTTATGAATATGAATGTAAGTCGTCTCGATGAAAGTACGAAAATCGCTTATAACGCCCTCATAATGCAAATTAGAAACCACTTAATGCCAGTAATTGAGCAAGGTTATCGTTTGCAACTAACACAAAATCAAGACAACGTTAATAATGCACTGCCTTTACTAAAAGGTTACTTAATGTTGAATGATCCTACAAAACGCGAGATAAAATTTCTACGTCAGCAAACGATGTCAACGCTCCAAAAGCTCAGTGATCAACCAGACACGATCACGACAGTGATGAAATATTTGGACGCATATTTCCGCACTGATTTTGAACCTGTATCGATCAACATGAATATGGTGCGTGCGACAAGACGTTCTCTACTCTCTAGTTCAAATGTAGATCTTGTGTACGCCAGCTTGTTACAACAAGCAGGTGACATTGATTTAGGCACTTTGAATTTACAGCGAGCAGTCGGTTTCAACTTTAATAATGTCTTCAACGACAACTTGGATCCTCAACGATTAGAAATCGATAAAGTTTACACATCTACAGGCTTCAGTACGTTTTACCGCCCCCGCGTCGATTTAATGTCGCAACAAGTCATCACCGACAACTGGGTATTGGGTTTGTCAAACCACGTAATCCCAACAGACAAAGAACAAGAGACATTCAAGAAGCAAGTAAGAAAAAAATATACGGATGACTACATCAGTTATTGGCGAAATGCTTTAAGCGAACTAAAAGTAAAGCGTTATAACAATATAGGGGAGATTACTAACGCCATTGATCTGATCTCTGGCCCATCTTCTCCGATGACAACGGTTCTAAAACAAGTTTATACAAACACGCAGTTTTCACCGATCGGTCAACAAGGAGCATTAATGGCTCAAGTTAACCCTAAACTTGCGGGTGCCGTAAAAGCAGCACCAGAACTCGTTGAAGAAGTTGTAAAGCCTGACTACTTATTAATGAAAAGAGTTGAACAAGCTTTCCACATCTTGAATCAATTGCAAATTAACGAAACCCCAAACTCCCCTACACCATGGGATGAAACGATAACTGCACTGAGCAGAGTTCGTACGTATATGAAAGATATAGCAGACGCACCGGACCCTCAAATGGCAGCGTTGTCTGCAGCACAACACCGGATGAGTAGTACGGATGCCGATCCTCTGATTCGTTTAAAACAAATTGCACAAAAATCTCCTGAGCCAGTAAGAAGTTGGCTTTTAGACGTAGTTAACCAGAGCTGGTCCGTGATGATTTCTGAATCATCAAAAGGAATACAGACTCTTTGGTATAGTGAGATCTATTCTAAGTTCAAAGAGTTAGGTTTAGGAAGGTACCCTTTTGATCTAAGTGCAACAGAAGAAATTTCGATCGAAGACTTTGAGCTGCTTTTCGCATCGGGAGGCTTGCTTGATGCATTTATCGATAAAAATTTCGCTCCTTTTTATGACACAAACCTATGGACGCCAAAACAAGTAGAAGGTGAAATTATGCCTCTCTCACCAGAACTGCTTGTTCAGTTACGAAATTACAATGTCATCAAAGATACACTAATCAACAAGAGTACAAACCGTTTGTACCTTCCATTTAGTGCGAAGGTACTTGATCTTGATTCTAGTGCGATCAGAGCAAGCTTAAAAATAGCGGACTCAAATATCAACTATTACCATGGTCCCAGCAGAATTCGCGAACTTGAGTGGCCTCCTCAAAATGGAGATTTCAATATCAGTATAACAATTCAAGATGTAACAGACGAAGGTAAACAACATGTACTAAGCAAGAATGGTCAATGGGCTATCTATCGGTTATTTGGTGACTCAACGTTAACAAATACCCATAACGGTAGCTTCGTGAGTGATATAAAAGTATCAGGCAGAGATCTGAGCTTGCGAATCACTCCTTTGACTCAGAAAAACCCGTTTACGTTAGCGGAGCTGTATAACTTCACTCTACCCGAAGCTATATAATAAAAATACAAATACAAATACAAATACAAATACAATAATAATTCAGAAAAGGCAGAACACATGATGTCCAACATTAGTTTACAAGGCTTAGACAAACTAGATCGTAAAATTCTTTCGAATCTACTCTCCAATGGGCGAGAATCGATTGCTAATCTTTCTCGCAACATCGGCTTGTCGCGAACAGCGGTCGCTGAACGCATCAACAGGCTTGAAAAGACCGGTATTATCAAAGGGTATACGGCACAAATAAGAGTAGAAAATGACGGGAGAAAAGCGGCCAGTTATTTGCTAATTTCTTGTGAAAAAGGTAAGAAAAATGATGTAAGTAATGCATTAAAAGAACTACCTGAAGTCAGACTTACAAGCATTGTTGGGGGGACCTACGACATTATTTCTTTGATTGAAGCTCCTGATCTGCAATCAATACACCATTTATGTAATGAGATAGAGTCTTTCAATGGCATTCGCTCTCTCAATACAACAGTAGTGCTACACCAGCCAATCAGTCGTTAAAAATAAAGCCGCTCTTATGAGCGGCTTTTTTAAATGCCTCCAATTACTCTAATCTTCGCATCTTTCGTACCTGCTTGACCCAACCAAAAAGTTTGCCCCAAACTCGTCCCATCACCTTGACCGAGTTGGTTCTTTGGAACTGAGTCTAAATCAACGGTTAGCTTTAAATCCCAAGACATGGGGTCACGAAGAATAAAACGCATCAACCCCACTAAAGTTTTATGGAAATCTCCTCCATAGGAGAACTTTCGGAACGTCTCGAAATCAATGTTATCAATACAAAGATTAAACTTACCGTTTAGATCTGGGATGCTCTTACCTAAATGTAAATTTGAACCCAAAATACAATTCGTTCTATTTAATTGATTCCTTTGGCATTCGGCAATTTTTACTCTTCGAAAGACCCACTCTTCGATTCGAACACTTGGTAATGAAAAATAGTGCGCAACAATGCCAGAAATCAGTTTCGGAGAGCGTGTCCTGGTAGATAGCTGATTGACGTAAGACAAAATCTTTGCACGATCAAGCCCGATCGTATCGGACTCTTGAATAACATTAGACAACCCTGCTAGGTGCAGCATACGCCCAGAAAAGTCATCTGTTGCATCGCTTTGATACTGAACATGATAACGGTACTTTTTCCAAACACGATAGATTAAACTGGTATATCTATTATGGAAGAAATCAAAGAAGTCTCTAACTGGATTATCATCATCATCTCTACCTACTAATTTTTCTGTATAGTTCGCGGGCAAAGGTGAACTTGAACCGTGTAATCCTAAAAAGTTAGTTTCAATTCTCGAATAGTGCTCACCAGACCTTTCCATATGACTGATGAATTCCATATCACTTTTGGGGAAACAGAGGTTTGGTGAGACACTAAACGCAATTCTCTCTTGATAAAAATATTTGTTTTCACCAACCGCTACAAAATCACTGCCCGGTAATAGTTGGTAGTGCTTCTCTAACAACAAAACTGCTTGAAAAAAGCTAAATTCGTTTATTTTTTCTGATAATTCATCAATCATAAGATTGTTTGCTGTCCAGTTAAACTTGCCCATTGGTAGCTTTCGCCACTGCGTTCATCGTAGACTTCTAACTCTGTAAATGAGTTAACACTCGAATATAAGCGTATGAACTCATTCAATACATTTGCCATCAAAAACATGTCCCCTTCATTGACAAAAAAACTAGAGTTCATCTTAAGCTTAAATTGATTACCACGAACGGATACCCCTCTAAACACTCTATCGATAGGTTTCATTTCTGATGAGATAATGCCGTCAAGCCTGTGCAACGAAGCCCTATGAGCCTGCCTATCCACTCTAGAATGGAAGTCATATGTAGACAGTAAAACCTTGAGTACATCAATATTAGAGAGCGATAGATAATTCAATGACATATTAGCAATCAGTTGCCATTGGAGTTCGCCATTCACTTGCGGGCTAACAGATTGCGTAGGTTTAGTAATATTACTAAACGTGGCGTAAGTTGGAGATTTATGTGTGGTATATATGATGTCTCCTACAGACAATCTTTCAGACAAATCTGCATTACTGCACAATAACTTCATCAAAACCGTTTCGGTTCCTAGGTCTGCAATATCCCCATTGTGGGTATGAAAAGATATATAACGCTCAAGCCCTCTTCCACTCACTCGCTCTGAAACTTTTGACTTGTAGAAATCACGTTTATCTCTTTGATTTATTTGGTGTTCAAAGGACTCAAATTCAATAAGAGGTTTTCGTCGCCTTTCATTTTTGCTCCAACTTTCTACTTGGTTTATTGAATAAACTTCGTAGTGGTCCTGGTTGTCACTCTGTGGCCGAACTTTATACTCATTGCGACGATGTTCAAGCCGAATTGGATCACCATCTTTTTTGAATAGATTCACAGCTGGCGTACAATGTAGCCTTAAGTGCTTATCTTTCAGAACAACTTCGGCAGGTAATGCTCTCTTAAAATGGAATTTAAGGTTCACGGTACTTCTTTGTGGTATCCCTTTTAGCCAATCGAGACCCGTAATATCAAAAAACATAAATTTGTCTGGCAAAGAAAAATATTCTTGCAACAAACGATAACCTGCAAATGAATTGTCGCTATATGGCAGTATCGCTTCGTCGTCTTGGTACCCAACCGGTTTAACAAATTCAGGTCCAAGTTTACGTTTATACCCACCGCCCACGTCTAACTCGACGTAGTCTAAATATCTAAATATCCATAAGAAAAGAATTCTAGTTATATGGATCTCACCATGTAAATGAAACCTTAATTTGTCTAACCCGATACGAGATAACTCTAGCCCATGTTCAGTCGCAAGTGTCACATCAACAGATGAGCTTGTTCGACTGTTGCTTTGGTCAATGCTTGTGATTTTTAAGGGGAAAAGCTCTACGTCATAGCAGGTTCTGAATAAACATTGCGTACCTTCCACTTGTTCACTAGCCATCTCAGCCCCACGCTTCACCACTGTTTTTTCAGTGACACTTCCGGAGTGTGGCGTTAGTTCGCTAATGCATAACGAAGGAATCGAGCGCATGTAATGTGGCCACAACAGCGTCATTAACGACTGAGTGAGCTCTGGGAGTTCATCATCAATCTTTTCTCTAATACGGCCAGTAAGAAACGCAAAACCTTCAAGAAGACGTTCTACATCAGGATCGAATGTTCCTTCAGACAAAAAGTTGGTCAGTTTTGGATTGTACTTGGCAAATTCGCTGCCGGATTCTCGTAGATATGTGAGTTCATCTTGAAAGTATTTACTGTTACTCAATGGGCACCTACTAAACGTTAAATTGGCCGTCAGTTCCCATATAGACATCGATAGACATCGGAACTTTTCCACCGTTGTGTAAGACTTCTCCGCATATGCCAAAGCCTAATTGAAGAGGGTTGTTGTGATTTTCTCGGTAATGTACTTCAACACTTCGTAGCCGAGGTTCGAAGCTTTCTATTGTGGAAGTGATGTTCTTTTGGATGTGACGAACTAAATTGGTGTTGTTCGATAGAACATCATTGAAATCAGGTAAGCCATATTCCCCATCGATCATTGCATTACCCGCATGAGTATTAAGCAAATCAGCAAGGTGCAGATGAATGGATTCAATTAAATGCCTGTGTGAAACCACTTTTTCATAACAATTTTTCGGCTCACCAAGTTCAATTCGTTCTAATAATCGGTAACCTTTTTCCATATAACACTCTAAGAAAAAAAGCAGCCAGTAAACCTGGCCGCTTATTTATTTCCAAACTTATTATTGGTCTAGCTTACCAACCAAAGATAAGTCAAAGCTCGCGCCCATGTACTTGAAGTGAGGACGAACAGACATCGATACTTTATACCAACCTGGGTCACCCTCAACGTCAGAAACTTCGACTTTAGCCGCTCGTAACGGTCGACGACCACGAACTTCTGCTGGCGGGTTCTCTTGGTCAGATACGTATTGACGGATCCATTTATTTAGCTCAACTTCCAAATCGGTACGCTCTTTCCAAGAACCAATTTGCTCACGTTGAAGTACTTTAATGTAATGAGCTAAGCGGTTAATAATGAACATGTAAGGTAGCTGAGTACCCAACTTGTAGTTCATCTCAGCTTGCTTGCCTTCAGGTGTATTCGCAAACACTTTTGGTTTTTGAACTGAGTTTGCCGAGAAGAACGCTGCGTTATCAGAACCTTTACGCATTGTTAAAGCCATAAAGCCTTCTTCTGCAAGTTCATACTCACGGCGGTCAGAAACCAGAATTTCGGTTGGGATCTTAGTTTCGATCTGACCCATCGCTTCAAAGTTATAAACCGGTAAATCGGTTACCGCACCACCACTTTGCGGGCCAATAATGTTTGGACACCAGCGATATTTTGCAAACGACTCACTGATCTTTGAAGCCATAGCATAAGCTGAGTTACCCCAAAGGTAATTGTCATGGCTGTCCGTAACCATTTCATCGTAGTCAAACGCCTTAATTGGGTTGTCTTCAACTGAGTATGGCGTACGCAGCATAAAACGTGATGTACACAGCCCAACATAACGTGCGTCTTCGTGCTCACGGAATCCGCGCCACTTAGTATACTGAGGACCTTCAAATACCGACTTTAAGTCTTTTAAGTTTGGTAATTCTTCATAAGAATCTAAACCAAAGAATTGAGAAGATGCAGAAGTAATAAATGGTGCATGAGACATAGCACCTACATTACCCATATATTCCATTAGTTTAATATCAGGCGAAGACGCAGATAGTTGGTAATCACAAATAACGGCACCTACAGGCTTACCACCAAATTGACCGTATTCACGAGTATAAATCTGCTTGTATAAACCTGATTTCACTACTTCAGGAGCATCTTCAAAATCATCCAGAACTTCGTCTTTCTTAGCCGAAATAAGTTCGATTTGAATGTTTTCACGGAAGTCCGTGTGATCAACAAGATATTTAAGACCACGCCATGTTGATTCAATCGCTTGAACTTCTTCGTTGTGAAGAATTGCATCAACCTGTTTAGACAACTTTTGATCAATCTCAGAGATCATCAAATCAACTAAAGACTGGTCTACTTTTTCTACTGTTGAGCTGCTTAATAACTCACCAATGAATGCTTCAACGCCACGCTTTGCAACGTCAAAACCCTCATCACTAGGTTTAAGGCGAGTCTCATTTAAAATGCTATCCAGAAGAGAGCCTGACTCAACTAGAGCTGCTTCTTGTTCTGGTGCTTGTGCTTCTGCCGACATGATCTTCCTTACTCTGCTTTTTCGCCTTGGTCTGCACCAATGCTTAGTTCATCCAAAAGTTTCTTTCTTGCTTCTTCATCTTGAAGAACTGCTGCAATCTTCTTACGGAAAGCAGGTACATTCCCTAGAGGGCCTTTCAATGCAACCAAGGCTTCACGAAGTTCTAGTAAACCATTCAGCTCAGGAACGCTCTTCGCAATCGACTCTGGAGTAAAGTCCTTCATATTTTTGAATGTAATATCAACGCCAATTTGCGCACCTTCTTCATCAGAAAGACGGTTTTCAACATTTGCTTTGATATTCGGTGCGTAACCTTCTAATACTTCGTTAAAGTTATCTTTATCGATATTAATCGGATTACGCTCTTCGATCGGAGTTTCATCTGCACGAGCAGTGAAGTCACCGACAACCATCATACTTAGGGGCAGTTCAACATCATCAGACGCATCACCTGTTGCTGGAACATAACGTATATTAATTCGCTCTTTCGGAGCCACCGAGCCATCACGTGACATAATTAGTCCTTTCTAGTTTATTGCTGGTCATAAATTGTTTCCCATTCGCTATATCTCACAGGTAAAAAATCCTTAGTTCGATATAGTTCCTTTAGAGTTTTTTGAATTAGATTTTCTAAAGAAAAAAACAAATGTGGTTCCCAAATTGATAGATTTAGTTCCTTAGCCACCGCCCAACTTTGTTCCAAGTAAGGCAAGCACAAAGGGTATAAACCAACACTTTGGTAGGCCTTCACTAACTTTAAGTGCAACATGAATTGTCCACGACCGGAGTTATCCAACTCGAGTTTGTTTGACAGTTCAGCCACATATTTACCCAAGTCACCTAGGGCAATATCCTCCATCTCAGATAGATCATCTTCAGCTACAACAATAGTTTGAATTATTGACGACTTACCCGAAGGACAAGCGTTACCTGTAGACAACCAAGTAATCGTTGCTTCATCCGCAAATGGAATAGAATTTTTGAAAGAGAGGTTCTCAATTCCCTCAAAAGAATCGACAAATCTCTTTGTTTCTTGCTTTACAGCCAACGCAGCTTCGTCATACCCAAGATTGTCTAACATTGAATAAACGAAATAATGCCCAGTCAGCCAAAATGGCGCATCAGTAAGTGTTCGCTCTAGACGCTTGATCGTATCGATATCACTTTCTTGATTTGCTTTATCTCGATATTCCGCCTGCTGGTCTGATGACACAGCGAGGCTAAGAGGCGTTAGATTGTCTTTGTGATCAGGTAAACCATCAACGTCGGCCCATGTCAGGTGACGGTAAATCCGATATCCTAAAGGTTCAGTCGGATTTGAATGCACCATGATCTCAGACACTTTTTTTAACGTACGCTTTGATGCAGCCGGAGATGAAAAATCTGTGTCAACGTCTACAGTGCTGTACTCTCGAGGTTTACTTCGTTTCTGATTAGGCGTGGTGTGCGTCTTAGGACTGTCAGCTTCGTGGCTTTGTGGAACGATCGCTTTCTCGGACAGTGCAACAACATCAATGAGCGGTTCGGAATCTGCCAAACTGTGTTCAACCAACGTTTCTTCATTTAAAGATGCGTTCTGCATTAGTTGATTCAAATGACTTTTTAATTCGAAAAAGTCTACATCAGAGTCTTGAAATATCTCGTCAAACTGACGCTGGATACCTTCAGTTAGTGTGATACATCGAGATAGAACTTCCCAGTCAAGGGATTCTGCAGACAATTTAGTCGCGACGAGTTTGAATTGATGATTGAGCCACTCAACAGCCCCATCTCTACCTCTTTTACGTTTAGGGTATAACTCATGACCAAAACGACTGATTGAGTCATTGAGCAAAGATAATCCTTCCTCAAGCCCTATCTCGCCTTTGTCCTCTACCAAAGAACGGATCAGATAACAAAGCGCTTTAAGATCCTTACTATGCTGACTTAGCACTTCAATCGAATGGACTTTTACTATATGCCAGTCAACAGTCTCACCAAATAATGAACCAAATTTTTTCACTTCGGCTTCCATCATTTCATAGCAAAACTCGTACCTAGCATCCTCACCAGTTGGTGAGTGTTCAGATATTGGTGCTAATAGCGTTTCAGTATCGATCAGACTCAAGTTAACCTCTGCTTTCAGAATTGTAATTTCTAATTGCTCGCTCGATTGCTATAGCACCTCGCGCTGGTTTAGATAGTTGATGACTTTTGTCTATAGAATCACTTGCCATACTATTAAGAATTTCCGTTATTTCGCTGAATTTCTTAGGGGCATTAGTCTCTAGATCAGCTAACGAGTCGTGAAGTTTCTGTCGGCCAAATACTGATTGTTCAGTTACAGTACTGAACAAGATAAATTCGCTTCTTGCTACTTTTAGAGCTCTTACTTTAGCTTTCAATTTTGGCGTGTTACCAAAAAATGATTGCGCAGCTTCTGCCTCAAGAATTGCTTTGGTGTAATAATGCTGCTTTGCATTTTTCTCTATCGAGGCATCTATTCCGCTGAGCACTTTTCGCGGTAATACATGACTATAAAAATAGGCTCTTGACTGGTTTACTTTCCAAGCAGTTTCAATATCACTGTCTGCAACATCTGATTTCCCATCTAAGATGAGTTCGACTAAACGCTGTTCTTGATTCCCACCAAAGGCGGCAATATTTTGTGAATTGATGGTCGCCTTATTCAGACTTGCCATCGTTTCCGTCAGCGCTTTATCTGCATAAGGAAATAGAGAGCCGTCACTGTTCAGTTTTTCTCGCAAAACAACGAGATCATACCGGATCGACATCAGAGTTTTAGGAAGTAGATCGACCGCCCCTTCATATTCATTCAAGTCCGATTCATAGTTTTTATACAACTTAGCTAATTTGCTCTGTTGGACTTCATAAGCTTCTCGGTAAGGAGCTGTCGAGACGACATCTTTTTCCATATCTTGTAACGCGAATTCAATTTCCCATGGAGACTGCGCTAAAAAAGACGCGGTTTGTGCAGGTTTAATAGTGCTCACAAGGCTACTTGAACTGCTGGTAGATTTAACAATCGATTTCCATTCAGGCTGACCTTGGTTATATAAATATGTGCCAGTGATAATTACGACACACAGAACCAAACTCGCTTCTAAGTATCGGAGTCGACCACTTTGAATTCTGTCAATAGTTCGATGTTTGGTTAGAACGAGATCAGCATTCCGTAAACTACTAAATAAGGGAGCACTTACATCAGCACCAAATTTTTGGGTATCGATCTTAGCTAGTTGCTGCGCAAACGAAGTCGCTGTATACCTGTGCTGTCGAGGGTTGTTGACAACATCTTTAATTAACTTCCATACATGGTTAGGGATTAAACCTGGTCGTTTTTTTGCTTGTAATTGAGTTGTCCAAGCATCACCAAATGCAGCACCAAGAAATAGATGCCCAGTTAATAACGCCAATGAATAGACGTCATCTTGAGGTTGAGCCACGCCAGACTTTATAAATGCAGGAGACGCATAGCTCATGCTTGCTTCTGCGTAAGTATTAGATTCACCAACATAACGAGCAGCACCAAAGTCGATCAACTTTACATAATCGGACTCTGTAACAATAATGTTTGAAGGTTTAATATCTAAATGGCAGACACCTCTCGTGTGCATAAACTCAAGCGCACCAGATAATTGATATATCAGCCACGCAATATGATCATGCCTAAAACCTTTAGGAGTATGACGAGCCATTTTTTCAGCCAAAGATTCGCCCTGAATCCACTGATACATAAAGTATGGTCGATCGAACTCTTTGCCTATTTTAATGAAATCAGCAACACTCGGATGTTGAGACATCTCAAGACGACTGGCTTCATTAATGATTAATTCATTCGCAAGTTCAGATGAACCTTCATTTAAAACCTTACAGCAAACCTGTTTTTCAGGGTTCCCTTTCTTGGCCAGGTGATAAACAGTCGTTTTGCCATTTTTTGAAGGTAATGTATCTAACACGTCAAATTGGGAGAAAATCACATACTCTAGCTTGGGCTTATTTTTATTAGCCATATTCTGAGCTTGCTGATTTTTCTTTTCGATCGCTTTCACAACCAACTTATCTAGATAACCTTTGGCTGTCCCTTGCTTTTCTGGCACGCTAAACTCTTTATCAAACGAAATAAATTAATGCTGGATAATAATTACTGTCCAATACCCTTTTCAATAGCAGTATTTAAAACGCCCGGTAAGACTATTACTTTAGTTATTATTACTAAATAACGCCGTGTAATAACAAACTCATTGACTAACAACTTTTCACTCGAAATATAGATAAATTTCCGTTTCAATAATGGTTAAAATTCCCATCGTGACATAAATCACATTATTAACGTTTAGTATGATAAATAGTTGGGAGTGCAGCTAGTCAACTCAATCGTATTTAGAAGCCTTTAAATAGACTGGAGATAACCTAAAATCCTGCAGTTAAGATGAAAGCCATACAATTAGAAACTATCCAATATGAATGAGTTTTAAGTTAGTTGTTAAAATGCCTAACACAATGATGTAGCTAAGCCACTTGCCAAACACCTCAAGTTAAAAGTAACGCTCGCAAATTTCAGCTCAATTGATAAAAGTGCAAATTGGCAATACATAACAAGAACATTGCAGCTCTCTCTAGAGCATCAAACTTAAACTAATTCTCATAAACAATAGTTACACAAAAACGTTGACCCCGAACTAACTTGGACCAAATCCAATATGTTTCATTCGGACCAATTGAAGGAGCGCCCTTTCTCCCTGAATATCAAACATTAACAGGGTCACCTGTTTACTGTTAGGTGCGTCACGGATCGCGCTAGCCAATAATGCCAATGCGGAACAACGACCTAATGTTCCCCATAAATCATTGATCAAAGTCGGCTGTTGAGGGTTTTCGAAATATTCCGCGCGCGCACCTAACGCGAAGCCATAATCTTCAGTGTGAGATCTGAGATTAGTCATGTCAGTGAATACAGGTCCAAAATTTTTGATCTTACGGCTCGCATTTCTCACTAACTTCATCATTGTTCTACGAGTTGTGTTTGCGGCTTCTAAGTCAAAGTAACCTAATTGCGCCAAGGGCTTAAGTTTTAACGTTTTAACCAAATTGTTTCGACACAAAATGACTCCAGCCCCTCCCTCGCTTGGAATAATCCCCCAAGGATTAGATGAGCTCATTACCTGTCCGGCATCAATTAAACCGCTAAGGTCATCGACAAGTGAGTCCACCGAAATGCTCATAATTGCGTCAAATTGGTTCAATTTCGCTAATGATGTCGTTAAATGTGACGGCCCACTTTGTTGAACAACTTCATAATGTGAGATTGAATCGCAATGCCTACATTCATTTAACCACTCACTTATCGCAACAACAGAAAGAGCCTCCGGTATATTAACTAGTAGAGGAATAGGCTTTAATACTTTAGGCAATTGTTTCAAAAGAGACCCAATTAAGCTCTCAATAAGCTCTTTACACTTATCAAACAATGATGTCTTCGAAGTGTATTCAATATTGGCGAAGGTGAACCTTTCTATTCCATCCAAGTCCACTTTCTGGTCAAACCTTCCCAAATCCGCTTTGGCGACTGTTGTGGCGATATCAAGGTTCATGCCGGTTGGTGTCATGGCCTCCATCCCAATAACAAATCGTGCTGAATTGTTATTCATTATCGGAAAACTCCTGTTTTTTATGAATCTTCGTTGACACTAACAGGTGCTCCTCACCTTGACATGGAAACGCAGCGCTATAGCTGATTGAAAGTGTGCGAGTCTCGGTATCGATGAAAACGGTAGAAATAAACATATCAGCTTGATAATTAGCATTTTTGAACTGCGCTTCTGCGACATACATTTCCTGAGGGAAGCGGAAAGAGAGCGAGTCATCATGACAAAACCCACTCATCATCAAACGTTCGCCGCCAGATATGAGGCCTTTGCATTGTTGGTCTTGTGGTGCGCTCTGATAAAAACGCTGATCAAAATCTACCGGATAGAGAGGCCTTCTATGCTCTAACCAATCGTCATCAAAAGTACCAGCGTATCGCTGCCGCGCTCCAAAAAATGGCGCTAACGGACCAAACCCCGCAACTCGAGTGTTCTTTGACGTTGCACTCCAATCCTCTGTTGGATAGAAAACAGAAGGAACCTTCTGTTTTAATAGTTCACCTTTGCTATCAGCAACTCCTCCACCGAGTCGATTTCTTAAATCGCCGCCTATGGCACATGAGAAATCGATCTCTTTTTCGACAAATGGGAGTGGTTTACTCAATGTTACACTGCCACCATGCTCAATCCATTGCCTATCACCAAGTACCGAGATGGTTTTATCAATGTGACCGTCAATCAAAAGCCGACACTCGTGGTACGTAACTGCCTTTTTTGCATAGCTTCGTGCCTTTCCGAAAATCAGCACATCAGTATTGGCTTTGACTATGGCAAATTCATGGTCTACTTTCATGGCGGAGAGCCCCGCTTCACCCAAATAAATCGGATCGTCGTAAATCTCTGACTCTTCTTGCTCCGTCCAAACTGAATCTACGAGTTTCCAAGAGCGTTTTCCAACAACAACCCACACCTCATCGCCATTCTGATCTCGTTGGAATCTGCCTTTAATAGAAAGGTCAGGATGATTCTCAATATCCCACAACTGCATTATTATTCCTTAAATTGAACCTTTCTGAGGCTGCTGAATTCTGAGTTAATCGTGTGATATTCCAGTTTTGTTGATGAGCAGGCATAGTAAAATCCCAAGGAATGTATGATCGAGTGTGAAGACAAACCTGTCGCCAAATCCAAACCCTAAATACGGTACTAACCTGAGTATCGAACATGGCTTGTATACTGGTTTCTAAGGTCAAAGGTTGCCCCATTCGACTTGGTGATACTTGTATGTAAGCACCACTTTCAACCCACTCTGTTAACTTTATGAGTATTTCATCCCATTCAATGTCGAGGCCAAAATTTTCTGGTGTCACTGGCATACGTTGTCCATAGACAATATAGAGCGCCTGAACCCATTGCTCGCCATCGAACTCATCAAGGCTTAACATCAATTCAACTATTTCAGGAACGTGCTCATTCAGGCCATGTAAAACAAACTCAATTGGCGCCAGCGCACCGCTCGTATCAAACTTGGAAAACTCTTTGAGTTCTAAAAGTTTGGCAAAAGTAATGACTTCAGGATCAAAGACACCATCGACGGATACACCGAACTCCTTACGAAACCATGTATTCCTGTCTTCCTTCGCAAGTAATCGTTCAAACAAATTCTGACTGCCCGCAGTATTTTCAACTAACCAAATGACGCTCTCTGAATCATTTTGTAAAGATAAAAACGAATGCGTTTTATGATCGGAAAATCGTTTATCTTTGAGCCAACGTTTTAATAAACCGACAGTAATACTCTGACGTAACTGTATGCATTCAAGGAAAAGTAAGGGAAGCTTACAACCACCTTCAACCATTCCGATGATCACAGAGTCGATGTCTGATAATGATGACTGGACCAACAACAATTTTGTGGTTTGATAATCTAAATCACCCAGTATAGATAAACCACAAAGCAGGTTTTGCTGGTCTTGACCAAGCTCAGAACTCAACATCAACCAAGCATAAATAGCCGGTTCGCTCTGCTTTAATTGATGTATTAACCCTGGAGCTAAACGATAGAAAGACAAATAAACATTTTTTAAATCTTTAATCTGACGCTCAGCCAGCGCTAAATACTCCAGTTTAACGCTTGGGTATCCCCTTTTATGTACTTGTAAGCGTTGCTTTAACAAGAAACCGAGTGTCTCCGAAGCCAGTGACAGCTTTTCATTACACATATCCAGCCACTTGATAGGAAGCTCGTCCAATAAAGCGAGCGTACTTTCCGCATTAGTGATGGCGAGTTCCAAATCTTCATTAGTAATCGGCTGGTTTAGTTGATCAATACCTATTTTTTGACGCATCCGTGAATCCAATCTAGTAACACGATCAATTGATCGCGATGGTGCCGCCTTGAATTTTTTGAGCCTTCTCTGCTTGGGAAGTCACATATTTGGCTTTGGTGGTAATTCGGCCATCACGGCCGCTGTAACGAGTCTCTGTTTCGCCACTTCTCACAATTAACTCTTGTTCCGTTTCAATAACCATTTTCTTTGCTCTCAGTACAAATTCATCAGAATCATCTAGAATGGAGAAAAAGATATCTGTGACTAAAGGGAGATTAAAATCGTTATTTAAAAATTCGATACGACATGAAAGTTTGTTATCAATAGCAAGTTGTAACTCGGCTAATTTGAACCCCCGCCCCAACCTCGCATTTATTGGTTGCTGTAAAGGGTTACCTTCGAAATCGACACGAACACCACTTTTAGATTCGTTAATCGATACAATTGTTCCAAAACGCGAAAAGCAAGCCGTTGATTCGGCTTGCTGTTCGGTGATGGTTTGGATAATTTGGGTTTGTTTTTCCATCATTAATTGATCGCTACGTTTCCACCTTTGACTACAACTTTATCGCTTCCTTCAATGGTTATTGAAGAACCGGACAACTTGATAGAACCATCACTATTCATCACTAATGAAGACCCACCCGTTTTGAGTACTATCTTGTCGCCGCTTATGATCTGGGTCGCACCATCGGCTTTGTATGAAGTATTTCCTTTAACAGAAACCGTTAAGTTGCCACCAACCGTTTGGTTATCATCGGCTCCTATATCAGAACTTTTTGATGCACCAACCGTTAAATTGCTGTTTTCACCCACATCCAAGTCATCATTCTTACCAATCTTGGTAATTTGATTATCTCCAATTTCTAAATCAGAGTTGTTCTTAACATATTGAGTTTCATTAGCGTTGTAAGTAACAGATACATCTTGTTCGACAGTTTCAGTAAACGTGCTGTTAACTTGGGTAGTCTTGTGCCCGTCAATGGTCTCTTTGTGATCACCGTGAACATCATTCGTCTGATGGCGCGCAACCTTTAAAAACTCATCTTGGCCTATGTCGCGATAGCGGTTATTTAAAACCTTGGTCGACATGTCCTTTTGCGCATGAATGTAGACTTCTTCTTGGTTAGCTTCATCTTCAAAGCTCAACTCGTTATAGCCAGTCCCTTTATGCGTTTGAGTTCTGAAAGTTGTACGCGTTTTGTTCTCTGGTAACGAATAAGGGGGATAATGAAGCCCGTTATAAACTGCGCCAGTAACTAAAGGCCTATCAGGGTCTCCCTCTAGGAAGGTAACAACCACCTCATGGCCGATGCGAGGTAGGTATACCGCCCCCCAAGTCGGTGCAGCCATTGATTGGCTAACTCGAATCCAACAACTCGAATGCTCATCGCTCTCGCCATAACGGTCCCAATGGAACTGGACTTTGATTCGCCCAAGCTTATCGGTATAGATCTCTTCACCTGCAGGCCCCACGACAACCGCTGTTTGCGTACCTTCAACCAAAGGAGCTTCAAGTTTTGGAGCTCTAAACTCAACATGTCTAGGAATACACGCGAACTGATTATGATATGTAGTTGGCAGACCATTAGTTTCGTCTTCATGCACCTGAGGGTCATGACCACTATGCATCACCGACAGCATGAGGTAATCGCGGTTGATTGCCGAACGTGGATGCTCACTGATACTAAAACTGTATCCAGACGCCAGTCTCATGACATTACTGGTCGCCTCTACTTGCTGATTATCTACAACGTGCTCTGACATCCATTCATTTGATCTTACTTGCCCCATTGCTGGGTCAACGTAACGTCCTGGAAAATCGAATAATTTCAAATCTAAATCGAGTTCGCCGGAACTGCTCATTTCCTGAGGGATCTTCGGAAACTCGTAGTTATAGTCAGTGTAAGTAACGTGTCCGGTTTTCACTCGATTCACGAGTTCAAGGTCAGAGATATGCTCGCGGTCTGCAACACCGCCACCATCCGCATGATAAACAATAGGGCCTAAATAAGATCCGTTTAGTGGCGTGCTCAATAACTCAGCGATTGCATCATTACTGTCGACAATAACCATTGTGTGGTTAGCTTCTGTATGTTCGAAGTAGTACCACATGCCGTGTTCGGCCAGAATTCTCTGAACAAATTCAAGGTCAGTCTCTCGATATTGCAACACGTATTCTTTTGAAGGATATACACCAGACAGTTCGAATCGATAATCGGTCACTGACGCATCATCTAAAACTTCAGAAATGATCGCCGACGCTGATTTTTGTTGAAAAATACGGCAGTCTTGTCTTTGGCTCAAAAACCAAGCTTGTGGAACAAGAGTCAATTGGTAACGAGAGAATCTCCTGCCCGAACCAAGGTAACGCACCTCATTAACCACGCCGTGAAAGCATCTCGCAGAACTGACGCCTTGACCGTATAGAGTCAAACTACCTGGTTTACGGATGAGTGCGTCAAATGAGATATCAGGATCAAGTGAAAGTAATGATAGGCTGATTTGAAAAGGCTTTGAAAGCTCTTCGATTACCTGAAAGCTCTCCACACGAAAATCATGCGTGGAGCCTTGCAGTTCAAACTTAAATTCTACGTCATTCACCATATCTTTTACCTGATACTAATAATAGAAATAGGGCCAACAGTAGTTGTTGACCCTTTGTTTTTCACGAAAAGCGATTAAGCTTCGCGTGGAGCACGCCAGTCATCATTACCAGCAGTACCACAGTTTTCGTGAGTAACTTCGATTGCACGGTAAGTCAGCTTAAGTACTTCTTCAGTTACACGATCTGAAGTTGCAGCGTCTTGACAGTGATTCATACGAGTTTGAATATCTACTAGTAGTGCATCAATTAACTTGATTGAGTAGTAGTGCTCTTGCTTACCTTGTACTGAAGTACGGTAAAAACGGATTACACACTCAGGAAGCTTTTCGCCAGACACTAATGCGTTGAATAACAGAGGTGAACAACGGTCTTGTACTTTAGTTACTACTACCGGACGGTGAACACGTTGACCTGTTGGCTGACCACTTTGTGGGTCACGTGGAACTGTTAGTACGTGATCAAGTTCTTGAACTAGGAACTCATCAACGTGAGCTTCTTGCCAAGTGTTACCTACAGAATCTGCAGAGTAAGTATCTTTAGTAATGTGACCTTGAGTTTCACCATTGATAGACATATATGCTGGAGTTGGCATCGATATTTCCTTTTTAAAATTTATAATTCATTAATTCACCAAATCGCTTATCACCGCGACTGATTAAGCTAATACAAACATCATGCCAACTTTATAAAACCAATAAATACAGATAGTTACAATAAATTATCCGTTATAAATATTATATTTAACAACAATTTGTTGTTTAGAAAAACGATTTATTGAACGTGGATACTAATAAATTGAATTTAAAAACAAAGGCAAAATAACTATCTCGAAGATTAGAAATAAAGTCAAAAAAACTAGCAATTAAATCATAACGCCTAGACTATTTATTATTTTGAACGGGATTTTGAATATTAGTCAGATAAAAAGCCAAAACAAACAATAAAAGTAACCAATAAACAATAGTAAATTCATCACCGAATAAAAAACCAGTTATCAATTTTAGTATAATTGCTGCATCCCATATACATAACTAATAGAACTAAAATGATAAATATAAACCTTTCCTCTTTAATACAACGTCTGCACCCTATTGTAAAAGTCGCTTTAGAGGACGCCGCTGCATTAGCCGTATCGGAAAAAGCCAATGAAGTGCAAATTGAACACTATCTATTAAGCTTATTAGAAAGGCCAAATAGTGATTTTGATATCTTATTAAGTCATTTCGATTGCTCAGAGACCATTTTAAGGCAATCCATTCGTTCGACTTTAGATACCAACACAACAGGCAACGGCAGCAAGCCCGTTTTTTCTTCGCTTTTAATCGAATGGCTTCAAGAAAGTTGGTTGGTCTCATCTTTAGATCTATCCGAAACTCAGATTCGCTCTGGCGCCCTACTTCTTACACTCGTGAGTAACCCACTACGCTATGGTCAGCACGGCTACGCTTCAATCTTAGACGGTGTAAACCCAGATACCTTAAAGCGTAACTTTTCTGAACTCACAACAAACTCTCTAGAATCTTTAGCAACGACATCAGAAAAAACCGACACACGTGAAGATGGTTCGGCATTAAGTAAATTCACCACCGACTTTACCGGCAAAGCAAGAAAGGGCGAGATCGACCCAGTATTCTGCCGTGATCAGGAAATCCGACAAATAATCGACATATTGGCGCGACGCAGAAAAAATAACCCAATCGCCGTAGGTGAGCCGGGAGTTGGTAAAACAGCGGTGGTAGAGGGTCTTGCATTAAAAATTACCGAAGGAGATGTTCCAGACTGCCTCAAAGGTGTTGAACTATACGGCCTAGACATGGGCTTACTTCAAGCAGGAGCGAGTGTAAAAGGTGAGTTTGAAAAACGCCTTAACGCAGTACTAGATGAAGTGAAGAATTCACCGACTCCAATCATTTTATTTATAGATGAAGCTCACACGCTAGTTGGTGGAGGCAATCAAGCTGGAGGCAGTGATGCTGCCAACCTACTTAAACCCGCTCTAGCACGTGGTGAAGTAAAAACAATTGCTGCCACCACATGGTCTGAATACAAGAAATATTTCGAAAAAGATCCAGCTCTGGCGCGCCGTTTCCAACTAGTAAAACTCGATGAGCCATCAGCTAGTCAAGCCGCATTGATCATCCGAGGCTTAAGACCAGCCTATGAAAAATCACATAACGTGTACGTACGTGACGACGCAATCACTGCCGCAGCAAACTTAGCTGATCGTTACATCACTGGACGCCAACTGCCAGATAAAGCAATCGACGTGTTAGATACGGCTTGTGCTCGCGTCAATATTAGCCTTAATGCAACACCGGCACCTGTCGAAACATTGCATCAAGAAATTGCGGCTGCGAACCGCGAACTCGAAGCTCTTGAGCGTGACCAACTGCAGCAAACCGGTGACAAACACAGCGCCGCTTTAATTCCTGATCTAAAAGAGAAGATTGAAAAGGCCACCGAAGAACAAGCTACCCTTCAAGTTCAATGGAAGAAAGAACAATCTCTTATTCAAGAAATCATTGAACTGCGTAGCCATCTTTATAGCCTTACTACTCCTTCGACTGAAGAAGACAGCGCTCCTATAGCTGACAATACGGTTCAAGATGATGACGCACTAACAAGTGACAAACCAAATTGTCATGAATATTCTGAAGAGCAGACTCGCGAAGCTATTCAATCTTGTAACGAACGTTTAGATAACGTGCGCGGTACCAATCCACTCGTTCACTATGAAGTGGGTCCCGACGAAATTAGTCATGTAATTTCTGATTGGACAGGCATCCCTATGGGTAAGATGCTTCAAGATGAGTCGCAAGCAACCTTAAACTTGAAACAAAACCTAATCCAAAACATTAAAGGCCAAGAATTTGCCATTGATGCGCTTGCTGAAGGTATTCAAACCGCAAAAGCGGGATTAGGTAACCCAGATGCACCAACGGGTGTTTTCTTATTGGTTGGCCCAAGTGGTGTAGGTAAAACAGAAACCGCTCGCGCTATCGCTGATCAGATGTTTGGTGGTGAACGCTTCATGACAACCATCAACATGTCTGAGTACCAAGAGAAACACACGGTTTCTCGTCTTATTGGTTCTCCTCCTGGCTATGTTGGTTTTGGTGAAGGCGGTATGCTGACCGAAGCAGTTCGTCAGCGCCCTTACTCTGTTGTTCTTTTAGATGAAGTTGAAAAAGCAGATCCAGAAGTACTCAACCTGTTCTACCAAGTGTTCGACAAAGGCACGCTAAATGATGGCGAAGGTCGTACCATCGACTTCAAAAATACACTCATCATCATGACAAGTAACCTTGCGACTCATGAGATTGAGTCTTTAGTTCACCAAGCGAAAGACATTGATGCCAATATCGTCGCTGAAGCCATTCGCCCAACGTTGAATCAACACTTCAAGCCAGCCTTGTTGGCTCGTATGTCCGTGTTGCCATTCCTTCCTCTTTCAGACGCAGCAATGACTGATATCATCCATCATAAACTGAAGAAAGTGTCTGAGCGCCTGCAAAGCCACCACAAACTGGCACTTTGCTATGGTGATAACTTAGTGGAATTCGTATTAGGCAACTGCCGCCTTGCGGAGACGGGAGCTCGAAATATTGATGCCGTTATTAACCGTCAACTATTGCCGCAGCTTTCGACTCAACTACTGGTGAATGACAAGGATGATTCACATACTCAAATTGACGTTTCTGTGGACGAGCAAGGAACTCTAACCTATGCGTTCAGCTAACCATAGTGAGCTTAGTAACGCCCTACTTGCGATCAGCCAATCTCTGGCTGATCGCAGCCAGTTAGCTCAAACTTTGGATGCCGTTCTCACAGCAGCAAGGCAAATGACTTTCGCGAAACATGGCATCATTTACGTGCTTGACCAAACCGGTCAAGCCTTGATTCCAAGTACCGCGCATCACCATGAAAAAGTCATCGCCTCACATCCTTGGGAGCCACTGCAGTTAGACACAGTAAGTGAAGCCGACCCATTCAACTTCGCCGTACGTAACGGCGAAGTTGTCTTGATCAATGAGCTATACACTTACAATGGTTATGACTGTGAAAGCATCTATCAAACCGAGCAAACATTAGGTCTAAAAAGCAATAACTTACTTGCTTGGCCATTGATTGATGATGAAAGCAAAACTATTGGATTGTTGGTTTTGCTTGATTTAAGCGTTATCGATAACGAAACCGCACTTACCGAGTTTTGCCGAATGGCGGCAAGTAATATTCGCCATGCCATTTGGTTAGAGCAATATGGTCAAGTGATTAAGAGTTTAAGCGCCGATAACCAAGCGTTGGTTCGTGAAAATACTCAGCTAAAGAAACGGACAAAGAAAACCTATCAAGGTCCGATCGCTGAAAGTGAAGAGATGGTCAATGTATTGAGCCGACTTGATAAGGTGCTCTCTTTGCCTGTCGACGTCTTACTTAGAGGCGAGACGGGTGCGGGTAAAGAAGTCATTGCAAAATACATTCACGAAAACTCGAATCGTTCTGACCAAGCATTAATCGTTCAGAACTGTGCCGCAATTCCTGAACAACTTCTGGAATCCGAACTTTTCGGGCACAGAAAGGGCTCATTTACCGGTGCAGACAAGGACAAAGTTGGCTTATTTGAAGCAGCAAACGGTGGCACCCTGTTCCTAGATGAAATTGGCGATATGCCAATGCTACTTCAAGCTAAACTGCTGCGTGTGTTACAAGAGCGTAAAGTTCGCCCTGTAGGCGCCAGCAGAGAGATTGAAGTGGATGTTAGAGTCATTGCCGCGACGCACTGTAACCTAATGCAGCAGATTAAAGACGGAGGCTTTAGGGCCGATTTATTCTACCGCTTGAACGTATTTCCCATCACCTTACCACCACTGAGATCCAGACAAGCGGACATTATCCCACTTGCCGAGCACTTTGTTCAGCACACCACGACGATGTTAGGCTTGCCTCAATCACCGGGATTGAGTGCTAATGTGAGAAACCAGCTACTTACTTACACCTACCCCGGTAACGTACGCGAGCTTAAGAACATCATCGAACGCTCGGTCCTGCTTTCCGATTTCGAAACCATTACTCAGATTGAGTTTGGTGAACAGATCCCTGAAGAGGTAGAACACCATCAAGTCGTTGCTCCAGTTACATCGGCAATACAGCCCACGCTTGAACCTGAACCTCTAGGAGATGACGATGTCGCTGTTGGCCTAAAAGAGGTCGTCAGCCAGTACGAACGTACCGTAATTATTGACTGCTTAAATTCTTGTAATTGGCACACAAAACGGGCAGCTGAGCAGTTGTCACTCCCGTTAAGTACTCTCAACCATAAGATGAAGAAATACGACATTTCTGCAGCGGGTTAAGCGAGAAAATCTTACTTCAGTTTCCATTGATAAGAAAAAAAACCGCCCGAAGGCGGTTTTTTATTTACTTAAAATCCATTTGTTTATCAATTCAATTTGGCGCTCACTTAGCCTAGTTGGTTTAGCTTCGCCTGCTGCCAACCATTCTAAAATAGGTGAAATATCAGAGTAAGTTTTTCCGTAGCGCTCTGCTATTTCTCTTTTCGAAGATAAGTCTGTTTTATCCTCTATTTTCAGAATCTCTTCAGCCCCTTTGATATGTTCTTCTTTGCATGAATACCAAGTTGCAGGAACGTCTTCACGGTCAACGGCATGCAGATTGAGCCTGAATTTTTCTGATTGCGAATGTAAACCTGACCCAGTAGGCCCAATGAGCTCAAGTTGAAGGTCGATATATGTGTGAAAATTATCAACTAACTTCTCAACTCTCTTAAATGGTTTAAGCCCAGCTACTTTTGAGCCCAGTGCATTGACATATTCAGGCTTGAAAATCTGGGCATAAATATCCGTCTTCTGCCTTAATCCAACAAAGTTGGTTATGGCATGACTTTTAAGTTCATCCGAACTCATTCTTGAATAAGATTGACGTAAGCTCTCAAGCTGAATGGAGAGCTCGGTTTTTAATGGTGTTCCATTCTTTTGTGTGGTCATTACGTCAAACTGCCATTCATTATCATTTTCAAGAATAATGCCTATTCGATATAACTCCTTTTGACCCAAAGCAAACTGAGTCCCACCTGATACGCCAGCTAGAAAATCAATATTGTTCGTAAACTCGGCTTCTCTCAATTTGGCCTCAACACCTATCACTTTGCCAGGCGCGAATCCTAGGTTACTGAAATGTGTATCAGGACAATGTTTAGTCTTAACGATCGCTAGGCAATTGACCCACTTACTCCAGTCAAAACCCTCAACCTCTTTGTTGTAGTACCGCTCAAAATCAGAGTATTTACCGTCAAGACCTTTCTGCATTATATGGAGCTCAACGGTCGGATCATCAAACACTTTAGGGAAACTGCCTTGGTCTGAACCCGGTTTAGGCGCTGATAGGAAACTTTCTGAAACTAACAAGTGATCAGCATGCCTAACATCCTTATTTTTACCAAATTGATAAAGTCGAGAGGGGCTTAGTGAGAGATTGAATGTAGAAATCCCCCATGTCCCCCAAAAGTTATAATTAATAGGTTCAGATGAATCATTAACCCCTTTGATGCCCGCCAGATACTCATACTCTAGAGGCAACTCACCAGAGCGTAATTCTCTATTTTCTTCTTCAAACAAGTGGTTCAAATATATGTTTTTCGTCGAATCTGACGGAATCCACGGTCTTGTACCTTTAATTTTATTGACACCAAAAACAAAAGACGGTTCGATAATGACGCCCCAAGTTTCATCATCAGATTGCTGGTTAAGAAGCGCTTTTTCCTTAGAAGTCAAACTTAACTTATCGACTATCGGCTTAATATCTCGCAGGTACTCTGAACTTTTATTAACGATTTTTGAGCGTTTTAGCACTGCATCTGTTAAGCCTGAGTAATTCGACCAATTCCAGCGAGCTTGAACCTCAATTCCTACTCGATGCAATAAGCGACGCTTTTCTTCAGATATCGACTCTACAGCTCCCTTAGCCAAGACGACGATAATCCTAACTTCATCAAATGGTGACAAAGATCCATGCTCTTCTAGGAATTCATCCATTGCTATCCATTCTTTTGGTGCTCCGTCACGAGCCGTTTTAACGGATATTGATTGCTTAGCTCCTTTGTACAACGCTTCCAGATCGTCAGTTTTGAAGGGAATTTCAAACATTTTGACAAGCGCTTCTGTATTAGCGGATACCGTGTAATGAATCGGGCTGTATTCCATAAATGGTCTTGGGCTTTCACTATCCTCAGCGTCAGAGTACCAATCGCTCAACTGTCTGCCCGCAATGCTTGCCCCTAGTTGTGCGTAAGCAGAATAAGTACTGGCTTTTAGGAGTGATAACTCAGCTTGTGCATAGTCTGAATCCATAAAGAACTCATCAAGGTGTACCATACCAAACCCATTTTCATTAAGTTGCCACTGATCGTTGAGCAAAAAAAGTTGAATGTAATCATTAATATTTTCTATCGAAACGTTGCTATGTTCGCCTGACATTTCTTGATAGTTTCGTTCAAGCAATAATCGACTCAAGCCATTCAGCGCGTGAGCACGTTTGTAATAACTTGACTTCATCTCGTCAGAGAGGCTTTCTGAACCAAATGACAGTATTTGTTCTTGAGAGACAATATTTTGGTATTGTATTTTTTCAAGATTATTTCGTAGCTTTAAAGTGTCTGCTTCTTCATTAATCAAATCATAAAGATTTGAGAACACCGAAGAACCTGCCTTGCCTACCGTATAAATAAAGTTAGCAGTAGCTCCCAAAGGCGTTACTGAAGCCACATCAAGGGCAGTATCAAGGGCAGTATCAAGGGCAAGTTCTATTGCATCTAAAGTGGCCGCGTCAAGCTGCATCTCATTAGCAATCATCATTTGACGAGACTTTTCGACGACGGTTAGTCCACCTCGAGAAACTGGGTAATCTAAGATTGCTTCAAAATGAAGCAGTAAGTCGACGCGACGATTGCGCCGGCGTTGATCTTCAGAATCATTGGGGACAAGCGGTTCTCGCTCACCTAGACCAATGGCACGTATGCACGTTTTCCAAACAGCCTGGTTAGACGTAATCCCTTCTAATATACATTCTCGTATATAACTCGCTCGTTCTTCTGACAAAGTCTGGTTGTATTCGATCGACCCGCGCGAACAAGTGTGACCCTTTATCGTAATTGGAATCGGGCGGTGTATTTGCGATAGTATCCCCCCCAATTCAATTAAGTTGGCTCTAGCTTTAGGGTTATTTGAGTCGCTACGGTCAAAAGCAAACGTCGTGCTTCTTAATTCGAATATGTGTCGCCCTTTTTTAACCTCGGTATTTAATGAAAGCTCATCGTTGTCTCCAAGCTTGGGCAGTAGATTTTTGAGTTGTTCAAGTGCCTTAGTCTCTGCGTCCAAAAGTGCCTTATCACCAATACTGGCCAAAGATTTCATTCCAGGCTGCTGTACAGTTGCAAGGTACTCAAGCACAACAGAATCAAGCCTTTTGCTCGCCTTATCGTCTTTGTTGTAAGCCTCTACTAAGTTCCCACCTTTAATGACGACATCAGCCAAAGTGTAACCTTTACCGATCTTTTCCGCTATTTGAGTGTTTTGTAATAACTGACGCCACTGCGAAGGTACTTCAATCAAATTGATCTTTTCTTTCAACTTGTCAAATAAGATATTGCCTTTGTCACCGAACAACTTAATCATATCGATTTGACTCTGGCCAAATGCGGCCGTGTTCGCTGAAAGATCATTAGCTTTGCTGATAACGGATAAACAAGCCTCTGTCGCACCCGCAATATTTCTCATTTCGCTATCAGCACTGCCACCAACAGAAGCCGCAGCAACCTTGGCAACAGTTTGCCAACTTAACTTGTGTTGCATCGTTTGGGCTGCACTTTCAATGTACGCTTTATTGTTTTGTACACTGTGCCATATCTGAGGAGCAATCGCGTTTTTTGGCTCACTGGCGAGTTTTTCAGGCAAATCAGTTGGGCTTTGTTTCAGTTTTTCCAGCAAATTGGGATAAAGGTGAGGGGCTTGATTGAACAGTGCTTCCTCTACCGAGATAGGATCACCGTTCACCAAAGCACTGCGCCCAAGCGGAGTTGAGATCGGTAAGTGCAAAACCCGTTCGCAAAAACTGTATTTCTGGATTTTAGTATCTTGCCAAAAGTCTAGCGCACTACCCTCTCTAACGGTGGAGAGATCAATATCAAAACGACAATGCTGGTTCGCCTCCTCGAGCTTAAACACCGAATCGGAAATTACCCAAAACGTAGCGCTATAAATGTTTTTTTCTTGACCGTCAATATCTTTGAATTTCACTTCTTTAACAGTGCTCACCGCAGTTAAATTACTGCCTTCTGTATCCCCTTTAATTCGCAACTGTGAAGGGAAATTCGACAGCGTAACCGTCGCACCAACGAAGTTGGCATCAGAAAAATGCACCACAATCGTAAATGTCTGCGGTAAAACAATGGCATTTAGCGTATTCAGTTGCTCTGTCTCGATCGAATCCTCAAGCTTACCGATAGCAGCAGCATAGCGTTTATCACTGACCTCCTTACTTGGTAATAGAGCTGTAATGGGAAAATCTCTTTGATTAGCCTTTGTGAAATAGTTTTCGTCAGGCTCAGTTTCTGCTCCTGATATAAGTGAATTATACAAATTCGCCAGCCATTTACCTTCTTTGCCCTCTTCACTCATAAGATGAATTGGCGCTAAATAAGGCGGAAAAAATAGTAAGCGAGAGTGACCAGAGGCAAACGTTGTCACGGATGCAGGATTACCTTGCAATGGCAAATCTTGCCCCAAATCTAATGATTCAGGTGCGTTAAAATAGGTGATTTTCCCGAGTGTATCACTGTACAGTAACGCCGCTTTCGGTGGTGTTTGAGTTTGGTGTCCTTCGCCATCATAGCTGACAGCCCTAGTTTCACGGTCGTCTTTATGCGCGAAACACACATTACGTAATGGAAAATATCGACTATTTGGTACTGGTCCCTTGTCATCAAAAAGTTGACCCAGGAGGTAAACACCACTGACTTTAAGGTTTGATTTCGCCATGAAGTTTATTCCTTATTTAGCTTTATTTGAGTGACAGTATGCCGTCACAAAATGATCGCCTTGTCTTTCAATTTGGCATGTGCGCTCACAACGTCGGATTTCAAGTGATGTCCATTTTCCATAATCTATTTCTTTACATTTTTCTTGCTGTGCTTCCTGATAACGGGCGAAAGCTTGTTTGTATTGAGCGTGGTCTGGTAAGGCTGGGAATTCCTGACGTAAATCATAATCAGAAAAGTCAGGCTGCAAACTCGCTGGAACATAAAGGGAGAAGCCATTAACACTATCGCCTTCTTCAGGCGGTTTATACTGGTAGGCTAGTTCATCAATCGGCGCGCTCTCATCTGCCTGACGCGCTCTATACAGTCTCGGGGTAGGCGCATCATCGCCACTTAATACGCCGAGTTGCAACGTATAGCGACTGTCTTTGTTTGCTAAAGGTACGGCTTTGTCGGTTGCTCGAGTATTAAATGAACGATAACCATCCTTGGTGTTGCAAGTCAACGCACCACCATCCTCCCGCCAGTAGATATAATCTGCAACGGCATTGTACTTTCTGCGCTCTTCGGCTAAATAACATTCCTTAGGGTAATAACGCTCCTCCTTGTAATGTTGCCAGTCGCCAACTTGATAGACGAGATTGGTTTCCTCATCGGCCCGACCTAATACAATTTTGTTATGGGAAGTTCTTGCTGTTACTAGTAACTGTTTTCCTTGATTCAAAAGTTGCACTCTTATAGGTTCATCATAAGCATGCTCGTTACCATCCAGCCATTTCTTTCTCAGTTCAGGAGAATCCGGGTTAGGTACAGCCAACGGCAGATCACTCATAACCATGCTGTTGGTATCAAATTCATACGCCTTACCGAGTTTCGACATGTAAGCTTTACTGCTGTCAGGCAACCAGCCACCAAAGTTACAATCACCCCCGAAGCGTTCGATTTGGCGGGTTTTAAGGTCTGCAACGGCACAACCTTTTAACGATGCGAATAACCCCATGTTAAAAAATAAGAAGCGACCATTTGGTGAGCGCTGCGGGCGCAAGTTTTTGGTAAAACCAACTAGGCTGCCAACTTCTTCTGGAGTCAACAAGGTTTGCAGGTTGCTGCCGTCTAAATTCATGGTGTATAAACCAGCTTGTTTGCGGTTTTCAGCACGATAAATCTGCGTGATGATTTGCGGCTTGTCTCCGGGATTGTCCCACTGAGCCAACGGCACGGTGCGTGGGTCTGCGACTTCCAATATCCAATCAGCTCGCTCTGACGTCCTATCAACAAAGAGCCCCATCGAGGAAACAACCGTGTTTAACGCCTTGTTATATTTTTCTTGCTCCGCTTGTGCAACAGCTATGTCATCTAACCATTGCTGAACTTGTGGGCTAAAGGCAATGCCTACCCCGACGCCCCCAATAGCAAATGCGATCAAGCCACAGACGACTTTTTTATTCATAACTTACATTCCTAATTCTTGTTTCCATAGCGACATATATTGGCTGAGATTATCTTCTGCATTCAGCTCTTGTTCGCTGCGTTCTGGCTCGGGTTCTACCCTTTCCGCCATTTGAGTCGGAGTCGACCAATTCTGTATTTGCTCAAGAGTTAAGTCTTGAAAAACCAGTTCCGAGTGATGGGTATAACCTGGAGAGGTGATCTGTAAAGTGAATTTTCCTTTTGGGGGAAAACCACCGAGCTGCGCCGTTGCAAAATGTGGGTTTTCTTGGTCATATTGAAGCGCTTCACTCAGTACCCAATCACTTTCACTATCAGATATCACCGCATAATGAATGACAGGGGTATTAAAATCGATCAGCCCGGTTTCAACTGATAATTGAAAACCACTGTTTTTTCCATCCACATAAGCAATCACGGTGTTGCTCTGGTCATAACTGCGAACGATGGCTTGTTGATCACTCAGCCATGGCATGTCGTCTTCGGTTACTTTGTGGATGGCTGCGCTGTCTACATCGGAGGTGAATTCTTGTGCACTGAATGACTGTGCATCACTGTAACTGCTTAATTCATCTAATGGCGTGCTGGATTTATCTAGCAAAGCAGCATCCGATTCTAATGCTTCAATTTGAGCAAAGCGCTTTTGCTTTGGTGAAAAAATGATCTTGAGTCCATTTTCTCCCTGTTGGACTTCACCCGATATTTTGTAAGGTGCCCAGAAATGCGCCATGGCAAAACCGCTTGCGCTTCTTTGTATTACCTGAGGTGTATCTTTTTTCTTTTCTTCTTGCTCTAGGGTACGGTAATACTCGACGTCAACGTCTTGGTAGTAACCTTTCTCGTTTATCCCCATCTCTCGCCAAAGCTTCCCTTTCCAAAAAACATAAAGAAAACCACCACATAGATCAGAAGCTTTTGCCTTTTCACTGCTGCCATCTAAGTAAGCTAATGGCCTCACCGGCACCAAAACGTTATCCCACTCATCCATCTGAGTTTCTTTCTCAACGGGTTTCAGGTCTTCTGCGAGTTTAAGCAAGATTGGCTGAGGCTGGTCAAAACAAGGAATTTTGATATAGAGCGTTTTCCCCTCTACTTCAAGATCTTTAAATGTAGCTAGGCTTCGGTGCTTATTTTCTCGATCTGGCTTACCTACCGTCACTTTTTCTTTTTGAGTATCTGTTTTTCCCAACATCAAACATGCTGCATTGCTAGACCACTGCCCTGCAAACTCAACGACGATTTTATGTTCAGGGGAAGGTTCAACCGGTGAGAAGCTGTAGTGACGTGCCAAAGGTACATCATCGACAACTTGCTGGTAGTTGGCTTTGTGAACACGCTCTCCAGTGCTCTTACTCACCCTGTCGACATGTAACTTCAGTCGAGGGAAGCTTGCTAGTTGCTTACTCGTTAGTGGACTACGTCTCACATTGGATGAAAGACAAACCCAGTTCGCTTTTACAAGTTCTACTCGAATAGCATTGAGCAGGCTGTGGACATTTTTTTTAGCCGACGCAGTAATCTGCTGAACCAGAGTGCTTGGTAACTGAGCCAAGATGTTTTTAGGGGTGCGCACACGCGAAAATAGCCCGATACACTCATCCGGTGTTAAGACATATTGAAGGTCGTTCGTACTGAGAGACGAACTAGATATAAATTTGCAAACTAAGTGCATTTGGATTCTCCACAACCTACAGGTATATATAGTTGCGGTGATAACTAAGCTGATAAGGCTTAAAAAACGATTTGGTTAAATAAATTCTACGCGTAATGGTTATAAATTTCAATAGATTAGAAGGAGTATCGTCAAAAACCATAACACTAGCAATAAAGCTAATTAAACAGGATAAATAGTCATTTCGTCTGACCAACTAAAAAGGCAAATCAATTTGAACGGATGTCACATAACAATCATTTCATTGCGTACTTAAGTAAATACTAACTAGACCAAGCACACATATCTGGTGGAAGCATTTCATCGATTTAGAAGGTTATATTGAGCATTTTCTCATCTGTAAAAAAGAAAAAAAGTGGGAATAAATTCCCACATAAACTTAGCCAATATAAATAGGATTTATTTTGGAACACTAAATTGGCTTAAAAGGGCGGTACTAAAGTACCAAAATGCAGAACACCACATCAAATAACGATGTGATATAAACACTATATATATTATGCATTTAATATCAAGATGGCAATTTTATAGAGATAACACCAAAAACTACTATGCAAAATATCTATACAATTGCCATTCTGATTACATCACCAGTTATATTAGTTATCCGACTAAAAATATGACTAAATAATGAAATAGGAAAAACAAAATAATTTTCATTTCAATGACTCAGCATCACTAAACTAATCAATATTAGTCACTGCTGTACAACAAAATCGACTTGAGGAGAATAGAAATGATTAAGTCCACTGTGCATATTCAAATTTCTACAACCTGTAGTGGCTTTGTTTCCTAATTGGATCTCAGATAGAAACGGCCAGTATGGGTGATTATT
>NZ_JBGONY010000032.1:0-58417 GCF_041439375.1 Vibrio crassostreae | reverse complement strand
TATTCATCAACGAGTGCCCACACAGATTGATAGGTTTAAATTGTTAAAGAGCTTTTCCTTTTTGAGCCTCGCTCAAATCGGACGGCCATTTTAGCGATTTAAGTTTTAGTGTCAACCACTATTTTCAAAACTTTTTTTCAAGCGCTTAGCTTGGCTAATTTGACCTGCTGATTCGTTTTGGTTTCCTAAGAAGCCATCCCGTGTCAGCGAGGTGGCATTATAGAGATTTCGATCACACTGGCAAGCCCTTTTTGAAGTTTTTCTCGTTTTTTTATTCGTTCGATTAAAAAGAGCACAAAACGCCTCAAAAGTAGGCTTTTCTCTTACATATCTTGCAGTTTCTTAGAGAATAAAGAGACTTTTTCCCAGTTTGTGTATTCGACTTCCTTGGTTGTATCCGTTTCACCACCTGTCATATTCATAATGAAGCGAATCATGGTTTTATCGAACCAGTTATAACGTGGATAATAGAGTGCGCCAGCAAACACACCGATTAGAGTCGGCTGCCATGGGGACTTTAGAAGAAACTTCTTAATATAGGCGCTACCTTCAGGGGTATCTTTTCCTTGGTCTTCTTTACGCGCTGTTAAGTTAACGCAAAAGAAGGCAACCTTATTTGATTGCAGCTGAGCAAGGTTGGCATCAATGAACTGATATAGCTTCTTATTGAGATGCCCATAGCGAATAGATGCGCCAATCAACACTCTGTCGTATTGAGCAAAGTCGACATTACCAATGGTGTGCAGATCTTGAAGCTCACATTCAAACTCATTCATTTCTTCTTTTATATAGTTCAAGATTTTCTTGGTCTGCCCTTCACGGCTTGAATACAAAAATAGAGCTTTTGCCAAAATGTTGTCCTTAGCTACGCCAAAACGTAGGGGTCAATAAAATTAATAAGGTGAATATCTCTAAACGACCAAACAGCATAGATACGATCAACACCCACTTAGCCTTGTCATTCACATCGCCGAAGTGCATTGCCACTTCACCTAAGCCCGGGCCAAGGTTATTCAATGTTGCCGCTACGGCAGAGAAAGCACTCAGCTCATCCATACCGGTTGCAATCAGAGCCAACATACAAACCACAAAAACCAATGCGTATGCAGAGAAGAAGCCCCACACCGCATCCACGACACGCTGTGGTAGTGCCGAACCGCCAACCTTGATGGTATAGACAGCTCGCGGGTGGACAAGGCGCTTCATTTCACGAGCACCTTGCAAGGTAAGCAGTAATATTCGAATGACTTTCATACCGCCACCCGTTGAACCTGCACAGCCCCCTATAAAAGAAGAGAACAGAAGCAGCACAGGTAAGAATAACGGCCACTCAGAGAAACCTGTGGTGGTGAAGCCTGCGGTTGTTGAAATAGACACCGTTTGGAACAAGGCTTGATCAAAAGCATCGTAATACGAGTCATAAGAGTGGTGATTAAGCAGTAATAAGAAACAAACTAAGAACAAGACTGCTTGAATAAAGATAAAGGCGCGGAATTCAGGATCTTTCCAATAATACTTAGGATGCACACCACCAGAAGCAAATGCAGCAAAGTGAAGCGAATAGTTACACGCAGAGATAAGAAGGAACACGACCGTAATCATGTTGATAGCCGGGCTGTTGAAATAGCCCATACTCGTATCGTGAGTCGAGAAGCCACCAATCGCAATAGTAGAGAAGCTATGACTTATAGCATCAAAGAAGCTCATCCCTGCAAGCCAAAACGCCACCGCACAAGCAATCGTTAGACTCAGATAGATGTACCAAAGCGCTTTTGCCGTTTCAGCAATACGTGGAGTCATCTTACTGTCTTTTACAGGGCCCGGGATTTCTGCACGATATAGCTGCATACCACCGATGCCCAGAACCGGAAGGATGGCTACCGCCAATACGATGATACCCATACCACCAAACCATTGCAGGAACTGGCGGTAAAACAGAATCGCCTTAGGCAGATCATCGAGGCCGACAATAACGGTCGCGCCCGTGGTTGTTAATGCAGAAAAGGATTCGAAGAAAGCATCGGTTACCGACACATTAGGGTTATCGGCGATCAAAAACGGCAGCGCACCAGCACTACCGATTACCGTCCAGAATAAAACAACAATCAAGAAGCCATCACGCGCTTTCAATTCATGCTTATAACGTCGGTTTGGAAACCAGCAGGTTGCTCCACAGAATAAGAGAACAAAAAAGGTCGTCACAAATGGCACACCCGCACCATCTCGATAGATCAGTGCGACGAGCGCAGGCGCGAGCATTGATACACTAAAAAGTGCTAATAATAATCCGACGATTCGAATAATTGAGCGAAATTGCATGAGCTATTGAACGAAGCGAAATGCTTCACACTTCCTAGTTGTCTTTGACTTTCGTTACCAGTGCCTTAGCACCGCTTTTATTGATCATGGTTTGGGTAAACGAATCTACCTGAAGGAGCTCTATTTCAATAATAAGCTCAACTTGAACACCATAATCCGCTTGGACTTCAACAGCCTGATGCTGAGCCATGATGGATTGTGCAATCGGCACAAAGCCATAGTCTAACTCTAGCCGTAATTTTGTGGTTATTTTTTTCTCGATAGTTTGAAGCAGCTTGAGAGCTTGTTGTACTCCACCACCATAAGCCTTAACTAAACCACCAGTACCAAGCTTAATTCCACCTGAATAGCGAGTGACTACAGCCGTTAACTCGCCAACACCCGAACCAGACAGTTGCGCCAAGATAGGCTTTCCAGCAGTACCCGAGGGTTCGCCATCATCACTAAAGCCCCACTTCATCGAGTCTTCAGGTCGCCCTGCAGCAAAGCCCCAACAGTTATGTCGCGCTGAAGAGTGCTCTTTTTTTACCTGCTCTACGAATTGTTTAGCAGTTTCTATACTTGGTGTATGAGCAAGGTGCGTAATAAAGACGCTCTTTTTTATCTCTTCTTCAAACAGAGCTGACGCTGACGGTATTAAATAGGGCTGTTCATTCATATCGTTAACTTAGTAAATAAGAGCGGAGAAGTGTATCACGCGTGAATAATAAGGGTTAGAGGATCTGTGCTATCGCACAATGTTAAACAATTGTTTAAAAAATGTATTGAAATTAATCAACCACAGGTACAGACTAAGATAACTGGTCTTACCAGGTATTCTACAATAATAGAAAGATAACAAGATTCTCTCAAACAATCGTGGATTGTATGTCATGGAGATAGACAATGATTTACCAAGCTAACACCCTACAGGTAAAGGAATTACAAGATGGTATTGCGGAATTAAGCTTCTGTGCACCAGCCTCTGTAAACAAACTCGACCTTGCTACTTTAGAATCACTAGATAAAGCGTTAGATGCTCTTAATGCTCATGCAGGATTACGTGGTTTAATCTTAACTTCAAACAAAGACGCGTTCATTGTAGGCGCAGACATCACAGAATTCCTTGGCTTATTTGCTAAGCCAGAAGCAGAACTTGATGAATGGTTAAGATTCGCTAATTCAATCTTCAGCAAGCTAGAAGACCTTCCTGTCCCAACTCTTTCAATGATGCGTGGCCATGCCCTTGGCGGCGGCTGTGAATGTGTACTCGCTACCGATTTCCGTATAGGTGACAAGACCACCAGCATAGGTCTGCCTGAAACCAAACTCGGTATCATGCCTGGTTTTGGTGGTTGTGTGCGCCTGCCTCGTGTTATCGGTGCTGACAGCGCAATGGAAATTATCACTCAAGGCAAAGCATGCCGTGCTGATGAAGCGCTAAAAGTTGGCTTGTTAGATGCGATTGTAGAAACAGACCAGCTGCTAGAGTCGGCAATCAACACCGTATCTCTGGCTGCCAATGAAAAACTAGACTGGCAGTTACGCCGCAAACAGAAAACATCAGCATTGTCGCTTAGCAAACTAGAAGCGATGATGAGCTTTACCATGGCTAAGGGCTTAGTCGCTCAAAAAGCCGGACCTCATTATCCAGCGCCAATCACTTCTGTGATTGCAATTGAAGAAGCGGCACGAAGCGATCGTGATGCTGCACTCGATATCGAACGTAAGCACTTCGTCAAGCTAGCGAAATCAGAAGAAGCTAAAGCACTAGTCGGCTTATTCCTAAATGACCAATACATCAAAGGCCTAGCGAAGCAAGCGGGTAAGTCTGCAAACAAAGCAACTGAGCGTGCAGCCGTACTCGGCGCAGGCATCATGGGCGGCGGTATTGCTTACCAATCAGCGTTAAAAGGCGTGCCCGTGATGATGAAAGACATCGCACAAGCGTCTCTTGACCTTGGTATGAACGAAGCTTCTAAGCTGTTGAATAAACGCTTATCACGCGGTCGCCTAGATGGATTCAAGATGGCAGGCATTCTGTCTTCTATTACTCCAAGTCTGCATTATGCAGGTGTTGAACAATCAGATGTGATTGTGGAAGCGGTTGTAGAAAATCCTAAAGTAAAAGCAGCAGTGCTGAGTGAAGTTGAAGGTCTCGTGGGTGAAGACACAGTTCTTACATCAAACACCTCAACGATTCCGATCAACCTGTTAGCGAAATCTTTGAAGCGCCCAGAAAACTTCTGTGGCATGCACTTCTTTAACCCAGTACATCGCATGCCTTTGGTTGAGATCATCCGTGGCGAGCATACTTCAGAAGAAACCATTAATCGCGTAGTCGCTTACGCAGCGAAGATGGGTAAATCCCCTATCGTTGTTAACGACTGCCCAGGCTTCTTCGTAAACCGTGTACTTTTCCCTTACTTTGGCGGTTTCAGCATGTTGCTACGTGACGGTGCTGATTTCACTAAGATCGATAAAGTGATGGAGCGTAAGTTCGGTTGGCCAATGGGCCCAGCTTACTTGCTAGACGTTGTGGGTCTAGACACAGCACACCACGCACAAGCTGTAATGGCACAAGGTTTCCCTGAGCGTATGGGTAAAGAAGGTCGTGATGCGATCGACGCACTTTACGTTGCTGAAAAATACGGTCAGAAGAACGGCAGCGGTTTCTACACATACAGCTTAGACAAACGCGGTCGTCCTAAGAAGACCTTCTCTGAAGACATTCTTCCTATCTTGGCTGACGTATGCCAACAACCGCAAGACTTTGATGACCAAACAATTATCCAGCGCGTGATGATTCCAATGATCAACGAAGTGGTGCTTTGTCTAGAAGAAGGCATTATCGCGACACCGCAAGAAGCGGATATGGCACTGGTTTACGGTTTAGGCTTCCCTCCATTCAGAGGCGGCGTATTCCGCTACTTAGACAGTGTGGGCATTGGTAACTTCGTTGAAATGGCGAAAGGCTACCAAGACTTAGGTGCAATGTACCAAGTACCTCAGCTATTGCTTGATATGGCAGCGAAGGGCGAAAGCTTTTACGACAGCCAACAAGCCAGTTCTCTGTAACCCACATTTGGAAAAGGAATAGCAAAATGAAAAATGTAGTTGTTGTTGATTGCCTTCGTACCCCAATGGGACGTTCCAAAGGTGGAGCTTTCCGTCACACTCGTGCTGAAGATCTGTCGGCACATTTGATGAAAGGCATTTTAGAGCGCAACCCAGAAGTAAACCCTGTCGAAATTGAAGATATTTACTGGGGTTGTGTACAACAAACGCTAGAGCAAGGCTTCAACGTTGCACGTAACGCTGCCTTGCTTGCTGGTCTACCGATTGAGATTGGTGCGGTGACGGTCAACCGTTTATGTGGTTCATCTATGCAAGCTCTGCATGATGCAACTCGCTCTATCATGGTTGGTGATGCTGAAATCTGCCTGATCGGTGGTGTGGAGCACATGGGGCACGTACCAATGAACCACGGTGTTGATTTTCACCCTGGCATGTCGAAACACGTAGCGAAAGCTGCCGGTATGATGGGCCTAACCGCTGAGATGCTAGGTAAAATGCACGGTATTAGCCGTGAAGACCAAGATGCATTCGCAGCACGCTCACATGCTCGCGCTCAAGCAGCAACAGTTGAAGGTCGTTTCAAAAATGAAATCCTGCCAACCGAAGCTCACGCAGCAGATGGTTCTCTATTTACCCTAGACTACGACGAAGTGATTCGTCCTGAAACCACGGTTGAAGGCCTATCCCAACTGCGTCCTGTATTTGACCCAGCAAACGGTACGGTAACAGCAGGTACTTCATCAGCATTGTCTGATGGTGCTTCTGCAATGCTTATCATGAGCGAAGAGAAAGCCAACGCACTTGGCCTTAAGATTCGTGCTCGCGTGAAGTCGATGGCTATCGCAGGCTGTGATCCTTCAATCATGGGTTACGGCCCAGTACCAGCAACCCAAAAAGCACTAAAACGTGCGGGCCTAACCATTGAAGATATGGGTGTGATTGAGCTAAACGAAGCGTTTGCCGCTCAATCTCTTCCGTGTGCGAAAGACCTAGGTCTACTGGATGTGGTTGATGAGAAAGTAAACCTTAACGGCGGTGCGATTGCTCTTGGTCACCCACTAGGCTGTTCTGGTTCTCGTATCTCGACGACCCTAATCAACCTAATGGAAGCACAAGATGTGAAATACGGCTTAGCGACCATGTGTATTGGTTTAGGTCAAGGTATTGCAACGGTATTTGAACGCCCATAGCGATCACTGACGGTAATACTTGAAGAGTAATCTTTTGTGCAGCTATATTTATATGGCTGCACTTTTTATTATTCGGCATCCAATAATCTATCAATTCGTTCAGCAAACCTAGCGAGAGAAAATCACCACTTATATCTATGCACAGAACGCATAGATTCAATGTTGATGTTTCATTATTTTTTCTCCAACGATTCAACTACAGTTACTTCAGTTTCCTAATATTTCTCCCATGGAGCAGATCATGTTTAAAGCACTTGTACTAAACCAAGAAGACAAAAAAACTATCGCATCAGTTTCTCAAATTGAAGAGTCTCAATTACCAGAAGGCAACGTGAAGATCGATGTAAGCTACTCTTCTTTGAACTACAAAGATGGTTTGGCGATTACAGGTAAAGGGCGCATTGTTCGCAACTTCCCGATGGTTCCTGGTATCGACCTTTCTGGTGTGGTTTCACAATCTGATGACCCACGCTACAAAGCGGGCGACGAAGTTGTTCTAACGGGTTGGGGTGTTGGTGAAGGTCACTGGGGCGGCATGGCTGAGAAAGCAAGCCTAAACGGTGATTGGTTAGTACCAATGCCTGCAGGTCTTGACGCTAAGAAAGTAATGGCGATTGGCACAGCTGGTTTCACTGCGATGCTTTGTGTGCAAGCTATCGTAGATGCAGGCATCAAACCTGAAGACGGTGAAATCCTAGTAACAGGCGCAAGTGGCGGTGTAGGCAGTGTATCTATCACTCTACTAAACCAACTGGGTTACAAAGTCGCAGCAGTTACTGGCCGTGCTTCTGTAAACGGTGAACTACTTAAATCATTAGGCGCGACACGTATTGTAGAGCGTGCTGAACTAGAAGAACCAGCGAAACCACTAGAGAAACAACTGTGGGCTGGCGCTATCGATACCGTAGGCAGCAAAGTGCTTGCGAAGGTATTGGCGCAAATTGATTACAACGGTGCAGTTGCGATGTGTGGTCTAGCAGGCGGTTTTGACTTACCAACAACGGTAATGCCATTCATTCTGCGTAACGTTCGCCTACAAGGTGTGGATTCAGTAATGTGCCCTCGTGAAAAACGTATTAAAGCGTGGGAGCAACTGGCTGAGCTACTACCAGAATCTTTCTACACTCAAGCAACCAAAGAAGTGCATTTAGACGGTGCAATTCAAGCCGCAGAAGACATCACTAACGGTCAAATCACTGGTCGCGTAGTCATTAAACTATAGATTCTCAATCACAAAGTTATCAAACCTTAAGCGCCAGCGTTAGGCTTGGATAACCAAAAACAACAAAGGGCTGATTTATATCAGCCCTTTTGCGTTTTTGTCATTTGGGTCGAGTGAATCTAAACCAAGTCTTAGCTAACCCAAGCCGACATCCGCAATCCGTTTTTGAATCAACTCACCACATTCCTCTTTGACCACTCTTCTCAACCATTGTTGTGAAGCAGAAGAGTCGCAACGCGAGTGCCAGATCAGTGAGTAATCAAACGGCATAAACTCGAATGGCAGCGGCTTGACGACTAAGTCATAACGCTCAGCGACCAAATAAGCCAAATCAGCAGGTACAGTGATCACCAACGGCATTCTATCAACAATCGCCAATGCGGCTTCAAGGTGATAAGCACGCAACACCATTTTTCGAGGCTGTTGATTAGCTAACGCGTTGTCTAATAAAGCCTTAACACCATCACTGATCGCAATCATCGCATGCGGGAGTGATACATAGTCTTCAAGGCTTAAAGGCTGGTCCGCCAATGGATGGTTTTTAGATAACAGACACGACACACCAACCGGCCCCAAGACCTCTTGATGAAGTGGTGCAATGCTGCCACTCGGACGACAGATCGCCATATCAACGCGTTCGGTGCTGAGTTGCTTAAACAAATGTTCATGCTGCAGCGGTGCAAACTCCAAAGAGATGTTCGGCGCTTGCTCATAAATCTTCGGTAGTGCATAAGGTAGGATGGTTTGCATCGCGTAGTCAGTGGTCGCAATCAGGAAGCGCTCACTGCAGTAGTAGGGGTCAAAATCACTCGGGCTAAGTAATTGGCGGAATGATTCTAAAGGCTGATCAATGCGTTGGCTGATCTCAAGTGCTTTTTTGGTGGGGATAAGGTGCTGACCTTGTCGCGTAAACAAGGGATCGTTGAGTAACTCTCTTAAGCGCCCTAATACTCGGCTGGTTGCCGACTGACTTAAGTTAAGACGAATCGCGGCCTGGCTAACACTGCCCTCTTCAATCAATACCTTTAAAGCGACCAATAAATTCAGGTCTCTACGATAGATGTCTTCTAATTCCACACCACTTACCTAGCTGTATACGATTGTCATTGATCACTAAGTTGTTTATAGCATGCTTTAGATAAAAAAATCCCGCAATTACGCGGGGAAGCCCAAGAAAATCTGGGGATAGTGTCGGAATGTTGTCGTATCGGAATTTGCTTGTTGTATTCGGGTTAGTGCTCTCGCTCTTCGGCTATACCTTGCCAACGGCGCATCTCCACCCAAATACCAATAATCGTTGCTACTATGCCAAAAATAGGCATCAGTGAGGTCTCTGTCGATGAACGTAGTACTAACGCACAAAAAGAAATAAAACAGAGAACCGAATAAATTGTTAATCTATCTAATCCTGTCAACATCGCCACTCCTTAGCTAGTTGCCTTTGCTTTAAGTTGTTATCAACTTGTTAACTAAGTTATAGGAAATGATTCTGTTTGCCAAGCACTTATTGCATATTTTTTCTGCAGACGTATTATTCACTCGTTAGATAGATATAGAGATACAAACCATGACATTCAAACCTGAACTGGCAACCCATACTTTAGAAGCTGAAGGCCTGCGTTGCCCAGAGCCAGTAATGATGGTCAGGAAGACAATTAGAAACATGCAGGATGGCGATGTGTTACTGGTAAAAGCTGACGACCCTTCGACAACTCGAGATATTCCGAGCTTTTGTCGATTCATGGATCACCAGTTGGTAGGCCAAGCAACAGAAACGTTGCCTTACCAGTATTTGATCAGAAAGGGATTGGAGGCGTAGCGCCCCACCGACTATCAAGTATCAAAAAAGCCGCTGGTACCTTATGTTCTTAAACAGAACTCAGAGTACCAGCGGCTTTTTGTTTATTCGCTTCTAGACTTGTTTTGCAGATGCTCTAGCTGATGCTGAATTTCTCGGATATCTTTGCGCATCGGAATAATATGCGCGACCCGAATCCAAGCCTCTACCGCAAGCGCAGTCATGATGATGGCACCCGCGACCATTGGCAGCCACATGTCCGTCAACACCATGCCTAATAATGTAAGTGCAAGACCAAAGGTAAATAGATAACTTTGGCTTTGTGGAGTAATACCCATATAACGCGTCAACATAATCATGCCCTCGTGTTCTTAACTCACAAGATTAAAATATCATGACAAGTATGACAGTTATATGTCCGTTCGCTCGATAAACCCCACAATACTGTAAGAGTATGACCTACAACACATTACTCTACTGATTGAGTATAATAAGACTCAATACCACCTATCAATAGAAAGCCGCAGCGATAGCTAAACCCACGAATAACAAGGCTGTGATCTTACGAATCAGATCAAGAGGCATCTTATCAGCAGACAGCTTACCGATGATCACCACAGGCACATTTGCCAGCAACATACCAATGGTTGTACCCAGAATCACCCACGCTAATGCATCCGCATATTGAGCCCCTAGGATAGAGGTCGCAATTTGGGTTTTATCGCCGATCTCAGCAATAAAGAAAGCGATAAAACTGGCGACAAACGGTCCTCGGTTTGAGATCTGTTCATCGTCATCTAACTTATCGGGAATCAAAATCCAGCCAGCCATCGCAATGAAACTGACCACCAGCACCCACTTTAATACTTCAGGTGAAAGATAATCAGCAACCACGACCCCGAGCCATGCTGCAAGGGCATGATTGGCAATGGTGGCAAAGAAGATAGCTGCGATGATAGGTATCGGCTTGCGATATCGACTGGCTAATAAAAGAGATAGCAACTGAGTCTTATCACCGATCTCGGCTAAGGCGACAGTTGTAATTGAAATTGCTAAAACGCTCACGACATGCTCATTTGGGATGGGGATTATTATATTTAACCAAAGACAAACCTCGCGCCCCATCCCGGTTCACGATGCTTGTCTATGGTCTTGCTAAGCACCACCAAGGTGGTGGTTGCCTCGAACGCCATGATGATTTTGCATCAATTATGTTGACGAACGAACTCATTCAATAGGATATGAATAAGTAAGCTACTCCCCAAAGACCGCGAGATTTTAATAGCCCATGCTTTCAAACACAAGTGTCAAAGTTATCAAAATATCCACTTGTGCCGAAAAACAAACATTAAAGGCACAAAAATCCACTAAACGACATTTTAGACCACTAATTAAACAAGATTACCCCTACTCGCTTTACAAATATCTCGGTATACTCAGAGGTTATTTTTCTCATTCATTTAAAAGAATCGCGCGAACCTGACTATGCAAAAATACGATATCAAAACCTTCCAGGGAATGATCCTCGCGCTGCAGGATTACTGGGCTCAAAACGGTTGTACCATTGTTCAACCTCTAGATATGGAAGTTGGTGCAGGCACCTCTCACCCAATGACATGTCTACGAGCACTTGGCCCAGAGCCAATGTCTACAGCTTACGTACAACCTTCACGTCGTCCTACTGATGGCCGTTACGGTGAAAACCCTAACCGTCTGCAGCACTACTACCAATTCCAAGTAGCGCTAAAACCATCGCCAGACAATATCCAAGAGTTGTACCTAGGCTCCCTAGAGGTTCTTGGTGTTGACCCACTTGTTCACGACATTCGCTTCGTTGAAGATAACTGGGAAAACCCAACACTAGGTGCATGGGGCCTTGGTTGGGAAGTATGGCTAAACGGCATGGAAGTAACTCAGTTTACTTACTTCCAACAGGTTGGCGGCCTTGAGTGTAAGCCAGTAACCGGCGAGATTACATACGGTATCGAGCGTCTAGCAATGTACATCCAGGAAGTAGATTCTGTTTACGACCTAGTATGGAACGTAGCACCAGACGGTTCTAACGTGACTTACGGTGACATCTTCCACCAAAACGAAGTTGAGCAATCAACGTACAACTTCGAGCACGCAGACGTAGATTTCCTATTCACTTTCTTCGATCAGTGCGAGAAAGAATGTAAAGAGCTACTTGAGCTTGAGAAGCCACTTCCGCTTCCAGCTTACGAGCGCATTCTAAAAGCAGGTCACGCATTCAACATCCTTGATGCGCGCAAAGCTATCTCTGTAACAGAGCGTCAACGTTACATCCTTCGAATCCGCAACCTGACTAAATCAGTTGCAGAGGCGTACTACGCGTCACGTGAAGCGCTTGGCTTCCCAATGTGTAAGAAGGATAAATAATCATGGCGAAGAATTTTCTAATTGAACTGGGTACGGAAGAGCTTCCACCAACAGCACTTCGTTATCTAGCAGAAGCCTTTGCTTCTAACTTTGAAGCGGGTCTTAAAACTGCTGAGCTTTCTCACGAAGGCATCAAGTGGTACGCAGCACCTCGCCGTCTAGCACTTAAAGTAACTGCACTGGCTGAAGGTCAAGCAGATAAAGTGGTTGAGAAGCGTGGTCCTGCTATTTCTGTAGCATTCGATGCAGAAGGTAACGCAACTAAAGCTGCACAAGGTTGGGCTCGTGGTAACGGTATTACTGTTGAGCAAGCTGACCGTCTGAAAACAGACAAAGGCGAGTGGCTTCTTTTCAAACAAGAAGTGGCTGGTAAACCAGTTCAAGAATTGGTGATGGACATTGCTGCGAAAGCACTAGCTGGTCTACCGATTCCTAAAGCAATGCGCTGGGGTAACTCAGACATTCAATTTATCCGTCCAGTGAAAACACTGACAGTACTATTAGGTGATGAGCTTGTTGAAGGCGAAATCCTAGGTGTAGCTTCTGCTCGTACTATCCGTGGTCACCGTTTCATGGGCGAACAAGAGTTCACAATCGACTCTGCTGACCAATACCCTGCGATCTTAGAAGAGCGCGGTAAAGTAATGGCAGATTACGAAGCGCGTAAAGCAATCATTCTTGCTGATGCTAAAAAAGCAGCAGACGCGGTTGGCGGTATTGCTGACCTAGAAGATGACCTTGTTGAAGAAGTCACCTCTTTGGTTGAATGGCCTGTTGTTCTTACTGCTAAGTTTGAGCAAGAGTTCCTAAAAGTGCCTTCTGAAGCTTTGGTTTACACCATGAAAGGTGACCAGAAGTACTTCCCAGTGTATGACGCTGATAAGAACCTTCTACCAAACTTCATCTTCGTTTCGAACATCGAGTCTAAAGAGCCTCGCCACGTTATCGAAGGTAACGAGAAAGTTGTACGCCCGCGTCTAGCGGATGCTGAATTCTTCTTCAACACAGACCGTAAGCGTCCGCTTATCGACCGTCTTGCTGAACTAGACCAAGCTATCTTCCAGAAGCAGCTGGGTACTATCAAAGACAAGACAGACCGCATCACAGAACTAGCTGGCTACATTGCCGAGCAAATCGATGCTGACGTTGAGAAATCTAAGCGTGCTGGCCTACTGGCTAAGTGTGACCTAATGACATCAATGGTATTCGAATTTACGGATACTCAAGGTGTGATGGGCATGCACTACGCAACTCACGATGGTGAAGACGAGCAAGTTGCACTAGCACTTTACGAGCAGTATATGCCTCGTTTCGCTGGTGACACACTACCAAGCACAGGTATCTCTTCTGCAGTCGCAATGGCAGACAAGCTAGACACTATCGTAGGTATCTTCGGTATTGGCCAAGCACCAAAAGGTTCTGACCCATTCGCACTACGTCGTGCATCACTAGGTGTGCTACGTATCATCGTTGAAAACGGCTACAACCTAGACCTAACCGATCTTATCGGTAAAGCGAAAGAGCTACTAGGCGACAAGCTGACTAACGAAAACGTAGAAGCTGACGTTATCGACTTTATGCTAGGTCGTTTCCGCGCATGGTACCACGATGCTGGTTTCAGCGTTGATATCATCCAAGCAGTACTAGCACGTCGTCCAACTAAGCCAGCTGACTTTGACCAACGTGTTAAAGCGGTTTCTCACTTCCGCGAACTGGAAGCAGCAGAAGCACTAGCAGCAGCGAACAAGCGTGTAGGTAACATCCTTGCGAAATTCGACGGCGAACTACCAGCAGAAATCGACCTAACTCTTCTTCAAGAAGACGCAGAGAAAGCACTGGCTGAGAACGTTGAAGTAATGACGGAAGCACTAGAACCAGCATTCGCAACAGGCAACTACCAAGAAGCCCTAAGCAAGCTTGCTGATCTACGTGAACCAGTAGATGCATTCTTCGATAACGTAATGGTTATGGCGGATGACGAAGCGCTTAAGAAGAACCGTCTAACGCTACTGAACAACCTACGTAACCTGTTCCTACAGATTGCTGATATCTCTCTACTGCAAAAGTAAGCACGAAAGAGACCGTTGATCGAAGCTATGCTTTAAGCAACTAAAGATAAACACCCAAAGGGAAGCGAAAGCTTCCCTTTTTGTTTTTGTGAACTGAGTAATTATTTGTAGAGGTAATATTAGATAACCGAATGAATTAGCACTCAGACTGTAGGTCCCCTTATTTGTTATAAATGTCCTGTTTATTCGGGGAAGGACACAATGAAAAAAACAACACTCGCGCTTTCAATTCTCGCACTCAGCGCATGCAGCCAAACCACAGACAACAACTTATTACTCACCATAGATAACGAGACTCTTACCTTTCAGTCGACAGGGCAAGGCACGTTATTAGCAGAACATGAGCTAGCAAAAGGCAGTTATGCTTTTTCTATCGGTGATGCTCAGCAAACCTGTGGTACCAACTACTCTCTAGCTGAAGAAAGTCGCATCAAGTTCAATAAACCCCTTCGCTTAGACGATTGCGCCGAAAAATCTGAAATCAACATAAAAGTATTTCGTCCTAATACCTACCAGTTCACATTAAACCCACAAACGAATGAACTCACGATTAAGATCAAACCAAAACAGAAAGAAGTCCAAAGCTTCACATGCCCCGTTCCAAGTGATTCACCCACCACTATCAATGTGGCAAAAACCTTTGATGACGGCACCCTAGTGAGAGACGCACTTTCTGGTACACAAGCTACTGTAACCAATGGTAGCGTCACCATGCAGCCAGCAGAAGACAGTCAAGGTGTATTACTACTAGAAAAAGTAGAAACCAAAACCAAGCCGGATTTTAGTTGGGATAATGCTACGGTTTACTTTGTCATGACCGACCGTTTCCACAACGGCAATCCAGACAACGACAACAGCTATGGTCGCAGCCAAGATGCTCAAGATGAAATAGGTACTTTTCATGGTGGTGACTTAGCTGGTTTAACAGAAAAGCTCGACTACATAGAATCACTTGGTGCAAACGCTATTTGGATAACCTCTCCTTTAGAACAAATTCACGGCTGGGTCGGCGGTGGTGACAAAGGTGACTTCAAACACTATGGTTATCACGGCTACTACCATCAAGATTGGACCAAACTTGATGACAACATGGGCACTGAAGACGAGCTAAAAACTTTCATCGATACTGCGCATAGCAAAGGCATTCGTGTCGTTTGGGACGTGGTAATGAACCACACTGGCTATGCGACACTTGCTGATATGCAAGAGTTCGACTTTGGTAAGCTCAACCTCACCGATGAACAAGCCAAAAAAACACTTGGCGAAAACTGGACAGACTGGCAACCCGCTAAAGGCCAGAACTGGCACTACTTCAATAACTACATCTCATACAGCGATAAAGAAGCGTGGGAAAAATGGTGGGGCAAGGCATGGCTACGCAGCGATATCGGCGCTTATGACTCTCCGGGTTACAACAACCTAACCATGTCTTTGGCGCACCTGCCCGATTTCAAAACAGAATCGACAGAAACCACCGGGCTACCGAACTTCTACCGCAATAAGTCCACCAGCGCGATTGATGAACTCAAAACACCTCGCGACCACCTAATCACTTGGTTATCTGATTGGGTGCGTGAATACGGCGTTGATGGCTTTAGGGTTGATACCGCCAAGCACGTTGAACTGGACGCTTGGGCAGAGCTTAAAGAGAGCACCAATCAAGCGCTTGCAGAATGGAAGCAAAACAACCCAGACAAAGCCTTGGATGACCTACCATTTTGGATGACAGGTGAAGTATGGGCACACAGCGTGGTTAAATCCGATTACTTCGCTAACGGCTTTGATTCGATCATCAACTTTGAATTCCAGAGCGACATCGCCCCTAAGGCGCTTAAGTGCCTATCTGATCTTGATGCTGATTACCTTCGCTACGCTGAGAAGATCAACAATGACAGCGAGTTCAACGTGTTGAGTTACCTATCGTCTCACGACACCTCGCTATTCTGGACGCAGCACGGCAGTGACTTTGCCAAACAGACCAAAGCAGCGAATGCATTAATGCTGGCTCCCGGCGCAGTGCAGATCTATTACGGGGATGAGATTGCGCGCGGTTTCGGCCCAACAGGATCGGACCCAATGCAAGGTACTCGTTCAGATATGCCTTGGGATAAAATTATAGGCGAACGAGCGGAGTTGCTGGAACACTGGCAAGCGCTTGGTCAATTCCGCCAACGCCACCCAGCGGTTGCTCAAGGCAAGCACATCATCCGCAATAGTAAGGGCTACTATGCGTTCGAACGCCAATACCAAGATGACAAGGTGTTGGTTGTGTATACTGGATCGAAATAAGCCCACGGATTTGAACAGTCAAAATTTATGGAGAAGCTTCGGCTTCTCCTTTTTGATCTCAAAAACCAGTGCAATAAGCAAGCAGTCACTCATTAGCCAAACTTTATAGAAGTTTTTTCCGTGTTAGAGCATTTGGCGCTATGCGTCGCAAAAACATTGCGGTATGTTCAAGGAATACACTGATGGCAGACATAAGGTCTGCCTTAATGACACGTAACAAGCAATCACAATGAATTAGGTAAAATAAGTAATGCAGTTCTCTAAGTTTGGTGAAAAGTTTAATCGTTACTCTGGAATCACTCGTTTAATGGATGATTTGAATGATGGCCTGCGCACTCCTGGCGCAATCATGCTTGGTGGTGGCAACCCAGCCGCTATCCCTGCCATGCTCGATTACTTTAACCAAGCCAGTGCAGACATGCTCGCCAGTGGAGAACTCATCGCCGCCCTCGCCAACTACGATGGCCCACAGGGCAAAGACAGCTTCATTAAGTCATTAGCTGCAATGCTAAAAGAGACCTATGGCTGGGACATCAGCGAGAAGAACATCAGCCTGACTAACGGCAGCCAAAGTGGCTTCTTCTACCTATTCAACCTGCTAGCTGGCCAACAACCTGATGGTTCACACAAGAAAATCTTGCTGCCGATCGCTCCTGAATACATCGGCTACGGTGACGCAGGGATTGATGACGACATCTTTATCTCTTACCACCCAGAGATCGAGCTGCTAGAAAACCGACAGTTCAAATACCACGTCGATTTCGAACAGCTAAAAGTCGATGACTCAGTAGCTGCTATCTGTGCGTCTCGCCCAACCAACCCAACCGGTAACGTACTGACCGACGAAGAAGTACGTAAACTAGATAAGCTGGCGCGTGAGAACAATATCCCACTGCTGATCGATAACGCGTACGGCCTGCCATTTCCAAACATCATCTTTGAAGACGTTGAACCGTTCTGGAATGAAAATACAATTCTGTGCATGAGCCTATCTAAGCTTGGTTTGCCAGGCGTACGCTGCGGTATCGTGATTGCGAGCGAAGAGGTTACCCAAGCGCTAACTAACATGAATGGCATTATCAGCTTAGCGCCAAGCAGTGTTGGGCCTGCTATCGCAAACCACATGATTGAGAACGGTGACTTACTACGCTTAAGCAGCGAAGTGATTAAGCCTTTCTATAAAGAGAAGTCTTTGCGCGCCGTTGAACTACTGCAAGATGCTATCGATGACCCGCGTTTCCGTATCCACAAGCCTGAAGGCGCTATCTTCTTATGGCTATGGTTTGATGAACTGCCAATCACCACAATGGAACTGTACGACAGATTGAAAGCTCGCGGTGTATTGATTGTTCCGGGTGAATACTTCTTTATCGGCCAGGAAGACGAGTGGGATCATGCTCATCAATGCCTACGTATGAACTACGTACAAGACGATGAAGCAATGCAGAAAGGTATTGCGATCATTGCTGAAGAAGTGAAAAAGGCTTACAGCGAAAGCAAATAGAGATTCCCTACTCGGTCGTTCCTCCCTCTATGGAATGACGCTAACAGGACAAACAAAAAAGAGCACCTCATAAGGTGCTCTTTCACTTTTACTTCCCGATAGTTTTTAGCTCTAAGGAGCTAACAGTAATTAACCTTCTAGTAGGCTATTACTATTAATAGCAATCTTACGTGGTTGCATCGCTTCTGGGATTTCGCGTTCTAGGTCGATGTGAAGAAGACCATTTTCCATGCTTGCACCTACCACTTTTACGTAGTCAGCCAGTTGGAATTTGCGCTCAAAATCGCGCTCTGCAATACCTTGATATACGAAGGTTTTCTCTGCTTCTGCTTTACGCTCACCTTTCACAATTAGCATGTTCTCTTTTTGAGTTAGATCTAATTGGTCATCAGCAAAACCAGCAACGGCCATAGTAATACGGTAGTTGTTCTCGTTTTTTTGCTCGATGTTGTATGGAGGGTAACCGCCAGAAGAGTTCTTCGATGTGTTCGCTTCCATCATGTTGAATAGACGATCGAAGCCGATTGCGTTGCGGTAAAGTGGAGTGAAATCTACAGTTCTCATAATGCTATCCTTTTAGTAAGCAATAGTCTTAGCTGTGAATTTTACTTAGATCGAACCTGTGTATGACCCAGTAAACAGCTAAGAGATTCAATTCGCATTCCTCGGGTTTCACCTCTATTGGCGACAACACTGGGACATGGCAATGAATCAATTTTTAAGTTGTGTGCTGCCAAAGTTATCCTCTATTGAGCGACACTCTAGCAACGGTTATGAAGGTTCTGTTTCTTCTCTTGTAGAGCAAGACAGTCATCCTCTTCACAACTAGATATGTGGATTGAGCAAAATAGTTTCAAGGGATTATTTTCAATTATTTTTCCAATCCAATATTTTTCAATACCTTACAAATACAAAAAAGCACTATCCAAAGGACAGTGCTTTTTAAAATTTTAGTTTTTTGAGACGAAGCTATTTCGTTTTAGTTCAAGGAAGAGGCGCGGAGCATACGAATGTATGTGAGCACCTCTGACACAGAAATTAAGCGAAAGAGCGAAGTATCAAAGATACTAAACGTCTAGGTTAGCTACTTTCAGTGCGTTCTCTTCGATGAAGTTACGACGAGGCTCAACTTGATCACCCATTAGCGTCGTAAACAACAGATCAGCACCAACAGCGTCTTCGATCGTTACTTGCATCATACGGCGAGTTTCAGGATCCATTGTGGTTTCCCAAAGTTGATCTGGGTTCATCTCACCTAGACCTTTGTATCGCTGTAGGCTTAGACCACGACGAGACTCTTTCACTAACCAGTTCAGAGCTTCAACGAAGCTAGACACTTCTTGAGTACGCTCACCACGCTTAATGTAAGCGCCTTCTTCAATCAAGCCATCAAGAGCTTCAGACAAATCAGCTAACTTCGCAAACTCTTTAGAGTTAATCAGGTCAATGCTCAGTACGTGTTCATGAGTCACACCATGAGTACGAACCACAATCTTAGGAACGCTTAAACCTAATTCTTCGTGTTTTTCAACTTCAAGGCTGTATTGGCTTGCACCTACTTCTTTCGCATTTAGCTGCTCAACAAGCTGCTTACCCCAAGCTTCAACTGCCGCGTCATCATGACACTGCTCAGCAGTTAGACGAGGAACGTAAATCAGTTCGTGAACCAATGCGCGTGGGTAACGGCGGCTCATACGATCAACTAGCTTGATGCCTGCATTGTATTGCTGAACAAGCTTCTCTAAACCTTCACCTGCAAATGCTGGCGCTTCAGGGTTTACGTGCAGTTCTGCATTGTCTAAAGCTAAAGATACTTGATACTGGTTCATCGCATCTTCATCTTTAATGTACTGCTCTTGCTTACCTTTCTTCACTTTGTAAAGTGGTGGTTGAGCAATGTAGATGTAGCCGCGTTCAATCAGCTCTGGCATTTGACGGTAGAAGAACGTCAATAGCAGAGTACGGATGTGAGAACCATCGACATCGGCATCGGTCATGATGATGATGTTGTGGTAACGCAGTTTATCTGGGGTGTATTCGTCACGGCCAATACCACAACCAAGGGCTGTGATTAGCGTTGCTACTTCTTGAGAAGACAGCATTTTATCGAAACGTGCTTTCTCTACGTTAAGAATTTTACCTTTCAGCGGTAGGATTGCTTGGTTCTTACGGTTACGCCCCTGCTTAGCTGAACCGCCAGCAGAGTCTCCTTCCACAATGTATAGTTCAGACAGTGCAGGGTCTTTTTCCTGACAGTCAGCAAGCTTACCTGGAAGACCCGCTAAATCTAATGCGCCTTTACGACGTGTCATCTCACGAGCTTTACGCGCCGCATCACGAGCACGTGCTGCATCGATAATTTTAGAACAAACGATTTTAGCTTCACCTGGGTTCTCAATTAGGAACTCAGACAGTTTCTCACCCATCGTAGACTCAACGGCAGACTTCACTTCTGAAGAAACCAGCTTGTCTTTAGTTTGGCTTGAGAATTTAGGATCTGGCACTTTCACCGAAACAATCGCTGTCAAACCTTCACGAGCATCATCACCTGATGTTGAAGTCTTCGCTTTCTTCGAGAAGCCTTCTTTGTCCATGAAGCTATTTAATGTACGTGTTAGTGCACCACGGAAACCCGCTAAGTGAGCACCACCATCACGTTGAGGGATGTTGTTGGTGAAACAATAAATGTTTTCTTGGTAACCGTCATTCCATTGCATAGCAACTTCAACGGTAATACCGTCTTCACGCTCATGATCGAAATGGAATATTTTCTGAATAATCGGTGTTTTGTTGGTGTTTAAGTGCTCAACAAACGCTTGGATACCGCCTTCGTATTCGAAGTGATCCATTTTGTCTTCTTCGCGCTTATCAATTAGCTTAATTGACACGCCTGAGTTCAAGAATGATAGCTCACGTAGACGCTTAGCTAAAATGTCGTAATGGAACTCGATGTTAGTGAAGGTTTCTTCACTTGGCCAGAAACGAATCTCTGTACCTGTTTTATCCGTGTCACCGATAACTGCTAGTGGCGCTTGAGGCTCACCGTGGCTGTAGGTTTGAGTGTGGATTTTACCACCACGGTGGATAGTAAGAGTAACTTGCTTAGAAAGTGCGTTAACTACTGAAACACCAACACCGTGCAGACCACCAGATACTTTGTACGAGTTATCATCGAACTTACCACCAGCGTGAAGAACCGTCATGATTACTTCTGCTGCTGATACGTTTTCTTCTGGGTGCAATTCTGTTGGAATACCACGGCCGTCATCGCTCACAGACACAGAACTATCTTCATGGATAGTTACAATGATGTCATTACAGTGACCAGCTAGCGCTTCATCAATAGAGTTATCTACCACCTCAAAAACCATGTGGTGCAGACCGGTACCATCATCCGTGTCGCCAATGTACATTCCAGGACGCTTACGTACCGCATCCAGACCCTTCAGTACTTTAATACTCGATGAATCGTAATTATCTGACATAGTTACTCTCTGACTAATTATCCTTGCTCTATTTTGCCATGTTCCACATGAAACATCCTGCTATTTTCGTCATGCATATCTGCAATCTGATCAGCGGTAATAGAGCTTACAAAAACTTGAGCCTCGGTCGCCTTTAAGCACTCAGCAAGACGTGCGCGGCGTTGGCTATCTAATTCGGAAGCGAAGTCATCTATTAAATAGATACACTGCTTACCTGTCATTTGAGTGAGGTGTTGCCCTTGTGCTACTCGTAGCGCACACACCATCAACTTCAATTGACCTCGTGACAAGACATCTTCCACTGGAGTGCCGTTCACTTTTATCTTCAGATCCGCTTTGTTTGGCCCACTAAAGGTGTAACCAAGCTGCTGATCCCTTTCAAAATTCTTTTCTAATATCTCAGCGTATGGGGTGTCTTTGTCCCAGCCACGATAATAGTTAATCTTTATCTCAAACTCAGGAAGGAAGGTCGCACAGATTTCTTCGGCGACTTCTTTGAGCTGATCAACGTAGGTGGCACGCCACTGACTGATGCTTTCGGCTAAACGGGCCAGTTCTTGGTCCCAATAGCTCAGCTCTCGATAGTGCGTTGCCGTTTTCAATAAGGCGTTTCGCTGCTTATTGAGGCGCTTTACCCTACCCCAAGCATCATAGAAGCCCGACTCACTGTGGAAAACTCCCCAGTCAATGAATGCTCGGCGATGCTTAGGCCCATCTGTCAGTAAATCAAACCCTTCGGGGTGAATCAACTGCAAAGGTAAGACTTGAGCTAACTGAGCCAACTTTTGCCCAGTTTGACCGCTTATTTTAACCTTTGTCGTGCCATCGCGCTGCTTATTAATGCCAATTGGCAGCTCAAATTGATCCGAGGTCATAAAACGGCCATGCACAAACAGCTCACTACACTCATTTTGTATAATACGACCGGTGAGTGAACTCTTGAATGAGCGACCGTGTCCGAGCAAATACACCGCTTCAAGGACACTGGTTTTGCCGCTTCCGTTAGCCCCTATAAGAAAGTTAAAGCCTGATGACGGTTGAATGTCACAGGCTTCAATATTTCTAAACTGCTTAACGATTAAGCGCGATAAAGGCATAACGTCTTCATATTAATCTTCAATCACGACTCGATAGGTCAACATTTGGCAGCTTATAAGCGAATAGGCATAACAACGTACATCGCGCTGTCATCTTGTGCGTTTTCGATAAGAGCACTCGCATTTGCGTCTGACATTGAGATGCGAACCTGTTCACAACGCAGTGTGTTCAGAACATCCAATACGTAACTTACGTTGAAGCCAATCTCTAGTGCGTCGCCGTCGAAGTTAACATCGAGTACTTCTTCTGCTTCTTCTTGCTCTGGGTTGTTCGCTGTAATACGCATCTCACTATCAGCAAGGTTAACGCGAACACCACGGAATTTTTCATTGGATAGAATCGCAGCACGAGAAAATGCTGAACGTAATTCATCACAACCCGCTTCAAGCGTCTTGGTGGTATTTTGCGGCATTACGCGGCGATAATCAGGGAAACGACCATCAACCAACTTAGAAGTGAAGACATAGTTGTTCACTTCAGCACGCACGTTAGAGTTACCAATTTGCAGCGTTACTGGTTGTTCAGGTGCATCCAATAACTTCACTAGCTCTTGAACACCTTTACGAGGAACAATGATCTGCTTCTGAGCAAAATCTGCCCCTAGCTGTGCTTGAGATACTGCCATACGGTGGCCATCGGTCGCCACGCTGCGCAAGATAGAACCTTCAATCTCAAACAACATACCGTTGAGGTAGTAACGAACATCTTGGTTCGCCATTGAGAATTGTGTTTTCTCGATAAGACCGCGAAGTTCAGCTTGTGTCACTGACACTTCAACTTCGCTGCTCCAGTCTTCAATATTTGGAAAATCTGCCGCAGGTAATGTTGCTAATGAGAAGCGGCTACGACCAGAGCGAACCTGAATGCGGTCACCATCCAATACCACAGTAATCACTGAGTTATCTGGCAATCCACGACAGATATCCAGAAACTTACGTGAAGGTACGGTGATACTGCCCGCTTCGAAATCACCTTCAAGCGTTACACGGCTGATCAGTTCAACTTCTAGATCCGTCGCTGTCATCGACAACACGTTATCTTCTACTTTAATCAGTAGGTTTCCTAGAATTGGAAGCGTTGGCCTGCCACCGAGTGCGCCAGATACTTGTTGTAATGGCTTAATCAGATGACTACGTTCAATGGTAAATTTCATATCTTGCTCTTACGGTCTAAATGGCACTGCGTAATAGTACGTGGCCAAGATTCTGCTTATTAAGGTTAAGAATACTGTGTATTAAGAAGAAAGGGTACGAATCAAGTTCGAATAATCTTCTTTAATGTCGTGACTCTCTTCACGCAGCTGAGCAATCTTACGACAAGCATGCAGCACAGTTGTGTGGTCACGACCACCGAATGCATCGCCAATCTCAGGCAAACTGTGGTTTGTTAGCTCTTTAGCCAATGCCATCGCCAATTGACGTGGACGAGCAACTGAACGAGAGCGACGTTTAGACAATAGATCAGCGACTTTGATTTTATAGTACTCGGCTACTGTCTTCTGAATGTTATCAATGGTGACCAGCTTCTCTTGCAGTGCAAGTAGATCACGCAGTGCTTCACGCACAAAATCAATCGTGATCGGGCGGCCAGTGAAGTTTGCATTTGCAATAACACGGTTCAATGCGCCTTCCAGTTCACGAACATTAGAGCGTAAACGCTTGGCAATAAAGAACGCCACTTCATCCGCAAGGTGAATTTGGTGGTCTTCTGCTTTCTTCATCAAGATCGCAACACGAGTCTCAAGCTCTGGTGGCTCAATCGCTACCGTCAAACCCCAACCGAAGCGAGATTTAAGACGATCTTCTACCCCATTGATCTCTTTTGGATAACGGTCTGAAGTGAGGATGATCTGTTGGTTGCCTTCAAGCAGCGCATTAAAGGTATGGAAAAACTCTTCTTGAGAACGCTCTTTATTAGCAAAGAATTGGATGTCATCGATAAGCAATGCATCAACACTACGGTAGTAGCGCTTAAATTCTTCGATCGCGTTGTTTTGCAGTGCCTTTACCATATCCTGAACAAAACGCTCTGAGTGCATGTAAACCACTTTCGCATTCGGCTTATTATCAACAATGGCGTTACCCACCGCATGCAACAAGTGCGTTTTACCTAGACCAGTGCCGCCGTATAAGAACAACGGGTTGTAGGCTGTTCCTGGATTATCAGAAACCTGACGTGCCGCAGCCAAACCTAGTTGGTTAGACTTACCTTCAACAAAGTTGTTGAACTTATGTTTTGGGTTCACGTTTGAGCGGTGGTTAAGGTCAACCGCTACAGGCTCTTCATCACGCCAGTTATTATGGACAGGCTTGCGAGCTTGTAATTGCGCAGGTGCCGAAGACTCAGCGGCCACGTCGGCTGCAGTGCGAGTACGAGTCGGGGCCGGTGTCGCAGGCTTTGGTGCAATCACACGCTTGCTTCCCACTTCAAAATGAAGATGTGGGATATCGTTACCGCAATATTCTTGCAGTAAGCGGTTAATGCTATTTAGATACTTATCACGAACCCAATCGAGTACGAAACGGTTCGGGGCAAATAGAGTTAGAGTATTGTCATTGAGTTCCGCTTGTAACGGACGAACCCACATACTGAATTCTGTAGCTGGTAACTCTTCTTGAAGCTGTTGCAAACACTGCAACCAAAGCGAAGATGACACGGTGCCCTCACTCTATTTAAGTAATATGAAATGACTGCTAATTTTACCTGTTGATAAGTCAGATCACCAGCAATTGATCACAGTTCCAGTGAATAAGATCCAAGTTATTCACAATAAATTTGTAATTTATCGGTGGATCCACACATCTTGCCCCTAATTTACTCACACAATGATCCACTTATGCCCGGATCCTTGCTAGTTATCCCCAAATCGGGAATTCAATCTGGTTATGGTTAATAACATCTGGTTATTTATTCTATTGAGCATTTTCCCAGTAACATCCAATCCCATAAATATAAGGAGTTACCAAATGAATAACTGGATTAAGGCTGCAATTGCGGCTATCGCACTCTCTGCTGCTACTGTTCAAGCTGCGACTGAAGTTAAAGTCGGCATGTCTGGTCGCTACTTCCCATTTACTTTCGTTAAGCAAGACCAGCTACAAGGTTTTGAAGTGGATTTATGGGATGAGATCGGTAAACGTAACGACTACAAAGTTGAATACGTAACAGCTAACTTCTCTGGTCTGTTTGGTCTTCTTGAAACGGGTCGCATCGACACCATTTCAAACCAAATTACAATGACGGATGCACGTAAAGCGAAATACCTATTCGCAGACCCATACGTAGTAGACGGCGCACAAATTACCGTTCGTAAAGGTAATGACAGCATTAAGGGGATCGAAGACCTTGAAGGCAAGACGGTTGCAGTAAACCTAGGCTCAAACTTTGAACAACTGCTTCGCAGCTACGACAAAGATGGCAAGATCAATGTAAAAACCTACGATACAGGTATTGAGCATGATGTCGCACTGGGCCGTGCCGATGCATTCGTAATGGATCGCTTATCAGCACTAGAGCTTATCAAGAAGACTGGTCTACCATTACAACTAGCAGGACAGCCATTCGAAACCATTGAAAACGCTTGGCCTTTCGTGGACAACGATAACGGCAAAAAACTGCAAGCCGAAGTAAACAAAGCATTAGCAGCAATGCGCGCAGATGGTACGTTAGAAAGTATCTCTCAGAAATGGTTTGGTGCAGACATTACTCAGAAGTAATCACTCACTTTCACCATTCAAGGCCCACTGCTTTATACAGCGGTGGGCTTTTTGCTTTTGTGCACTGATTAAAAAACCTGATAGAACAGTACTTCCAAATAGAACAACACTTCCAATAAAAATACGAGATAGATTATGGGATTTGACTTTAATTACATGCTAGAGCTGTTGCCGATACTACTGAAGTATTTAGGCACCACGATGGAGATGGCGACTTGGGGCTTGTTCTTTGCTCTGATCCTGTCTCTGATACTGGCGAATATTCGTGTATTCAAAATCCCAGTACTTGACCAATTGAGCCAGCTGTACATTAGCTTCTTCCGAGGTACACCATTGTTGGTACAGCTGTTCCTCCTTTATTATGGCTTACCACAAGTATTCCCGTGGATGGTTGGGTTGGATGCATTCAGCGCCGCTGTGATTGGCTTAACCCTGCACTTTGCCGCGTATATGGCAGAAAGTATTCGTGCCGCGATTATCGGTATTGATCGCAGCCAAATGGAAGCCAGTCTTTCGGTAGGTATGACCACCAGTCAAGCCATGCGTCGCGTGATCTTGCCACAAGCAACTCGCGTGGCACTGCCATCATTGATGAACTACTTCATCGACATGATTAAATCGACTTCACTTGCATTCACCCTAGGTGTCGCCGAAATCATGGCTAAAGCTCAGATGGAGGCTTCTTCAAGTTTCCGCTTCTTCGAGGCTTTCTTAGCGGTGGCGCTGATTTACTGGGGCGTGGTGGTTATCCTCACTCGTATTCAAATCTGGGCCGAAGTGAAACTGAATAAGGCATATGTACGATGATCAAATTACAAAATATCCACAAGCAGTTTGGTGACACCGAAGTTTTGAAAGGGATCGACCTAGAAATCAAACAAGGTGAGATTATTGTCATCATAGGCTCAAGTGGTACTGGTAAGTCTACCCTGCTGCGTTGTGTGAATTTTCTAGAGCAAGCCGATCAAGGCACGATTTCGATTGATGACATCAAGGTAGATGCTCAGAAACACACTAAGGCGGAGGTGCTTGCACTGCGTCGTAAGACCGGTTTTGTATTCCAAAACTATGCACTGTTCGCTCACCAAACCGCGAGACAGAATATTGCTGAAGGTTTAATTACCGTTCGTGGTTGGAAAAAGCAGCAAGCCCATGAAAAAGCACAACAAATACTTGATGATATTGGCTTAGGTGATAAAGGTGATAGCTACCCAGCCGCGCTCTCAGGTGGCCAACAACAACGGGTGGGTATTGGCCGTGCAATGGCACTACAACCAGAGCTTTTACTGTTTGATGAGCCGACTTCAGCGCTCGATCCTGAGTGGGTTGGCGAAGTGCTTAACCTAATGAAAAAACTGGCAAATCAGCATCAAACTATGCTGGTGGTTACCCATGAAATGCAGTTCGCTAGAGAGGTCGCAGACCGAGTGATCTTCATGGCTGACGGTCATATTGTCGAGCAGGGATCTCCACAGGATATTTTTGGTAATCCACAGGATCCTAAATTAAAAAAATTCTTAAATAAGGTTGGGATCGACTAAGGATCCTTGTGATTTTAGTTATTCTACGTATAATCCCCCGACCGGAATTTTAGTTAACCCAATCATTGACACTTTTTGTGACAGTGATTACAATTCCGCCTCTTTGTTGAGAGGCGTCGGTTTTCCTTTCTTATATAAAGAAGAGAAAAAATGCCCACGCCGGGTTTAACAAAAACCTAAAACTACTGATCAGTAAGGTAATTACAATGAAACGCACTTTTCAACCTACAGTTCTAAAGCGTAAGCGTACTCACGGTTTCCGTGCTCGCATGGCTACTAAGAACGGTCGCGCAACAATCAATGCACGTCGTGCAAAAGGCCGTAAGCGTCTTTCTAAGTAATCTTTGATTATTTTGAATAAGCTAGCCTTCGGTCGGGAGTTACGCTTGTTAACTCCCGAACATTATCAAAATGTCTTCAAGCAAGCTCATCGAGCAGGCTCCCCTCATTTCACCATCATTGCCCGAAATAACTCTCTTTCAAATCCTCGTCTTGGATTAGCCGTTCCGAAAAAGCAGATTAAAACCGCCGTGGGTCGTAACCGATTCAAGCGTCTTACTCGTGAAAGCTTTCGTAACACTCAACACAAACTTCCTAACAAAGATTTTGTTGTAATCGCTAAGAAGAGCGCGCAAGATTTAAGCAATGAAGAAATGTTCAAGCTACTCGACAAATTATGGCTTCGCCTGTCTCGCCCTTCGCGTGGATAGCGCTAATACCCATCTATTTTTATAGATGGTTTATTAGTCCACTCATCGGCCCACGCTGCCGATTTACTCCAACCTGCTCTTTATATGCGATAGAAGCGTTGAAAGCTCACGGTTTTGTAAAAGGGTGTTGGTTATCAGGCAAACGTCTATTAAAATGCCATCCTTTGAACGAAGGGGGCTTTGACCCCGTTCCACCAGTCCAAAAACAAGACAGAGATAAATAACGATGGATTCTCAACGTAATATCCTGTTAATCGCATTGGCTTTGGTTTCTTTCCTACTGTTCCAACAATGGAACGTAGCTCAGAATCCAGCACCACAAGCGGTTGAGCAGGCACAATCTGGCAGCACCCTACCAGCGCCATCTTATGCAGATGATCTAGACCCGGCTCCTGGTCAAGTTGCTTCTTCTGCTAAAACTATCACAGTAACAACTGATGTACTGACTCTGTCAATTGATACGGTTGGTGGTGATGTCGTTAAAGCAAACCTAAACGATTACTCTGCTGAGTTCGATTCTGAAGATACGTTTGTTCTTCTTAAAAATGAACCAGGTCACCAATTTATCGCTCAAAGCGGTCTAGTGGGTCCTCAAGGTATCGATTTAAGCAGCACTAACCGCCCTAGCTACACGGTTTCAGCAGATAGCTTTACGCTAGCTGAAGGTCAAGATGAACTACGCATCCCAATGACTTACCAAGCGAACGGCCTTGATTACACAAAAACATTCGTACTTAAACGCGGCAGCTACGCGATTGACGTTGAATACGATGTAATCAACAACTCTGGCAATAACGCAACATTCGGCATGTACGCTCACCTACGTCAAAACGTTATGGATGACGGTGGTAGCCTAACAATGCCAACTTACCGTGGTGGTGCTTACTCTACGGAAGATACGCGTTACAAAAAATACAGCTTCGACGATATGCAAGATCGCAACCTGTCTCTTAACCTAGCAAACGGTCAAGGTTGGGCAGCGATGATTCAGCACTACTTTGCAAGTGCTTGGATTCCACGCGACGAAGCAGGCAGCAACCTTTACACTCGTGTCATTGGTAACCTTGGCGATATCGGTGTTCGCATGCCGAACAAGACCATTGCTACTGGCGACGAAGCAAGCTTCAAAGCAACGCTTTGGGTTGGTCCTAAACTTCAAGACCAAATGGCTGCTGTTGCACCAAACCTAGACCTAGTAGTTGACTACGGTTGGTTATGGTTTATTGCTAAACCACTTCATACTCTGCTTTCATTCATTCAAGGCATCGTTGTGAACTGGGGTCTGGCAATCATCTGTCTAACTTTCATCGTTCGTGGTGCTATGTACCCACTAACGAAAGCTCAGTACACGTCTATGGCGAAAATGCGTATGCTTCAGCCTAAGCTGACTGCAATGCGTGAGCGTATTGGCGACGACCGTCAACGCATGAGCCAAGAAATGATGGAGCTTTATAAGAAAGAGAAAGTAAACCCACTAGGTGGCTGTTTACCTATCCTTCTACAAATGCCTATCTTCATTTCGCTATACTGGGCACTAATGGAGTCTGTTGAACTGCGTCACTCACCGTTCTTCGGTTGGATTACTGACCTTTCAGCACAAGACCCATACTACATCTTGCCACTTCTGATGGGTGCTTCAATGTTCCTAATCCAGAAGATGAGCCCGACAACTGTAACGGATCCAATGCAGCAGAAGATCATGACCTTTATGCCGGTTATGTTCACATTCTTCTTCCTGTTCTTCCCTTCAGGTCTGGTTCTTTACTGGCTAGTATCGAACATCGTAACTCTGATTCAGCAAACGCTTATCTACCGCGCGCTGGAAAAGAAAGGCTTACATTCTAAGTAAGTTCGATAATAGAAAGAGATAAAGAAAGGCGACCAAAAGGTCGCCTTTTTGTTTTTAGCTGATTACAATTCAGCTAATTGATTAATCGTGAGCGCCCCTTTTTGGCTTTCACATGCTAGCAGGCACAACTATGACTACAGATACGATTGTTGCTCAAGCGACTGCACCCGGCCGTGGCGGCGTCGGTATTATTCGCGTTTCAGGCCCACAAGCAGCCCAAGTTGCGCTTGAAGTTACCGGCAAAGTGCTGAAACCACGTTACGCTGAGTACACCCCTTTTAAATCTCACGATGGTTTAGAGCTAGACCAGGGCATCGCGCTTTACTTCCCTAACCCGCACTCGTTTACCGGTGAAGACGTATTAGAGCTACAAGGCCACGGTGGCCCTGTGGTAATGGATATGCTCATCAAACGCATCCTCGCGATTCCAGGGCTACGCGCAGCACGCCCAGGTGAATTTTCGGAGCGTGCCTTCTTGAACGACAAGATGGATTTAACCCAAGCAGAAGCCATTGCCGACCTCATTGATGCCAGTTCAGAAGAAGCGGCGAAATCAGCCCTGCAATCGCTGCAAGGTGAGTTCTCAAAACGCATTAATACGCTGGTGGATTCTCTGATTCACTTACGCATCTATGTTGAAGCCGCTATCGACTTCCCAGAAGAAGAGATTGATTTCCTTGCTGACGGTAAAGTAAGTGCTGACTTACAAGCTATCATCGACAACCTCGAAGCGGTTCGCCAAGAAGCCAATCAAGGTGCCATCATGCGCGAAGGCATGAAGGTGGTGATTGCAGGTCGTCCTAATGCCGGTAAGTCGAGCTTACTGAATGCATTATCGGGTAAAGACTCCGCGATTGTGACTGATATTGCTGGTACCACGCGTGATGTACTGCGTGAACATATACATATTGATGGTATGCCACTGCACATTATTGATACCGCAGGCCTGCGTGAAGCCTCGGATGAAGTAGAAAAAATCGGTATTGAACGCGCTTGGGAAGAAATTGCCCAAGCCGATCGCGTTTTATTTATGGTCGATGGTACCACTACCGATGCAACCGACCCGAAAGATATCTGGCCCGATTTCGTTGATCGTCTACCGAATAATATCGGAATGACCGTGATTCGTAACAAAGCCGATCAAACAGGTGAAGATCTTGGAATTTGCCATGTTAATGATCCAACTCTGATTCGACTGTCAGCAAAAACGGGACAAGGCGTTGATGCACTACGTAATCACTTAAAAGATTGCATGGGCTTTGCTGGCGGTAATGAAGGTGGCTTCATGGCACGTCGTCGCCACTTAGATGCCCTAGAACGCGCATCTGAGCACCTAGATATTGGTCAGCAACAGCTCGAAGGCTATATGGCAGGTGAAATCTTGGCAGAAGAGCTACGTATAACGCAGCAACACCTTAACGAGATTACTGGTGAGTTCAGCTCCGATGACCTACTCGGCCGTATCTTCACCTCTTTCTGTATTGGTAAATAACCTTTAAAGGCTAGCTCATGCTGGCCTTTTTCTTTAGTAAGGACAGCTTAATGATCCACATTATTACAGGTAGCACCTTAGGTGGTGCTGAGTACGTTGGCGATCACCTTAATGATCTTCTTGAAGAACAAGGTCATGAGATAAGCCTTCATAATCAACCTGAATACAATGACATCCCCCAACAAGGTTTTTGGTTGCTGGTGACTTCTACTCATGGTGCTGGCGAATTTCCAGATAATATTAAGCCATTTATCGACGGACTGACCCAGCAATCTCCAGATTTAAGCCAGGTTCGCTTTGCTGTCGTAGCGCTTGGAGATTCGAGTTACGATACCTTCTGCTTGGCGGGTAAATCAGCCCACAGCCAGATGAAAGAGCTCGGTGCTCAACCTATTTGTGACTGTTTTACCATCGATGTATTGGAAACTCCGGTACCAGAAGACGCTGCAGAAGCGTGGTTTAACGATCATAGCGACCAGTTTTAACCTCTACCTTCTCTAAAAAAGCGGCTTATGCCGCTTTTTTTGTCTCTGAACAACGCGATTGTGAATAACTTTTTTTCAAAAACATCGAAAATTAGCGATCTATTTTCAATTTCTTCTGTGGATAAGATCATACATATACGGTGATTAACCTATAGTTATCCAAATAACAAGTTTTAGGTTAATTTCCTCCTGTGAATAAGTAGCTATTTTGATCCCAGCTAATCCTCATCCTGATCAAAGTTAGATCACATCATTTGATCCAAAAAAGATCCATGATCTCGTTGATCATTTTCGAGTTATCCACAGATGACCTCGATCCTAATAATAGATCTAATAAAAGATCTCCTTAAAGATCTTATCTATATTAATTAAAAACAGCTTTTTCGAAAAATCCCAAAAACGTTTTCTCAGGCTATGAAAACAGGTAGAATATCGCTCCTTTTTATCAATCTAGAAAACGTTTGAATACCTGAGGTCGGTTCATGCTTTATCACGAAAAATTTGACGTCATCGTTGTTGGTGGTGGCCATGCAGGAACGGAAGCCGCACTCGCATCTGCACGTACTGGTCAAAGTACGTTATTACTTACTCATAATATCGATACATTAGGACAAATGTCTTGTAACCCAGCTATTGGCGGGATCGGTAAGGGCCACTTGGTAAAAGAGGTCGATGCAATGGGTGGATTAATGGCGCAAGCTATTGATCATGCAGGTATTCAGTTCAGAACATTGAACGCATCAAAAGGCCCAGCAGTTCGTGCTACTCGTGCACAAGCTGACCGCGCACTTTACAAAGCTTTTGTTCGTAACGTTCTTGAAAACACGCCAAACCTGACTTTGTTCCAACAGTCGGTTGATGACTTGATCGTTGAACAGGATCAAGTGGTGGGTGTGGTAACACAGATGGGTCTTAAGTTCCGCGCAAGAGCTGTGGTTCTGACTGTGGGCACATTCCTAGGTGGAAAGATCCATATAGGTATGGAAAGTTCTTCTGGTGGTCGTGCTGGCGATCCACCATCGATCGCACTGGCTGACCGTCTTCGTGATCTTCCATTCCGAGTTGATCGCCTGAAAACAGGTACACCTCCTCGTATCGATGCGCGTAGCGTTGATTTTTCTGAGCTTGAGGTTCAGCACGGTGATAATCCGACGCCTGTTTTCTCGTTCATGGGTAGCCGAGCTCAACAACCTCGTCAAATTCCATGTTACATCACGCATACCAATGAAAATACGCATGACGTAATTCGCGCTAATCTCGATCGTAGCCCAATGTATGCGGGTGTTATTGAAGGTATTGGCCCTCGCTACTGTCCTTCAATTGAAGACAAAGTGATGCGTTTTGCTGACAAGAACAGCCACCAGATTTTTATTGAGCCTGAAGGTCTAACGACTCATGAGCTATACCCGAATGGTATCTCTACCAGTCTGCCTTTTGATGTACAGGTTCAAATTGTTCGTTCGATGAAGGGTTTTGAAAATGCTCATATCGTTCGCCCTGGCTATGCGATTGAGTACGATTTCTTTGATCCTCGCGACCTTAAGCTGACTTACGAAACTAAGTTTATCAAAGGTCTATTCTTTGCGGGTCAAATCAACGGTACCACTGGCTACGAAGAAGCAGCTGCACAAGGCTTAATGGCGGGTCTGAACGCGAGTTTGTTTACTCAAGGCAAAGAAGGCTGGAGTCCGCGTCGTGACCAAGCTTACATGGGCGTGCTTATTGACGACCTATCGACCATGGGTACCAAAGAACCTTACCGCATGTTTACGTCTCGTGCGGAATACCGTTTGCTGCTTCGTGAAGACAATGCTGATATCCGTTTGACTGAAAAGTCGCGTGAACTTGGCCTTGTCGATGACGCTCGTTGGTCTCGTTTCAACGAGAAGATGGAAAACATGGAGAAGGAGCGTCAACGTCTGAAAGAAACATGGATTAATCCAAAATCTGAAGATATTGATCAACTGAACCAAATTCTGAAAACACCGATGTCTCGTGAAGCGAGTGGTGAAGATCTTCTTCGTCGCCCGGAAATGACTTATTCACAGCTAACCGCACTGGATCGTTTTGGTCCTGCATTGGAAGATCAACAAGCGTCTGAGCAAGTTGAGATCCAAGTGAAGTACGATGGTTACATTCAGCGTCAACAAGACGAAATTGAAAAATCACTGCGTCATGAAAACACCAAACTGCCTGCTGATATCGATTACAGCAAGGTGAAAGGACTTTCTAACGAAGTGGTTCTTAAACTAACGACAGCTAAGCCTGACTCAATTGGTATTGCTTCGCGAATTTCAGGCATTACACCTGCAGCAATCTCAATTCTGTTGGTCTACTTGAAAAAACACGGCCTGTTGAAAAAGGGTGAGGAAGCATAATGAACGCATTACGCGAAAAACTGGATCACCTGATTGGCCAGACTGAACTTGAAGTATCTGAAAAACAACGTGGCCAATTGGTTGGCTACGTTGAGTTACTGAACAAGTGGAACAAAGCTTATAACCTAACATCTGTTCGTGACCCGCAAGAAATGATGGTGAAACATATCTTAGATAGCATCATTGTTAGCACTCACTTACAAGGTAAGCGCTTTATCGACGTTGGCACGGGACCTGGTCTTCCTGGGATTCCGCTCTCAATCATGAATCCAGACTGCGAGTTTTACTTGCTAGACAGCCTAGGTAAGCGTATTCGTTTTATCAAACAGGTGATTCATGAATTGGGTATCGACAACGTGGTACCGGTTCAAAGTCGCGTTGAGGAGTTTCAACCAGAAGAAAAGTTTGATGCAGTGCTCAGTCGCGCATTTGCGTCAATGACAGACATGGTAGAGTGGTGTCACCATTTACCTAAAGAGCAATCCGGTGTATTTTTGGCTCTTAAGGGACAACATCCTAGAGATGAAATCGACCTGTTACCTGAATGGTGTTCAGTGACAGACATTAAAGCTTTGCAAGTGCCAGAGCTTGATGGAGAGCGTCATCTAGTTACTTTATCGCGTCAGGGATAATCAGCGAGGCCATAGTGGGTAGAATCGTAGCAATTGCCAACCAAAAGGGTGGCGTAGGAAAAACAACAACTTGCATTAATTTGGCAGCATCAATGGCGGCAACAAAACGCAAGATATTGGTTGTTGACCTCGATCCTCAAGGTAATGCCACTATGGCGAGCGGTGTCGACAAGTATCAAGTTGAAGCAACTGCTTACGATTTGTTGGTTGAAGACACCCCATTTGATGAGGTAGTTTGCCGGAGTACATCTGGCAATTATGACCTCATCGCCGCTAACGGTGATGTTACTGCGGCAGAAATCAAGCTGATGGAAGTGTTTGCTCGTGAAGTTCGTTTAAAAAATGCACTCGAATCCATTCGCAATAACTATGATTTCATCTTTATTGATTGCCCACCTTCATTAAACCTTCTTACAATCAACGCGATGGCTGCGGCCGACTCCGTATTGGTTCCTATGCAATGTGAATACTTTGCTTTGGAAGGTTTGACTGCATTGATGGATACCATCAGTAAGCTAGCGGCTGTTGTAAACGAGAACCTGAAGATCGAAGGTCTTCTGCGTACTATGTACGATCCTCGCAACCGCTTATCGAACGAAGTATCTGATCAACTCAAAAAACACTTTGGTAGCAAAGTCTACCGAACTGTGATCCCTAGAAATGTGCGTCTGGCAGAAGCCCCGAGTCACGGCAAGCCAGCAATGTACTACGACAAATATTCCGCAGGAGCTAAGGCTTACCTTGCTCTTGCTGGCGAAATGTTGCGTCGTGAAGAAGTCCCAGTATAGGTCCAACCAAAGGAATTCGCTCAATGTCTAAGCGTGGTTTAGGAAAAGGGCTAGATGCATTGCTTGCAACTAGCTCATTGGCTCGTGAAAAACAGCAAGTTGCTTCTCATAGTCAGGCGTTGTCGGCTGATGGTGAGCTTATTGAACTGGCTGTTGGTTGCTTGAAGCCTGGTGTATATCAACCGCGTAAGGATATTGCGCCTGAAGCGCTAGAAGAGCTGGCAGCATCAATTCAATCTCAAGGCATTATCCAACCGATCGTAGTTCGCCCATTGGCGCACGACCAGTTCGAGATTATTGCTGGTGAACGTCGTTGGAGAGCGGCTCGTCAAGCTGGCCTTAAACAAGTGCCATGTTTGGTCAAGAGAGTCGAAGACAAAGCCGCTATCGCGATGGCGTTGATTGAGAATATTCAGCGTGAAGATCTGAATGTTATCGAAGAAGCACAAGCGCTAGAGCGCCTACAGAACGAATTTGAGCTGACACACCAACAAGTCGCTGATGTGATCGGTAAATCGAGAGCAACGGTGAGTAACTTATTACGTCTAAATCAGCTCGAAAATGAAGTGAAAGGTTTAGTTTCCAATAAACAACTGGAAATGGGGCATGCTCGAGCACTGCTTGCGCTTGAAGGTGATACCCAGGTTGAAGCTGCAAATACTGCGGCAACCAAAAAAATGACCGTGCGTCAAACTGAGCAACTTGTCAAAAAGTGTTTAAAACCAGACGTTGAAGCTGAATCGAAGTCTGAAGACACAGAAGCTATCGAACTTTCACGAAGACTCACGGAAAAATTGCAAGCAAACGTTTCAGTTACTCGTTCTGTTAGTGGTAAGTCAAAAGTAATAATTACTCTTGATGAGCCTCACAAATTAGAGCAACTTATTGCTAAACTAGAGTACTAAATGAGATAATTGATTTAGGTCAATTATGTAATAAAAAAGTGATTTCGTACAAAAGTTGTCGGTTTGTATGCAAAAATGTAAATGATTGCTGCGTTGTTGTTGCAATCAATTTGGCTGAACGTATAATTTTCGCCAATTTCTCGGCACGCTTTTAAGCGAGTGGTAAAGTGGGCTTAAAAGAGGAACGAATACATGGTAGCGGCGTTAGCAAGACCAGGACGAGTGCTTGCAAAGCAAATGTTATTGATCGAGCTTAGCGCGGTTATATTAGTGGCGGTAGGGTTAGGTTTAGCTGTTAATCCTGATTGGGGTTTTGCTGCATTAATCGGTGGCGGTATTTTTGTCATCGCGAATGTAGTGTTTTGTGTGTGTGCTTTCCTATTTTGTGGAGCTCGTGCAACTAAGTTAGTTGCGGCGTCGTTCTATGCAGGCGAAGCGCTAAAAATTCTAATCACAGTTCTACTATTCTCTATTGTCTACATGTATATGCAGGTGGAATTAATTCCCCTCAAACTGACCTATTTACTGGTTCTAGGTATTAATATCTTTGCGCCAGTGCTTTTCATTAACAATAAAAAATAGGATGAGTTATGGCTGCGCCAACAGCATCCGGATACATTGAACACCATTTACAAAACCTTTCTTTAGCTAAGTTTGGTCTTGTAGAGGAGACAAGTTTCTGGAACGTACATATAGACAGTCTGTTTTTTTCGGTGTTGACAGGGATGTTATTCCTTTGGGTTTTTCGCTCAGTCGCTAAGAAAGCAACAGTAGGTGTACCTGGTAAGCTTCAGTGTTTTGTTGAAATGGTAGTGGAATTCGTTGGTGACAACGTTAAAGAAACTTTCCATGGCCGCAACCCTCTGATTGCCCCACTAGCACTGACTATATTCTGCTGGATTATCATTATGAACTTGATGGACTTAGTGCCTATTGATTTCTTACCATATCCTGCAGAGCATTGGCTAGGTATCCCTTACTTGAAAGTGGTTCCTACAGCTGATGTAAATATAACAATGGCAATGGCTTTAGGTGTTTTTGCTCTGATGATCTACTACAGCATCAAAGTGAAAGGTCTAGGCGGATTTGCTAAAGAATTGGCACTGCATCCATTTAATCACCCAATCATGATTCCATTTAACTTGGTACTTGAGGTAATTTCGTTATTAGCGAAGCCACTATCTCTAGGTATGCGTTTATTTGGTAATATGTTTGCGGGTGAGGTGGTGTTTATTCTTATCGCGGCAATGCTACCGTGGTACTTACAATGGGTAGGTGCACTACCTTGGGCTATCTTCCATATCTTGGTTATTTTGATTCAAGCGTTTGTTTTCATGATGTTGACAATCGTTTACTTATCAATGGCTCATGAAGATAGTGATCACTAAAAAAAATTTTAAGCTTTATTCTAACTATTAATGTTAATCGGAGAACGTAAATGGAAACTGTACTAAGTTTTTCAGCAATCGCTGTTGCTATTATTGTTGGTCTTTGTGCCGTAGGTACTGCAATTGGTTTTGCTATTCTTGGTGGTAAATTCCTAGAAGGCGCTGCGCGTCAACCTGAAATGGCTCCAATGCTACAAGTTAAGATGTTCATCATCGCTGGTCTACTGGATGCTGTTCCAATGATCGGTATCGTAATCGCACTACTATTCACGTTTGCTAACCCATTTGTTGGTCAACTAGCAGGCTAATTAACTCTCAATAGTTAATTAAATTTTTGTAGTTGATTCTTAACGAGGGGTAGCTGTTGTGAATATGAACGCAACTCTGTTAGGTCAAGCAATTGCTTTTTCATTGTTTGTTTGGTTCTGCATGAAATATGTATGGCCACCAATCATGCAAGCAATTGAAGAACGTCAGAAAAAAATTGCTGACGGTCTAGTAGCCGCTGAACGCGCTGCTAAAGACTTGAACCTGGCACAAGCCAACGCTTCTGAGCAAATGAAAGAAGCAAAGCGCACTGCAACTGAGGTTATTGATCAGGCAAACAAACGTAAAGCTCAAATTATTGATGAAGCACGCGAAGAAGCTCAGGCAGAACGCCAGAAAATCTTAGCGCAAGCTGAAGCAGAAATTGAAGCAGAGCGTACACGTGCCCGTGATGACCTGCGCAAACAAGTCGCAACTCTGGCTATAGCTGGTGCTGAGAAAATCCTTGAGCGTACAATCGATAAAGATGTACACGATGATCTTCTTAACAACATTACTGCAAAACTTTAAAGCAAGGGGCTGTATATGTCTGATTTGACTACAATCGCACGCCCCTATGCTAAAGCAGCGTTTGACTTTGCGGTAGATAAAGGTGAGCTAGACCAATGGGGTCAGATGCTTACTTTTGCTGCCGAAGTGGCACAAAATGATGATGTTCATAATTTATTAAGCGGTTCTATGACTGCTGAAAAATTAGCTGAAGTATTCATTGTAATTTGTGGCGAACAATTTGATGAATTCGGTCAGAACTTAATTAAAGTGATGGCAGAGAATGGCCGCTTAATGGCTTTTCCTGATGTTTGTAAAGAGTTCTTTATACTCAAAAAAGAGTATGAGAAAGAGATCGACGTTGAAGTAACTTCAGCGGTTGAACTTTCTGAAGAACAATGCGCAGAGATCAGCAGCAAATTGGAACAGCGCTTAGCGCGCAAAGTTCAGCTGAATTGCAGTATAGATGAGACTCTACTTAGTGGAGTTATTATTCGAGCCGGAGACCTAGTCATCGATAACTCAGCGCGCAGTCGTTTAGACCGCCTGAGCGATGCATTGCAGTCTTAATGGGGATTGGAGCATGCAACTTAATTCCACTGAAATTAGCGATCTAATTAAACAACGTATTGAATCTTTCGACGTTGTTAGTGAAGCTCGCAATGAAGGTACTATCGTTTCTGTAAGCGATGGCATCCTTAGCATCCACGGCCTAGCGGACGTGATGCAAGGTGAAATGATCGAACTACCGGGTGGCCGTTACGCTCTAGCACTAAACTTGAACCGTGATTCGGTTGGTGCTGTTGTAATGGGCCCGTATGCTGACCTACAGGAAGGCATGAAAGTTACAGGTACTGGTCGTATTCTAGAAGTACCAGTAGGTCCTGAAATGCTTGGTCGTGTTGTAAACACGCTAGGTGAGCCAATTGATGGTAAAGGTCCAATCGAAGCTAAATTGACTTCGCCTGTAGAAATTATCGCACCAGGTGTAATCGACCGTAAATCGGTAGATCAACCTGTTCAAACTGGTTACAAGTCAGTTGACTCAATGATCCCTATCGGTCGTGGTCAACGTGAACTAGTAATCGGTGACCGTCAGACTGGTAAAACAGCAATGGCGATCGATGCGATTATTAACCAAAAAGATTCTGGTATTTTCTCTATCTACGTAGCTATCGGCCAAAAAGCGTCGACTATTGCTAACGTAGTTCGCAAACTAGAAGAGCACGGCGCACTAGCAAACACTGTTGTTGTTGTTGCATCTGCTTCTGAATCTGCAGCGCTGCAATACCTTGCACCGTATGCTGGTTGTGCGATGGGCGAATACTTCCGTGATCGCGGTGAAGATGCACTGATTGTTTATGATGATCTATCTAAGCAAGCTGTAGCTTACCGTCAAATCTCGCTACTACTTAAGCGTCCACCAGGTCGTGAAGCGTTCCCAGGTGATGTTTTCTACCTTCACTCTCGTCTACTAGAGCGTGCTGCTCGTGTAAGCGAAGCATACGTAGAAAAATTCACTAACGGTGAAGTGACAGGCAAGACTGGTTCTTTAACTGCTCTACCTATCATCGAAACGCAAGCTGGTGACGTATCTGCATTCGTACCAACGAACGTAATCTCGATTACTGATGGTCAGATCTTCCTACAAACTGAGCTATTCAACGCGGGCGTACGTCCAGCTGTTGACCCAGGTATCTCAGTTTCTCGTGTAGGTGGTTCGGCGCAGACTAAAATCATCAAGAAGCTATCTGGCGGTATCCGTACTGCTCTAGCTCAATACCGTGAACTTGCAGCATTTGCTCAGTTCTCTTCGGATCTTGATGAAGCGACTAAGAAGCAGCTAGACCACGGTCAAAAAGTTACAGAACTGATGAAGCAGAAGCAATACGCTCCTATGTCTGTATTTGACCAAGCTCTAGTAATCTTCGCTGCAGAGCGTGGATACCTTCAAGACGTTGAACTTTCTAAAGTTCTAGACTTTGAAGCTGCTTTACTGTCGTTTGCTCGTGGTCAATATGCCGATCTAGCAACACAGATCGACACAACGGGTGCTTTCAATAAAGAAATCGAAGCTGAGCTGAAGAAGCTTGTTGACGATTTCAAGGCAACCCAGACCTGGTAATTGGTAGGTGGTCTTAGGGCCACCTCATACCATTAACGGAGAGTAACGATGGCCGGCGCAAAAGAGATACGTAATAAAATCGGTAGTGTTAAAAGCACACAGAAGATTACGAAAGCAATGGAAATGGTAGCAGCTTCAAAAATGCGTCGTTCTCAAGACGCAATGGAAGCTACTCGTCCATATGCAGAAACAATGCGTAAAGTGATCGGTCATTTGGCTAATGGTAGCCTCGAGTATAAGCATCCTTATCTTGAGGAACGTGAAGCCAAACGTGTTGGTTACATCATCGTTTCTACAGACCGTGGTCTTTGTGGTGGTTTGAACATTAACTTGTTCAAAAAAGCCATGAACGACATGAAAGATTGGTCTGAGAAAGGTGCTGACGTTGAACTTGCAATTGTAGGTTCAAAAGCGACAGCATTTTTCAACAACAGCGGCGCGAAAGTAGCAGCTCAAGTTTCTGGTCTGGGCGATCGTCCAAGCCTTGAAGACTTGATTGGCTCTGTAAGCGTTATGCTGAAGAAATATGATGAAGGCGAATTAGATCGCCTGTTCGTAGTGTTCAACAAGTTTGAAAACACTATGGTTCAAGAACCAACGATCGATCAATTACTTCCTTTGCCTAAATCAGACAGCGAAGAAATGAAACGCAGTCATTCTTGGGACTACATTTATGAGCCCGAGCCAAAACCACTACTAGATGCACTATTGGTTCGCTATGTCGAATCTCAAGTGTACCAAGGTGTGGTTGAGAACCTTGCTTGTGAGCAAGCGGCTCGAATGATTGCAATGAAATCAGCAACAGATAACGCTGGTGACATTATTGATGACTTAGAACTTGTGTATAACAAAGCGCGTCAAGCGGCGATTACACAAGAACTTTCTGAGATCGTTTCAGGCGCAGCTGCGGTTTAAGCTTAGGTAAAACTAAATAGTTAGAGGATTAACGATGGCTACAGGTAAGATCGTACAGATCATCGGTGCGGTAGTCGACGTAGAGTTCCCACAGGGTGAAGTACCTCGTGTATACGACGCTCTGAATGTTAATGAAGTACAAGAACGTCTAGTTCTTGAAGTTCAGCAACAACTTGGCGGTGGCGTAGTTCGCGCAATCGTAATGGGTAGCTCTGATGGTTTACGTCGTGGTTTGACAGTTGAAAATACTGGCGCTCCAATCTCAGTACCAGTAGGTACTAAGACATTGGGTCGTATCATGAACGTCCTAGGTGACGCGATTGATGAGTGTGGTGAAATCGGTGCTGAAGAGCATTACGCAATTCACCGTGAAGCTCCAAGCTACGAAGAGCAGTCTAACGAGACAGCTCTTCTAGAAACTGGTGTTAAAGTAATCGACTTGATTTGTCCATTCGCTAAGGGTGGTAAAATCGGTCTATTCGGTGGTGCTGGTGTAGGTAAGACCGTTAACATGATGGAACTTATCAACAACATCGCACTTCAACACTCAGGCCTATCTGTATTTGCAGGTGTAGGTGAGCGTACTCGTGAAGGTAACGATTTCTACTTTGAGATGCAGGAAGCAGGTGTTGTAAACATCGAAAAACCTGAAGAATCAAAAGTAGCGATGGTTTACGGTCAGATGAACGAGCCACCAGGTAACCGTCTACGTGTTGCACTGACTGGTCTAACAATGGCAGAGCGCTTCCGTGACGAAGGTCGTGACGTTCTACTGTTCGTTGATAACATCTACCGTTACACACTAGCAGGTACTGAAGTATCAGCACTTCTAGGTCGTATGCCTTCTGCGGTAGGTTACCAACCTACACTAGCTGAAGAAATGGGTGTTCTACAAGAGCGTATCACGTCAACTAAATCTGGTTCTATCACGTCTGTACAGGCGGTATACGTACCAGCGGATGACTTGACTGACCCGTCTCCAGCAACAACGTTCGCTCACTTGGATGCAACGGTTGTACTTAACCGTAACATCGCATCTATGGGTCTATACCCAGCGATCGACCCGCTAGATTCTACTTCACGTCAACTGGATCCATTGGTAGTTGGACAAGAGCACTACGACATCGCTCGTGGCGTTCAGTCTACTCTTCAGCGCTATAAAGAGCTGAAAGATATCATTGCTATCCTAGGTATGGACGAGCTATCTGAAGAAGATAAGCAAGTTGTATCTCGTGCTCGTAAGATTGAGAAGTTCCTAACTCAGCCTTACCACGTAGCGGAAGTATTTACAGGTGACCCAGGCGTTTACGTACCTCTTAAAGAGACTCTACGTGGCTTCCAAGGTCTTCTATCTGGTGAATACGATGACATTCCAGAGCAAGCGTTCATGTACTGTGGTGCAATTGACGAAGCTATCGAGAATGCTAAGAAGCTATAAGGCTAACTAGGAGGCGATATGGCAGCAATAACCTTTCACCTAGACGTTGTAAGCGCAGAGAAACAAATTTTCTCAGGCCTTGTTGAGACGTTTCAGGTGACCGGTAGTGAGGGTGAGCTTGGTATTTTCCATGGTCATACTCCACTGCTGACCGCTATCAAGCCTGGTATGGTGCGTATTGTTAAGCAGCACGGCCACGAAGAAATCATTTATGTTTCTGGTGGTATGGTAGAAGTTCAGCCTGGTACAGCGACTGTACTGGCTGATACAGCTATCCGTGGTGAAGAGCTAGACGCAGCAAAGGCGGAAGAAGCTAAACGCAAGGCTGTGGAGAATATCCAAAATCAGCATGGCGACATAGACTTCGCACAAGCGGCCGGTGAACTGGCTAAAGCCATTGCTCAGTTACGAGTTATCGAACTGACAAAACAGCGTCGCTAATCTTTTATAAGATTATAGACTCTGAGATAAAGGCGACCTAAGGGTCGCCTTTTTGCATTTCTAGATTCTCAAAAATGCTTCTTTTACGTATCACTACTGGTTAAATGGTTATTGCGATTTAATTTTTTGGCCAAAAACGGTTACAATATCAGCTTAATAAAAATAACGTTGGATAGGTTTACAATGAAGTTTAGCGCGGTAATTCTCGCGGCGGGCAAAGGCACTCGCATGTATTCAAACACGCCAAAGGTTCTGCACACGCTTGCAGGTAAGCCTATGGTGAAGCATGTTATCGATACATGTAATGGTTTAGGCGCTCAAAATATCAACCTGGTTTACGGCCACGGTGGTGATCAGATGAAGGCTACTCTAGCTGAAGAATCTGTAAATTGGGCACTGCAAGCTGAGCAGCTGGGTACAGGCCACGCTGTGGATCAAGCATCTGCACATTTCGCTGATGATGAAAAAGTATTGGTGCTATACGGTGATGTTCCACTGATTTCACCTGAAACCATTGAAAACCTATTAGACGCTCAACCAAACGGTGGTATCGCGCTACTTACGGTCGTGCTAGACAACCCAATGGGATACGGTCGCATTATTCGTCGTAATGGCCCTGTTGTGGCTATCGTTGAGCAGAAAGATGCAACGGATGAGCAGAAGCTTATCAAAGAGATCAACACTGGTGTTATGGTTGCGACAGGTGGCGATCTTAAGCGTTGGTTGTCTGGTTTAAGCAACGACAACGCACAGGGTGAATACTACCTGACTGACGTTATCGCAGCCGCTCACGATGAAGGTCGTGCGGTTGAAGCTGTGCACCCAGTAAGCCCAATTGAAGTAGAAGGTGTTAACGACCGCTCTCAACTGGCTCGTCTAGAGCGTGCTTACCAAGCAGAACAAGCTGACAAATTATTGAAGCAGGGCGTTATGTTACGTGATCCTAGCCGCTTTGATCTACGTGGCGAACTGCAATGTGGTATGGACGTTGAAATCGACACCAACGTTATCATCGAAGGCAGCGTAAGCATTGGTGATAACGTGGTTATCGGTACCGGCTGCGTGTTGAAAGACTGTGAGATTGATGATAACACCATCATTCGCCCATACAGCGTAATTGAAGGTGCAACGGTCGGTGAAGACTGTACGGTTGGTCCATTTACTCGCCTACGTCCAGGTGCAGACATGCGTAACGATTCGCACGTTGGTAACTTTGTTGAAGTGAAGAACACTCGCCTTGGTGAAGGTTCTAAAGCGAATCATTTAACGTATTTAGGCGATGCTGAAATTGGTCAGCGTGTAAACGTGGGTGCGGGTGCAATTACTTGTAACTACGATGGTGCGAATAAGTTTAAGACCATCATTGGCGACGACGTATTCGTTGGTTCAGATAGTCAATTAATCGCGCCTGTTACGATTGGTAATGGTGCAACTGTTGGTGCTGGCTCTACAGTAACACGTGATGTTTCTGAAAATGAGTTGGTTATCAGCCGTGCGAAAGAACGTAAGATTGCTGATTGGAAACGTCCAACTAAGAAGTAAACTCTAACGTTCAAAATATATTTTTATGAAAGCCAGTAGCATCGCTACTGGCTTTTTTGTATCGGCTACTCACTGCTAACAAAATAATCAATTTGGCAATTGTATTTTTTTAATAGATTGTTAATATTCGGGCTGTGGTTCGGTATAAATAGGTTGATGTACGGTGATATTGGTTGAAAAGAAATGGCAAACATTGCCGATCATTATTTTGTCTTTTTCAATGTTAATAGGTCTCTATGGCTTTTATGTAACGCTGGAAAAGTTGGTTGTTGAAAATGAGCGTGATCATCTTGTCTCTTTGATGTCAGATGTCGTGTTCGAGGTCCGTGAAGATAGTCGTTTATTCTCGGAAGGCGTAGATGTTGATGATTATATTGGTAATCTTACCCAAGCTAGTACACGATTAAGAATTCAGGTTATTAATCCTGATGGTGTTGTGATTGGGGATACGGACCTTTCTGATCATGCGCTTGCAGGCGTTGAAAACCACAGCGATCGACCTGAATTTCAACAAGCTCTAAAAACAGGCTTCGGCAGTGACGTGCGTTTTAGTACGGTCACTTCGGTTGATCGTATCTATTACTCCCATAAAGAATCCATGAACGGTAGCAGTTTCGTTATCGTTATCTCTTCACCGATGCATCAACTGAAACAGATGAACTTCCAATTGATGGGGATTCTGGTTGGTATGGTTGTGTTGAGTTTGAGCTTCTTGATTGGCACCTCTTACATGAGTAATCGCCAAATTGTTCATCGAGTGGAAGAAGAACAGAAAAAGCAAGACGAGCGCATTCGCCAACGAACCCATGAAATCGAGTTGATGCACCGCCTCGCGAATATGCTTGCCGCATGTAATAACATGGTCGAGGCACAACAGATCGTTTCGGATATCTTGCCGCGAATTCTCGGTAACGTGAACGGCAGTGTTTCTTTGATGCGTGCATCGCGTAACCAGTTGATCACTCAGCTCGATTGGGGAGAGACTTGGCCGGGAAGCGCGAGCTTTGCTCCAGAAGAGTGTTGGTCACTGCGTAAAGGACGTGCACATCAATCGAATGATGATTTCCACTCGTTAACCTGTGGTCACATGCATGAGATGGAAAACAACCAAACCTTGTGTATTCCGTTGACGGCACATGGCAACACCATCGGCATCATGCACCTTTATTTCGGTGTTGGTGACATCAAGATTGATCCCATTACCGAGCAATTAGCCTTCAGTGTTTCAGAGCATTTAGGCTTAGCATTAGCTAACTTGAGCTTACAAGAGAAGCTTCGCTCACAAGCATTGAGCGACCCTCTTACTAGCTTATTCAACCGTCGTTTCTTTGAGCAGAAACTGGAAGAGCACTCAATGAATTCGGCCACCAGCGAACAGCCATTATCGCTATTGATGCTCGATTTGGATCACTTCAAACGTTTTAATGACAACTTTGGTCATGATGCAGGTGATTTCGTATTAAAAGAGATCAGTGCGCTACTTAAACAGAGCGTCAGTGAAGATGAGATTGCTTGCCGATTAGGTGGTGAGGAGTTGGCGGTACTGCTTCCACATTATTCAATGCAAGAAGCGACTGAGTTTGGTCAAACCTTGTGTGATGCTGTGCGTTCGATGCACCTTGAACATAAAGGTTTGTCATTAGGTCAGTTGGGTGTTTCGATAGGTGTAGCTACTTACCCTAAGCCAGCCTCTGATACCGAGTCTTTGGTTAAGATGGCCGATAACGCTTTGTACATGGCGAAAGACATGGGCCGCAGCCGAGTGGTTAACTATGATGAATATAGCCGCCATAAAGCGCCAGCGTTAGAAATTGTCGACGGTGAAGCTGCTTCGAAATTGTCTTAAACTGAGACTGAATTTAGATATAAAAAAAGAGCGAGTAACCTCGCTCTTTTTTGTTTTCGTTAAACGAGGAACTAGTCTTGTTTCTCGTCTGCTACTACTCGAGAGTTGTCTGGCGTAGCGAAGTGTTCTGAAAGCTCTTTGTTCGAAACAATGTAGCCAACCCACAATGCACCCAAACAAATCACAACTGCGATACCTGTTGCGCTTAATGCTTGGCTAGCCATTGCCGCTACCAATGCACTTGATAAGCCACTGATGCTGATTTGCAGGCTGTTTTGTAGACCAGCAGCTGTTGCTGGGCTCTGTTTAGCGCTTGATAGGGCACGGTTAACTACGATTGGGTAAAGTGCACCATTTGCTACAGCAATCAAACAGAAAGGCGCAAGTAGAGGCCAGATGGAAGTCAGTTCCCACTGTGATGCGATAAAGATAAGCATCGCTGCTACGCTGAACAAACCAATAAGGTTTCTTAGTACAATACTATCGCCATACTTCTTCACCGCTTGCTTACCGAAGTAACCACCCGCCATGAATGCGATTGTTTGTGGGATGAAACTTAGGCCGATGTCTTTTGCTTCATAACCTAGTTGAGCCATGATCTCTGGCATACCCGTTAGGTAAGCGAAGAACGCTGCAGATGCCGAAGCAAACATTAAAACATTACCCATGTAAGGTTTTGATTTAAGCAACATCTTGATGTCTGTCTTAATCGATGTCTGCTTTACTTCAGGCGCTTCTTTTGGCTGAGCCATTGTTGTCGCCACTAGCAGTGCACCCATCAAGGTTAATGTGATGAAGATACTATGCCAGCCAAAGCTATCCGCAAGTAAAACACCTAGCTGAGGTGCTAGTGCAGGAGATAGTGCGACCAAAGGCATGATGGTTGCAAAAATTTGCTGGCTACTGCTTTGTGAGTAACGCTTGATAACCATGGCTTGCCAGATTACCGCCGGAGCACATACACCGATTGCTTGAATGAATCGTAGTGTCAGTAGGTGCCATACCTCGGTGCTGAATGCTAAGCCGAATGAAGCTGCCGTAAAGATTACAAGACCAACCGCCAGCGTATTGCGGTGACCATACTTGTCACTTGCCAGACCCCAAAGAAGCTGACCCATTGCCATACCGCCAAGGAATACGGTTAGAGATAGAGCAATCTGCTCCGGGCCGGTTGCGAAATCAACTTCCATTGCCTTAAATGCAGGAAGGTACATATCGGTCGCAATAAAGCCAAGCATTGAAAGAACTGCAAGGTAGACCAATTGAAATTTAGAAATATTCATAAGATGCCATTAAGCTAAAGGTAGTGATGTTTTTATCATCAAAAAAATTGTTTGATATACAGAAGTTAAAGCCCCTGTTTATTTATGCTGACATTCTATTTTTCAGACCTGATAAAATAAAACGCTAAAATATGTAGTTATCAATCAAAAAATTTGAAGGCTTATGTTCTCTAAATCCTCTTTAGAAATGCTCGATACTGTCGCTCGCTTGGGTAGTTTTACCGCAGCTGCTGAACAGTTGCACAAAGTACCGTCTGCGATCAGCTACGGTGTTAGACAGGTTGAGCAAGAACTGGATGTTCTACTTTTCAGACGGTTACCGAGAAAGGTTGAGCTGACACCTGCTGGTGAGTTGTTCATTGAAGAGGCTCGTGCGTTGTTGAGACAGATGGAAGAGGTCAGTGCCCAGACTCGCCGCGCGGCTCGTGGTTGGAAGAAAACCTTGCGCCTAACGCTCGATAACGTGGTTAAGCTCGATAAGATGAAGCCGATGATTGAAGAGTTCTACCAAACCTTTGAGTTTGCAGAGCTCCAGATCAACATGGAGGTGTTCAACGGCTCTTGGGAAGCGATAGCACAGGGCAGAGCGGATATCGTGATTGGCGCAACCTCTGCGATTCCGGTTGGTGGCGACTTTGAGGTTAAAGATATGGGACGGTTAGATTGGGCGTTTGTAATGTCGCCAAGTCATCCGTGTGTGCGAGAGCAAAACCTCAATGAAGAGTTTGTTAGCCAATATCCCGCGATATGTTTGGACGATACCTCTAGTGTGCTCCCTAAGCGACACACTGGCCACTACTCAAATCAAAGACGCCTGTTGTTACCCAACTGGTATAGTGCGATTGAATGTCTTAAAAATGGAGTAGGGGTGGGTTATATGCCAAGACACATTGCTGCACCTATTATCGAGCAAGGCTTGCTGGTGGAGAAAATACTGCCTGAACCGAGCCCGCAGAGTCATTGTTGTTTAGTGTGGCGAAAAGACGATAACCATAAGCTGATCGAATGGATGGTCAAGTACCTAGGATCGAGTGAACAACTTCATCAAGATTGGCTGGATCATCGCAAGGCGATCTAATGATCTTAGCGAGAAGATCCTTTTCAAGTTTGAGCTGAATCTTCACCCACAAAAAGAGCGAGTAAATACTCGCTCTTTTTGATTCGGTCGTTAACTCTTAAGACAAGAAGAACTTGTAGGAAGGGTTATCGGTTTCATCTTTACACTGATAGCCAAGCTCTCGTAGATGTGTTGAGAACTGAGCTAAATCATCATCACCAAGTTCGAAGCCACACAATACGCGACCGTAATCGGCACCGTGGTTACGATAGTTGAACAGGCTGATATTCCAGTGAGTACCTAAGGTATCAAGGAATTTAATCAATGCACCTGGGTATTCTGGAAACTCGAAGCTGTACAGACGTTCTTTCAGTGGTTTCGATGGTTTACCGCCAATCATGTAGCGAATGTGCAGTTTTGCCATCTCATCATCAGACAGATCGACAACCGGGTAGCCACCGTCACGTAGGTCATTGATGATGTGCTCGAGTTCTTCTTGTCCACCTTGTAGACGTACACCAACGAAGATATTCGCTAGGCTTTCGTCGTTTTGGCGGTAGTTAAACTCAGTCACCGCTCGACCACCAATAATATTACAGAACTCTAGGAATGCCCCTTGTCGCTCAGGGATAGTGACCGCAAGTAGGCCTTCGCGCTTCTCACCCAACTCACAACGTTCAGACACATACCGCAGGCCATGGAAGTTGGTGTTAGCACCTGACAGTACCGTTGCTAATTGTTTGTCTTGCAGTTGGTTCTGCTCAGCAAACTTCTTCAAGCCAGCCAGAGCAAGCGCTCCTGAAGGTTCGGCAATCGCACGAGTGTCTTCAAAGATGTCTTTTACCGCCGAGCAGATCTCATCACTAGACACGGCAATGTGACCGTCGATGTACTGCTGACACAGACGGAATGTCTCTTCACCAATGCGTTTAACCGCCACACCATCAGCAAACATGCTGACCTGATCCAGTACTACTGGTTCACCAGCATCAAGAGCTGCCTTCAAGCAAGCCGAATCTTCTGGTTCTACTGCAATGACTTTAATCTCTGGCATCAGCTGTTTTACTAACACAGCAACACCTGCCGCTAAGCCACCACCACCAACAGGCACAAAGATATAATCCATGTGACCGTTTTGCTGCAGCATCTCCATGCCCATCGTACCTTGCCCTGCGATCACCAATGGGTGATCGAAGGGAGGAACAAAGGTATAGCCGTGCTCAGCGGAAAGTCGTTCTGCTTCGGCTTTCGCTTCATCAAAGTTGCTGCCATGTAGAACCACGTTACCACCAAAGCCACGCACCGCATCAACCTTGATGTCTGGTGTGGTTTTTGGCATCACAATTGTGGTTTGAATACCAAGCTTTGAACCGGACAGCGCCATACCTTGAGCATGATTACCCGCCGATGCAGCAATCACACCTGCGGCTTTTTGCTGCTCAGAAAGGCTTGATACCATGTTGTAGGCGCCACGTAGCTTGAACGAGTGCACCGGCTGGCGGTCTTCTCGCTTAAGCTGCACCTGATTTCCAATGCGCGCGCTTAAACGTGGCATATCCTGTAGAGGTGTCACGATTGCCGCTTCGTAAACCGGCGCTCTCAGGATCTGACGCAGATAATCTGCGCCAGTTTGTTTTTGGGGACTGGAGGTGTCATCACTCATAGTTAGCCCTCAAGCTTAGACTTATCGCGCACTGCGCCTTTGTCGGCACTGGTCGCCATGCTTGCGTAAGCTTTCAGTGCGAAAGATACTTCACGCTGACGGTTTTCTGGTTTCCAGCCTAGTGCATCTTGTTTAACACGACGCGCTTCTAGCTCTGCTTCTGGCACATCAAGTGTGATTGAGCGGCTAGGGATATCGATAGTGATGATGTCGCCAGTGTTTACTAGACCAATCACACCGCCACTTGCTGCTTCTGGAGAAGCGTGACCGATAGATAGACCTGATGTACCACCAGAGAAACGTCCGTCAGTTAGAAGAGCACAAGACTTACCTAGCCCCATAGATTTTAGGTAAGTGGTTGGGTAAAGCATTTCTTGCATACCCGGACCACCCTTAGGTCCTTCGTAACGAATAACAACTACTTCGCCCGCTTTCACTTTGCCACCTAAGATGCCATCAACAGCACTGTCTTGGCTTTCAAATACGATAGCAGGGCCTTGGAATTTAAGGTTTTCTTCATCAACACCCGCGGTCTTAACGATACAACCATCAACCGCGATGTTACCTGAAAGTACCGCTAGGCCACCTTCTTGGCTGAATGCATTCTCTTTAGTACGGATACAACCTTCTTTGCGGTCGTCATCAAGACGATCCCAACGGCAATCTTGCGAGAAGGCTTTAGTAGTACGAATGCCTGCTGGGCCAGCGCGGAAGAACTTAAGTACCGCTTCGTCTTCTGTCTGCATGATGTCGTATTGAGCAAGCTGCTCTTGCATGCTCAGGCCAAGTACTGTACGAGTTTGGTTGTTCAGTAGGCCAGCACGGTCTAGTTCACCTAGGATAGCCATTACACCACCAGCGCGGTGAACGTCTTCCATGTGATATTTCGGTGTTGAAGGAGCCACTTTACATAGGTGTGGAACGCGGCGAGACATCTCGTCGATATCACCCATATCAAAGTCAATTTCACCTTCTTGAGCTGCCGCTAAAAGGTGAAGAACGGTGTTACTTGAACCACCCATCGCGATATCTAACGCCATTGCATTATCAAAGGCTGCGCGATTTGCGATGTTGCGTGGCAGTGCTGATTCGTCGTCTTGCTCGTAGTAACGCTTGGTTAGATCAACGATGCGCTTACCGGCATTGATGAATAGTTCTTCGCGGTCTGCGTGTGTCGCCAGCATAGAACCGTTACCAGGCTGAGATAGACCCAGAGCTTCTGTTAGACAGTTCATTGAGTTGGCAGTAAACATACCTGAACATGAACCACAGGTTGGACATGCAGAACGCTCTACTTGCTCACTTTGCTCATCAGAAATAGTTGGATCGGCACCCTGAATCATCGCGTCAACAAGGTCGAGCTTGATGATTTGATCTGAAAGCTTGGTTTTACCTGCTTCCATTGGGCCGCCTGATACAAAGATCACAGGGATGTTAAGGCGCATTGCAGCCATCATCATTCCCGGAGTGATTTTGTCACAGTTAGAGATACACACCATCGCATCTGCACAGTGTGCATTGACCATGTATTCTACTGAGTCTGCGATAAGCTCACGTGATGGCAGTGAGTACAGCATGCCGCCGTGACCCATTGCGATACCGTCATCGACTGCGATGGTGTTGAATTCTTTAGCGATACCGCCCGCTTTCTCGATTTCACCCGCAACCAATTGACCCATGTCTTTAAGGTGAACGTGGCCTGGAACGAATTGAGTGAAAGAGTTTACAACTGCGATGATTGGCTTACCGAAGTCATCATCTTTAACACCAGTTGCACGCCATAAAGCGCGCGCACCAGCCATGTTGCGTCCGTGGGTAGTCGTTGCTGAACGATAGATTGGCATTGCTTAAATCCTTATAAAATATTTGGCTGTTGCTTACTTAGTTGTTTGTGTTTGGTTTTCTGAAGTTTGGTATGCTGGGTACACATAGTCTAACCAGCCCCACTTATCTTCAGTGGTGCCATTGAATAGACCAAAGTAAGCCGCTTGAACCTTTTCAGTGATAGGGCCGCGTTTGCCTTCACCTACTGTAATTTTGTCTACACTGCGAACCGGAACGATCTCTGCAGCTGTGCCTGTCATGAATACTTCATCGGCAAGATATAGCGCTTCGCGAGCAATGTTCTCTTCACGGATCTCATAACCCATGTCTTTTGCTAGTGTCATGATCGAATCACGAGTGATGCCCGGCAGAATTGCACTGGTCGCTGGTGGTGTAGATAGTACGCCATTGCGCACTACAAAGATGTTTTCACCAGCGCCTTCAGAAAGGTAACCATCAACACTTAGCGCGATACCTTCATCGTAACCATGACGACGTGCTTCACCACCAACCAGTAGTGAAGATAGGTAGTTACCACCCGCTTTAGCAGCGGTTGGGATGGTGTTTGGTGCCGCACGGTTCCAGCTAGAGATCATCGCGTCTACGCCATTCTCTAGCGCTTCTTCACCTAGATAAGAGCCCCAAGGGAAAGCAGCGATGATCAGTTCCATCTCAGTGTTTTCTGGTGGACATACACCTAAACCAACGTTCCCGACAAAGCCGAGAGGGCGAATGTACGCTGACTCTAGCGTATTTTGACGTAGCGTTTCGCGAGTCGCTTCCATAATTTCTTCCTCAGTGTAAGGAATCGGGAAGCGGTAGATTTTTGCTGAGTCTTTTAGGCGCTTAGCGTGTTCAGGGTGACGGAAAATCACCGGACCCTTTGGTGTGTTGTAGCAACGAACACCTTCAAACACAGAAGTACCGTAGTGCATTGCGTGAGTCAGGACGTGAACGTTCGCCTCTGCCCAAGGAACCATCTCACCGTTAAACCAAATATAGTCTGCCGTTTTAGCTGTCATGTTTGCGGTCCCTTATGCGTTTATCTTTTGTTGTAAGTTATTGTTTGGCAATTCATTACGACTGATAGAGATAACGTCAACGGTACGCACATCCCACAGCTTTTCGATTTGATTGACCAAGAAAGAGATCGGACGGTCACTGTCGACAATGATCTCAACACTCGCCACTTTGCTTTCGTGATTTTGAGTGCCTGCGACTTGCTTAACAATAAAGCCACGGTGGCGGATAACACGAAGAACACGCTCTAGTAGTACAGGCTTATCATCGGCTTTGATGTCTAATAGGTATCTTTTCATGTTATGTGTTCTCCAACATCTCACTGTTTGAAGCACCTGGCGGTACTAGTGGCCATACGTTCTCTTCTTCATCGATAAGAACATGAAGTAGGTAAGCGGTTTTGCTCTCAAGCATCTCTTTCAATGCTGGTTCTACTTCTTCTTTACGCGTGATGGTTTTACCCGGGATATCGAAGGCTTTCGCTAGCATCACGAAGTCTGGGTTGTCATCTAGGATGGTTTCACTGTGGCGGCCATCGAAGAACAACGATTGCCATTGGCGAACCATACCCAAGCGAGAGTTATTTAGAAGCACCATCTTCACTGGGATTTGGCGGCGTTTCAGCGTGCCAAGTTCTTGCACGTTCATCATGAACGACCCATCACCAGAGATAAGTATAGATTGGTCATCAGGACGCCCAACCGACGCCCCCATAGCGGCTGGTAAGCCAAAGCCCATGGTGCCTAAACCGGCAGAGGTGATGAAGTTCTGTGGATCGCGAGGTTGAATGTGTTGAGCTGCCCACATTTGGTGTTGGCCAACATCGGTCGAAACAATAGAGCTTGCTGGCATCATGTCTGACAGTTGCTTCAACAGTAGCGGAGCAAAGATCAGATCACCTGGGTGGTCGTAGCGCCATTTGAATGAGCTACGAAGTCCTTCAGAGTGGTGAACCCAAGATGAGATGTCTTGGCTTAGTTCCAACTGAGGCATGATCTTGTTGATGTCACCACGAATTGGCGCATTAGCAAGACGCAGTTTGCTGAACTCAGCGGCATCAATATCGATATGGATAACTTTCGCGTGTGGTGCAAAGGTATCAAGCTTACCGGTTACTCGGTCATCGAAACGAGCGCCAACAACAATCAGCAGGTCACTCTCTTGAACCACTAGGTTAGCGGCTTTGGTGCCGTGCATGCCCAACATGCCAAGGTAGTGTGGGTCGTCACGTTCGATAGTACCCAAGCCTTTCAATGTACTTACTGCAGGCATCGGGTTAAGGCGTAAGAACTCACGAACAGCATCGGTCGCTTTAGCGAGTTGAACACCACCACCTACGTATAAAACAGGGCGGGTAGCTTGAGACAAAAAGTACTGTGCCTGCTCAATAGCATCGGTTGTTGCAACAGGAATCGCTGGTGGAGTAAATTCTGGGAGAGTTTTAACAGGAGCTTCTGCTAGTTGAACATCTTTAGCAATATCGACGATAACTGGACCTGGGCGGCCAGACTTCGCTACTACAAAGGCTTCAGCTAGGGTTGGAGCCAATTCTTCAATGTCGGTAACTAGGTAACTGTGCTTGGTACATGACAGAGACATACCAATCACATCCATCTCTTGGAATGCATCGGTACCAATGTGGGAACTTGCAACCTGACCTGTGATAGCAACCAATGGGATTGAATCCATAAAGGCATCTGCAAGGCCAGTGACTAGGTTCGTTGCACCTGGTCCCGAGGTTGCCATACAAACAGCGACATCTTGTGTTGCACGAGCCATACCGATCGCGGCCATTGCAGCGCCTTGCTCATGACGACATAGGATATGCTCAACCCCGCCATCATAAAGTGCATCGTAGATTGGCATGATGGCACCGCCTGGGTAACCAAATACGGTCTCAATTCCTTGTTGCTTGAGTGCGGATACGACTAGTTCTGCGCCTTTCATCGGAATTCTCCCGTATTACCTTTATTTTGGTAACTGTTTCCTTTGTCTCTGCACATCTTGTGCTCCCATTCTTCCTGTAAATCGGCAAAGCCGAAAATGCTCAAAAATATAAAAATCGAATGTTTAAATTAGAAAAAACCCCCGGACTTGTCAGTGCGGGGGTTTTTTCTAATTCGTGGTTACTTTCTTCCCACTCGCCCCCGCGCAGTCTTAATAATGACTACGATAATCAGGTTAATCAGTGCGTAAATGCGAGCGTTAAAAATCATAATATTCGAGTTTTCTCGTTTATTGTCTTCAGTAAAAGTCTATATCTCTAGTGTTATCACACAAATCTGCCGCATGACAAGGAAAATGTCATTCTTTTTTCACATTAAAACACCATTCCATCAAGCTATATAACAACCTTATAGCTTTGGTGAGCAACGAATATCCAGAGCGAATACTTTTAAATCAAAGACAAAGGAAAGTTATGGGACTCGCGATAATTCATAGTCGAGCTAGTGTTGGTGTAGAGGCGCCAGAAGTGACTGTTGAGGTGCATATAAGCAATGGAATGCCTGGCTTTACGTTAGTGGGTCTACCTGAAACAACGGTTAAGGAATCTAAAGATCGAGTAAGAAGTGCGATCATCAATTCTCGCTTTGAATTTCCATCAAAAAGAATCACGGTCAACCTCGCTCCTGCCGATTTACCCAAAGAAGGAGGTCGTTTCGATTTGCCAATCGCGCTTGGGATTTTAGTGGCATCTGATCAGCTTCCGACATCAAAGATCGCACAGCATGAATTCATCGGTGAGTTGGCGCTGTCTGGAGAGCTGCGTTCAGTAAAGGGCGTGTTGCCTGCGACGTTAGCTGCCGATAGCGTCGAACGATGCTTAGTTGTTCCACACCATAACGGTGATCAGGCTGCGCTAGTGGGCAAGGGAGCCCATAAATCTGCGCAAACCTTGTTGGAGGTTTGTGCTGACATGTGTGGACAGACTCAGCTTGGCCTATATAGAACGGAACATCATCAGGCTGATGTTTCAGTGCTTCGCGACCTACAAGATATTATCGGCCAACAACAAGGCAAGCGAGCTCTGGAGATAGCAGCCGCTGGAAATCACAACTTACTTTTCCTTGGCCCTCCAGGAACTGGCAAGACTATGTTGGCGTCTCGTCTGCGTGATTTGTTACCTGAAATGAGTGATGACGAGGCGATGGAAACTGCATCGGTCGCTTCGTTAACGCAGCAAGAGATCAATCAGTACAACTGGAAGCAACGACCTTTTCGATCCCCTCACCATTCAAGCTCAATGGCGGCATTAGTGGGAGGAGGCTCAGTGCCTCGCCCCGGAGAGATCTCTTTGGCGCATAACGGCTTATTGTTCTTGGATGAGATGCCAGAGTTTGAGCGTAAGGTGCTCGATTCATTACGTGAGCCACTAGAGTCGGGCGAGATTATTATCTCCCGTGCAGCGGGCAAGACGCGTTTCCCTGCGCGCTTTCAGTTGGTCGGTGCACTCAACCCAAGTCCAACAGGTTACTACGAAGGTAATCAAGCGCGGGCTAACCCACAGATAATCTTGCGCTATCTCAACCGTTTATCTGGCCCCTTGCTAGATAGGTTCGATATGTCATTGGAGATACCTCTATTGCCCAAGGGAATGTTGGCCGAAGGAGGTGACCGAGGTGAAACCACCCAAGTCGTAAAGCACAGGGTCAAACAGGCTCGTCAAACCATGTTATCTCGCAACCATAAATCAAATGCTTTACTCGGTAGTCGAGAAATTGAGAAGTATTGCCCACTGCGACGTGAAGATGCGGAGTTTCTTGAGACAGCACTCCATCGATTGGGGCTGTCGATTCGTGCCTATCACCGAATCATTAAGGTAGCGCGAACCATTGCTGACCTTGACGGTAACGAGCAGATAGAAAAGAAACACCTATCGGAAGCGCTGGGCTATCGAGCGATGGACCGATTGTTGAAGCAACTCACGGCTCAAGCTGTGTAGTAGTAAATAGAAAGCCTGCTTGTGTGCAGGCTTTAGTTTGATAATTTATTGGCGCTGGCTGGAGTTAGAACTTGTAGTTCAGACCGAGTGATACGATGTATTGAGACTCATCATAGAAGGTAATGTTCGAGTCACTAGGGCGTGTTGATCTTTGCTGTACATTTCGCGTTCAACAATACATCGGTAGCC
>NZ_JBGONY010000031.1:0-60521 GCF_041439375.1 Vibrio crassostreae | reverse complement strand
CTCATTAGTGATTGTACTCACTTAACTCAGTGTCCAAAACTGCTGGTGCGGATCACCTAGCATTGCGCTAGGTGTTTTTTTTTGTAATCGACCTATCTAGTGACTTAATCAGTATTTCTAATCTTTTGCTTGCTATGACTTCATCCATGTTTGCCATTCGCCTCATACACCTTTAAACACCGATATTCATCAACTGATCATCTGTTTGAAAAAAATTGTCTTAACCGTGAGATTATCCGCTTTAACTTATGTCATCTTAAGTATATTGTTATTAGTAAGTAACAAGCATGTTATGCAGCAAAATAATAATGAAGGAAGATAGATGAGCAGTAGCAATAGCCGACAAGATGGCAAACGAGACGTTACTCTGCGTTTTTTAGCTGAACCCGGGGATGTGAACTTTGGTGGTAAAGTTCATGGTGGGGCAGCAATGAAGTGGATCGATTTAGCAGCCTACGCTTGTTCCGCAGGGTGGAGCGGTAAATACTGTATAACAGCTTATGCAGGCGGAATTCGATTCGTTGCTCCAATTCACGTAGGCAACCTTGTGGAAGTAAGTGCAAAGGTCATCTATACAGGTTCATCTTCAATGCATATCGCTATCGACGTGCAAGCCAGCGACCCTAAAGAGCTCAATAACCGCCTAACAACTCACTGTATCGTTATTATGGTCGCTGTCGATGAGAATGGTAACCCGACTAAAGTGCCAGAGTGGATACCAGAGACGCCAGAAGACATCGAATTACGAGATTCGGCTATTCGCCTAATGAACATGCGAAAACAGATTGGTGAAGAGATGGAAGCTCACGTGAAGTACCTTAAGTAAGGTCCACCAGCTCCTCCCCTGCAAACCCTATTACAATGCCAAGCACCTGCTTGGCATTGATCTATTTGATACCTTCGTGCTCTACACAGCCAAATCCGCTGCACACCCAATACAGACAATAAGAGCGTGATACCCAGCCAAAGGTGGCAATGAATCGGTACTTGTTCACTGATTTATTTTGACTGTAATAAAGTCGTCATTTTGCTCTGATTAAATACCGCCAATCATAATGGATGTACTTAAATTTCCCGGAGCCACACTTGAGCGTCACACGCCCCACTCTTAGCGAATCTACACTGAACAATTTGAAGGCTGTTGAGTATCAATGGGTTAGAACTTTGTACGTCGAAGGCTACGACAGCAATGAAATCAACCACTATATCCAGACGTGCTTCGGCGGCGACCCAACGTTTGCGGATCTGTTTCGTCGTGTCGCACTCGATCAAGAGAGCATCTATGTATTACTGCAGCATTTAGGTTGCGCACCTTCAAGCAAAGAGTTCTAGCAGCTAGAACTCATTATCCACATTCTGTAGCTACCCATTCTATGTTCATCCATCCCGGCGTTTTGATCATTAGCTCTCAACTATAACTCCAGTGTAGTTTCATATCCCTGAGTTATAACCATTTAAAACTCACAGCCACATCCCGTTTCTATATGCACTTTCTGTGCAATTTCATCATTTGTTGCATACAAATCATTGAAGTATCACGCATTGGATTATTAGCAATATATCAATAGATCAACAGCCCCTTATACTGAGTGTCTGATTTGTGAGACTCGTTCACGCCTTCAAGTAAGAGGAATGAGTCAAGAAATGTGTAGGAGAGAAGTGACTCGAAGCTTTTAATATTAAAGCGCTTATCAGCACAATAACGGTGATGGATACTAGAGTTGACGAGTAAAGCAGACACAAAGACAAAACAAAAAGTAGCGGGCATAAAAAAACCCAAGTAAATACCTGGGTTAGAGTTACAAAAACCACTAATCATTAATAGCGTAAGGAACCTGATTAGTAGCCAGCTATGCGTAACCTGAGGGTTATTTTTATTACTGATCGGCGGCCAAACCAAATGATGTAATAAAAATGCCAATATAGAGCGACCTAACGGTCACTCTTTTTCTTTCTTATAGAGTACAGCTTATCCTTTTACACCACCTGCCGTCAAACCGCCAACTAACCAACGTTGAGCAAGTAAGAACACGATAGTAATCGGAAGTGCTGATAGTACAGCCGCTGCCGCAAAGTCACCCCATAGGTAGTTCTGAGGGTATAAGTACTGCTGCATACCTACTGCTAGCGTATAAGAGTTCACATCTGTAAGTAGTATAGATGCTACTGGTACTTCACCAACTGTTGCGATAAATGACAGGATAAACACAACCGCTAGGATTGGCACAGACAACGGTAGTAGAACCAGTCTGAATGCTTGCCAAGGCGTTGCACCATCAAGGGCTGCTGCCTCTTCCAGAGAGTTATCAATCGTTTCAAAGTAACCCTTAATCGTCCATACGTGCAGTGCAATACCACCTAGGTAAGAGAAGATTAGACCACCGTGTGTGTTCAAGCCTAAGAACGGAATGTATTGACCAAGTTTGTCAAACAGCGCGTAGATTGCTACTAGAGCCAGTACTGCTGGGAACATTTGGAAAATCATCATCGCTTTCAGGATAGTTTCTTTACCTTTGAAGCGCATACGAGCAAATGCGTAAGCCGATGTCGTTGACAGTGCCACGATTAAAATCGATGTAACACCCGCCACTTTGATCGAGTTCCACAACCAAGTCAGTACTGGGAACGGAGGTGACGTTACCGAGCCATCTGCGTTCGTCACTGACATACCTAATGCTAGCTTCCAGTGTTCCAATGACGGGTTATCTGGAATCAAACTACCGGTTGCGAAGTTACCTTCACGGAACGAGATCGCGATGATCATCAGTAGTGGGAAGATAATCATTGCCAAGAAGCACCACAACACTGCATGTGTTGCCCACACTCGGTATTTAAGGCCTTTACCTTGTACCATAGCCATTGTCGTGCTCCTTAATCTTGAGACAGTTTAGTGAAACGAAGGTTTAGTAACGCTAGTGCACCAACCAATAGGAAGATAAGCGTTGCGATAGCACTTGCTAGACCGAAGTCTTGACCGCCGCCGCCTTCGAATGCAATTCGGTATGTGTAGCTTACAAGCAAGTCTGTGTAACCCGCTGGCTCAGAAGTACCAATCATGTTCGGGCCACCGTTCGTCAATAGTTGAATCATTACGAAGTTGTTGAAGTTAAAGGCAAACGCTGCAATCAATAGCGGTGTAAGCGGTTTAATCATCAATGGGAACGTAATGCGCTTAAAGTTATCCAAGAAGTTCGCACCATCGATTGCTGACGCTTCGTATAAATCATCAGGAATCGCTTTAAGCAGACCCATACATAGAATCATCATGTAAGGGAAACCGAGCCATGTGTTAACCATCAACACCATGGTTTTCGCAAGAATCGGGTCTGAGAACCAGTTAGGGCTTAAGCCGAAGATATTCTCTAGCACCATGTTGATCTCACCAAAGCTTTGGTTGAATAAACCCTTAAAGATAAGAATCGAGATAAACGCAGGGACGGCGTAAGGCAGAATCAGTAGAACACGATAAATAGAACGACCTTTCAACTCTTCCCATTGCACGATGTTAGCCAGTACAAGACCGATAACTAGCGTGAACGCTACGGTACATACCGAGAAGATAACCGTCCAAATAAAGATGCTGATAAATGGTTCTTTAATGCCATCATCTTTCCATACACGCTCAAAGTTATGTGTACCAATGCTAACCACGAAACCGGGAGAGATGGTATTACCCGTAAACTCACCGTTTGCATCAACAGGCTGGTAGAAACCCACATCCATATTTGGCTTGAGAACTTCACCCGTTTCATTGTTGATTAACGTTTCTTCATCGTCTTGAAGGGTGTAAAGCGGAGCAACAGAAGCAAACTTACGTAAGCCACTCATGCGGATGTCACCACCGTCCGGTAGATTGAAATCAACACCACTGATCGCTGCTCGGTTTTGGATGATCGCTTTGATCTTCTCTTTTTCACCTTGCGCAGACTCGATGACAGATAAGTCCATCTCGGTTTCTGTCATATTGTCTAGAGAAAATACGTCAGTCGCTAACAGCTGGTCGCCATCTTTTACGACGATCTGGTGACCATCATCTGTCTTGTACAAAGTGAATGGGTAGCTCTCACCGCTTTGGAAAGAACGGTCTAAAAGAACGGTTTGAGTACGCTCAAGAGAAAGCTGGTTTTTCGCGCTGTAGTTAGTAAACGCAAGCCCTACGGTGTATGCCAATGGGAAAAGAATGAACAAGATCATTCCGGCAATACCTGGGTAAATATAACGGTGGGCGTAAGTTTTCTTACTACCAAAAATGTAAAGTGCCAAAGCCGTTAAGATCACTGTAAGCAGCGCAAAAGCGAGCTCACCGCGAGAATACATTAGAATTGTAGCGTAGCCGTTTATTAAGCCAACGCTACCAAGCAACCCCCATTTGATGAAGACGCTTTTACTGCCTGGAAGGCTTGATGGTGCTGGGATAGCATCTGTACCTTGAACTGACTGCATAGAGGAACCTGCTAGCGATATAGATAAAAAATAGAAAAGTAAGGAGAGGTTACCCCCTCCTTAAAAGGTAGTGCTTGGTTGTTACTTAGTCATGCGACCTTCAGCAGCTTTTAGTGCTTGGTCTACTGATTGACGGCCGTCAACTACGTTGCCGATCGCTTCTTCCATGCTGTACCAGAATGTTGTGAACTGAGGGATGTTAGGCATGATTTCACCGTTCATCGCGTTGTCCATTGTTGCTGCAATACGAGTATCGCTGTCTAGTTGACGTTGGAAAGAGTTAAGAGCAACTGCACCTAGTGGCTTGTCGTCGTTTAGGCTCTTCATACCTTCATCAGTTAGTAGGTAGTTTTCCATGAACTCAACAGCTAGGTCGCGGTTTGGAGAAGCAGTGCTGATACCACCCGCCCATACACCAACGAAAGGTTTAGACGCTTTACCGTTGAATTTAGGTAACGTTGTTACGCCGTAATCTACGCCAGCTTTCTTGATGTTTTCCCAACCCCAAGGGCCGTTAATTGTCATTGCAACATTACCCGCAACAAATTCAGACTCAGCAACTGAGTAATCCATGTCTGCAGAGATAACTTTGTCTTGTACCATCTTCTCGATGAAACCTAGAGACTTCTGAACACCGTCAGTCGCTACGCCCGCATCTTTAATGTCGTAACCTTCTGCAGTCTGTTTGAATGCGTAACCGCCGTCAGCTGCAAGTAGAGGCCATGTGAAGTAAGCGCCGCCACGTAGAGGCCACATGATCGCTTTTTTGCCATCTTTTTTAAGTTCAGCATCAAGTGCTGGGATTTCTTCCCAAGACTTAGGAGGGTTAGGAACAAGTGCTTTGTTGTAGATTAGTGAAACTGACTCAACCGCTACAGGGTATGCGATTGTTTTACCTTCGTATGAAACAGCGTCCCATGCGAAGTCTACGATACCTTCTTTAGTTTCTTTAGAAGGTTTGATATCAACAAGAAGCCCTGCTTCTGCATAGCCGCCAAAACGGTCATGAGCGTAGAAGATCATGTCTGGGCCATCGCCAGCTGCTGCTACTTGAGGGAATTTCTCTTCTAGCTTATCAGGGAAAGCAACGGTTACTTTAACACCAGTATCTTCTTCGAAGCGTTTACCTACTTCAGCCATGCCTTCATAAGCTTTGTCACCACCTACCCAGATTGTTAGTTGTCCTTCTTCGATAGCAGCATTTGCACCAAAAGAACCCAGAGCAACTATTGTACCTAGAGCTACAGCGCTTAGAGCGTTTTTCATGTGAATATCCTTTTTATATTTATACGTAGGGCACATCTACCAAGACGAGCCAGTTTTCGGAGGTTATGATCTGAGAAAACAGACCATAGCTCATCATCCTAGCCACTACGCCCTAGCTATTATGGCTTAAATTCGTGATCGCCATCCGGTCAGATTAGAGACTGAAATCACAAAACGTATAGTCATCGTGATCAACATCACCGTTATGTGGTGGATTTATTTGAACTGGATCGCCAATTGAGGATAACCCCATTTATCTACTCCTCCCCTCCTACTCCCCCTAGTTAATTTTCCATTAGGAGGATGTACCCTTACGCTAATTCACCGAAACTGCAGTCATCCAAGAGTGGATAGTAAGAACCCTTTACCGGCAAGTGTTATGCGTTGACGCATTATTCATTTAGTTGGCTTCACTGCTCGCTGGTGTCTTATTATTAGCATCGAGCTAAATCTGTGATTGAATCACGGGGGAGGTTTAGCTGGATGTGGGGGAAATGGACATCAGTTTGGCTATGACGGGTGGGCTTGGTTAAAGAAGCCAAGTCTCACCCACTTTTTTCTTACTCACTCAATACTTACCCATTCCTACAGTTACTGCTGACCCAAAAATTTCTTATAATGATAAGCAGTAAAACTTAAAATTTGATCGATCGAGGACAAGCTAGATGGCGAGTGTCACGTTAAAAAACGTTTATAAATCATATGGTGATGTACAGATTTCTAAGGACGTAACCTTAGACATCAACGAAGGTGAGTTCGTAGTATTCGTTGGACCATCAGGTTGTGGTAAATCGACGCTATTACGCTGTATCGCAGGTCTAGAGGACATTACGTCTGGTGATTTGTACATTGGCGACCAACGCATGAACGACGTTGAGCCATCAAAGCGTGGCGTAGGTATGGTATTCCAATCTTACGCGCTTTACCCTCACCTTAACCTATACGACAACATGTCTTTCGGCCTTAAGTTAGCAAACGCAAACAAAGCTGAAATCGACAAGCGTGTTGAGCATGCTGCAGAAATCCTTCAGCTTGGTCACCTTCTTGAGCGTCAACCTAAAGCACTTTCTGGTGGTCAACGTCAACGTGTTGCGATTGGTCGTACTCTAGTTTCTCAACCTAACGTATTCCTACTGGATGAGCCGCTATCTAACCTAGATGCTGCGCTGCGTGTTCAAATGCGTTCACAAATCACTAAGCTACAACGTCAACTTGGTTGCACGATGATCTACGTTACCCACGACCAAGTGGAAGCGATGACAATGGCGGATAAGATCGTTGTTCTTGATGGTGGTTATGTATCTCAAGTCGGTAAGCCGCTTGACCTTTACCACTACCCTCAAAACCGTTTCGTTGCGGGCTTTATTGGCTCGCCGAAGATGAACTTCATGTCAGTTCACATCGAGCAAGCTGAAGCAGAACGCGTGTTGGTACAACTTTCTAATGGCATGACTTTCTGGATTCCTGTTGACGGGACGACAGTTAATGCTGGCGATCGTATGTCTCTGGGTATTCGCCCTGAACACTTGATGTCTGCTGAATCAGGTGACGCGACGATTGAAGCTGACGTGATGATGGTAGAGAAACTAGGTAACGAAACTCAGGTTTACCTAAACCTTGAAAGTGCTGATGCTGATGTTATCTATCGCCAGCCAGACACGTTGAAAATCGAATCAGGTGACAAGTTGGCGATTGGTATTCCAGCACACCGTTGTCACCTGTTCCACAGCGATGGCCGCGCATGTCGTCGTTTGTACAAAGAATACGGCACAGACTAATCAGTTCGTCTTTTTAGGATATAACTTGCCCATATCGAATCCCTCTTACTTTGTAAGGGGGATTTTTTATGTGTGGGAGACAAGTTTCACTAACATCGAATAGTTCGTCAGTCAGCCATTCGTGTTTCGCTATCGGCGATAAAAAAGGTCTAGCAACCGCTAGACCTTTATCTGTTAGTCAGGCTATAAACCCAACCGCTAATATCACTTCTTTCAGACATGAAACCTATCTAAATCAAATTAGTGAATTGGCGTATCATTCTGTTTGTTGAACTGGCCAAAATGCTTCTCTAACACTTCAGGTGTCAGTTTGCCTTCCGCTTCTAATCGCTTGAACTCAGCAACAATTGCTTTTTGCTCTTCAAGTGATGGTAGTTTTACCTCAGGCTCATCGCCCATCTCTTGAGTCATCTGCTCTAGTTCTTTTTCAAAATCGCTCATGATACTTACCTAAATATTAAACCTAATCAGATTTTACTCATTTCCGCTCTGTGATGCTAGGTTGATTGAAAGCAAAGCCCGAAACCAGATCAAGCTAAGGTCAGTTAGAAAGAAACAAAACCACAAAATAAAAAGAGCTGGATTCATGATTAAATGAATCCAGCTCTTAGTCTATACCGCTATCTAAGCCATGTTACAGCTTGAAAGGGTTAAAGCTTAAACGAACCAACCATCTTATCTAGACGAGAAGACAAGTCACGAAGCTCTTGGCTCGCCTCTGCAAGTTGCTCAGCAGTACCGGTTGTCACTTCATTGATTGCGTTGATCTCTTCAATGTTCTGGTTGATGGTGTGAACCACGGTCGATTGCTCTTCCGTTGCCGTAGCAACTTGCGTGTTACGGTCAGTAATATCAACGATACGGTCTGAGATACCACCCAATACGTCTACCGCTTCATCCGATGCAGATACACCCTCAAGGGTAATAACCTTACCTGCACTCATTGCCGTTACCGCATCTTTCGCATCGCTTTGCAGTTGGTTGATCATCTTCTGAATTTCTTCCGTTGAATCCGCAGTACGACTTGCTAGGTTACGAACTTCATCCGCAACGACTGCAAACCCACGACCTTGCTCACCGGCACGCGCAGCTTCAATCGCAGCGTTCAATGCAAGTAAGTTGGTTTGCTCAGAAATATCACGGATAACACCCAGAATAGAGCCAATATCTTGAGTAGTAGAAGCCAGTTGCTCTACTACCTGCCCGGTGCTTTCGATGTCTTGCGCCAAACGGCTAATCGCATCTTTTGCTTTGTTAACCACAGAGCGGCCAACTTCAGTATTACCCGAAGCTTGTGTTGCCGTTTCAGCTGCGGTTGCCGCGTTCGATGCAATCTCGCTGATGGTCATACCCATTTGGTTAATGGCAGCAACCACTTGAAGGGTTTGATCACGTTGCTCTTGGCTGTTGTCATGGGTGATATGTGCTTTATTAGAAACACTCTCTGCTGCCACTTGAAGCGCTTGGCTTGTCGAACACACCTCTTTCATCGACTCGTGAATCTTTTCAATGAATCCATTGAAGCCTTTTGAAAGCTGAGCGATTTCATCATTGCCTTTCACTTCGATACGCTGCGCAAGGTCACCGTCGCCTTCACCTAGGTCGCCGAAACGCTTAGCCAAAAGTTTAATCGGCTGAGTAATACTGTTCGCCAGTACTACACCCATTAGGATAAACGCTAATGCCACAACCGCCGTCATGATCAGCATCTTTTGTGCCGTCTCATCTAGCTCAGCAAATACTTCGCCTGTTGGTACCACACCAATGACAAACCAGTCCATCGACGACACGTATAAACTCGCAACGAACAGCTCTTGGCCTTGGCTTTCAGTGGTAATCAAGTTGAAGCCTGACTTATTCAGTAGCTGACTGGCTTGAGGGCCGTAAAGTTGTTGAAGTGAAGAATCGCTGCGTGAACGTTCACGGTGAATTTGAACATCACCTTGGCTATCGGTTAAGAATACGAAGCCTGTATTCTCAATCTTAAAACCATTGAGTAGGTTAACCATGTCATCCATCGATTTTGATAGACCTGACATCGCCAAACCTGAAGGCTGTTGGTAGTTAGCAAACATCTTCACTTCGCCATTAGCTTCTTGGAACATGCTCACCATAGTCGGCTGTCCAGATTGCGTAAAGCCAAAGAACCAACCATCTTGCTGTTGGTTTAACTGACGCAGGAAACCATTTTGGTTCCAATAGTAAGCCGTTTGACGGTTCGCCACTGAAGCATCGTTTAACTGATATTGGTTACGAACATTATTCAGCTGTTTGACCAATTTGTTCTCTAGTGCAGGATCGCGATCGGTCGATTCAATCGCATCAGAAATAAATTCATTTGAAGCAATTTGCTCCGCTGCTAGCAATAGCTGAGACACTTCACGATCAATCTCGCCATTGATTCGCTCTAGCATTCCTGGAAGTTCAATATCGATCAATCGATGGCTTAATACATCTCTTGCTTGTTGTTGTGCCATCGCGCCGACAATCACTGTCGATGCAAGAACCGCAAAGGTAATTCCAAGTACAACTTTTTGCTTGATACTCAGAGAGTTAGTTTTAAACATATTTGGACCTTTAAAAAGAATCGCTCGTTATTGGTATACCCTGAACAGGACTTTTTTAGTGCACTCCAACAAGCAATGCACAATCTGAGTGATGTATCGGCCACAACTAATAAAACTAGAGACTTTTCTCTCAAAAAATTGCAAATATGATGTAACATTTAAAAACATTCACATTAAACATGAATTAACTAGACAAACACCGCATTGTCGAGAGTCGATTTTTAGCTCTCAGCCCTCAGATCTAACCGAACTCAAACCACTCTCCACCGTCGAGCTTTTGTATATAAAAACCAATTGATATGGTAATAATCACAACCTAACGATGTTTTTAGCTAAACACTTGTTAATATTTCCAATTTTGAAAAAATAAATTACGCAAATGTACTGGAACTTTTTCCTAGTAATCAGTGACCAATACTCAAAATAAAAATCAAATGGATACCCAGAGAGTCCAAAATGCACAAAACAAATTTCGAAGTCCTTCAAAACTATCTAGAGTCTCAAATTATTGGTCAAAAAGAGCTCGTTAAGCAACTGATGATCGCCCTTTTAGCGGATGGTCATATCCTCGTTGAAGGGCCTCCGGGGTTGGCAAAAACCCGCGCCGTAAAATCACTGGCTGATTGCGTTGAAGGGGATTTCCACCGCATTCAATTTACGCCAGACTTACTGCCTGCTGACTTGACTGGTACCGATATTTTCCGACCAGAGACAGGGGAGTTCACTTTCCAATCAGGCCCAATTTTCAACTCGCTTATTCTAGCGGATGAGATCAACCGTGCTCCGGCGAAAGTTCAAGCGGCTATGTTGGAAGCGATGGCAGAAAAACAAGTCACTGCCGGTCGAAAAACCTATGCGCTACCTGAACTGTTTTTGGTGATGGCAACACAGAACCCGATTGAGCAAGAAGGCACATACCCACTGCCAGAAGCCCAACTAGACCGTTTCTTACTTCACCTTGAAGTTGAATACCCAGATATGGAGAGTGAGCTTGAGATCCTGCGACTCAACCGCGGTGAAGCTCAAGGCAACGAATCTGTTCAGCCACAAGAGATATCTCAGCAAACTATCTTCGAAGCTCGCCAAGAAGTGCTCAACATTCACATGGCAGACACCATTGAGCAGTACATAATCAGACTGGTAATGGCGACTCGCCAACCTAAACAATACAGCGACCAACTTGATCAATGGTTAGACATGGGTGTTAGCCCGCGTGCAACCATCGCGTTAGACCGTTGTGCTCGCGCTCACGCTTGGCTTGCTGGCCGCGATTATGTTACTCCACAAGATGTTCAAGCGATGGCATTCCCTGTATTGCGCCACCGCCTGCTTCGCAGCTACCACGCACAAGCTGAAGGGGTCACTGCAAACCAAGTGATCGCACACCTTATCTCGTTGGTTGGCAGCGCATAGGGATACGCGCATGAATAATCAATTACCCAACCATAGTGACGGCGTCACGTTAAATCTGGATGAACTGCTGCAATACAAAGCGCAGTCTGTTCGCTGGTTGCCTCCAGCCAAGAGCCTGTGGTCGCAACTTAATGGTCAACACGAGAGCAATCGTAAAGGTCGCGGGATGAATTTCTCTGAGGTTCGTCAATATCAGGCAGGCGACGATATCCGCAGCATTGATTGGCGCGTCACGGCTAGAACAGGCAAGGCGCACACCAAACTGTTTTCTGAAGAAAGAGAACAGCCTGTGATTTTGTTCTTGGACCTATCAAGTAGTATGATTTTCGGCTCAACCTTGCTGCTTAAATCGGTTCAACTCGCACACTTTGCCAGCCAACTTTGTTGGTTAACCGTCGCTCAAAAAGACCGGATTGGCGCAGTGATAGATACTGGCCAAGAGATCATTGAGATTAAACCAAGTGCTAGCAACCATGCTCCGCTGCGTATTTTACAAAAAGTCATAGAAATCAATAACGCAGCGCTGACCAACCAAGACAATCACAGCGACACAACCTTAGAGCATGGATTGAAGTCTCTTCATCAGCTTTGCCCGAAAGGCAGCGATATCATTATGCTCAGTGACTTTGTCCGTTATAACGAAAGTAATTACTCACTTATCAATCAAATACGTCGACATAATCGAGTTCGCTTAGTGCATTTTTACGACCCATTAGAACAAGGTGTTACTTCATTCAAAGGTTCAAAACAGATCACCGATGGCAATAAAACCCAATGGTTTAACTTTTCATCAAACAGGGAAAAGGAAAAGCTCAGTCACGCATTTGATCAGAAGCAACAACAACTGATGCAAATGAGCCTTTCTCTGGCGATCCCATACAGTTCATTGTCTTGTGCGCAATCGTTAATGAGCCAAGTGTCAGGAGTTCAGTCATGAATCAACCTCTCGACTTGAGCCCTATTATTACACCAAGCGCACCGTCATGGTGGCCTTTGGCATGGGGGTGGTGGGCTGTGATTATCACGGCCATTGTTGTGATCGCCTTAGTATTTTTCATTATAAAACGCAGACAAAAGAACCAATACGCGAAGAACGAAGCACTTGCTTGCTTTCGTAACAGTCAGCCTTCAAATACCTTGTCTCCGAGCGCAGCTCAAGACATCGTTCGTCAGGCTGCATTGAGCTATTTTCCACGCGACAAAGTGGCAGGCTTATCTGGTGATGATTGGTTGGCTTTTTTAGATGCGCAATTAGCGAAGCCGTTATTTGTAGCAAAACAACCCCAGTGGCAGCAAGCGCTCTATCAAAATGCAGCCCTAATGAACGACGAACAGAAAAAGGCTCAACAGCAATTGGTTAATGACTGCGAAACCTGGCTTCGTAAAGCCCTTCCTCCAAAGCGAGGTCGTTATGACTGATCTTTTAAACACGAGCTTACTAAATATTGAATTCGTTTGGTGGTGGATGCTGTTCCTAGCGCCCTTGCCGATCCTTGTTTACTTATTCTCACCAAAATCAGAATCAAGCAGCGCTCTAAGGCTTCCGTTTTTGCCCGAGGACAGCAATACCCAAACACCGAGCAGTCGCTTACCCAAAGCCTTGTCAGTCATCATCTGGCTTTTATTGGTAACGGCCATGGCACGTCCAGTTTGGTACGGTGAACCAGTTGAGTTTCAGCCGAAACACCGTGATTTGATGTTGGTTGTCGACCTCTCCTACTCCATGAGCCAAGAAGACATGCAATTCAATGGCGAATACATCGATCGCTTATCTGCGGTAAAACATGTATTGAGTGACTTTATTGAACGACGAAAAGGCGACCGAGTCGGATTGGTGCTATTTGCTGATCACGCCTACTTGCAGACGCCACTGACGTTAGACAGAGACACGCTTTCACAACAGCTCAATCAAGCGGTGTTAAAGCTTATCGGTACTCAAACTGCGATCGGTGATGGTATCGGCCTTGCCACCAAAACCTTTGTCGATAGCGATGCCCCTCAGCGTGTAATGATTCTACTCAGTGACGGCAGCAATACCGCGGGCGTATTAGATCCACTTGAAGCTGCCGATATTGCTAAGAAGTACAACGCGACGATTTACACCGTGGGTGTCGGTGCGGGTGAAATGATGGTCAAAGAGTTCTTCATGACTCGTAAGGTCAATACTGCTCAAGACTTGGATGAACGCACCCTAATGGAAATTGCCAAACGCACTGGCGGTCAGTACTTCCGTGCGCGTGACAGCAAAGAGCTAGCAACGATTTACGACACCATCAACCAGTTAGAACCCGTGACGAACGCCACTAAGATATGGCGACCACAACAAGAGTGGTTTGTGTGGCCTCTGTCTGCGGCAATGTTCTTCGCATTTATGCTGTTAGCCATTAGGAGAAACAATGTCTAACTTTACTTTTATCTACCCATATTGGTTCTTGGCTCTTGCCGTGCTGCCCGCTATTTGGTGGCTTAGCAAGAGACAATCCAAGCAAGGGTTATTGGCGTCACACATCGCCCGTTATTTGGCTCCTGAATCGAACAAACCCTCGAAAAACCGCAGCACTTATTTCGGTGTTTGGTGGTTGGTCGGTGTCATCGCATTGGCCGGTCCAAGCTTTGAAAAAAATGAACAGCCAAGCTTTGAAAAAACGCAGGCACGAGTTGTGATCATGGATATGTCGATGTCTATGTATGCCACTGACATTAAACCGAACCGTTTAACACAGGCGCGATACAAGGCTCTGGATCTGCTTTCGTTATGGAAAGAAGGCCTAACAGGAATGGTGGCATACGCCGGAGATGCTTACACCATCAGTCCGCTAACGTCAGACATCAACACCATCAAGAACCTCGTACCCAACCTATCACCAGATATCATGCCCTTCCAAGGCGGCAATGCAGCATCGGCAGTTAAGCTCGCGATTGAGATGATGACTCGCGCTCATATCTACCAAGGCGATCTGGTACTGATTGCTGATGATATTGATGGTCAAGAGAAGAAAGATATCGACTCACTACTCTCTGGTAGTAATTGGACGTTATCAGTCTTGGCTGTAGGTACGGAAAGCGGCGCGCCGATCTCATTACCTACAGGTTCGATGTTACAGACTGACTCCGGACAAACCGTGGTTGCGAAAACCAACTTAGACAATATGCGCGACCTGACTCGTCGCTCTGGCGGCACATTCACTGAGGTACAATTTGATAACTCAGACGTTGAACACATCGCAAGTTATCTCGATCGAATTGCTACAACATCAGAAGTGACTAAAACCAATAACTCGCTCAATACCAGAGTGAACAACGGTTTCTGGTTATTGCCGTTTTTGTTACTTCCTGCCCTTGGGCTATTTCGAAAAGGGGTTATTTGGTGTGGCCTAGCTGTGCTTGTATCGTTCAGCCAGCCGAATTCTGCGTTTGCGAATCCTTGGAAAACCGATGATCAGGTGGGTTATCAGTTATATAAAGATGAGGACTTTCAACAAGCCGCAGAACAGTTCGAACAGCAAGAATGGAAAGGCATTGCGCAATACAAAGCCGGTGATTTCGAAGCGGCCGAACAGACGCTACAAAGCCTTTCCGGCGAAGATGCTCGCTACAACCTCGCCAATGCACAAGCAAAGCAAGGTAAGTACGACCAAGCGATAAAAGAGTATCAACGCATTCTCGAAAGCAACCCTGAACATGCTTATGCGAAGAAGAACCTAGAGATTGTCGAACAAGCTCAGAAGCAACAGCAACAGCAACAGCAACAGCAACAGCAACAGCAACAGCAACAGCAACAGCAAGGTGATTCTGAATCCAAAGATCAGAAAGACCAAGACCAGCAAAATGATTCTTCGAAAAGCTCGCAGGATCAACAACAAAGCTCTACTGACAATGGCAAGTCGCAAAGTCAAAGCGGCAACCAAGATCAAAGCAACAAACAAGATCAAAGTGAAAACCAAGCTCAGAATACTGACCAAAGCCAAGCTGATAACCGCTCTGATTCCAAGATGGATGAAGAAAACGACAAGCAAGCTGTGCAACAAAACAAAGCGGCTCAAGCAGGTAGGCCGTCACAAGACAAAGATGACTCTGCATCTCAGACAGCTCAAGCTCAAGAGGCTGCTAAGGAAGACAGTGATAACAACACTCAACAAACTTCAGCACAAGTATCAGGTCAACCTATGTCGAGCGATCCTGATATGCGAAAACTTGAACAAGTAGAAAGCGCCCGTGATCCGAGCCAACTGCTTAAAGCGCAAATGATTCTACAAGCACGACAAAAAAGTGCTCCTAACAACCAAAACAAAAAGTGGTAACCATGCGATTTTTAAACAAGCCATTTTTATCAATACTACTGACACTGCTAATCGGTGTTTTCTCGTCACATTCTGTATTAGCAGCAACCGCTGTTGCGAGTGTTTCGCAAAACAGTGTTACCAAAGATGAAGTCTTCCTACTTAGAGTGGCGACCGATGAAAAAGTATCGTCCGACGCTTTAGATCTCGCCCCCCTTCAGAAGGATTTCTACGTCGGCACCCCAAGCTTTGGGTCGTCGATGCGAATCGTAAATGGTAGCCGCACTGTGTCTAGCGAATGGAATATTACCCTTGCCCCACTTCGATTAGGCCAATTAGATATTCCTAGCTTTGATATTGAAGGGGCTAAAACTAAGCCTATCACTATCAACGTTTCGGTTAATAAAGCAGCTCCAAAGCAGAGTGATATGGCTGAATTTCAACTTAATCTCAGTAAAGACTCACTATACCCTCAAGAGGTCGCGGAGCTTGATGTAAAACTCATCATTAAGGCTGATCCTAGAAGACTGCAAGATCCTAAAATTGCACCACCAAGTTCAGCAAAATTAGACGTTGAGCCGATTGGAGAGTCTAAGCAATTTCAAGATGTTATCAACGGACAAGAAGTCACCGTTGTTCAGCAATCTTTCCATATATCGTCACAGCAAGCAGGACAATTTCAGCTTCAAGGGCCAAAGTTAACTGGTGCAGTTGTTTACTCAACCAACAACTCAAGCACAACGCGCCTTTTCCAGCTCGACACGCCTGTTGAAACCTTAGATGTCACAGTAAATCCGGTACCAAAAGGCTATCAAGGTGAGTGGTTACCAACATCGAACTTCAAGTTGATTCAGAAATGGTCAGATAGCCAAGGCAACGAGCTGACAGATAGCAATACTTTAGGTGGCGAGAAGCAGAATATTGAAATGGAAGCAGGTGATTCGTTAACTCGTACCATCACAATGACAGCCAGCAACTTGACCCAGCATCAACTGCCAAAACTGAAGATCACCTACCCTAAATCGGTACGTGTTTATGAAGAGAAACCGCAATTTGGCACTACCCAATCCGGTAATGCTCTCGTTGTGTATAAACAGGTTCTAATCCCTAAGGAATCTGGAAGCATCTCTCTGCCTGATGTTTCTCAAACTTGGTTTAACACCGATTCGCAATCACAAAAGACCAGTAAAGCTCTTGGACTTGAGTTGTCGGTTCAGGCAAGTGATCGCGCGATCTCAAGCACGCCGCCGCCTCTGACAGAAACACCAACCAAACAAGCCAGCCCGACGATTGTTACCGTTGATACCCCTGGCATATGGCCTTACCTAACCGCGCTGTTCGCTGCCTTGTGGTTAATCAGTTCTACAGTTGCTTTCTACTTCTGGTCACGCCGCGGCACAACAGTAAAACCAAAGCGCCAAGATGAACATCAATCCGATACAGCCGAAGCGCTGATTACCGCGCTGAAAGCGAAAGATGGGGTGATGACGAGAACCTTGTTTGAGCAATGGAAAACAGAAAACTCAAGCTTGAGTGGTGAAACGTTAGAAGCAATTGAAGCGGAGCTAACCAAGCTCAACCAAAGCCTCTATGCTGAAACTGGATCACCAAGTCAGTCATGGGATCCAGCTCTAGCAATCAAAGCGGTTAAGAAGCCAAAACGCATCTCGAACAAAGCTCATAAGAGCACGTTAGAAAGGCTTTAATTAACCAGCCATCTAAATAAGCAGAACGCTAGTTAAGCAGAGAATCTAAGTAAACAAAAAAACGAAGCCGTGATGATCACATTGTGATCATCACGGCATCAGTCGTTTTTAAGAGATGAAAAAATAAATGCCACACTAAGTCAGTGGCGTCGCAACCTTTCTTCGCTTTAGAGCAGAGACAATTCGATTTCGCCCTGAGTCTTTGGCTTGATACAAAGCTTTGTCTGCCTTGCCATACAGCAAATCGAAATCGAATTGATGCTGGTCTGAGGTTATCGACGCGTAACCAACAGATGCAGTTAAATACTGGCTGGTGCTGCTTTCACAATGAAGGATCTTCGCCTCTTCAATGCATTTTCTGATCGACTCTGCACGCTGTTTAGTTTCAGAGTGATGAGTGCCGATCATCAACAACATAAACTCTTCACCACCAATACGACAGAAAGTTTCCTTATCGCTATGAACATGAGCATTAAGTATCTTGCCGATGGTTCGCAGAGCAGCGTCACCCTCTGTATGACCATAAACACTGTTGTACAAGCCAAAATGATCTAAATCGACAAGTATAAGCCCAAATGTAATTTCATGTTGTGTGGCAAAAGCACCTTGATCGTCGCAGTTCAAATCTTCTAAGACCTGCGACAGCATACGACGGTTTCCAAGACGTGTTAGAGGGTCTAATTTAGAAATAATATCCAACTGTTCATTGGCTCTTTCAAGCTCTTGAGTGCGTTTGCTGACCTCTTGTTCAAGCGTTTCATTGAGCTTTTTCAGCTCCTCTTGAGCCATGGTTCTTTGCAATACCTCTGCAAGGCTAGAGGCAAATATACGAATCACTTCGCGAAGCTGTGAAGTTAAGGGACTGCGAGTTAACAAGTTATCAGCTGCGATAAACGCAATCGGCTCACCCGTGTTTGTGGTGAGCATAGTCATGGCCGTCCAACCGACTCCGACAATATTGAAGTCGTGATAAATAGGGACTGATTCTTCAAACGCCACTTGATTAGGGCAAGCACGAGCTGCGGCTACGATGTCTCGCTCTACCAGCTCAGAGCGATAATAGGACTCATCGACAATATCGCCTTTTATGTCCGTGCCCCACGTGCCTTGCATGTAACTGCAATTTTTATCGGTGAGGAAAACCGCCAGTCGGTCGATGCCTAAATGCTGAATCGCAAAGCTCACCGCCGATTTACACACTTCACTGACAGTATCGCAGCGAGATAGCTCCACCATACTTGAGTGCAACATGCGTATATTTTGTTCTTGGCGTTTGCGAATGTAGATCTGAGAAAGCAGAGAGCCAAAGGATTCAAGCATCTGCTTTTGATAATTGGTGATGGGTGAACGGTGAATGTAGTTATCCATCGCAATCCATCCGACGGGTTTATCACCTTCACGTAAGATGAGCATTCCATTCCACCCCTGCCCGACCACTTTACCTTCCGTGTAGAGCGGGGCTTGCTCGATAACAATGAGGTTGGTGTGATTGTCAGACAAAGCTTCAATATATTCAGCTTCAAGCTAGTGTAAATCATATTGAGTATGGTGCTCACTGTTTGTCTTACCGGACTCATCAGTGCCGTATGTCCCGCTAAAACAGCGCTTTTTCATATCCAATAGCATGAAGATCGCACGATCAAATCCTAACCGATCACGAACCGCCTCAACCGAGGCTTTATACAAGGCATCCAAAGAGTCAGGATTAGAAAGCTCTAATGCCACCTGATGAACCAGTTTCATATTCTCCACAAACAGTTCACGAAGCTTTATTTCATCAAGGTACTGCGCTTCACGCGTGTCGCGGTGTTTGATCTCCAGCGCAGCGTTCTTTTCTGCACGAATGCATTGCCAGCGGGCTGCTGCAAGTTGAAGAACATCAAGATCTTGGTCGAAGGTTTGGTTGATATGCTGAGCATTGCAATTTTGAACAATTAAATAAGTTCTACAGGCAGGCGCGTTGTCGAGCATCATGATGAATGACTCTCCACCTAACACTTTCATGTGTTCCCACTTACAAGTGTTGATAGACATTGGGAGCACGCCATCTGCGGTATCGAATTGAGAAACCCAAGGCCAAAACGTAGCAGGATAATTTGCCAGAGACGTTAGCTCTCCATAAGAAAACAAGGGGAACGAATCGACTTCTGGTATCGGTTCTGCAAATATCCCAATCCCTTTTGGAGCAAGCATCTTAGTCAAGTAGTCAAAAAGAGACTCTGCCAATAAACGGTGATCACGCGTAGCAGATATTTGTTTTGCAAAGGCTTTTACAGGCACAGCTTCCGTCCATTGGCTATTGAGAATACAGCAAAAATACAGAAGCCTTGATATGCAATCAATGTAACTAAAAATGAGATGTTAAGCGGGTCGCAATTTCACTTTTTACATTATCACAAGCATGAGAAGGACTACAAAAATGGGATTTCCTGCCCAAAATTTCATCGACATTGGGACTTTTTTAAAGGTATAAAAAAACCCCACCTAAAGTGGGGCAAAACTTCCATCGCTTATAGTTATTGTGATAATTCTGTCGATCTATTCGATTATCTAACCTGCGTATCAGTTAGCGTGCTGATTTCGCTAAAAGGCCAAACACAGCACTTGAATAATCAATTAACCAAAGTCACCGTTTACGTAACCTTTAGTACGATCATCTTTTGGCTCGCTAAAGATAACACTCGTTTCGTTGTGCTCTACAAGCTCTCCCATTAGGAAGAAAGCAGTACGGTCTGAAATACGACGCGCTTGCTGCATTGAGTGCGTTACGATAACGATAGTGAAGTCTTTCTTCAGATCTTCCATCAATTCTTCAATCTTATGCGTCGCGATTGGGTCTAGAGCCGATGTTGGTTCATCCATTAGGATTACATCCGGTTCCATTGCAATGGTACGAGCGATACATAGACGCTGTTGCTGACCACCAGACAAGCCAAATGCGTGTGCTTTAAGACGGTCTTTTACTTCGTCCCAAAGTGCCGCACTGCGCAGTGAGCTTTCTACTACTTCGTCAATGTGCTTTTTGTCTTTGATACCTTGAGCACGTAGCCCGTAAGCCACGTTCTCGTAGATGCTCATTGGGAATGGGTTTGGCTTTTGGAATACCATGCCGACGCGGATACGTAGGTCAGCCACATCAATATTGCCGTAGATGTTTGTGCCATCCATATCCAGCTTACCTTTGATAGTAACGCCTTCAATTAGGTCATTCATGCGGTTCAAGCAACGTAGTAGCGTTGACTTACCACAACCAGATGGGCCAATCAGTGCCGTAACCTGACGAGTTGGAATTGGCAGGTTGATAGATTTAAGCGCTTGGTTGTCGCCGTAAAACAGATCTAGGTTCTCAATATCAAATTTGTTCATTGTCGTAATCTCTAAATTCTTAAATTCGTGTCTAGCTTGATGCTTTCTTTATCACGGAGGCTCTCTTTATTGTTGAGCCTGCTAATCAGCTTAGTAAGTTGCCGTGTTGAAGCGTCTTGCAATCAGTTTTGTAACCATGTTGATCAAGAGAACCAATACGATTAGGACTGTCGCCGTACCGTAGGCTTGGTTCCACTCATCGATAGTAAATAGCTCTGTTGTCAGCTTATATAGGTGAACCGTTAGTGTACGGCCAGAATCGAATACCGACTCAGGAACACGTGCCACCATACCTGCTGTTAAAAATACAGGTGCTGATTCGCCAATTACACGACCAATACTAAGAATGACCGAAGTTAAGATACCTGGCATTGCGCTTGGTAAGATCAAACGCCAGATAGTGTAGATTTTTGAAGCGCCAAGGCCGTATGAGCCTTCACGGTAAGTTTGTGGTACTGCCATCAATGCTTCTTCTGTAGTACGAATGATTACAGGAAGAATCAAGATACTTAGCGTTAATGCACCCGATAGAATCGAGAAGCCAAGGCCAAGGATCGAAACAAAGAAGGTCATACCGAACAGACCGAAGATAATCGATGGAATACCAGCGAGCGACTCAGTACAGAATCGAATCACTTTCACCAAACGGCTACCTACTTTCGCATATTCTGTTAGGTAGATTGCCGTCATGATGCCCAGTGGCGCTGCCACTGCAATCGATGCAATTACCATGTAGATCGTGGCGATGATCATTGGGAAAATACCACGCTCTTCACCAGTACGAGTGTAATCGTCAGTGATGAAGTTCCAATCTACGTATTGCAGACCGTTCGATAGGATGTACCAAATAATCCAGAATAAGAAACCAACGGTTACAGCCGCAGCTGCCCAGATAAAACCTTTTAAGATGTTGTCTTTGATTTGACGTGCTTGCTTTAATTTTACGCGATCCATATTACTTATCCTCGCCTACTTCGCTTTTTCACGGTTAAGATAAAGTAGAGCACCATTTAACATCATGATGAACACTAGAAGTACAACACCTGTTGCGTACAGTGCGTTAGCGTGAACGCCACTTGCGTAAGACATTTCAATTGCAATGTTTGCTGTTAGCGTACGAGCCGAATCCAAAATACCTTCTGGCATTGCTGGCGCGTTACCCATAACCATGATGATTGCCATCGTTTCGCCAAGTGCGCGACCGATACCCAAAATCACACCAGTCATAATGCCTGAACGTGCAGCAGGAACGAGTAGCTTAAAAATTGTGTAGATTTTCGAAGCGCCCAGTGCAAGTGAACCTTCTTTGTATGTACGAGGTACAGCACGAATCGAAGTTTCAGAAACCGTGATAACGGTAGGAAGAATCATGATACCCAGAACAATGATACCTGCCAGGATAGTATTACCGGCTGGTACTTGGAAAATGTTCTGAATCATTGGAACGATAATTACCAGGCCGAAGAAGCCGTAAACTACCGACGGGATACCAGCTAGAAGCTCAACTGCTGGTCGAATAATATCTGCCAGACGCTTTGGAGCAATCTCAGCAATAAAAATAGCGGTTAATACACCAACCGGCACACCAACAACTACAGCTCCAAGTGTCGAAACGATCGAGGCAACGATCATGGTTGCAACACCGAATAGAGCTGGAGGTAACCAGTCAACACCCAGAACGATGCCAGAAACACCCGCCTCTTGGAATGCAGGGATACTCTCTGCAACGATAAAGTAAGCGATAACGGCTAGTGATACGATGCCGATTACAGCACTCGATAAGAACAAGCCGTGGAAGATTCTTTCTCTCCAGTCGATGCGCTTCTTAGCACGTAGACTTGGCTTGTTGATTTGAGTCGCTTCAGTATTCATAAGCTTTTCATTATTTGCGATGGTCATATATAAAATCTCAAACTTTGTGGCTCAACAAGAGCTCGAAATAGACAAAGTTGAAAGAAAAGGCTCAGCCTAAGTTAGGCTGAGCAATAATTAAGTGTTGGTCAGTTAAGATTAGTTAACTGTGATGTAGCCTTTTTTGTCAGCGATAGCTTGAGCTTCTTCTGCAACCATCCAATCTAGGAATTGTTGAGTTTCAGCTGTTGGAGCGCCTGCTTTGTAAAGAACTAGGAAAGGACGAGCAACTTTGTAAGAACCGTTCTTAACGTTGTCTACAGTCGCAGCAGCGCCGTCGATAGTTAGAGCTTGAACAGATTCGTCAACTGTACCTAGAGAGATAAAGCCGATAGCGTATGGGTTGCTTGCTACAGAAACTTTAAGTGCGCCGTTACCGTTTGCAACTTGAGCACGTTGAGAGATAGCCGATACTTTCTTGTCGCCAATCTTCTTCTTAAGTTTCATGATGTCTTCGAATGCACCACGTGTACCAGATGCAGTATCACGAGTGATTGCTACGATTGGCTTGTCTGCACCACCAACATCTTTCCAGTTAGTGATGTCGCCTTTGTAGATTGAAGTTATTTGCTCAGCTGTAAGAGCAGATACTTCGTTATTTGGGTTAACAACAACTGCGATACCGTCACGAGCGATAACGAGCTCTTTCAGGTCAGCTGTTTTCTCTTCTTCTTTTAGGTCACGAGAAGAGATACCAAGGTCAGCACTTCCATTTTTTGCTGCTTTGATGCCTGCAGAAGAACCCGGTGCTTGAATTTCGATGAACACTGGTTCGCCTTTATTCATGTAGGTTTCTGCAAAAACTTCAACCAGTGGAGAAGCACTGTTAGAGCCAACTACAGAGATAGTTTCTTTAGCTGAAGCTGTATTCACTGTTAGAGCGCCTAGTAGTGCGATTGCACCGATAACTGTCTTTTTCATCACAAATTTCCTTTAGTGGCGTTATTGCCGTAATGTTGTTTTGCTTGAACGGTGCCCACTTTAGAATCTGAATGTGACAGTTGTGTTTCACTTAATTGAAGCCTATATGACAACTACAACTTATTTTCTTGTTTTCCCCCTACCAAATAACCTTGAAGTAATAAATTAGCCTCACTTATAGGCACTGAATATTCATTCCAACCTATTTAAGCCAAACCACTCAATATCTCGCCATCCCTTTCATTACCTAATACCACACAGGGTTCTGTGTTAAATAACCCTATCTTAAAAATGGCTAAAGCCTTGTTTGTACGATAAATAATCAGAATTTATGAAATACCTATCGCATATATCAAAATCGAATCTATTACTGATTGAATTGTCATTCTCAGAAGTTAGAATCACTGACTAATAACAATAATAACAATTGCTTCTGCTCATTTATTTATTCAAAGAGGGACATTACATGCGCCAACTTCTCAGTGGCTTATCGATAAAAATACAAATTCTCATTCCAGTACTCTTTTCTGTCGTATTACTTTTGACGGGTGTCATCATCGGTGGTGACAAACTGGAAAACGCTTTTAAAGATGTATCAACAGCAACCGATCAACTCATCCTACATAAAGAAGAACTCAGTGAAATCGTCGACAACAGCTATGGCATGCGCATCAAAGCGATCTACAGCCTATTCAATGCTGATGACGTAAAAACACTGGTTGAAACACTAAACCAAAAACGCGACCAAAATACTCGCCTACTGAACTCATTAGACACAGTGCCAGGCATGCAAGATGAAGTAGCCGCAATGAGCAAAGCGATGAATCACTATGTCGATTTTTCTCGCACCACTATGCTTCCTCTATTAAGAGCAAAACATGGCAGCGCAGCGCTACCTTCTGACTTTGATAACCGCTATCAGATCGCAATCGACCAATATCGTCACGCGGGTAACGAAATGGTGCAAGCTATCAACCTCCTCTCAAAGCAACTGAACCGTATTGCCACTCAAGAAGTGGACATCAATGGCCAGCAACACACCAGCACACTCAACACCGCAACCATCGCACTGTTAGTGATTCTTTCAATCGCATTAGTCATCAGCTGGACGCTAGCTGGCATCATTGTTAAGCCGCTTAGCAATATCCAAGAAACCATGCGCGAAGTAGCAAAAGGTAACCTGCTAGTAAAAGCGGAAGAGCATGGCGACAACGAAATATCTCGCCTTGCCCAAGACGTAAACAAATCCGTTGAGCAATTGCGCGACACCGTAAGTTCACTATCTCGAATCAGTATTGAAGTGGCGTCTGCATCAACAGAGTTGGCGGCAGTAATGACGCAATCAAGTGCTAACTCTGATCAAGAGAAGCAAGAAGTGGAACAAGTGGCTTCTGCCGTGAACCAACTTGAGAGCACAGCATCGCACGTAAACGAGAATGCAGTACAAGCCGACTCAGCGTCTAAGCAAGCCGATGAAATGGCGACGCACAGTATGAGCTTGTTTAATGAAAGCAACCAAGCCAATGAGCAAATGGCGATTCAGCTCAGCGAAGCTGCGAACGTTGTAGGCACGCTAAAAGAGCACTCTGAACAAATTGGTAAAGTGATTGAGGTGATTCAAAGCATCTCTGAACAAACTAACCTGCTTGCGCTTAACGCAGCAATCGAAGCCGCACGAGCTGGTGAGAGTGGCCGTGGTTTCGCAGTTGTAGCCGATGAAGTTCGAATGCTGGCTGCTCGTACGCAAGATTCAACCAAAGAGATCCAAGCAATTATCGAAGGCTTGCAGGTTCAATCGGGTAACGCCAATGAGAGCATGAGCAGTTCACTGTCTATGTTAGAGCACAACCAAACACTCTCAGGCGAGGTGAGCGCAGCACTTTCTGGTATTGCTAACTCAGTAACCGACATGACAGAAATTAACACTCAAGTTGCCTCTGCCGCAGAAGAACAAAGCCAAGTGACAGCAGACATCAACCGTAATATCTCAAACATCTACAGCCTAGTAAGCCAAAACGTAACCGGTATTACTCAAGCCGCAGCAGCGAGCCACGAGCTATCTAACCTAGCCGAGCAGCAAAAGCAGCAGTTGGATTATTTTAAGGTTTAAGGGATAAAGACATTTAGCTTTATTTACCTTGCAACTCACCCATAATAAAAAACCAGTCACTCTTGACTGGTTTTTTATTTTCGATAGATTTTTGACTAAATCACCAAACCTTACTGGCCGTTCTCAGCGGCTCTGATTCTCTCAATCGCTTCTACCCTTCTAAGCTGTTGTGGCTGAAAATGAGCTTCTCTAAGCTGAGCGATCGTCTCTTGTTGCTCAATTGTCGAGAGGGCTGAGTCATTCAAAATGTCATTTCGTTCAACAAAATAAATCTCTAAAGCTCCTTCAAAGTCCGCTCTTTGTTTATCGAGTGCTTCGAGCCTCTGTGTCGCTTCTTCGCCAACCAGTTCATTTCTCTTCAAGTATTTACCTTGTTCGTCTAGACCTTGTGAGCTGGATAGTTGCTGTAATAAAACCTGATTTTGATGACTGGACTGAATATAATCGGGTTGTTCAGATAGGTAAGATTCAAGCCTTTGCTGATATTCTTGTTCCTCTAGCCCTTCTTGTTTCAGAAGTAACTTTTCTAAAGCGATTTCCCTCATTTTATTGTCATGGGTAAACAGGATACTTATCTCGCTCTCACTGAAAAGTTGAGTTTGAAGGTCAAGCAGAGCTTGATTCAGTGCGCGTAAGTCCTCTGCGGATATTGAGGTGGTGTCGAATTGAACATCCAATGTTGTCAGTGCCGACTTGTACTCGAGATACTTTGCGAACAATGCTTCATCGACCACCGCTGCTTGTGATTGCTCGTGGTGATTTGCCACATTGTCACGAATCTCTTCGAGGGTTAATTCTGTATTGCCTGACACGAAATATTCCATCATGTCTTTGGCTGACGCACTATCGATTTCGGTATCTTGTTGAGAGCTAACCTTCAATGAAGAAGCGCTTTGTTCGTTGTTATTATATGAACTTACCTCTTCCTTCTTTAGATATAAAAAGACCGCCGCTGTGCTCATCAGGGCTATCGTGGTTATCGACAAAATGGCGGTCTTTTTCATTATATTTTCCTTATGATCTTAACTTTGGGCAGCGCGACTTACAGGCCAGCCAACTTCAATCGATTCGCGTGTTGGCGATATAACGTCACTGGATCAGTCTCAAAGAGATGATGAATACCCAACAACCCATTAATCTCATCTAGGTGGTTCATTTTGTAATCATCACCAATCACTTTGCCCAAATGCGCGCTACATGCTCCCACTAACCCGTCATTAGGTTCATTAAAAGCTAAACCAAGGATTGTCATCGCTCCGTCGGTAGGATCCAGAAGGTTGGTAAAAGTGGAAGATCCTGTCCATGAATAGTAATAAACACCGTTGTTTGCTTGCCATTCACCATCACCACACGCAGACGTCGGAACGCCTTCAGGGTAAAACTGGTTGAATGCAAGCGAACCTTCAGTGGTCAACGCTTCAAGAGATGCAAGGCCATCTTGGTCTAGATCCGTTCCACCAGATAAAAGGTTAATCAGTGTCGTCAATCCACCAGCCAACTTAACCGCGATACCTTCCGCAGCTGAGCCTTCTGATACGCTTCCACGCACGAGATCGGCAACTTTAGATCCTTTATGGACGCCACCAATGCTTGTCACTGAGGCTACCAGATCAGGACGAACTGAAGCCACATAGCGCGCTGTTGGTCCGCCGTGGCTGTGACCAACTAGGTTCACCTTACTTGCCCCGGTCGCGGCTAACAGTGTTTCAACTTGAGCCAGCAACTGCTCTCCACGCACTTCAGAGCTGTTGGTCGCAGAAACCTGAGCGACGTATACACTCGCGCCATCTTTTGTCAGAGATTCCGGTACGCCATAAAAATAGTCGACGCCCGCCAATGTATCGAAGCCAAACAAGCCATGTACCAACACAATGGGATATTTCGTTTCAGTGTATCCGCTGACTTCTAATGCCGATGCGCTCGTTCCTGCATAGGCACCAAAACTGGATAGACAAGCTATCGTCCAAATTAATATCTTTTTCAATGCTCTTTCCTTAAACAGATTAGACCTCTGATGAGTAAAAGAACCGTAGTTGATGATTTTATAAAACAGAAAGTAGGGACTCGATATTTGTGAGATTGAACTGGAATTAAACAGTAGTGATGAACATTGCTCAACCAAAGTCACAATAAACGATAAAACAAGTAATCAATTGATTAATAATAATTAAGTGAGATAACTATTAATAGTAAATGTGAATAAAGTAGGTATGGACTCTCGCCCAGATAAAAATTAATGAACGCAAAACCGTTGAAAGTTGGATCTATGTAACACTTATTATACGTGCTTCATATGAGTTATTGACGCAACAATGAGTAATATTCAATACATTGCCTAAATGATATTTATTCTTATTATTAATAATAAAGTAATTAACCTTACTTACTTTGCTAAATGAGTACTCTAAAATGAAGAAAATGATCTTGGTATTTACATTGACAATGCCTCTAATTGCATCAGCTATCGCCGATACATCAATGCCTCTAGATGCAACAATTCCTGACGAAGTAGCACAAGGGCAGATGCTTGATACACGATCATATATCAGATGCTGGTACCGAACCGACATATCGAATGACTCAGTTGCAACTGATTGGAAATGGGCAAGAAACGAAGATGGCAATTACTACACTATCGATGGATATTGGTGGTCGCCCTCATCGTATAAAAACATGTTCTTTAGTGGAACACCACAATCAGAAATAGAACAACGTTGCGAAGAGACACTAGACATCCAGCATGATGCCGCCGACATCACTTATTTTGCAGCAGACAGTCGGTTCTCCTACAACCACTCAATATGGACCAATGACGAAGAACTCCAAGACAATAAAATTAATCGAATCATCACATTTGGGGATAGCCTTTCTGATACTGGAAACTTATTCAACGGTTCGCAATGGGTTCTTCCGAATGCCAACTCATGGTTCTTAGGTCACTTCTCAAATGGCTTAGTCTGGACAGAGTACCTAGCTAGAGAGAAAAACATACCTCTGTATAACTGGGCAGTTGGTGGGGCGGCAGGCACAAATCAGTATGGAGTCCTCAAAGGAGTTTATGACCAAGTCACGTCGTACCTGAAATACATGGAAGCCGCGAAGAATTACCGTCCAGAAAACTCGTTATTTACTTTGGAGTTCGGCCTTAACGACTTTATGAATTACGAACGATCGGTGGCTGATGTAAAAGCTGATTTCAGCAGCGCTCTAATTCGTTTAACGGGAAGTGGGGCTCAAAACATTTTGCTCTTCACTCTCCCTGACGCCACAAAAGCTCCACAATTTAAATACTCGACAGAAGATGAAATTTCTATTGTGCATAGCAAAATAATTGAGTTTAACCTCTTCATCAAAGAGCAAGCTGAGTATTACCAAGCTAGGGGGGTCAATGTCGTACTTTTCAATGCTCATGATCTGTTTAACCACATTACTGAAAACCCGCAGCAACATGGATTTCAGAACGCCACAGATGCATGTTTAGATATTCAGCGCCATTCAGCTTCCGATTACTTATATCGCCATAGCTTAACTAACGAATGCGCAACCTATGGTTCAGACCGCTATGTGTTTTGGGGCGTGACGCACCCAACTACCGCAATCCATAAATATCTAGCGGATAATATTCTCATGTCTTCATTTTAGACCTTCGACTTTGAATAGATGCAAGGATAGGTGTCCTTTCAAGCTTTTCAGAAGTTAAATGAGCATAGGGCAAGATAAAGGGAGACGAGAAATAGACAAGGTACAGACACAAAAAAACCGCCTAATATTGGCGGTTTTTATTTACGTTAGCTTTTGGCTCACGCGAGTTGGTTACTCATCGTCAGTTTTTGGCGCAACTTTCTTCTTAGGGATAAACACGGTATCACCCACAGCCACATTTTGGTGGAAGCTCTTATCGCGCTTAACCGGTTTCTTCGGCGTCTTCTTAACTTGAGTGTTGGTCTTCTTCTTCGCAGGTCCGCCTTTAGCAAAAGCAGGTTTACGAGGCTTAATGCCTTTGAATTTACCTTTCAAGCCTTCAAGCACTGAGAAAGTAAGATCTTGTTGAAGGTAAAGCTCAACACGCTTGAAGCTGTCCCAGTCTTTTGGACCAACCAAAGAGATTGCATCGCCTTTGTTACCTGCACGGCCAGTACGACCAACACGGTGAACATACTCTTCGGTGTGCTTCGGCATATCAAAGTTAATAACGTGGCTCACGTTCGGAATATCGATACCACGAGAAGCAACATCGGTTGTTACCAAGATTTTGTAAACCGCACGCTCAAACTGGCTCATTATAGCATTACGTTGCGTTTGGTTTAGGTTACCACTCAGTGCAACCGCTTTAAGCTTCTTCTCGTTCAACTTATCTGTTAGACGATCGGTATCAGCACGAGTTGCAGTGAAGATCATTACCTGACGGTATTCAGCTTCTTCTAGTACACGGTCTAGAATCGCTTCTTTGTGATCGAGGTGATCACATAGGTAGAATTTCTGAGTGATATCTAAATGCTGCTCGTTAGAAACACCAACAGAGATACGCTTAGGCGCATCTAGCATTTCATTGGCAATGCCGTTTACTTCAGCGTGATCTAACGTTGCAGAGAACATTAGTGTCTGACGACGACGGTGTTTAGCAGCATTAGCAATGCGACGAAGTTCTGGAGCGAAACCCAAGTCAAGCATACGGTCTGCTTCATCAAGGATTAGCGTTTCAACACCATCTAGGAACAATGAACGATGTTCTAAGTGGTCAGCAAGACGACCTGGAGTTGCAACGATAAAACGAGGGTACTTACGCAGTGCTTTAACTTGGTCGTTAAAGTTTTCGCCACCCAAGATAAGCGCCGCTTCGTAAGATAAACCACCAAGCATGCTACGCAGTTCACCGTAAACTTGCTTAGCCAGCTCACGAGTAGGAGCCAAAATTACACCACGAGGATCTTTAGCAGAAAACGCTTTTGTTTTTAAAGCCTTATGTATCATTGGCAACACAAACGCCAATGTTTTTCCTGATCCCGTTTTTGATGAAGCCAATAGATCCTTACCAGCAATAGCAACAGGGATCGCTTTTGATTGGATCTCTGTCGCCTTCTTGAAGTCGTAATGTTTTAAGTTCTTCAGTAAGCGGTTATCTAAGCCTAAATCTTTAAAGTGCAAAGGACTCTCCAGTCATGATGGTATTGAATAAAATTAATTTAACGTGACATGATACCGCGAAAGTACTTTATAAGGATAGAGATCACAGTAAATTTATCCTTTAATCTATCTCTAGCTAGAACATTGTATGCATTGCCAACAAAGGGATGGCTCTCCAAGAACACATTACAGTCGCCTCTAAACCCTTCATCTCATAAGTGAGACAGAACGTGATGCTCAGCTAATTACCTCAAAAATTTAGCAATTTCTTTATTTATTGTTTTTGCAGTTAAAAAATTAGTCGCTACAATCATTAATGAAGCGACTATATGATAGAGAATGTATAGCGCATCTTTTGATGATAAATAAGCAAGGAGTTCTTATGAATAAGACGTTAATCGCAGCTGCAGCCTCAGTTTTCATTTTAGCCGGTTGTTCTTCAGAGCCAGAAGAAGCTGCAGTGTCAGAAATGGATCAACTAACTAACCAAGTTGCTCAACTTACTAGCGAAGTTGAAGCACTTAAGAGTGACAAAGCAGCCGCAGAAATGAAGGCACAAGAAGCAGAAGCAGCCGCTATGGCAGCAAAAGAAGAAGCGGATCGTGCTAACGAACGTATCGACAACATCGCTGAGTCGTACACTAAGTAGTTTGAGATCTAAGTGCGATTAAGCTGTAGTTTAAATAAGTCGCAAAAGCAGTATATGGACAGCACCACCTCTTAACGGATGTGGTGCTTTTTTTTTGGGCGATACTAACTTGAGTAGAAGGGACTAATTCGAGTAGAGAAAGGGAAACCGCCCCTTGTTACAGAAGAGGCAATCGAATTAAAACTCAATCACAGGTGGTGCTATCTCTACAGGCACGCCGTTTTGAGCAAAGATAACCGCCTTCGCTTTTGAATTAGGCAGTTCTGCGTCTTCAAGCCACCATTTTAATTCCACAGGGATCTGTAATGATTTCTTTGAACCATCACTTCGAGTTAATGGTTCGTGCGCTTCGACAAACACACTTCTATCTGGCTCTAGTGACACTTTGATTGGCTCATTGATAATGGTGACCTGTTCGCCACGGTTCACTTGCTCAAACAGCCATTCAATATCCTTAGGTTCCATTCGGATACAACCAGAGCTAACTCGTAAACCTATTCCGAAGTCTTTATTAGTACCATGGATCAAGTAGTCACCAGCGCCATAAGCAAGCCTCAAAGCGTACTCACCCAATGGGTTTTCCGGTCCGGCAGGAACCACTCTCGGTAATTCAATGCCCTTTTCAAGATACTCTTTGCGGATTGAATTTGGTGGCGTCCATGTTGGATTCGGTCTTTTTTGACTTATCTTGGTGATCATCTCGGGGGTATCGCGTCCCACTCGACCGATGCCGACAGGAAAAACATGTACTTGATTTTTATCGGGCTCAAAGTAGTACAACCTCAACTCAGCAAGGTTGATAACAATCCCCTTTCTTGGGGTATCAGGCAGAATCAGACGACTTGGAATGCTCAACACATAACCTTCCGCGGGAAGAAAAGGATCCACTCCTTTGTTGGCTGCCATTAAAGAGAGGAAACCAATATCGTATTGCTTGGCAATGATGGCCAAGGTTTCGCCCGCCACCACTTCATGCTGCTGTATTCTGCCAACAATACGGCTTTCTGTTGGTGGCAATTCAAAGGTTGCAGCAGACACCCACGATGAAGCTATTCCACTGGCAAGCAAAGTAGTTCTTACAACAAGCGATGCTGCCCTGTGAAGTCGGGTTTTCATTGACTGCAAAGGCGTCGAGTTAGCGCAATACGACATACAAATCCTTGGTTTGTCTTTTATCAAAGTTTAGATTATCGCTGATCAAACGTCTCTACAACGTATTGTTGTCTCGAAACTGATAGGCAACAAGTTTATATGTGGGCCTTTTCCTCTCATTGGCTTGCAATTTACCCATACAAAATCGATTGCCTTTACGCTTTCAACATATTTGGTTATCAATATTAATAAAACTATAATGACAGACCTATTTTGTGACTAAAGTCTCATGGAGCCACGTTCTAACTCGCTAATATTGCCTCAACAAAACGAATTCAATTCAACAGAATCGGTAATTGATTAAATCCTGTTCCTATAATTACCGTTTAAACTTTGGAGAACGACCATGGCTACACCTCATATTAATGCTCAAGCTGGTGATTTCGCAGAAACAGTACTTATGCCGGGCGACCCGCTTCGCGCAAAATACATTGCAGAAACATTCCTTGATGACGTGAAGCAAGTTTGTGACGTTCGCAACATGTTTGGCTACACAGGCACTTACAAAGGTAAGAAAGTTTCTGTAATGGGCCACGGTATGGGTATCCCATCATGCTGCATCTACGTACACGAGCTTATCGCTGAGTACGGTGTGAAAAACGTTATTCGTGTAGGTAGCTGTGGCGCAGTACGTGACGACGTTAAACTAATGGACGTTGTTATCGGTATGGGTGCTTCTACTGACTCAAAAGTAAACCGTATTCGTTTCAACAACCACGACTTCGCGGCTATCGCTGATTTCGGCCTTCTAGAAGAAGCAGTAAACCAAGCACGTGCACAAGAAGTTCCAGTTAAAGTTGGTAACGTATTCTCTGCTGACCTTTTCTACACTCCAGAAGCTGACCTTTTCGAAAAAATGGAAAAACTAGGCATCCTAGGTGTTGATATGGAAGCAGCTGGTATCTACGGTGTTGCTGCAGACCTTGGTGCTAAAGCATTGACTATCCTAACAGTATCTGACCACATCATCCGTGGCGAGAAACTAAGCTCTGAAGAGCGTCAAAAGTCTTTCAACGACATGATGAAAGTTGCTCTAGAGACAGCAATCAACATCTAACGACTTGATAAAAGATACATTGAAAAGCGTTACCCCGCAGCCAAGCTCGCTTGGCTGCTCAAATAATCCCGAGGGGGAGATCGTGTCTAACGACAAGCTGCCAAAAGATGCGGATGGTTTGCAACTCAACTTTTGTAAAACATTGGCGTGTGACAACTTTGGCTTGAGCGATGCAAAACGGTATGTTTTGCAACACGCTAACCCTAAGCGTCCTGCGATGGTTTGTCGTGAATGTGGAGCTTTCCCCCCCTTACTTAACAATCGTGAAGTGTTAAGCGAACTTCATCGCCTAAGACAACTTCACAGCGATGGGCTCCCTGCTTGTCGTAATGATGATTGCGATAACTTCGGCTTATCGGTTCATACCCACAAACATCTTTATCATGCCTTCGGCTATAGTGGCGACAGGCAGCGTTATCGATGCAAAGACTGCCAATCAACCTTCGTTGATAAATGGTCTGGATCCAATAAAAAACTTCAATTTCAAGAAAACCTCATGGGCTTACTGTTCATGGGCTATTCCGTACGTGAAATCTGTAGAAAATTAGAGATCAATCCAAAGACTTTCTATGATCATGTTGACCATATCGCGAGCCGTTGTCGTCGTAAATTAGCGATGATCGATGCACGATGGGTTAACCATGCGAAAGATTACGAGTTCGCATCTCACTACCAGCGTCTACAGCCACAAAGTAACAACGGTGTGGTTTGGATAGCGACTGGCGAGGCGCATTCTGGCTACATCCTTTGCCAACACGTTAACTACTCTCAAAATGAAGAGCCATCAGGGAATGTCGACCACAACCCTTATGATGATGTTGCACGCTTTGTATCCAAAGAGCACTCTTCAGAAGCGAATCTCGAACTACCTCAGCCCTCTGACAAACTAAAAGAGCGCATTGAACAGCAGTACCAAGTGATTCTTGCGAGAGGTAACGTTGAGGACCCTATGGGTAACCTCACCACATTTAGCTACCCTTCAAAAGGCGCACTAATTCGACCGCCTTATACCTCTTATGCTCACTTCCTACATGTATTGGATATGTGTAATGAAGACAAACATGTCGCCATCTATATGCCACAAGATCCATTACTAAGATCTGCCGCTTTAAGCGTATGTTTGCCGCGCATTCAGAGTCAAAATATTGACCTTATGTATGTAGAGGAAGATTCAGGCTGGCAAGACGATCAAAGTTTTGAAAAGATCGACATCGTTCATATGAGTTGGTGGCGAGATCGTTGGGCTATTGCGAATCAAGGTGATAATCAGAAAGGCATCTGCTACCTAACAGGTAACAATCCAGAACCAAAACAGTGGTTTAACACGGCCTCAATTCAACAAACTAAGTTCTATCAACAGCGCTTTCAGCTGTTATTTGATAGCTTCATCAATGAGCCCAGACGTAAACTTCGTCCTGGGGGCATTCTTCCATTGCTCGACATATTTAGAGCTTGGCACAATCTGTGCTACCAAGATAAGCAAGGGCTCACGGCAGCGCAACGCTTGGGCGTAGCAGAGCAGCCATTAACTCTAAAGCAACTACTTTCATAGCAACAAAGCCTCTAGATAATTATTCGGGAACTCATTGATTTTAAAGCAACAACATGAGGTAACACCCATAATTAGAAAAGATCGATGTTCCTTTGACGCTCTAAGAAAGATAATTGGTGCTTATCTCAAATTACACTCTTATAATGATTGTGTTATCAATATGTTCGATAATCATGGATCTAAGTCTTGGACAAAAATCAGTACCTTCTTGAAACAGAATTAGAAAAACTCAAAACTCGTGTTGACTCTGAGCCATCGGTGATCCTAGAGATCGCTCAACAATGCCTAGTCAGATCAGAGCAAGTTCTGTTTGAAGAGGGTGCCATCCAGTCATTGATGTTAATGGCAAGGTGTAGCTGGAACCTGATGGATTACCAGAAAGGTTTAAAGCACATCAAGGAAGCCTATAAGCGCCAAAGCCGATTAGATACCGACCTTTTTCTCCCTGAAATCCTCCATTTACACGCTCTCCAGTTCTGGGGGCAAGCCAAATATTATTCCGCCCAACAGTTTTGGATCAATGCTTTAGAGCAATCTGCGTTGGTTGATGAAGTCGAAATTCAAATTGAATGCCTCATTGGTCTCGGCAATATTTGGCGAATGACCCACGAATATAAACTTGCACGTTCTACTCACCAACTTGCCGTTAAAGTGGCTAACAACAGCCGCATTGGTTGGTTAGAGGGCAAAGCCAGAATACTGCTCGCGTGGGATTACTATCTGCTCAACAACTATGTTGAAATGCTATCGGTACTAGACGGTGCAGAAGAAGCATTAAAAGACCATAAAGATAACACTTGGCATGCAGAAGTATGGGACTTCCGAGGCCTTGCTCTACTTGGTCTTGAACGCTTAGATGACGCAGAGCGCGCCACTGCCAAAGCGCACAGTCTGGCAGTCGAACACAACCTAGTTTGGATGAAGGCGCATTCATACATCAGTCGAGCTCGATTGGATCTCCTGAGAAAAAGGCCAGAACAAGCGGCAGAATTACTGAGACTCGCTGAACAATCCGCCAATGAATTTGATAATGGTGAATTGCTTAGCCAAATTTGTTACCAACAGTCCTTGGTTGCAGAAGAAAACCAGGATTTCAAAGCAGCATTAGTCGCCTTTAAAAAGTACCGTCAATATTCTATCTGCATGCTTAAAGAGCAAACTAATCGTGTCGGTTTGGACAAAGCACGCAGTTCAAAACGCCAGCTTGAACAGAGGGCACGAAAGCTGATTAATCGTATTCGTGGCCAACACGAATACGATCCTGAAAAGCACCTATCTTACGTTGTTTCTGAAACCTTTTGGTGGGAAAAACTGGTCCTCTTTAAGACAGAGCTTAAGCGTTCAAACCACAGCATCATTATGTTCCATCATGTCGATACTGATTACTTAGATGTCTGTACCGAGATTGCTCATGCTTTATGTAACCAGAATGACTTCATTGCAAGGCTAAGTTCTGAACGTGTGGCTCTTATGCTTTCCGAAAAAGGCGAAGCCGCAGAGCAAACCTTCCAAACTCTCAGCACCATGCTTGATATTTATCCTTGGCATAGAAAAGGATTAAAAGGTTCAAGACCGACCGTCAGCCTCAATGATATTTTGACGTTCCCGTTTACGCTTGAACAATTAGAAGAAGACGATGCTGAGGTAATAGAATAATGGAAACGCTATTAAGCAAGATCACAGACGCCGGTTTAGACCCTTCATCGGTATCAGGTGAAGAAGCGATCATCTTCTGGAACCACATTCGCCAGCACGTTTCGACAACGCAAACAGAGCAAGCGCACTGCTATATCATCAGCTCTGAATACCGTGCCGAGTTACAACAAAATCAAACCAGTATCGAAGAGTTGAGACGAGCACTCGATCTGCTCCACCTTCCTGCCGATATTGAAGACATTCTGACAGTCAAGACCAGCCTAAGTGACCGCTTAGTTGAAATTGGTGATTACACGTCAGCACTCAATGAATTCATCAGTTCATCGACAATCGCGGTTGAACACGGCCATATCGATGAGTATGTACTAGCAATTTTAGGCATGGGGAACCTGTGTGATTCCTATGGCGATCACAACAGAGCCCTTCGTTATTACCAAAAAATCAGCAGCATAGACCATGCGATAAGCAGTCGCTCACTTCGCCTCAAATTCAAGCTGCATATGGTGGCGAGCTTGCTTCTGCTCAACCGTATTACTGCAGCCAGCGATTTACTGAATGAGTGCGAAGAACTGAGTATTTTGGTGAGTGACAAGTTACTCACAGCTCAAATATTGCTTTACCAAGCAAAGGTGCTGCGCGCTAAGAAAAAATATCATGAAGCGCTACGCTGTCTGTCCAAGGTTCAATACCCAGCCAACAGCACTCAAGCAAGCTGGCTTGCAACCATGACTCGTCTAGAGCTCGCACATTGCCTAAGTGCAACCGGCAAGCAAGACTACGCGAGCATGATTTTGTCGAGCACAGACAAACGCGTGAAAGCCTACTCGTCGCCAGTACTTGCAAAACGATTCTACGATTCGCTGAGTGATGTGTGTATGAATCAAGGGCGTTTTCAAGAAGCGCTAAGCTATGAGAAAAAAGGCTACCGAATTGAAACCGATCTGATGAAGCAGATCCCGATCAGTGAACTCGGTGCAAGCCAACTACGCCGCCTGTCCCGTTTTGAATTACAACTCAAACTCATTCTCTCTGAACAAGAGAACAAAGAGCTCAAAGAGACAACGGAACAACACAAGAATGCGGTTGCTCAGCTTCAACAAGACGTATTCACCGATCCATTGACAGGGTTACACAACCGTCGCTGGTTAGATGTGAAATTGAAAGACATGCTGTTGCACGATACCTCTTTCGCACTGATGGTTATTGATATTGACCACTTCAAGTCTATCAATGATGAACTGAGTCACTTAGTGGGTGATAAAGCGATTGTTAGCGTGTCTCAAGAGCTGCGTTCATACTTTAAGTTTAGAGGCGCATCGTGTGTCAGGTTTGGCGGAGAAGAGTTCCTCGTCATTCTAGAGAACACTGATCTTCCGAAGGCAGAAACGCACTCTGAAAATTATCGAGAGCGCATTTTCCAATTCGGTTGGCATGAGATACTTGGGGAGCGCGGTTTGACCGTGAGTATTGGTATCACTTTGCATCGTGACGGAGAGAATACTCAACGCACCTTCTACCGTGCGGATAAAGCGCTATACCGAGCTAAAGCCAACGGCCGTAATCAAGTGTGTACAGAGTAGTGGCATATAGCTCTGTAGCTTAGGCCAACTGCTTATTGATAAAAGAACAGAGAAATACCAGCAAGGGCGGCAAGTGTGCCTATGATACTTTGCTTTGACACCTTCTCCCCTTTCAGCGCATAAATCACCAAAATAAAGACCGGGCTGGTCGCTATCAACGTTTGTGCAATCGCAGGGTTAGCATTCTTCAACGCCACTTGTTGAAGCCATAGAGCGAGAAACGTCCCGACAAAGATTGCTCCTAGTAACCACAGTTTATCGAGCTTGGTCATTTCCCATAAATCTCTTTTTATCGATGAATACGGCTTCTTTTCAACGAAAGGGATAATCAGCATCACAGCAAACACGCCAATCGTCAGGCGAATCAAAGCACCTAACAATGGTGGGATATCACCCGCCACTAACGCGTAATGAGAAATAACCACACCAGATGCCTGACAGACACTCGCCACAAGCCCATAACCAATGCCACCCCACTGCGCTTTGTTATTCGATTCACCGCTCGCCGATTTTGATGGCTGGAAGACAACGAAGGTCACCGCTAGTGTTGTAATCACGACACCGAGCCAACTTTGCACTGTCAATACAGCGCCCAGGAACATTAATGCCAGCACACCAGAAAGAGGCGGGGCTAAAGATTCCAGTAACAGCGTCTTATTGGCACCGATTCTTTTCAACGCCGCAAAATAGGCGCTATCTCCAATCGCAATGCCAATCACACCTGAAATTGCCAATATCAGAAAATGGTTGGTACTCAGTTCAAACTCCGGCATCGGAATAAGAGGCATCACCAGCAACATCATCCCTGACGCCACTACACCCTTAACAATGTTCAATTGCATCGCAGAGAAGCGATGACCAAACTGTCCATAAATCCATGTCGCACACGCCCACACAATCGCAGCACCAATAGCCGCCAATTCACCTATATACATCCGTGTTTATCCTTTGTGGTTGTGCACGTCATTTAGAATCGTAGCTGTCATCATTTCAGCTAAAATACCAACCAGAAAGCCGAAATAGCCTCTTCAAACGCGATGAGATTTATAAGATTCGTCAATGGTTTTGCTCACATTAGAAGCGAACACTCATTATTTACAACTCAGCAAATCATTTTTATAACAATTACTTGGATGATAGCGTACTATATTTATAACTAACATCTAACATTACAAGGATCTGTTATGTTTTTAGACTACTTTGCACTCGGCTTACTCATTTTCGTTGCTCTAGTCATCTTTTACGGCATCATCGTTATTCACGATATCCCTTATGAAATAGCCAAAGAACGTAATCATCCTCACCAAGACGCAATTCACGTCTCAGGCTGGGTTAGCCTATTCACTTTGCACACAATTTGGCCCTTTCTATGGATTTGGGCAACATTATGGCGGAAAGACCGAGGCTGGGGCTTCGAAAAACTCGAAGAAGAGCAGCACGATATTCATCACCGAGTGGATGTTTTAATCGATCAAGTTAGCACCCTTCAAGAAGAGATCGCACAGCTCAAACAAGCAAATACTAAACAAAGCAGCACAAAAAAAGAGTCAAACAACGTTCAAGATCAGGAGGCTAAGTAATGGATTTACTACTGATAATGACCTACGCGGCACTTTGTATCACTATTTTCAAAGTATTTAATATCCCACTAAACAAATGGACAGTGCCTACCGCAGTGCTCGGTGGTGTGGTCATCGTAGGAACATTGATCCTATTAATGAACTACAACCATCCTTTCACACAACTTGGCAACCAAGTTTACTCAACGACTCCAATTGTTTCAGGCGTTAGAGGTAAAGTCATTGAGGTTCCTGTTGAGGCGAATTCTCCTTTAAAGAAAGGAGACATCCTCTTTAAAATTGACCCTATCCCTTTTGAAGCAGAAGTCGCCAAGCTCGAAGCGAAAGTAAAAGAAGCAAGCCAAGGAGCACTTGGGCTTGAATCTCAAGTTGCTGAAGCTGAAGCTGCTAAAATCAAAGCGATTGCAGAAAGAGACAAAGCGCAACGCGAATTTTCTCGTTATAAGCGTGGCTTTGAAAGTGGTGCGTTTACCGAACAACAATTGGATACTCGTAGACAAGCTTATAAGGCATCGGAAGCAGCAGTAAAAGTAGCAGAAGCAAGTCAACAACAAGCTCAGATCGCTCTAAATTCTGAAATTGGTGGCGAGAACACCGCAGTGGCAGGATTACTTGCAGACTTACGTAAGGCTCAATTCAACCTTGACCAAACGGTCGTGAGAGCACCAACGGATGGATATGTTACACAACTAGCACTGCGTCCAGGCGTAATGGCTGTACCGCTACCTCTTGCTCCTGTCATGACATTTGTCCATACGGAAGAAAAATACTACATCGCAGCATTCAGACAAAACTCATTGCAACGACTGCATCCTGGTTTCGAAGCTGAATTTTTATTCAGAGCACTACCAGGCAAGATTTTCAAAGGACGCATTGATGAAATAATCCCAGCTATTGGTGAGAGTCAAATTCAAGCGCGCGGGACACTTATTGGTACCAATGCACTTCGTACTAATGGACGCGTATTTGCTAAAATGACCATCACTGATGACCTGTCTGACTACCATTTACCTATGGGTACCGCGGTTGAAGTTGCCGTTTATTCTGACAGCTTCACCCACGTTTCAATCATGCGCAAGGTCCTTATTCGCATGAAGAGTTGGCAAAACTATCTATACCTAGACCACTAAACGGTCAAAGGTACGTGACGAACCCGCTTAACACATAGTTAAGACGAATGAAAAAGTCAGACTCGCTCTGGCTTTTTTGTTGCTGGATTAACCGTAAAATTACGCTTTTTACACGATATTTAGGTGTTCAGATGGAATTTTAGACATCTAGACACTTACCTTCCCTTATGAAAGGGTTCTACTGTATAATGCGCGCCTTATTTTTTATATTTGCCCAAAAAACGTTCTCATTGAGACGCATATTAATAATGGCGAATATTTATTCTTTATTTTGCTTTATTTTTCAGAATTCGAGGTTATCTATGAACTTTTCAGCTAAAACAGTGGTCGTTATCGCCATTGGCGCGGCACTGTACGGCATTGGTGGTTTACCTATGTTTGGTGTCCCAGTGTTTGCTAACACGACATTGAAACCAGCAATGGCAGTTCTAGCACTGTTTTCTGTTTTGTTCGGCCCTATTGTTGGCTTCTTAGTTGGCTTTATCGGTCACTGGGTAACGGATCTGTTCGCAGGCTGGGGTGTGTGGTTAACTTGGGTTTTAGGCTCAGGTATCGTAGGCATGGTTATCGGCTTATTCCCGATGTTGACCAAGAACCGCCTTCAGCAAGGTGAGTTGCCTATGAAGGACTTCGCGCTGTTTGTGGTACTTGCCCTTGCCGGTAATGTGGTTGGTTACGGCTGCTCTGCATTCCTAGATACCATCCTTTATGCAGAACCGTTTACTAAAGTCTTCACTCAACTCTCTATCATTGCTGCGGGTAACACCGTTCTGATCGCTGTTGTTGGCTTACTGATCCTAAAATCAGTCGCTAAACGCAACAAACAAAGCCGTAACCTGACTGAGGCATAAGCGATAATGACTATAGCATTTTCGAACTTCTCTTTTAGATATGAGTCGCTGGATAAACCGACGCTAAAAAATATCAATCTAAGGATAGAGAAAGGAGAGAAAATCGTCATTATTGGAGCAAGCGGTAGTGGTAAATCTACCCTAGGTCAATGCCTTAACGGTCTGATTCCTCATGCTATCAAAGGTGAGGTGACTGGCTCTCTAGAGATCAACGGTAAGAACATTTCTGATTTTTCTATGCACGACTATACCGAGCAGGTTGGCACAGTATTACAAGATACTGATAGCCAATTTGTCGGTTTGAGTATTGGCGAAGACATCGCATTCGCACTGGAAAATCAGTTAGTGTCGAACATTGATATGTACCCTCTGGTTAAGTCGACAGCAAAAATGGTCGACTTAGCAGATATGCTTGATCGCTCGCCACATGATTTATCCGGCGGCCAGAAACAACGCGTGTCATTAGCGGGCATCTTAGTTGATGACGTTGACATCCTGTTGTTTGATGAACCTTTGGCTAGCCTTGACCCGAAAACGGGTAAAGCGACTATCGAAATCATCGACCAACTTCATAAAGAAACCAACAAGACTATAGTCATCATCGAGCATCGCCTTGAAGATGTACTACATCGCGATATCGATCGAGTGATCTTGATGGAGCGCGGTGAAATTGTCGCGGACATGACACCCGATGAAATCTTAGCTTCTGAACTGCTTGAAACACACGGTATTCGTGAACCACTTTATTTATCTGCTCTGAAGGCAGCGAAAGCACCTTTGACCAGTGAAGATAAGCTATCAAACCTCAAAGCTCTCGATTACAAAAGATTCCGCCCTGCGGTTCAGGCTTGGTTTGCAGAGCGCCCGACTCCAGTTGCCGAGAAGCAGTACCAACCTTTGCTTGAGGTCCACGGCCTGACTTACTCTTACGATGGTGAAAAGAACGCTCTCGAAGATGTCAGCTTTAAGATTGGCAAAGGCGAGTTTGTTTCGATTCTGGGCAAGAACGGTTCGGGTAAATCTACCATCACCAAACTCATCATGGGTGTGATCGATGCCGATTCAGGCTCTTCCTATCTAAATGGTGAAGACTTATCTGAGCTTTCTATCTTCGAAAGAAGCCAAAAGGTCGGTGTGGTAATGCAGAACCCAAATCATATGATTTCGCATCATATGATTTTTGACGAGATTGCTTTTGGTCTTCGTAACCGCAATATTGCAGAAGAGCTGATTAAAGAAAAAGTTGAAAACATTCTTGAGCTGTGTGGGCTGAGTAAGTTCCGTCACTGGCCTATCGAAGCTTTGAGCTACGGTCAGAAAAAGCGTGTAACCATCGCTTCTATCTTAGTGTTGGAACCTGAACTCCTCATCTTGGATGAACCAACAGCAGGCCAAGATTACCGAAACTACACGTCAATGTTGGCGTTTATCCAAAAGCTTAACCGTGATTTGGGTATTACTGTGGTGATCATCTCACACGACATGCATCTCGTTCTAGAGTACACCACACGTTCAATCGTAATCGCAGACAGCAAGCTTATTGCCAATGCCGCCATGACAGAAGTGTTTAGTCAGCCATCGCTTCTAGAACGTGCAAACCTCTGTACCACTAGTATTTATGAACTCGCGACTATGATGAAAATCGACGATACCAATGCGTTTATGCAGTACTTCATCGACTACGAGAGAAGTTCTCTATGAACGCATCAAAAGTAAAATTCGGCATCAACTACATTGATACCAAATCCCCCCTGCACGCATTGAATGGCATCACGAAATTTGCACTCTTCTTAGCTTGGGTAACCGTGGTATTGACTACGTTCGACCTGAGATTGATTACGCTGCTTATTATTACTGGTTTATACCTATTAAAGCTCACCAATGTGCCTATACGCGTGTATAAGCCTTTGTTATTAGGTACGGCGAGTGTCTTAAGTCTAAATGCTTTATTCATGTTCCTGCTTGCTCCGCAGCAAGGCACTGAGCTCATCGGTAGCGAAACTGTATTACTGACATTACCGGGTAACTACTCGTTGAGCCAGGAGACTCTGTTTTACTTAGTCACGGTTACGCTCAAGTACATGAGTATGTTCCCGATAGCGTTAATATTCGTCTTCACTACGCACCCGACTGAGTTTGCAGCGAGCCTCAACCGTATCGGTGTTCCTTACAAAATAGCTTATGCGGTGAGTCTAACCCTGCGTTACTTGCCAGAAGTTAAAAAAGACTTCATCAATATCATGCATGCACAGCAAGCTCGTGGTGTAGATCTCTCAAAGAAAGCGCCTCTAATTACTCGAATCAAAAATGTAGCTAAGGTTCTAGGCCCGCTCATTTTCTCTAGTTTGGACCGCGCAGACGAGATCTCTAACGCAATGACATTACGAGGTTTTGGTCGACACAAAGCACGCACTTGGTATAGCTATGCACCTTTGAAACGTATCGATTTTGTTTGTTTAAGTGTCATCGCTTTTATCGTGGTGTTAGCCATTGCGAAACGCATTCTAGAGCCGCAGTTATTTTGGTATCCGTTCTAGTCATCTGAATTAGCAAAGATAAACAAAGACTTTAAATAATACACCGCTCAATAGGGCGGTGTTTTTGTTTATGCCAAAATCTGATTGATAATTGAACCAATGACACAATACTGACTATATTTAACGATAAATTGACCAGTTATTTACCCTTGGAGTTTGAGATTTAATTCAGAAACTCTTAATATACTGTATTTACAGAATGCTACACTCAATAGAGATTTGTAATGGCTCGAATAACTCAAGTACAGAAACTAGAAAACCAAAAACACTACGATGAAATCGTACTAAACCTTTTTCTGGCTGAAGGACATGAAGCACTAACTTATGCAAGGATTGCTCAAGAAATTGGCATTAGTTTAACGACGCTTCAGGGTTACTACCCATCGACCCGTGCTATCCGCTCCGTGTTACATCAACACATGCTATCGATCGTAATCGAGAGCCTAAGCTTCTCGTCAGAAGCAGCGTTTGTTCAATCTTGGCAAGATGCACTAGATGATGAACAGTTCCGTTACGTTATTAAACTCATGTTTTTCCACGCATCTCAGGTTAAGAGCCCTGAAGAATTCAATATCAGCTCAGATGGTGCTTTTCGAAATAAGATGCTTGAGAGCTTTGGTACCGACTCGGTTCGTATTCTTGAAACTGTCGTCGGACGCTCAATGTTCCATCTTACGAACTTCAAGCAGCATTAAGCTAAACGAACATTTATATTCAATACAAAAAGGGAGCCAGAAGGCTCCCTTTTTTATACTTTCTACTGCGCGAATTATGTTACGAATTCAGCTTATAGAAGACAGTCGATAGCGGCGGTAGACGCAACTCAATTGATGTATCCAGACCTTCGCTTTCTACTGATTCGATCTCCGCAGTCTGCTTCACTTCAAAACCACTACCGGCGTAGTCACTCGAGTCTGTATTCAACAATAGTGAGTACTCACCTTGTACTGGCACACCTAAACGGAAGTGCTCGTGAGGAACTGGCGTAAAGTTAGATACTACCAATACACGCTCACCAGATTCACTGATACGTTCGTGCGCTAGGATACTCGCTTCTGCTGAATCTTGAAGACGCCATTCAAAACCTTTCGGGTCAAAATCAAGATCGTGCATTGCAGCTTCAGAGCGATACAGGTTATTCAGGTCTTTAGTTAAACGCTTAACACCTTGATGACGCTCGTAATCCAACAAGAACCATTGTAGTTGGTCATCATGATTCCATTCAGCCGTCTGACCAAATTCTGCGCCCATGAAGTTCAGCTTCTTACCCGGCTGCGCATACATGTAACCCATATAAGCACGAAGATTTGCCGTTTGCTGCCATTCATCACCAGGCATCTTGTTGTGGATAGAGCCCTTACCGTAAACTACCTCATCGTGAGACAGAGACAATACGTAGTTCTCACTGTGAGCGTAAACTAACGGGAACGTAATTGTATCGTGATGATATTTACGGTTAATTGGGTCTTCTTGAATGTATGACAAACTATCGTGCATCCAACCCATGTTCCACTTAAAGCCAAAGCCCAATCCGCCCATGAAAGTGGGTGCCGAAACACCTGGGAAAGCCGTCGATTCTTCGGCAATCGTCATCGCATTCGGGAAGTGCTTGTACACTTCTTCGTTCATCCACTTAAGAGTTGCGATAGCGTCATAGTTTTCGTTGCCGCCGTCTGCGTTCGGAATCCATTGATCATGGCTGCGTGAATAATCGAGGTAGAGCATCGAAGCTACCGCATCAACACGGATACCATCAATATGGAATTGCTCAAACCAGTACAACGCATTTGCCACCAAGAAACGACGCACATGTTCACGACCTAAATCATAAATATACGAGTTCCAGTCTTGATGCCAACCACGACGTGGGTCTGGATCGTGGAACAACGGCGTACCATCAAAATTAGCTAAACCGTGATCGTCACTTGGGAAGTGAGCTGGAACCCAGTCAAGCACAACGCCAAGGCCCGCTTGGTGACATTGATCGACGAAGTATTTAAAATCATCTGGAGAACCAAAACGGCTAGTCGGTGCAAATAGACCAACAGGCTGATAGCCCCAAGAACCGTAGAATGGGTGCTCTGAAACTGGCATTAGCTCAACGTGCGTGTAGCCAAGGTCTGTTAAGTATGGGATCAGCTCTGCCGCAAGCTCGCGATAATTTAAGAACTCACCTTCAGCGTTACGCTTCCAAGAACCCGCGTGCAGTTCATAGAACGAAAGCGCTTCTTTACGCTTTTGCGTTACAGGGCGATTCTGCCATTGAGTATCTTGCCACTCGTAACGAGCGTGATCGTAAGTCACAGATGAGAACGAAGGGTATTGCTCAGAGTAGAAACCCCATGGGTCAGCTTTGTGTGGTAAGCCTTCGCCATTTGGTCCTTTTAATTCAAACTTATATTGAGCGCCTTCTTCCAGTTCAGGAATGAATAGGCCCCACATGCCGTAATCTAGGCGCTGCATTGGGTGGCGACGACCATCCCAAGCGTTGAAGTTACCCACCAAGCTTGCCGCAGTTGCATGCGGTGCGTACACCAAGAAACGCGTACCTGAAATTGTCTGACCATCACGCTCTAGCGTAATAAACTGAGCCCCCATGTGATGGTACATATCTTTAGGTGTGTGAAGATCTTCGTAGCTCGCGTACAGATCGTGGTACTGGTACGGATCATCGATGATCTGTTCTACGCCAGCCCAATCAACCGCAAGCTTATAGTGAGTGAAACGTAAGTCTCTCTCTTGCTTAAGAATAAAACCACTTTCACCCTCTCGCGATAACTCAATACGAGGTTCCTTTCCAACTATCAACTCGACTTTATCTGCCCCAGGAATCCACACACGTAATGCACCTTGCTCAGAAGGTAAGTATGGCCCTAAAAACGCAAATGGGTCTGTGAAACAAGCCTGTGATAGTTGGGTATATATTTGTTTTTGCTTTGAAATCGAACTTAGTTCCAAAACGTTTCTCCCTAACCAAACATCCAAAAAATATAATACAAAAATGCCCGCTATTAGTGCGGGCAATATAACGACGGTTTATTCTACCAGATGAGCATTCATTATTGAGTGACCGAAGTTGTAGTTTCGTACGGCGTAAGCAAAAAACCACCTAATTTCAAGTCACTCAACGTCATTACTTACCTGCTTTTTCTCGAACGTCAGTTAGCTTAGAAGCGATACGATTAACGCCTTCATGAGCAAAGATTTCGTCCAAGTTCATTGATAGTTTACGACGCCAGTTAGGGTACTCATCGACCGTACCAGGAATGTTTACCGGCTTATCCATCTCTAACCAATCTTCCAGCTGAACACTCAGTAGTGTTGAACCACCCGCTGCTACGTGCAGTTGAAGAGCTTCAGCAAGGTAAGAATCCATCGGCACTTGGCTCGCATCGCGACCCACACCTTCAGGTAGGAAACCATGCCATGCCACTGAGTCTAAGATACCTTGTTTGCACTCAAGACGGTCATCGAACAGAGTTTCTAGCTGTGCTGCGTCTGGGTATAAACCAATCTCTTGACCCATCTTCAAGTCATCACAGTGCCAGAAGCCACGTAATGTTGGCATATCGTGCGTACACAGTGCCGCCATTGATTGTGATGCGTAGTGTTTCGGAGATATGAAACCACCATCTTCTTCTGATGTTTCGAAGAAAAACACCTTGTAAGAGTGCACGCCAGCATCTGCTAAGATGTCTACGATCTCATCTGGCACCGTACCTAAATCTTCACCGATAACGCTACATTGGTAACGGTGAGATTCAAGCGCAAGAATCGAGAGCATGTCTTGTACTGGGTAGTAGATGTACGCGCCTTTCGTTGCGTTCTCACCTTTTGGAATCCACCATAAACGCAGTAGACCTAACACGTGGTCAATACGCAGTGCGCCACAGTGTTTCATGTTCGCACGAAGCAACTTGATGTATGCATCGTAGCTTGTTTCTAGAAGCACTTCTGGGTTCAGTGGTGGTAAGCCCCAGTTTTGGCCTAGCGGACCAAGAATATCTGGTGGAGCACCGATGCTCGCATCCATTACTAGGTTGCCTTCGTCAGCCCAAGTCTCGCTGCCTGAATCTGCAACACCTACCGCTAGATCTCGGTACAGACCAACCGCCATGCCTTTCTCTTCAGCAAGCGATTGAGCATCATTGATTTGGCAATCTGCTAACCATTGCAGGTACATGTAAAGATGCACTCGCTCTAGGTTCTCTTTGATGTATTTCTGTGTTGCTGGGCTTTCGAACGTGCGGTACTTCTCAGGGAATACAGGCCATCCCCACATGCCAGAATCTTCAGCATGCAGTTCACCGTGCAGTGCATCGAATGCCGCTTGGTGCATCAGGCTGTCGCCGCCCTCTTCCACAAACGCTAGGAAGGCTTGTGCACGATCGCTGTTCTTATCTAGGTGACGAGTCTTAAACTCTGCGAATAGCAAAGGCAAGATGCTCATCTTCAGCTCAGACACTTCGGTGTAGTTCACCCAGTGTGCGTCACGAGCTTTCTGTAGACGCTGTTGGAACTCTGCGCTGCCTACGGTTTGTTGTGCTTCTGCACTTAATGCAAATTCAGGTACTGAGCTCACATCAATGTATAGGATGTTCAACCAACGACGTGACGACGGGCTGTACGGGCTCGCACCTTCCGGATTCGCAGGGAACAAGGAGTGAATCGGGTTTAGACCAACGAAGTCACCGCCGCGAGACGCGATATCAGCAACCAACTGCTTTAAGTCGCCGAAGTCACCAATACCCCAGTTGTGCTGAGTTCTTAGTGTGTAAAGTTGAACACTTGGTCCCCACAGCTTTTTGCCTTGCTCGATTGGTGACTGCTTGAAACACGCTTTTGGCGTAATAATCAGTGTCATCTCGTAAGGCTTCTTACGGCGCTTACGGCTCACAATTAGCTTGTGATAACCCCATGCCAAATCACTTGGCAATGCAAACACTAAAGGGCCACCCTCGGCACGCTCGTCACGAACGACTTGAGATTGAAGATAGCCTTCAAGTACCTCTCCTTGCTCGGTTTCCAAGCGCCAGCTGAACTCACTTTCACGAGCACTCACACCTAGATTAAGCGCCACTTCTACTGGCTCACCGTCACGCAAGACAAGAACTGGGTCTAGTACATCTTTTTTATGTTTTCTTTCTGCTGACTTAAGCAGTGCATCATCGCTGCTTGTATCGTAGCCCAACGAAGCCAATAGAGACGTAATCGTCTCGTCTGATACTTGTGCTTCATCGCCCCACGCACTAACGTAACTGTCGGCAATGTTTGCCATTTCTGCGACTTGTTTTAATACGGTCTGTTCTTTCATCGCTCTCTCCGAAAACGTTCTGACGCTTTCTATTTTGTAGGGTTGTTATCTAATTTGTTACTAATCAATTAGCTTGTGACAATCAGTTTGTAAGCATTGCTACCGGATAAGCCATCTGTTTGCTCACAAGCTAATTGAGCCAAGGCAGAAACTGCCTTGGCTACTTTTGGAACTATTAACGGTTAACCGCTTCAAGTTTCCAGATGTTGTTCACGTAGTCGCGGATAGAGCGGTCTGATGTGAACTTACCAACCAATGCTGTGTTAAGAATCGCTTTCTTAGCCCAACCTGCTTGGTCTTTGTATTGCGTGCCCATGTCTTCGTGCGCTTTCACGTAAGATGCGAAGTCAGCAAGACATAGGTATGGGTCACCACCGTCTAGCAGGCTATCAAACGTTGCACGTAGAAGACCTGGTTGACCTGGAGTGAACTCATCGCCAGTCAATAGATCTAGAGATGCTTTCAGTAGTGGATCTGCATTGTAGTAGTCGTATGGGTTGTAGCCCTGAGCTTTCAGTGCTTGAACGCCATCAACGTCTAGGCCGAAGATGTAGATGTTCTCATCGCCAACTTCTTCACGAATCTCAACGTTCGCGCCATCCATCGTACCAATAGTTAGAGCACCGTTTAGAGCCATCTTCATGTTGCCCGTACCTGATGCTTCTTTACCAGCCAGTGAGATTTGCTGAGAAACGTCTGCTGCAGGGATGATGATTTCAGCCATGCTTACACGGTAGTCAGGGATGAATACCACTTTAAGCTTGTTGCCGATGCGAGGATCGTTGTTGATCTTCTCTGCAATCTTGTTAACTGCGAAGATGATCTCTTTCGCTAGGTGGTAACCCGGTGCTGCTTTCGCTGCGAAGAAACATACGCGAGGCTCACACTCGAAACCAGGTTCGTTAAGAATACGGTGGTACAGAGATAGAATGTGTAGCAAATCTAGGTGCTGACGCTTGTATTCGTGAAGACGCTTGATTTGAACGTCGAAAATAGCGTTAGTATCTAGCTCGATACCCATGTTCTCTTGAACCCAATCAGCAAGACGCTGTTTGTTTTCTTTCTTAACAGCCATGAATTCTTTTTGGAATTTCGCGTCTGTTGCAAACTTAGCGATGCCTTCTAGCTGCTCAAGTTTTGCAGGCCACTCAGTACCGATCTTGCCAGTAATTAGTGTAGATAGACCTGGGTTACAGAACTTCAACCAACGACGTGGCGTGATGCCGTTTGTTACGTTAGTCAGTTTACCTGGGAAGATTTCGTTGAACTCTGGGAACAAGTCTTTCTTAACCAGTTGAGAGTGAAGTGCAGCTACGCCGTTTACTTTGTAAGAACCAATCACACATAGGTTTGCCATGCGAACCATGCGGTGGAAACCCTCTTGGATGATAGAAAGCTTCGCTTGCTTCTCACCGTCACCAGGCCACATCTTGCGAACTTCTTGCATGAAGCGGTGGTTGATTTCAAAGATGATTTCCATGTGACGTGGAAGAAGACGATTGATCAAAGATTCAGACCAAGTTTCTAGCGCTTCTGGAAGTAATGTGTGGTTCGTGTAAGCGAACGTGTGAGCACTGATTTCCCATGCTTGATCCCAAGATAGACCTTTCTCGTCAATCAGGATGCGCATTAGCTCAGGAATCGCAATCGTTGGGTGCGTATCGTTAAGCTGAATCGTTTCTTGCTTAGGCAGATCTTCTAGAGCAAAACCTGCTGCTTCGTGGCGACGTAGAATATCGCGAACCGATGCTGCTGAGTGGAAGTACTGCTGCATTAGACGCAGTGTTTTACCTTTCTCGTGGTTGTCATTCGGGTAAAGAACCTTAGTAATGTTACCTGCATCGATTAGCGAGTGTTGCGCTTCGAAGTAATCACCGTTATTGAAGCTTGCTAGTGAGAATGGTGCGATTGCCTGACATTCCCAAAGACGCAGCGGGTAAACCGTGCTTGACTCGTAACCTACGATTGGTAGATCCCAAGGCATTGCTTTTACTTCCATACCTGGAACCCAAGTACGTACTTCTTTACCGTCAATGAATTCAACTTCTACATGACCGTAAAAACCAATGTGTTGTGCTAGTTCTGGACGAGCTACTTCCCATGGGTAACCTTCAACACCACGCCATGCGTCAGGTGCTTCTTGCTGGCGACCGTCTTGGAAAGACTGTTTGAATAGACCGTATTCGTAGTGAAGACCGTAGCCTACTGTTGGGTATTCTTGAGCGGCACAAGAATCCATGAAACAAGCAGCAAGACGACCAAGACCACCATTACCTAGTGATGGGTCGCGTTCTTCTTCTAGAAGGTCAGTTAGGTTTTGACCTAGCTCTTCCATTGCATGCGTGATCTGTTCGTATAGACCCATGCTGATCAGGTTGTTACCTGTTAGACGGCCAATCAAAAACTCTAATGAAAGGTAGTTAACGCTTTTCGCGTTCTTAATTTTTTCATCGTTTTCAGTTTCTAGCAGGTCGAATGTTGTGAGTTCTGCTAATGCGCGACCCATTGCTAGGTACCATGCGCGGCTATCCGCGTTTTCAATCGTTGTTGCGTAGGTTGCAGATAAATGCTTCTTAACGCTTTCTTGGAACGACACTTTATCGAAAGTTTTTTGCTGAGTTGGTTTCATTTCAGAAATCTCGCTTTAATAGTTCTAATTCATCTGTGACATATCGTGCATGGTCACCATAAACTAAACATCCTCCCGCTAACGCGACTAACTAGGAGTAGATGGGAGGGCGTAGGGGGCGTACCGACTTAGGGTTAGTGATCTGACTCTCATGTTCTGACTTCGAACAAAAACTTGAAGTGACTAAGATCACAAGCTCCCGTTCGATAACTTAACTTCAATTAATGTGACTTTTATTTAACCAGATTAAAGTCATTGTCAAATCTGAGTTTCAGATCACAAAAATAATTTCCAGCTCTCATCTTTTGCATAGATCCCCGTGTAGGGAGGAACGAAGTCACATTCACAAACCAACCCACAACGTGAGCAAAGTCTCAAATAAAGGGCGTAGACACCCAAAAACATGCAGGAGCGCAAGGTTTCTGAGGAGGATCATAGTCGGTAACGTTTTGCTTCACGTAATATGAGTAAAGACTTAAGTAATTAGGCTAATGTCATTGGAATGCACTCAACAATAGATTGGGATATTCCAGAACATAGCCACGGAATAGGTGTAAAACTTCGATATGTGGATCCCTTCGAAACTGACTCGTCCCGGCCGCTTACATAATGCAATCCTACGACCTAGGGTTCTCGATCTGCTTCACAATGCAGATTGCTATAAGCTTGTGTTGTTCCGCTCTCCAGCGGGCTACGGTAAAACCACCATGGCTGCACAATGGCTGGTAGATAAACCCAATGTGGGTTGGTACAGCATTGATGATAGTGACAACGATGCCTTCCGCTTTATCAACTACCTACTTCAATCACTTAATAAAGCGACTCAAAATGCCTGTCCGAATGCCCAAAAACTGGCAGAAAAACGACAGTTTTCATCGCTGCATTCTTTATTGAGTGAAGTGTTCGCCGAGATGTCGGAATTCCATCACGAATGTTTTCTGGTGTTGGATGACTATCACTTGGTCAACAATGACGACATCCACGAAGCCATGCGCTTCTTCCTCAAACACATGCCCGACAACCTAACGTTGGTTGCTACCAGTCGAGGTACCCCACCACTTGGTACAGCAAACCTGCGCGTTCGTGACTTAATGATCGAATTAGGTAATGACTCGTTGGCGTTTGATACCGAAGAAACCACACGCTTTTTCAACCAACGCGTAGCTGACGGCATTGATGACACCACTGCAGACAGTATTTGTAGTTATGTAGAGGGTTGGCCTTCTGCACTGCAACTTATCGCGCTACAGGCACAACACCAAAAACGCACCCTGGCACAGTCCGCAGAGTCTTTCTCTCACTTTAACCACGCCCATCTTTGGGACTATTTGGTTGAAGAAGTATTCGACCTGCTAGACAAAGAAACCCGACAGTTCTTGATGCAATGTTCTGTGCTTGATCACTTCAACGATGAGCTTGTGTGTGCACTTACACAGCGTGAAGATGCGTTAGGTATGATCGAGTCACTCAACCGTTTTGGTTTGTTCATCTACCCGCTTGAAGGTGAAAAGAACTGGTATCGCTTCCATAACTTGTTTGGTGAATTCCTCGCACATGAGCGTCAAGCTCGAATTCCTCAACAGGAAGCTGAACTGCATCGAAGTGCTGCAAAAGCGTGGATCAAGCAAAACACTCCACACCAAGCTCTGCGTCACGCACAGCGCGCTGAAGATCCAGAACTGATCATTCAAATCCTGACTGAGCACGGTTGGCCGATGTTCAACCAAGGTGAGCTTTCATCTTTAGAGATGGCGATCAAGCAACTGACTACTGATCAACTCTACAGCGAGCCAAAGCTTTCAATGCTGCGCGCATGGTTGGCACAAAGTCAGCACCGCTATGACCAAGTGGGTACTTTGTTGGAAGAGGCTGAGACTCAATATCAAGCTCGAAACATTGAACTCGATACTCAACAGCAAGGCCAATACAACGCCTTACGTGCACAAGTTGCCATTAACAGCAATGAGCCTGAAAAAGCATTGGAATTGGCTGAGCTTTCGTTGAGCCAACTGAACACCACCGTTTATCGTAGCCGCATTGTCGCAACCTCAGTTGTGGGCGAAGTGAATCACGTAATGGGTAACCTAAGCCGTGCGCTACCGATGATGCAACAAACCGAAAAACTGGCACGTCAGTATCAGGTTTACCATCAGGCTCTATGGGCGATTCTGCAACAAAGCGAAATCTTGATTGCTCAAGGTTATGTTCAAGCGGCATTTGAACTGCAAGACAGTGCATTCAAATTGATTGAAGAACATCAGCTTCAATACGTACCTCTGCACGAATTCTTATTGCGTGTCCGCGCTCAGATCTTCTGGTGTTGGAACCGATTGGATGAAGCGGAAGAGTGCTGCTACAAAGGCTTAGATATCCTTGGCCACCACTCTCCGAGTAAACATCTGCACAGCTATTCTATGCTGGCTCGTATTTCACTAAGTCGCGGCGAGATTGATAAAGCGTCGAAATTTATTGACCAAATCCAACACCTTCTGCGTCAATCGACTTACCACGTAGATTGGACAGCGAATGCGTCACTTTCTCTGATCTTATTCTGGCAAGTGAAAGGCGATAAAGACGCAATCCGCGACTGGTTGAGCGTTGCTGTTCGACCTGAATCGGCAAGCAACCACTTCTGCCAGCTTCAATGGAGAAACATCGTTCGTGCTCACATCATCCTTGAGCAATACGAAGAGGCCGAAGAAGCGCTGACTTTCCTTAAGAGTGAAGCCCAGCGTTCGCACCTGATTACAGACACCAACCGCAACTTGATCGTTGAAGCCGTGTTACGTACACAAATTAACGATGAAGACAGCGCACGTGTACTGCTTGAAGAAGCGCTTCATATGACTAACCAAACCGGTATGGTCGGTAACTTCTTAGTAGACGGTGGGACTATCGGGCATATCTTGGATAAGTTGAGCAACAAGCCTGGCTTAGGTGACTTAGAACGTCACCGCGCACAACAAATCATGAAGGATATCTCCACCACCCAGCGCAGTCGCTCGGTTCACTTCGATGAAGACTTTGTTGAGAACTTGGTTAATCACCCGAATATTCCTGAGCTTGTGCGCACTAGCCCACTCACCCAGCGTGAATGGCAAGTACTTGGTCTGATCTATTCAGGGTTCAGTAATGAGCAGATCGCTCAAGAACTCGATGTAGCAGGTACCACGATCAAGACTCACATCCGTAACCTTTACCAAAAGCTCAACATTGCTAACCGTAAAGAAGCGATCAGCACAGCGGAGAACTTGCTGCAGTTGATGGGGTACTAAAACAGGTTCACGATTCGAGATTGATTCGAGATTGATTCGAGATTGATTCGAGAAAGCATAAGCTAGTCACCGATGGTGGCTGGCTTTTTTTTCGCTTGGAAAATGAGGGATAACCGATAAAAACTAGAGATAACCAAACGACAGGCAAAAAAATAGCCAACCGCAATAATCGCGATTGGCTCTATATATTTGTGAACAAATCATAAGTTCACTAACAACGTCAGTTGGCTAGGTGACCCTCGGCTTAAGAAGGGTCAATATACATAATGCAGTTAGCGTGCCAACTTTTATTCGACGTTTTATAAGCCCTGCATCGCATAAAAACCATGAATTTGTCATGCGAATTGCAAAGTGCATTTGCATAATGCAACCAAGATGCAATATCGATAAGAGATCAGTTTCATCTCTGCTGTTAATGACAAATTACTAAGTGGTTGTATTTTAAATGTTAGGCAAATGTTCACTTCAACTTATTGCCTTACAGTTAAGAGAGTAATAAAAGCCCTTCCCCAATGGCATATTCATACTTTTTTTACACTAAAGTTTGTATACTGCACAAAATCACCCTCAACTCTATGAAGCAATGAACTACTTAAGTACTTTTTTCAAAGGCATGGCGATGGGCGCAGCAGACGTTGTTCCTGGCGTGTCGGGCGGAACCATCGCATTCATCACTGGTATCTACGATACGCTGCTAGAAAGCATTCGAAGAATTAACCCTAGCGTACTTGGCTTATGGAAACGTGAAGGCTTCAAAGCCGCGTTTAATCACATCAATGGTTTCTTCCTAATTTCACTGTTCGCAGGCGTATTCACGAGCATTGCGACATTTGCAAAACTGATTTCTTGGTTATTGGTCACCCACCCCGTTCCACTGTGGTCTTTCTTCTTTGGCCTAATATTGGTGTCGGTTTTCCATATTCTTAAGCAAGTAGAAAAGCGCGATATGATTCGATTCGTGTTTTTACTGCTTGGCGTTACTTTCGCTTACAGCATTACCGTGCTTAAGCCGCTGCAAATGGAACCAACCAGCATCAATGTTCTGATTGCAGGTGCGATTGCGATCTGCGCGATGATTTTACCGGGTATTTCAGGCAGCTTTATCCTGCTTCTAATTGGCATGTATGGCCCAGTACTTGGCGCCGTTAAATCGTTTCAAATCGATGTGCTTGCCCTATTCCTTGGCGGCTGTGTGATTGGTCTACTGACTTTCTCACATGTACTGTCTTGGCTATTGCGTTCATTCCGCGACTTCACGCTTGTGTTCTTAACCGGTTTGATGATCGGTACGCTACCTAAGATTTGGCCGTGGAAAGAGACCATCAGCTGGCGCACAAACTCAAAAGGTGAACAAGTTCCTCTGATTCAAGAAAACCTATCGCCGTTTGATTTTGAAGCCGTAACCTCTCAGCCTTCTCAGTTGGTGTTGGCAATTGTGATGATGCTTGTAGCCATTGCCTTAGTTCTAGGGCTAGAGAAATTTGCAGAGCGTAACGCTGACTAATCATCCGGCGTACTTCTGGAACATGTTCAGAACGGATAGAACTTAGAAATACTAAGTTCACCTCTCTATTAAGCAGACAAAAGCGAAGCCAATGGCTTCGCTTTTTTAGTTCTACCATACGCACAAAATTGCTTTTTGATACAAGCACGTATTGAGGGGTATGATAACATCGCCGCTCTTATAAAATTAGATGAGAACACGACATGCACTCTGCATTAAAGGTTGCTGCTGTTGGGATCGCTCTCGTGGCAGGCTTTTATGGGCCGCAAGCAATTCAGCAATTTAAATCAGCGATGGAGCAAGCCTCTGCTGACGTTAACTTAGATGATTACTGCATGCTTTCAACCACATCGTGTGAGCAAAATGCGGTTGCGATGACACTCGATAGTGAAACGGCTCAGCCACTCGTTCCAAGCAAAATCAAAGTAGTTTGGGAAGGCGCAGCTTCTGACACATTAATGCTGTCGCTTATTGGCTTAGAAATGGAAATGGGATCTGCTCGTTTTCAATTAAAGAGCATTGGCAATAATACCTATGAAGGTGATGTGATTTTACCTGTATGCACTTTAGATAAGATGACATGGATCGGTGAGCTCACCGATGGTGTCGATACTGTAAACCCTGCAATAAGGATGGCAAGATGAGTAGAAATTGGTCGTTAGCATTGGTTGTTGCTTTCGTACTTGGCTTTGGTATCAAAAGTTATCTTGATGGGCAAAACGAAACTCAAGAAAAACACGCTGCAAAACAAGAGTTCTCCGCAACGACTCTTTTCGGCAAGGACAACCAGCCAACGGAAATCTTTGACCAAACCGATGACAGAATTCGTATCGTTTACTTCGGTTTCACACGTTGCCCAGATGTGTGCCCAACTTCTCTAGCTATGTTAGCCGGTGCACTTAACCAAGTTTCTGATGAAGCAAAAGCCAAGATTCGCCCGATGTTTGTCTCTCTTGACCCTGAGCGTGATGCAGCAGAAGCCTCATACGAATACGCACAATACTTCCACCCAATGATGGAAGGGTTAAGTGGCCCGTTAGATGTGACAACAACGCTTGCACATAACTACGGTGTTATTTTCAGAAAGACCAAGCTTGAAGGTTCAGAGTTGGAATATACCCTTGACCACAGCTCATATTTTTATTTTTTAAAGCCCGACGGTACCTTGATTACTAAAGTACCGCACACGTTAACACCTGCACCAATTGTTGAGGCTATCAACAAGCTGACGCAGTAAAACGTAACAACAAAGAACTTAACGAATAAAGTTCAAACCTAAAGTCAGGTCCCAGACCAAAACATAAAAATAAGGACAACAACATGAAGTTAAAAGCACTTGCTCTAGCAGGCTTATTGCTCACTCCCTTTGCTCACGCGAATAGCGACATTATGGTTCACGACGCGTACGCACGTGCAACACCGCCCTCAGCAGTGAACAGCGCGGTATTCACGACTCTGATGAACCACAGTGACAAAGATCGCGCTATTGTTTCTGCGACTACACCCGCAGCAGGCAAAGTAGAGCTTCATGATGTTATCGTTGATGGCGACGTAATGAAGATGCGCCAAGTTCATGAGATCACAATTCCTGCGAATGGTGAAGCGGTACTTAAACCTGGCAGCCTGCACATTATGTTGTTCGACCTAAAAGATGGTCTAAAAGAAGGTGAGCAGATCGAGATGACTCTGACCTTCGCTAACGGTGAAACGCAAACCTTTGAAGCGCCAGTTAAGAAAGTAATGAGCGGCATGAAAAAGATGAATCACGATCATCACTAATCGGATTCACAATCAATGAAATAAATTAAGCCACGATGACTTCTCGCCATCGTGGCTTTTTGCTAAACTGAGCTCGCTTTTTATTCAAAGCCTGACCACATTAATAACCAAGGAGAATAGAAGATGATTGTAATGAACACACTAAAACTGGCAGTAAAAGTAACGCGTTAATTTGTTTGGTTAATCAAACTTAAACACCGAGCTACCAACTTATCGTCATCCATTGACGACCGCACACTTTTACCCGGTTTACGTTTGATCGCACATGGTCAAAGCATGCTCATTATGCATGAATCAATCCGGGGTCCTATCTATTGAATTCGACCCAAACTCTAAAGCAATTTTGACGTCTCGACGCTTTTAAATTCATACCATCAAAGCTCGCACGTCTGGGTAAATAGACATGAATTCACAAAACGCATTTTCTCATCCAATGTCACTTCAACAACTTGGATGGCAACCTGTATTTCAACAACAACTGACACTTGAAGACTACGACCATTCAGTGATCGCCCGTATCACCGCGCACCATCGCAGTGGCTACACATTTGCGTCTGAACAAGGCGAAATCACTCTACCTATTCATCACAACCAACCTGCAATGACGGTTGGCGATTGGGTAATATTGAACTCTGAACTGCAATTCGATCGCTTACTAGAACGCCAATCGCTCTTTAGCCGAAAAGCTGCAGGCAGTCGTGTGGCTGAACAATATATTTCAGCCAATATCGACACAGTGTTTATCGTGGTTTCATTGAACAACGACTTTAATCTGAGTCGCATTGAACGCTACCTGGCACTCGCAAATGAAGCACAAGCTGAAGCGGTTATCGTCCTGACTAAGAAAGACTTGTGTGACGACTACGAAGGCAAAGTACAACAGGTACAAAGCTTAGACCCGATGCTCATGATCGAAGCGGTCAATAGCCTAGATCAAGGCTCAACCCAAGTACTGTCACCTTGGTGTAAAACCGGCAAAACCGTCGCGCTAATGGGGTCTTCTGGTGTGGGTAAGTCGACTTTGGTTAACTCATTGCTAGGTGAAGCATCGCAGGCAACTGGTGGTATTCGTGAAGTAATCACACCTATCCAAGTTACGTACTAACTACACCTTGCTATAGCACTCTCATGTATTACAGTTATGTTACTAGCCTACAGAACGTAACATACATTGATTAGCCCCTAGCTACTCAGGATACAAGAGAGAAATGTGATTGAAATAAAGTATGTAAAAGTAAACTTAGGACGCCTGCCCAGCTTTAATAATGAACTGGTTAGTGTGCCTAGTACTGCTCACATGATTCGCTCAATCTATTACCAAGCTCCCCACGTTGAGAACTGATCTGCTCCAGTCAGACTGGACACTTAGCTAAGCGACATTTCGCTTTTCA
>NZ_JBGONY010000030.1:0-62562 GCF_041439375.1 Vibrio crassostreae | reverse complement strand
TCGTATTTCGTATTTCGTATTTCGTATTTCGTATTTCGTATTTCGTATTTCGTATCTCAAATCGCAGATACAAAAAAGCCTCGCTATCTAGCGAGGCTTTGGAGTTTTTATGCGCCCTTAAAACAGGGAGCTTTAACGTAAGGTCTGAATTATTTCAGCATACCTTCGTTAGCGTTCTCACGAACGTGCTTAAGAATAGACTTAACACCACGTGCGCTTGAAGCAACAACATTACCAGAAGTCATGTAATCAGTACCGCCAGCGAAGTCGGTCATGATAGCACCAGCTTCACGAGCGATTAGGTCACCAGCTGCTAGATCCCATGGCTTAAGGCCTAGTTCTAGGTAACCATCAACACGGCCAGCTGCTAGGTAACATAGGTCAAGAGCAGGAGAACCTGTACGACGGAAATCAGCACAGTCAATGAATAGACCAGAGATGATCTTCATGAAAGATTCAGAGTGTTGTTTTTGCTTGAATGGGAAACCAGTCGCTAGAACAGTACCTTGAAGGTCTTTTAGTTGAGTAACACGCATACGAGCGTTGTTAAGTTGAGCGCCAGCGCCACGTTGAGCTGTGAATAGCTCGTTTAGCATTGGGTCATAAACACAAGCAACTTCTGTACGACCGTTCATGCGAACAGCGATAGATACAGAGAAGTGAGGGAAACCTTTTACAAAGTTGTTGGTGCCATCTAGTGGGTCAACGATCCATTGTACGTCAGAGTCTTTACCTTCAGTCAGGCCTTTCTCTTCAGAAATAATGCTGTGCTCTGGGTAAGATGCTTTGATTGTCTCAATGATCATGTACTCAGCTTCTTGAGCAATGTTAGTAACGTAATCGTTGTTACCTTTTAGAGACGATTCGATCTTATCAGTTGTTTCTAGAGATTTAGCAATATGGTTGCCAGCTTTACGCGCAGCGCGTATCGCAATGTTTAGCATTGGATGCATATGGTTTTTCCCACAAGATGTTAAAGAACAATTTAAAGCGGCGGCGAGTATACCAAAGTTTTACCAAAAGGGAAGTGGTTATTTTTTGAACTCTTGGTTTCACATTGCGCGAAGGGTCTGACCATTTTACTTTGCTATGTGTTAATATCTCGCGATTATTTTTAAAGTGGTGTCATATAGCATGTTAGACAATGTAAAAGTCGTTCTGGTTGGTACGTCTCATTCGGGAAATATCGGATCAGCAGCTCGCGCAATGAAAGTGATGGGTTTGAGTCAATTAGTTCTTGTAGACCCTCAATGTGAAGTTGACGAGCAGACCTTAGCACTGGCTGCGGGTGCTGGTGACATCGCAGAAAACGCGACTATCGTTTCCACACTGGACGAAGCAGTAAAAGACTGTGGTTTAGTGGTTGGTTCGAGTGCACGTTCACGCACACTTGAATGGCCAATGCTTGAGCCTCGTGAGTGTGGACAAAAATTTGCAATTGAAGGTCAGAAGCACCCAGTAGCATTAGTATTCGGCCGTGAGCGTACGGGCTTGACTAACGATGAGCTTCAGAAGTGCCACTTCCATGTATGTATCCCAGCTAACCCTGAATACAGCTCGCTAAACCTAGCAATGGCGGTACAGACTCTGAGCTACGAAGTGCGTGTCGCCCACCTTGATATGGTCGCTAGCCAATATCAACCACAGCCACAAGATGAGTACCCTCGTCACGAAGAACTAGAAATGTTCTACGAGCACCTTGAAAAAGTGATCATTGATACCCAATTTATCTCTAAGGATAAGCCGGGGCAGGTGATGAATAAGCTGCGTCGTCTGTTTAGCCGAGCTCGTCCAGAGCTGCAAGAGATCAATACTCTACGTGGCATTTTGACTTCAATTGAGAAGAGCAAAAACGATAAATAAAGCCCACGTGAAAACTAAGGGTGAATACCTGACTAAAATAGTCAACTAAATACTTGACCAATTTAGTCGGGTATGGGAAGATTCCAACCACATAAACAATGTGGATACGGTGTGATATGAAACTTACATCTAAAGGAAGATATGCGGTAACAGCTATGCTCGATGTAGCACTGCATTCGCAAAAAAGCCCAGTTCCTCTGGCTGACATTTCAGAGCGACAAGGCATCTCGTTATCTTACTTAGAGCAACTTTTTTCTAAGTTACGTAAAGCTGGCTTAGTTGCTAGTGTTCGCGGCCCTGGTGGTGGTTACCGTTTAGGTGCTGAAGCGAGCGACATCGCTGTCGGAACTGTGATTGCAGCAGTAGACGAATCAGTGGATGCGACTAAGTGTCACGGTCGAGCAGATTGCCAGGGTGGTAGTCGTTGTTTAACTCACACTCTATGGCGTGATTTAAGCTCCCGAATCAGCAGCTTCTTAGACGACATTACGCTCGGTGAGCTAATGAAAGATAACGAAGTTTTAGAAATTTCTGATCGTCAAGATATCGATCTTGCGGTTAATAATGGTTTTACACATAAAAATACGAGCACTACAACGATTAGTGCAGCACCTCACGGTGTTAATGCCCGCTCTTAGCGGTCAGTTTTTACATTGGAGTAGAAAATGAAACTGCCTATTTACTTTGACTATTCAGCTACATGCCCAGTCGATCCACGAGTTGCTGAGAAAATGGTTCAGTGCATGACGATGGACGGTAACTTCGGTAACCCTGCATCTCGTTCACACCGTTACGGCTGGCAGGCAGAAGAAGCAGTAGATAATGCTCGTGAGCAAATTGCTGACCTATTAAATGCAGACCCACGTGAGATTGTTTTCACTTCAGGTGCTACAGAGTCAGACAACCTTGCTATTAAAGGTGCAGCGCACTTTTACGAGAAGAAAGGTAAGCACGTAATTACGTGCAAAACAGAACATAAAGCGGTTCTTGATCCATGTCGCCAACTAGAGCGTGAAGGTTTTGAGGTAACTTACCTTGAGCCAGAAGCAAACGGCATCATCGATCTAGACAAGCTACAAGCTGCAATGCGTGAAGACACTGTTCTAGTTTCTATCATGCACGTTAACAACGAGATTGGTGTAATCCAAGATATCTCTGCAATCGGCGAATTATGTCGTTCTCGTAAGATCATCTTCCACGTTGATGCGGCTCAGTCTGCGGGTAAAATCCCACTAGACGTACAAGAGATGAAAGTTGACCTAATCTCACTTTCAGCTCACAAAATGTATGGCCCTAAAGGTATCGGTGCACTTTACGTTCGTCGTAAGCCACGTATTCGTCTTGAAGCGCAAATGCACGGCGGCGGTCATGAGCGTGGTTTCCGTTCAGGTACGCTTGCTACTCACCAAATCGTGGGTATGGGCGAAGCTTGTGCTGTTGCTAAGCAAGACATGCAGAAAGATTACGATCACGCACTAGCACTTCGTGAGCGCCTATTGAAAGGTGTTCAAGATCTAGAAGCGGTAACGGTAAACGGTGACTTAGACCAACGTGTACCACACAACCTAAACGTGAGCTTTGCTTTCGTTGAAGGTGAGTCTTTGCTTATGTCTCTAAAAGACCTAGCAGTATCATCAGGTTCTGCATGTACATCAGCAAGCCTAGAGCCTTCATACGTTCTACGTGCTCTTGGCCTGAACGATGAACTGGCACACAGCTCAGTACGTTTCTCATTCGGCCGTTTCACAACGGAAGAAGAAATCGACTACGCGATTGCACAAATTCGTGTAGCGGTAAACAAATTACGCGACATGTCTCCTCTATGGGATATGTATAAAGAAGGGATTGATTTGAACACTGTTGAGTGGGCTCATCACTAATCTCACGGAAATAGAGGATTCGAGGTAACTATCATGGCATATAGCGAAAAAGTAATTGATCACTACGAAAACCCACGTAACGTAGGTTCGTTTGATAAAGAAGACCCAAGTGTTGGTAGCGGTATGGTTGGCGCACCAGCTTGTGGTGACGTAATGAAACTGCAAATCAAGGTAACGCCAGAAGGCATTATCGAAGATGCAAAATTCAAAACTTACGGTTGCGGCAGCGCAATCGCTTCTAGCTCACTAGTAACTGAGTGGGTTAAAGGCAAAAGTATTGATGAAGCGGCAGCTATCAAAAACTCTGAAATCGCAGAAGAGCTAGAGTTGCCACCAGTGAAAGTTCACTGTTCAATTCTTGCTGAAGATGCAATCAAAGCAGCTGTTGCGGATTACAAAAAGAAGCGTTAATCGTCTCATTAAGTAATCACAAAAAATAAGCAATATTTGGGAGCACCCTTTGTGCTCCCCCTGAGTTCTCAATTTATATAAAACACAAGGTTGTAGTATGGCCATCACCATGACAGATACGGCAGCAAGCCGAGTTCAAGCTTTCCTAGATAACCGAGGTAAAGGTATCGGGTTACGCTTAGCGGTAAAAACGACTGGCTGTTCGGGTATGGCGTATGTACTAGAATTCGTTGACGAGCTTAACGAAGAAGACGAAGTGTTCGAGCATTCAGGTGTTAAGGTCATTATTGATCCAAAGAGCCTAGTTTACCTAGACGGAACTGAGCTTGATTACGTAAAAGAAGGCCTAAACGAAGGTTTTGAATTCAACAACCCTAACGCGAAAGGCGAATGTGGTTGTGGTGAGAGCTTCAACGTATAAACGCTTCAATCGTTAAGCGTTTATAGTGAGCGAAGAATAAAATTAGGCTCTGATTGAAGAGCCTAAACTTAGGACCACCGTTACATGAATCATTTCGAATTATTTGGGCTACCACTTCAGTTTCAACTGGATGGTAGCCTTCTTTCTTCTCAGTTTAGAGATCTGCAACGCCAATTCCACCCTGATAAATTTGCCACTGCTTCTGAGCGTGATCGCCTGCTAGCCGTGCAAAAAGCTGCGCAAATCAATGATGCGTATCAGGTATTGAAGAATCCAATCAGCCGAGCTGAATACCTGTTAGTGCAACATGGTGAGGATATTCGTGGTGAACAGCAGACCCTGCAAGATCCTATGTTCCTAATGGAGCAAATGGAATTGCGTGAAGAGCTTGAAGATATCGCCGACAGTTCTGAACCTGAAGATGCTTTGTTTGCATTTGAAGGAAAGGTTAGCAAAATGTATAAACAACAATTAAGCGCTATCCAACAAGAACTCGACAGTGAGGCTTGGCTAGAAGCTGCAGACCGAGTAAGAAAGCTTAAGTTTATTGCAAAATTAAAGAATGAAATCGAGTTAGTTGAAGATCGTCTGATCGGCTAGTTCGTATAACAAGGACACATCCATGGCACTACTTCAGATTGCAGAACCAGGGCAAAGCGCCGCTCCTCACCAGCACAAGCTTGCTGTGGGTATTGATTTAGGTACAACAAACTCATTGGTTGCGGCAGTGCGCAGTGGTGAGGCGAGCACACTGATTGATCAACAGGGTCGCAGTATTCTTCCTTCCGTTGTTCACTATACGTCAGAGTCATACACGACTGGTGATGAAGCTCGTGCAAATGCACAGACTGATCCTAAAAATACCATTATCTCAGTTAAGCGACTAATCGGTCGCTCACTGTCAGATATTCAACAGCGATACCCATCTCTGCCATATCAATTTGAAGAAAGTGATAATGGTTTGCCTGTGATTCGCACAGAGCAAGGTAACAAAAACCCAATTCAAGTATCTGCAGACATTCTGCGAGCGCTAGGTCAACGTGCTGAGTCAACACTTGGTGGCGAGTTATCTGGTGCTGTTATTACCGTTCCTGCTTACTTTGATGATGCACAGCGTGCGGGTACGAAAGACGCGGCGCAACTTGCTGGTCTTCACGTGTTACGTCTTCTTAATGAGCCGACTGCCGCTGCGATTGCTTACGGTTTGGATTCAGGTAAAGAAGGGGTAATTGCTGTTTATGACTTAGGTGGTGGTACGTTTGATATCTCTATCCTACGCCTATCTAAAGGTGTCTTCGAAGTTCTAGCTACGGGCGGTGACTCTGCATTAGGCGGCGACGACTTTGACCATTTAGTTGCGGATCATTTCCAAGAGCAAATGGGCTTATCGGAGCTAACTGCAGAGCAGAACCGTATTCTTCTAGACGCCGCAACAGAAGCTAAGATTGGCTTATCTGAAGCTGAAAGCGTTGAGGTTGAAGTACTAGGTTGGTCTGGTTCATTAACTCGTGAAGAGTTTGAAGAGATCATCAAACCGCTCGTTAAGAAAACACTGCTTTCATGCCGTCGTGCACTAAAAGATGCGGAAGTTGATGCAGATGAAGTTCTAGAAGTCGTGATGGTCGGCGGTTCAACTCGCACATTACTTGTACGTGAAATGGTCGGTGACTTCTTTGGTCGTACGCCACTAACCAGCATTAACCCTGATGAAGTGGTTGCAATTGGCGCATCGATTCAAGCGGATATCTTAGTCGGTAATAAGCCTGACTCTGAGATGCTGCTTCTGGACGTTATCCCTCTGTCTCTTGGCATCGAAACCATGGGCGGCTTGGTCGAAAAGATCATCCCTCGAAACACCACGATCCCAGTGGCTCGCGCACAAGAATTTACCACGTTCAAAGACGGTCAAACTGCTATGACAGTGCACACCGTACAAGGTGAACGCGAAATGGTTGATGACTGTCGTTCACTGGCTCGATTTGCTTTGAAAGGCATCCCGCCGATGACTGCAGGTGCTGCTCATATTCGTGTGACTTACCAAGTGGATGCTGATGGCCTGCTATCGGTTACCGCAATGGAGAAGAGCACAGGCGTTCAAGCTGAAATCCAAGTTAAGCCCTCTTACGGTCTAAGCGATAACGAAGTGGCTAGCATGCTGAAAGATTCGATGACTTTTGCAAAAGAAGACATGCAAGCGCGTGCTCTTGCTGAGCAACGCGTAGAAGCGGATCGCGTTATTGAAGGCCTAATTGCTGCAATGCAAGCCGATGGCGATGAGTTACTTGATGAGCAAGGCAAACAACAACTTGTTCAAGCGATTGAAGCACTGATTGAAGTGCGCAATGGCGATAATGCCGATGCGATTGAACTAGAAATTAAGAATACCGACAAAGCGAGCCAAGACTTTGCTTCTCGTCGTATGGATAAATCAATTCGTGCTGCACTGTCAGGTCAGTCAGTCGATAATATTTAATAGTTAGAGAATAGATAAACATGCCAAAGATTATTGTTTTACCTCACGAAGATCTATGTCCAGAAGGCGCTGTTTTAGAAGCAAAAACTGGTGAGACGGTTCTTGATGTTGCATTGAAGGCCGGTATTGGTATTGAACACGCATGTGAAAAATCGTGTGCATGTACGACATGTCACGTTGTGATTCGTGAAGGTTTTGATTCTTTAGAAGAGAGTGATGACCTAGAAGACGACATGCTAGATAAAGCATGGGGCTTAGAGATGGAATCTCGCCTGGGTTGCCAAGCAAAAGTGGCGAATGAAGATCTTGTAGTAGAGATTCCAAAGTACACATTGAACCTGGCTTCTGAAGACCACTAAGAACCTGTTCTCAGTCATGGCTAATACAGTGATGACAGAGAGAGCTATTGCTTAGACAAACATACTAAGAAAACTGGCCTAGAATATAGATCATAAAGGTGACAGAGCGTCGCTGATAAATATAAGGAAGTGTTATGAGCTTGAAGTGGATTGATTCGCGAGATATCGCAATTGAGCTATGTGATTTGTACCCTGATACTGATCCTAAAACGGTACGTTTTACCGATCTGCATCAATGGGTGCTAGACCTTGAAGAGTTCGACGACGAGCCTAACCACTCGAATGAGAAAATCTTAGAGGCTATTATTTTGTGCTGGATGGATGAGATGGATTAATCCTATTATCTGATGATTTGGTCGCGGGTTGGTATCAGTCCAATATAAAACGCAGCCAAGTTAACAATTCTTACTAAAAAAAGCGGACCTTATGGTCCGTTTTTTTATCAAAATGACATTTTCCTCCTACATAATGCTAACATCAGTGCGCTAATAAAAAATAATCAGAATCACACACTCAAAGTGGTTCATGACAAGGAGAAATCATGTCTACACAGATGTCAGTATTTTTAAGTCAAGAAGCTGCCCAGCCTCAGTGGGGAGCAAGAGCTATTTTATCGTTCTCAGAAGCGGGAGCGACAATTCACATTGGTGAAGGCCACGATCTAGGCGCGGTTCAGCGTGCTGGTCGTACGCTTGACGGACAAGGTATCGCATTAGTTTCACTTCGTGGTGAAGGTTGGGATCTAGAAAGCGTTTGGGCTTTCTACCAAGGCTACCGTGGACCAAAGAAAAAGAATGCATTGGAATGGGATGCACTTTCAGAAGCCGATCAAGCTGAGCTAGAAGCTCGCATCCGTGCTACTGATTGGACGCGTGACATTATCAATAAAACGGCTGAAGAAGTGGCTCCTCGTCAATTAGCGACGATGGCAGCTGAATACATCAAATCAGTGGCGCCAGCAGGCACAGTAAAAGCAAAAATCGTTAAAGACAAAGATCTCCTAACTGAAGGTTGGGAAGGCATTTATGCGGTAGGTCGTGGCTCTGAGCGCACCTCTGCAATGCTGCAACTGGACTTCAACCCAACCGGTGATGAAAACGCACCAGTGTTTGCTTGTCTAGTGGGTAAAGGTATTACCTTTGACTCAGGCGGTTACAGCATCAAGCCAGGGCAATTCATGACAGCGATGAAGGCTGACATGGGCGGCGCAGCTACCATCACTGGTGGTTTGGGTCTTGCGATTGAACGTGGTCTGAACAAGCGTATCAAGCTTATCCTATGTTGTGCTGAGAACATGATCTCTGGCCGTGCATTGAAGCTTGGCGACATCATTACTTACAAAAATGGTAAGACAGTTGAGATCATGAACACCGATGCGGAAGGCCGCTTGGTGCTTGCTGATGGCCTGATGTACGCAAGTGCACAAAACCCTGAGCTTATCATCGACTGTGCAACGCTAACTGGTGCAGCTAAAAATGCACTGGGTAACGACTACCACGCACTATTAAGCTTCGACGATGAGCTTTCTCATCAAGCGCTAACGGCGGCAAACCAAGAGAAAGAAGGCCTATGGCCATTGCCTCTTGCTGATTTCCACCGTGGCATGTTGCCTTCAAACTTTGCTGATCTTTCAAACATCAGCACGGGCGATTACACGCCGGGTGCAAGTACAGCCGCTGCGTTCCTTTCTTACTTTGTAGACGACTACAAAAAAGGTTGGATTCACATGGATTGCGCGGGTACCTACCGTAAATCAGCAAGTGATAAGTGGGCGGCAGGCGCAACGGGTATGGGTGTTCGTACACTGGCTCGTCTTCTTGTTGACCAAGCAAAATAATAATAAGAGTGAGCGGTATTTTGTGCCGCTCATTCATAAAGCTAAGATTGAAAGATCTCAGTAATTTCAGTATTTAATAACAAAAAAATGAAGTGAAGGAATCCCTATGGCTCTAGAAAGAACGTTCTCAATTGTTAAGCCGGATGCAGTTAAGCGTAACCTTGTTGGTGAAATTTACCACCGAATCGAAAAAGCAGGTCTTGAAATTATCGCTGCTAAGATGGTTCGTCTGACTGAAGAGCAAGCGAGCGGCTTCTACGCGGAACATGAAGGCAAAGAATTTTTTGGTCCACTAAAAGAGTTCATGACTTCTGGTCCTATCATGGTTCAAGTACTTGAAGGCGAAAACGCAATCGCTCGTTACCGTGAACTAATGGGTAAAACTAACCCAGAAGAAGCAGCATGCGGCACTATCCGCGCTGACTACGCAATCAGCATGCGTTACAACTCAGTACACGGCAGCGACAGCCCTGAGTCTGCAGCTCGTGAAATCGAGTTCTTCTTCCCTGAATCTGAAATTTGCCCACGTCCAGCTCAATAATCGACACAGCAAATGATTCAAAAGGCTTCACTTCGGTGAGGCCTTTTTTGTAAGTGGACTTTGCGTTCTCGATAATCAATTTAGTCGTCATTCCTGAAAGCGACGAAGGAGCGTAATCGGGAATATTTTGTTTAAATTGGGTAATCTCAGGCCGACAAACACAATTGTTCAAATTTTAATCGCTTAAGTTTGAATGTCTTAATAAACTCAGGGTTTTACAGTGCTTGTTGAAGTTGCGTAAAGCCTGTACAATTCGCGCCCTTAATTATTGTTCCGTCATTGAGAGGCATCATGACCACAGCTAAAGTCAATCTACTCGATTTTGATCGTAAAGGTCTTCGTAAATTTTTCACAGAAGAACTGAATGAGAAAGCGTTTCGAGCAGAGCAAGTGATGAAGTGGATTTATCACTTCGGTGTCGATGACTTCGAACAAATGAACAACATCAACAAAAAGTTACGTGAGAAACTGCAACGTCGCTGTGAGATTGTTGCACCTGTTGTTTCTGAAGCTCAACATTCTTCAGATGGCACAATCAAATGGGCGATGAGCGTTGGCGACCAAGACGTTGAAACGGTATACATCCCAGATGGTGACCGTGCGACGCTGTGTGTATCTTCACAGGTTGGTTGTGCACTTGAATGTAAGTTCTGTTCTACAGCTCAACAAGGCTTTAACCGTAACCTAAAAGTTTCAGAGATTGTTGGCCAAATCTGGCGTGCATCTCGCGAAATCGGCCTAGAAAAAGAAACCGGTCGTCGTCCAATTACTAACGTTGTAATGATGGGTATGGGCGAGCCTCTATTGAACATGAAGAACCTAATGCCATCATTAGAAATCATGCTTGATGATCTAGGTTTCGCACTGTCTAAGCGTCGTGTAACCGTATCAACTTCTGGTGTTGTATCTGGCCTTGACCAAATGACAGACAACATCGATGTAGCATTGGCTATCTCTCTGCATGCGCCAAACGATGCACTACGCAGCCAAATCATGCCGATCAACGATCGTTGGGATATCCAAGACTTCCTAGCATCTGTTCGTCGTTACATTGCCTCTTCAAATGCTAACCGCGGTAAAGTAACGGTTGAGTACGTGTTATTGGATCATGTGAATGATGATATGGACCACGCACGTGAACTTGCAGAGCTAATGAAAGAGACGCCTTGTAAGATTAACTTGATTCCATTCAACCCTTACCCGGGTTCGCCTTATAAGAAGCCAAGCAACTCTCGAATTGATCGCTTCCAAAAAACGCTGATGGAATACAACTACACAGTAACGGTTCGTAAAACGCGTGGTGATGATATTGATGCCGCGTGTGGCCAATTAGTCGGTGATGTTATTGACAGAACCAAGCGTACTAAAATGCTTAAAGCAGCCTCTGAAGCGAACTTGATTGCCGGTGGTGTGATTGAAGTAAAAGCGGTATAAAACGCGATTAGAACCTAAACAAGCCAGAAGTCTTACTTCTGGCTTGTTGCTTTTCTGGGGGACAGTTTTTGATTTTTTGGACTTCTTGCCCACGCTTTCTTACATTTTTCGTCAAATTTTGGACAAAACCATGAGCTGACGGTAAATTTTGTTTAAAGTGTTTTTGCCTTGTAATGGCATTAGCTTATGATTAACTAATCTTAAATTAATTTAAGTGCTCGCTTGCTACTGATCGCCAATATGTCTATTTAGGTTGGCTACTTGATAAACTAGCTTCCTGAGAAGGTCATCCATAACAAATGAATGATGTTCGCCTTTAAGGGTTGATGATTTAGATAGCAGGAAAAATTCCACATAACGTGGGTTGTTAGATTGAGCTTAAACGACAATAAAAAAACGCTCTCCTCAACTTGCGATAATACTTTAGAAGTTCACTCTCTATGAACACAGAACAAGATACACAAACGCAAGAACCGATCGCTCCAGCTTTGGAAGCGGGAACGCTGCTTAAGAACAAACGAGAATCTCTTGGTTTAACGCAAAAGCAGATTTCTGATCGCTTAAAACTTCGCGTTACGCTGATTCAGCAAATTGAAGAAAACCAATTCGAGTCAGATCAAGTGGCGACGTTTATGCGTGGCTACATTCGTTCATACGCGAAATACGTCAATCTTGACGAAAAAGTCGTATTGAGTGCGCTGCATCATGCTGGTGATGCTCAGCATCAAGAGCAAGAAATGCTGAGCTTTTCTCGTAAGACCAAAACCGAGAAGCACAACAGCCGTATTATGATACTTACTTGGAGCATTTTTGCGGTAATTGCGGGTATCTCTTCACTGTGGTGGTGGCAGAACCAACAGCAAGACACCCTATCTCAATCTTTAGCGAATACTGCAAGTTCAGAAGAGCTAGCGGTAGAAGAATCACTTGCCCCTGAATTCACCTCTTTAGAAGTGATTGAAGCTGAACAAAACGAAGCAGGTGCTGCTGTTGCTGAAAGTACAGATGACCTTGTTGCTATAAGCGATACGGAAGATACTTCAGATGCAGTTACTCTAGCTGACGAAACTACGGCACAACAAGCAACAGAGACAGAACCCGCTACTGAAGTTGCTGCTAAGGCAGAAGCTGTAGAAGCAAGTGCTACTCCTGAAGTTGTGGCTAACGAGCTAGTGATGCAGTTCTCTGCTGATTGCTGGATCCAAGTAAAAGATGCAACCGGTAAAACCCTGTCGACTGGCATCAAAAAAGCAGGTCAGTCATTAAATCTATCAGGAACTGCGCCATATAAAGTGATTCTAGGTGCGCCAGAGGGCGTATCAATGACATTTGCAAGTGAACCTGTCGACCTTTCTGGGTATACTTCAGGCAAAGTAGCTAGAATAACCTTACCTTAGAGTTAATATGCAACACGAATCTCCTATTATTCGTCGCAAATCAACCCGTATTTATGTGGGTGATGTGCCGATCGGTGATGGTGCACCAATTGCTGTGCAATCCATGACCAACACAAGAACAACAGATGTAGCCGCGACCGTTGCTCAAATTCGAGCTTTGGAAAAAGTTGGCGCTGATATCGTTCGCGTATCTGTACCGACTATGGATGCCGCTGAAGCCTTTAAGCTAATCAAACAGCAGGTCTCTGTTCCTTTGGTTGCTGATATTCACTTCGACTACCGTATCGCCCTTAAAGTGGCAGAATACGGCGTTGACTGTCTGCGTATCAACCCAGGCAACATCGGTAACGAAAGCCGTATCCGCTCAGTTGTTGATTGCGCACGTGATATGAATATTCCGATTCGTATTGGTGTTAACGGTGGTTCTCTTGAGAAAGAGATCCAAGAGAAGTACACAGAGCCTACAGCAGAAGCGCTTGTTGAATCAGCAATGCGTCACGTAGATATCCTAGACCGTCTGAACTTTGATCAATTCAAAGTCAGCGTTAAGGCCTCTGATGTATTCCTTGCAGTCGGTTCTTACCGTTTGCTGGCTAAGCAGATTGATCAGCCTCTTCATCTTGGCATTACCGAAGCGGGTGGTGCGCGTGCTGGCTCTGTGAAGTCAGCGGTAGGTTTAGGTATGCTTCTTTCTGAAGGTATCGGCGATACGCTGCGTATCTCGCTAGCGGCTGATCCTGTTGAAGAGATCAAAGTTGGCTTTGATATTCTTAAATCTTTGCGCATTCGTTCTCGTGGCATCAACTTCATTGCGTGCCCGAGCTGTTCTCGTCAAGAGTTCGATGTTATTAACACCGTTAATGCCCTTGAAGAACGCCTAGAAGACGTGATTACTCCAATGGACGTGTCGATCATAGGTTGTGTGGTTAATGGCCCAGGTGAAGCTGAAGTGTCTCATTTAGGTCTTGCAGGTAGTGCACGCAAGAGTGCTTTCTACGAAGACGGTAAGCGTCAGAAAGAGCGATTCGACAACGATGACCTTGTCGACAAACTTGAAGCTAAGATTCGTGCAAAAGCATCAGTGCTTGATCCAGCAAATCGCATTGATGTAGAAAACTTAGAAGATTAATACAACGCGATGGGGTGTGATTGTCTATTCGCACTAACACCTGGTCGTGAGAAATTACGGAATAAATACTGTGGCTAAAAATATCCAAGCAATTCGAGGCATGAACGACTGCCTTCCAACTCAATCACCACTGTGGCAGAAAGTAGAAAGCGCAGTTAAAAACGTGGTGAGCGCATACGGTTACAACGAAGTACGTATGCCTATCGTTGAAGAAACAAACCTATTTAGCCGTGCAGTTGGTGAAGAAACTGACGTTGTTTCTAAAGAGATGTACACCTTTGATGACCGTAATGGCGACAGCCTAACGCTGCGTCCAGAAGGCACAGCTGGTTGTGTACGTTCATGTATTCAAAACAGCCTTATCAACCGTGATGAACAGCGCCTATGGTACATGGGCCCGATGTTCCGTCACGAGCGTCCTCAAAAAGGTCGTTACCGTCAATTCCACCAATGTGGTGTTGAGGTGTTTGGCCTAGACGGTCCAGACGTTGACGCAGAACTTATCATGATGACAGCACGTCTATGGCGTGAGCTAGGTATCGATAAGCACGTTCGCCTAGAGCTAAACTCAATCGGTTCTCAAGAAGATCGCGTAAGCTACCGCACTGCGTTAGTGGCTTTCCTTGAGCAACACATTGATGTGCTAGATGAAGACTGTAAACGTCGCATGCACACTAATCCTCTACGTGTACTTGATACTAAGAACCCTGATGTTCAAGCTATCTTAGGTGACGCACCTCGACTATCTGAATATCTAGGTGAAGAATCGAAGCAACATTTTGCTGGTTTATGTGAACTTCTTGACGCTGTTGGTATCGAATACCAAGTTAATGAGCGTCTAGTTCGTGGCCTAGATTACTACAACCGCACCGTATTTGAGTGGATCACTGATAGTCTTGGTGCTCAAGGTACAGTATGTGGCGGCGGCCGTTACGATGGTCTTGTTGAGCAACTAGGCGGCAAAGCAACCAATGCAGTTGGCTTCGCAATGGGTCTAGAGCGTCTGGTTCTGATGATGGAAACGCTAGAGCTTACAGAAGTTCGCCGTAGCGTTGATGTATACGTAGTTGCTGCTGGCGAAGGTACTATGATCGCGGGTATGCAGTTAGCGAATCAATTACGCGACACCGTTGAAGGCGTACGTGTAATGAACCACTTCGGTGGTGGTAACTTCAAGAAGCAATTCAAACGTGCTGACAAAGTAGGTGCTGTTGTGGCGTTGGTACTTGGTGAGAACGAAGTTGCTGACAATACAGTTGTGCTAAAAGATCTGGTTGGCGGCGAGCAAGAAACCGTGTCTCAAACGGAAGTTGCAGAGAAAGTTGCTGCGCTAATCTAATTAGCCATTGAGCAAACGCTCATAATGAATACTAACGTCAGCACTATGCTGGCGTTTAAAGAATTAAAGAGGACAGGAAGTGGAACTTTACGATAGCGAAGAGCAACAAGTTGAAGCCATTAAAGATTGGTGGAAAGAGAACGGTAAAGCCGTAATCTTTGGTGCGGTTATTGGTTTAGGTGGTCTATTTGGCTGGCGCTATTACCAAGATTCAGTCGTTGAAGCGCGTGAAGCTGCTTCAGAAAGCTACACCTCTGTAATTTCAGCTCTTGATGCTAAGGGCGTTGATGCTCAATCTGATATTCAAGCTTTCATCGACGCAAACAAAGACGCTGAGTACTCAGTACTTGCAGCTATGCAATTAGCAAAAGTACAAGTGCAAGCGGGTGAGCTAGCAGCAGCACTTGAACAGCTAGAGTGGGCAAAATCGGCAACTAAGGATGCGGCACTTGCGCCACTACTTACTTACCGTGTTGCACGCATTAAAGCTGAGCAAGGTGAATTTGACGCAGCATTGACTGATCTTGCTGCTATGACTGATGAATCTTGGAAAGGCCGTGTTGCTGAACTGCGTGGTGATATCTCACTTCGTAAAGGCGACACTGACGCAGCATACAGTGCTTACACAGAAGCACAGCAAGCTGTTGATGCTAGCCAAACGCTTCAAATCAAACTTGACGACCTAGCTAAATAAGGCGCTTTGAATGAAGAAGATGTTTCCAAAAGCGGCGTTGTGTGCGATTGCTCTTGGCCTACTAGCTGGCTGTGCGGGTGAAGAAGACACCGTAATCATGGCTCCAGTACCAACGGTAAACAGCGAGTTCACTCCTAGTCAGGAATGGTCTACGTCGGTTGGTGATGGTGTTGGTCACTACTTTTCAAAACTAACGCCAGAATTGGCTTACGACAAAGTGTTTGTTGCAAGCCGTGAAGGTATGGTTAAAGCGCTTGATCCTGATACAGGTAAAGAGCTGTGGAAAGTCGATCTTGAGAAAGACGTACTGGCTCGTTTATCGGGTGGCTTAACGGCGGCTTACGGTAAAGTATTTGTTGGTTCTGAAAATGGCGAAGTGATCGCACTGGAAGAATCGACCGGTGAAGAGCTGTGGCGTGTATCAGTGAATGGCGAGGTGCTTGCATCCCCAGCAACTGATAGCAACATGGTCATTGTTCATACCAGTCGCGGTATGTTGATCGCGCTAGATCAAGCAAGTGGCGAACAAAAGTGGACCATCAGTACTGAAGTGCCAAGCCTAACACTCCGTGGCGATAGCTCACCGGTTGCGGTTTCTGGTGGTGTATTCTGGGGTACAGCAAATGGTCGTCTAGCTGCGGCTATCGTTGACCGTGGTCAGCTTATTTGGCAACAGCCAGTAGGTACGCCAAAAGGCGCAACGGAAATCGATCGCTTGGTTGATGTTGATGCATCTCCAATTGTTCTCGGTGGCACCCTGTATACCGTAGGTATCAATGGTCAGCTGATTGCAATTGACCTTCGTTCTGGTAAGCCAATTTGGAAGCGTAACTACTCGTCAGCGATTGATTTAGCAAGTGATGGCAGCCGTTTGTTCGTTGTTACCGACAAAGACCATGTGGTTGCGGTTGATGCTCGTAGTGGTACTGAACTGTGGAGCACTCCATTGTTAGAAAACCGCTTACTGACAGCACCTGCTATTATTAATGGTTATGTAGTCGTGGGTGACACAGAAGGTTACCTGCACTGGTTAGATCGTTCATCGGGTGAGTTTGTTGCTCAACAGCTTGTCGATGATAGCGGCTTTGCGGTTGCACCAATTGAACTGCCTGAAGGCTACTTAGTGACGACTCGCAATGGCGATGTAAAGAAACTAACGATTAGCCAATAAAAGCGTGATATAATTCACAGTCGGCTCCTGGTTGGTAACAGCCAGGAGCCGTTTTGTTGTTAAAAATTAATAAACCGTGTGGTTATAGGTAAGAGTTTAAACTTGCGAACAAGTGCTTACCTATAACTACATTTAGAGAAGAAATTGTAGAGGTTGTTATGGTACCTGTTGTTGCTCTAGTAGGGCGTCCGAACGTAGGTAAATCTACGTTATTTAACCGATTGACTCGAACTCGTGATGCATTGGTTGCGGATTTCCCTGGCTTAACGCGTGACCGTAAATACGGCCATGCTCATTTTAGCGAGCATGACTTTATTGTTATTGACACTGGCGGTATCGACGGTACCGAAGAAGGTGTTGAAACTAAAATGGCTGAACAGTCGCTAGCAGCGATTGATGAAGCTGATGTTGTTCTATTTATGGTAGATGGCCGTGCTGGTCTAACACCATCTGATGTAGCGATTGCTAAGCACCTACGTCAACTAGAAAAGCCTTCAATGCTAGTAGTAAACAAGGTTGATGGTATCGACCCTGATGCTGCAAGTGCTGACTTCTGGCAACTAGGTGTAGAAGACATGTACCAAATCGCTGCGGCGCACGGTCGTGGCGTTACTGCACTGATTGACCTTGCTCTTAACCCATTCGCAGAAGCGCTAAAAGCGGAAAATGGCGAAGTAAGCGATCTAACTGAGTTTGAAGACGAAGAAGAAGAGCAGGTTGAATTTACAGAAGAAGAAGCTGAAGAAGAATTCAAGCGTCTTCAAGATCAACCAATCAAGCTAGCGATCATTGGCCGTCCTAACGTAGGTAAATCAACACTAACTAACCGTATTCTTGGTGAAGAACGTGTGGTTGTTTACGATATGCCAGGCACAACTCGTGACTCTATCTATATCCCAATGCAACGTGATGAGCGTGAATACGTTCTAATCGATACTGCGGGTGTTCGTCGTCGTAAAAACATCAACGAAACGGTAGAGAAGTTCTCAGTAGTTAAAACACTGAAAGCGATTGAAGATGCCAACGTTGTATTGCTGCTTATCGATGCTCGCGAAAACATCTCTGATCAAGATCTAAGCTTGTTAGGCTTTGCGTTGAACGCGGGTCGTTCAATTGTTATTGCTGTAAACAAGTGGGATGGCCTAGATAACGACGTGAAAGAACGCGTTAAGAAAGAGCTAGACCGTCGCTTAGGTTTCGTTGATTTCGCACGTATTCACTTTATCTCTGCACTTCACGGTACTGGTGTTGGTCACTTGTTTGAGTCTGTACAAGAAGCTTACAAGTCAGCGACGACTCGTGTTGGTACTTCTGTGCTAACTCGTATCATGAAGATGGCGACTGATGATCACCAACCGCCTATGGTTCGTGGCCGTCGTGTGAAACTGAAATACGCGCACGCTGGTGGCTACAACCCACCGATTATCGTTATCCACGGTAACCAAGTTCGTAATTTGCCAGATTCATACAAACGATTCTTGATGAACTACTACCGTCGTTCACTAGAAATTATGGGTACACCTATTCGCATTCAGTTCCAGAACAGCGAGAACCCATTTGAAGCTAAGACAAACAAGCTGACAATTTCTCAAGAACGCAAACGTAAACGTATGATGAGCATGGTTAAAGGTCGTAAGTAAACCTTTCCAATAGATTTGATACCCGAGCCTGTCTCGGGTATTTTTTTAAGCAAAATTCACGTTAAGCCATAAAAATATATTTTTATCATCATGGCTTAACGAATCAGACTAGATTCCCAAAGAAGAACGATATGACTACTAGCGATTTGATTACACCTGCGTCAGCAATCACACCAACCATCACTAAATTTTGTCATCAGGCCTGGCAGTTCAATGCTAAAGCGCTGTACGTTGAAAGTGATGACAGTAAAACTTACTTGATCACCGACGTAACACCTTTCCACCCTGTTAGCCATATTTGGCCTGATCATCCGGCAGACCAAGGCTTTGTGACTGTTGGTGACGTTCAATATCCAGTGGAGGAGTGCCTTGTTGGTGCAATAGAACAATCTACTGACAAGCTTCATATCGCAGCAGATATTCCTGTTAAGCGTGATACGGAAGGGTGGGCGTTTGTGGTTGTCCACCAGCTACCCGCATCTGCTTCTATGATTAAGGTTAGCGACGAAGTCGTGTTGTCGGTTGATAAAGAATATCAAGCCAGTTTGAGCCGTGGTCACAGTGCTGGCCACATCGCTTTTCTAGCCCTGAATAAAGTATTGGCTGAAAGCTACTGGCGTAAAGATGCGGACAGAAAAGATCCGCTTGGCAGCTACGATTTCAATAGCTATGCACAGGTGACGAGCTTTGTGACTCCAGAGCTGTGTACCGATAAGTATCGTTTAGGCAAAACCCTGAAGAAGCGCGGTTTGAACGTTGCAGACATGCTAGCAAACCTAGATGGCATTGAAGCTGACATCAACCAGATGATTGCGGGCTGGCTTGCAGAGCCGACACCAGTTGCGATGCGACTGGAAGGCGAGACATTAACAGACTCTCGCTATTGGGAATGGCAGTTGGATAGCGATACTTTGGTGTCTATTCCGTGTGGTGGTACTCACATCGAGAACACCTCAGAACTTAAGACATTATCCGTTAAGTTAACCCAGCTAGATGACCAGCATATTGAAATGCTGACGCATGTAATTCGATGATTTAGACTACAGATCGAAATGGGTTGTGCTGTATATTCTGTTTTAAAATGTCACTTTTGATATAAATGACCATTTAAAATTGAAATGCAGCACATGTAACTTATGCTTTCGGTGTGTGGTGATATAAATATTCTTTTTGGGGTAGATCGCTGATCAAAATAGATAAAGCGAAAGATCAACCTATGATCTTCGGTTGTGTGTGGTACTAACTTAGTGTGTTATTATTAACCAATAACAAGCTTGCATAAGAACAAGCTGTACCCAATTACACAATTGAAAGCTTTAGCGAATGGAACAACAATTTTTATTAGAAGGCCACCGAGCAGTCAATAGTTTGCTTCGGAAGCTTGCCCTTGGGATGGATCGCAAGGACTTAAACCATAAGATCATTCAGCTTACTGAGCTGCTTTTTGGTCAGCGTATGGCTTCAATCTTACTGCTCAACTCCGAATCAAAGACTCTACATCTTGAATATGCCCCCAACCTGCCTGATTTCTACAATCAACAGATAGAAGGGGTGGGAATTGGTGCCGGGATTGGTTCCTGTGGTGAGGCAGCTGCGCTTAAGAAAGCAGTGATGGTCTCCAATATAAATGCACACCCAAACTGGGCGCCTTTCTTAGCCTTAACCAGCCAAGCCAATCTGCATGCCTGTTGGTCGGTACCCATTATATCGTCGCGCGGTAATGTTTTGGGTACCTTTGCTATTTATAGTCAGTACATCTCTGAACCACATGAATTTGAGCTCGAGATCTTAGAGCTATTAGCGTCTCTGTATTCGGTCGCACTAGAGAAGTTTGAGCTGGAGAATCAGCTTAACTTTTTCGCCAATCGTGATTCTCTAACTCACTGTTTGAATCGTCGGGCATTGTTCAATGAAGCCGAAAAAGTGTTAACTAAGCGCTGTTTTGCACAAAAGGTGATGGCGTGTCTGTTTGTTGATGTCGATAAGTTCAAATCGATAAATGATACCTATGGCCACAGTTTCGGTGACGATGTGTTGTTGGCGGTTGCTGAGGTTCTTGATGAGGCAACTACAGCCTGTGCCAAGATAGGACGTTATGGTGGTGATGAGTTTGTGGTGTTCTCTTGTTTTGATGATCAAGAAAGCGTTGTTAGCTTCTATCACAGCTTAGAGAAAGCACTGCAACAAGCGCTTTATATCAATGATGTGCAGTTTTCAGTGAGTGTCGGGCTTTCTTGTGAGAAAGAGCCTCAAGGATTAGACCAGTTGATTGCACAAGCTGATAAGAACATGTACCAAATCAAGCAAGCTAAATCCCAGCAGTAGTAGATTGTAAACAGAGTAGTGAATTAGGAAATGCAAATGAGTGAAAATATCTGCCCTAAGTGTCAGTCTGAGCTTGGTTGGGATGGTAAATATCATTGTGAAACTTGTCAGGCTCACTTTACTAAAGTTGGGTTTTGCCCTGAATGCAGCTGCCAACTTGAGAAGCTTCAAGCCTGTGGTGCCGCGAGCTATTTTTGCAATGGCGATTGCAACGAGCTTAAGTCTAAATCGAGAGTAAAATTCGAATTCCAACCAGCGGAATAGCCTTAAACTGCATGGTTTGAACGACTATCGGTGATGTTATACCAGAGACTCAATACTAAAGTGTTGGGTCTTTTTTGTATCTGAAGAACAGGAATGTGTCATCTTGGTTCATTCTTATCGCCGCTGCACCAGTATGAAACATAGTTACATGATTACTATGCACTCTACTGGTGTGAGTTAATTTTAAATTCTATTAATACAATAACTTATAAATAAACTTGTTGATTTATAAGTTTGGCACTCTTCTTGTAACTCTGTAATTGAATAACAAAAATACAATTATGGAGTACTATCATGAACAAGGTGTTCAATTTATCGCTAGCTGCACTGTGTACAACACTTTCATTTTCTTCTGCTACCGTGCTTGCGGCTGATGAGACCATCAAGGTCGGCGTTCTACATTCACTGTCTGGTACCATGGCGATCAGTGAAACAACGCTAAAAGATACCGTGCTAATGCTTATCGAAGAGCAGAACAAAAAGGGCGGTTTACTTGGCAAGAAGCTAGAGCCTGTTGTGGTTGACCCTGCGTCAAACTGGCCGCTATTTGCTGAGAAAGCGCGTGAGCTTATCGAAAAAGAGAAGGTCGATGTGGTGTTCGGTGGTTGGACATCGGTATCACGTAAATCGATGCTGCCTGTCTTTGAAGAACTCAACAGCATCCTTTTCTACCCAGTACAGTATGAAGGTGAAGAGTCCTCTAAAAACGTTTTCTACACCGGTGCCGCGCCAAACCAACAAGCGATCCCAGCAGTGGATTACTTGATGGAAGAGCTTGAAGTTGAGCGTTGGGTACTTGCAGGTACCGATTACGTTTACCCACGTACTACCAATAAGATCTTAGAAGCTTACCTAAAAGATAAAGGTGTCGCAGAAGAAGACATCATGATCAACTACACGCCATTTGGTCACTCTGATTGGCAATCTATCGTTTCAGACATCAAAAAGTTCGGCGAAGCCGGTAAGAAAACCGCTGTGGTTTCTACTGTGAACGGCGATGCTAACGTACCTTTCTATAAAGAGCTTGGCGCACAAGGCATTTCATCTGAAGACATCCCAGTTATTGCATTCTCTGTTGGTGAAGAAGAACTTTCAGGTATGGACACAGAACCACTAGTAGGCCATCTAGCCGCATGGAACTACTTCATGAGTGTTGATACCGAAGCCAATGAAGAGTTCGTTGAAACGTGGCAGTCGTTCATAAAGAGTGAAAAGCGTGTCACCAATGACCCAATGGAAGCGCACTATGTGGGCTTCAACATGTGGGCGCAAGCGGTAACCAACGCGGGTACAACCGATCCGGAATCTGTACAAGATGCTTTGATTGGTGTGTCTGTACCTAACCTTTCTGGCGGCTACTCAACCATGCTGCCAAACCACCACATTACTAAGCCAGTCCTGATCGGTGAGATCCAAGACGATGGTCAATTCGATATCGTTTGGGAAACCACTGGCCTAGTGGCGGGTGATGCTTGGTCGAGCTACCTACCTGAATCAGCGAAGCTGTTCTCTAGTTGGTCGAAACCATTCTCATGTGGTGCGTTTAACGTCGAAACCAAGAAGTGTTCTGGCGGTAACTAGATCGATTCGTCAGAAACATTGAGCCTTTCGGATTAGGGAAGAACGCTTTATTTAGGAGCGTAACTAACGAAAGGATCACGTTTCAAGTAATCATTATTCTCCACATATCCATCGAGCAAAAATAACAAAATCTAGCTCGATGGATTAAGGAAGCAGGGATGAAAAAACTATTGAACGTATTTAAAGCGCTGCTGCTTATGGCTGTCAGTGCTCAGTTGGCTTTTGCTGGAATAACGGATGAAGCTAGTTTTACCAAGGCGCTAGTTGGTAAGAAAACATCGGATAAAGAATTAGCTATTGATTGGGTTATTGAGACGCAAATGGAAGATGTGTCGAAACCTATTTTGGATGGCTGGTTAAACGGTGATCTCTATTACTTTAATGACAAACAAAGTGAGCAGTACAAACAGCTTTACCTAATTCAAAGTATTAAAACGGCAACCTCGGCTCAGTCTGTGTGGGATGAATCAAGCCTCAGTATCGAGAATGCGAGACAGTTTAAAAAGGTTCGCGTGAACAATAAACTTCGCGGGATCTTGCGCGGCGAAATTGCTTCTATTGGACTGAACAGCAGTAACCCAGACGTACGTTATAAAGCGGTTCTGGATCTGCTCGGTACCAAAGATTCTAACATCATCGATCGTTTAGCTGTGCTGAGAACCAGTGAGTCAGAGGGAAAAGTCGCTGAGTTGATGGACTTGTCGTTAGCCATTTTCACTTCTCTTGATAAGAGTGCCACGGTTGACGATCGTGTGGTTTTGATTGACCGAGTCGGTGACTTCAAACATTCAGTAGTACTCAAAACCTTGAATCAATTGCTCAACAGCGAACAAGACCCAAAAGTCTTGGCGGCAGCAGAGAGAGCGATGGATGATTATCAACAGAGCCAAGCACTTTATTCGGGTGTTGAGACAGTGTTCTTCGGCTTGAGTTTAGGTTCTGTGTTGGTGCTAGCAGGAATAGGTTTGGCGATTACCTTTGGTGTGATGGGCGTGATCAACATGGCTCATGGCGAGCTGATCATGATTGGCGCTTACACCACCTATGTATTGCAACTACTAATGCCGAATCACATCGGTTTAGCGCTAATTCTCTCTATTCCGGCTGCATTTATTGTGTCTGGTCTGGTCGGTATTGCGATTGAGCGCAGCGTGATTCGTCATCTTTACGGTCGCCCATTGGAAACTTTGCTCGCGACCTTCGGTATCAGCTTGATCTTGCAACAAGCCGTTCGCTCTATTTTCTCTCCACTTAACCGCTCAGTGAGCACGCCTGAATGGATGTCTGGCGCACTTCAATTGAACCCAATGTTATCTCTGACCTACAACCGACTTTATATCATCTTATTCTGTGGTTTGGTGTTTTTGGGCTTGTTGATGGTTTTGAAAAAGACACCACTAGGTTTGCAGGTTCGTGCGGTTTCTCAAAAACGTGGCATGGCGCGTGCGATGGGCATTCGTTCTGAACGAGTTGATGCGATGACCTTTGGTTTAGGTTCTGGCGTGGCGGGTGTCGCGGGTGTGGCACTTTCTCAACTGACTAACGTTGGCCCTAATATGGGGCAAGCGTACATCATCGATTCTTTCATGGTGGTGGTGTTCGGCGGAGTAGGCAACTTGTGGGGAACATTAGTCGCAGGCTTAAGCCTTGGTTTGTTCAATAAGATCTTAGATCCTTGGGCTGGCGCAGTGCTCGCCAAGATTCTAGTACTGGTTTTCATCATTCTATTTATTCAAAAACGCCCACGCGGATTGTTCCCGCAACGTGGTCGTGCGGCTGAAGGTTAAGGACAACATCATGCAGTCTAAATCATTTGTACTTTCGGCGATGCGTGGTGATAAAGGTGGTCAACTGACCATCCTTGCCATTCTTGCGGCCGTGATTCTAATCCCACTGGCTAATACCGTGTTACCAAGTGGACACCCGCTTCATGTCGAGACTTTCACTATCTCGCTGATGGGCAAATACCTAAGCTATGCGATGTTGGCGTTGGCGCTCGATCTGGTGTGGGGCTACCTCGGCATACTGAGCTTAGGCCACGGTGCTTTCTTTGCGCTTGGCGGTTATGCGATGGGCATGTACTTAATGCGCCAGATTGGTGATCGTGGGGTTTATGGCGATCCTATTTTGCCTGACTTCATGGTGTTCCTTGATTGGTCAGCGTTGCCGTGGTTCTGGCAGGGTTTTGATCAATTCTGGTTTGCTTGCTTAATGGTGGTGTTGGTGCCGGGCGCATTGGCCTATTTGTTCGGTTATTTGGCTTTCCGATCTCGCGTGTCTGGTGTCTACCTTTCGATCATGACTCAAGCGTTAACTTACGCTTTGATGTTGGCGTTCTTCCGCAACGAGATGGGCTTTGGTGGTAACAATGGACTGACGGATTTTAAAGACATCATTGGCCTGAGTTTACAGAGTGATGCGGTCAAGATTGGTCTGTTTGTCGCGACGGGTATCTCGCTCATCCTTAGCTATATAGCGTGTCGCATGGTCGTGACCAGTCGATTAGGACGTGTGGCCTTAGCGATTCGTGATACTGAATCTCGCACCCGCTTTATGGGTTACGACGTCGATGGCATTAAGCTCTGGGTCTTCGTTTTGTCTGCGGTTATCGCGGGTATTGCTGGCGCGCTCTATGTGCCTCAAGTCGGCATCATCAACCCAGGTGAATTTGCACCGCTTAACTCGATTGAAATTGTGGTTTGGGTTGCCTTAGGCGGCCGCGCCACTCTGTTTGGTGCCATCGTTGGCGCTCTGATCATCAACTACGCCAAGAGCTGGTTTACCGTTGAATTCCCAGAGGTGTGGTTATTCGCTCTCGGTGGACTATTCGTTCTTTCAACCATGTACTTCCCACAAGGTGTGATTGGCTTTGTTAGCGAAAAATGGCAACAGCTACGCAAGGCATCGAATGCAAAAGGCGAAGGACAAGATAAGGATGATCAACATAAAGGCAAGGAGGCGATCGCATGACCACATTTAACAGCGTAAAAGAGTCGGTTCAGGCGTTCACTCGTCGAGACGAAGTGTTTGATTACCTTAAACCCGATATTCATCCTGCCATCGATACCCGTCACAACGTGTTGTTGTACGTGGAAGGCGTTAATAAAAGCTTCGATGGTTTCCAAGCGATAAACGATCTCAATCTTTATATCAAAGAGGGCGAACTGCGCTGCATCATTGGCCCTAATGGCGCAGGTAAAACCACCATGATGGACATCATCACCGGGAAAACTAAGCCAGACACTGGCGAAGTGTGGTTAGGTTCGAACATCAATCTACTCAAGATGAACGAAGCTGAAATTGCCAATGCAGGTGTTGGGCGTAAGTTCCAAAAGCCGACCGTGATTGAATGTTTAACCGTGTGGCAGAACCTTGAATTAGCCATGGCAGGTGATCGCTCGGTGTGGGCGACTTTCACTGCCGGGATGTCTGGCGAGCAGAAAGACAAACTGACCTCTGTGCTTGAGCTGATTCATTTAAAAGACGAAGCGGCTAACTTGGCAGGCAACCTGTCTCACGGGCAAAAGCAGTGGTTAGAGATCGGCATGTTACTGATGCAAAACCCTAGGCTGTTGCTGGTGGATGAACCCGTTGCAGGTATGACTCACCAAGAGATGGACCGCACATCTGAGTTACTTAACTCACTGGCAGGCAAGCACTCAGTGGTCGTGGTTGAACACGATATGGATTTCGTTCGTTCGATTGCTAGCCATGTCACCGTGCTTCATCAAGGTCACGTGTTGGCAGAAGGCACCATGGACCAAGTGCAGGCTCACCCTGAAGTTAAACAAGTTTATCTCGGAGAATAGGATGTTAGAGGTTAAATCAGTTAATCAATATTACGGTGAGAGCCACACTTTGTGGGACTTGGATATGCAGATCCCAGAGGGTAAATGCACGGTGTTAATGGGCCGCAATGGCGTCGGTAAAACTACGTTGCTGCAATGTATCATGGGGCTGATTAAGGTTGAAAGTGGTGACATCTCTTTATCGGGCGAGTCGCTACTAAAAACCGACGCCGAGGATCGTCCTCGCCAAGGGATCGGTTATGTGCCGCAAGGTCGTCAGATATTCCCGATGCTCACTGTTCAAGAAAATCTAGAGGTTGGCTTGCCGATTCGAGAGAAGGGCGATCGTAAGATTCCAGAGTTCATTTTCGATATCTTCCCTGTCTTGAAAGAGATGATGCATCGCCGCGGTGGTGACTTATCCGGTGGTCAGCAGCAGCAACTCGCAATTGGGCGTGCGTTGGTGGTTAATCCAAAGCTATTGATCTTGGATGAACCAACAGAAGGTATTCAGCCCAATATTGTACAAGAGATTGGAGACATCATTCGTATGCTCAACGAGAAGATGGGGCTCACGGTTCTGTTGGTAGAGCAGAAGCTGCCATTTGCGAGAAAGGTCGGTGACCGTTTTTGTATTCTCGACCGTGGGCGTCAGGTGGCTGAAGGTGAAATGAAAGGGCTCAATGAGTCCTTGATTAAGGAGTACCTAACCGTATGAATTCTCTCTTTTCTCCGAATGAAGTAAGGAACGCTTCTTTAGTAGAAGCCTTGTCTCTGAATGAGACCATCGAACAAGATATTCGAGATGGTTGGCAAGCGAGCTTAAACCTCACCTTTGTCGACCGTGGTGACAAAACCGTATTAAAGAATCGTCAGCAGTCTGGTCCGCTTGCGGTGCAACGTCCCTTGTATCCTGATGGGGAAACGTGTCACACCTACTTACTTCATCCCCCCGGCGGAGTGGTAGGTGGTGACACTCTTAATATTGAGGCAACCGTAGAAAGCGGTGCTCATACGTTGATCACCACACCCGGTGCGACCAAGTTCTATCGTTCTAACAATAAGTACGCCAAGCAGAAGCAAACCCTGCGCGTCAAGAAAGGTGCGCGCTTGGAATGGATGCCGCAAGAGAACATCTTTTTCCCCAATGCACACGTGCGCCTAGACACTGAAATTCGTCTAGAAAAGGGTGCACAGTTTTGGGGGTGGGAGATGCACTGTTTTGGACGACCTGCACAGAATGAGGGATTTGAGCGAGGTCACCTTGTTGGGAAAACGGAAATCTATCTTGATAATCAAAGGCTTCTGACTGAAGGTTTTAATTTTCATGGTGGCGATAAGTTGATGATAAATATGGGGTTACTTGATTTTTCAATGATGGGAACCTTTTATATCACCTCAAATGAGAAGCAAGATTTAGAGTTGGTACAGAGCTTGCTCTTATCTATTACACAGCAAGCTTCACAGCAATCAGTTACATCAAAAACGTCGAGTGAACCCACATTAATATTGGGCGCTACTCAGATAGAAGGATTGATTGTGGTGCGAGCCTTGGGGAATTGGAGTGAGGATATCCTCCAAGCCTTTGGTCAGATTTGGCAAGCAACTCGCTCTCATTTATGTGGTACGACTCCTGATTTACCAAGGATTTGGGCGACTTAGCGATTAGCCCTATTTGTACCGGGGGCGCCTTCCGGCCCTCGGTACATTTTTTCAAGCTTGCTGTGATTGAATCCCACTTACTGCTCATGCTTTTTGAGCAATAAGAAAACAACACTAACAGCGGGTGGCTAAATGGAATTAACACCAAGAGAAAAAGACAAGTTACTTATCTTCTGCGCAGGAATGCTGGCACAGCAGCGCAAACAAAAAGGCTTAAAACTCAACTACCCAGAATCTATTGCGCTGATCAGCAGTGCCATTCTTGAAGGTGCCCGTGAGGGTAAAACCGTTTCGGAATTGATGGATTTTGGACGCACACTGCTTACCGTCGATGACGTTATGGAGGGGATCCCTTCCATGATCCCAGATGTACAAGTCGAAGCTACTTTTCTTGATGGCACCAAGTTGGTGACCGTTCATGAACCTATCGTGTAGGGAGAAGTAATATGGCTGGTTCCACCAAACAATATTCAGGCTTCGTACCCGGAAAAGTAGAAACCGCTCCCGGTGACATCACTCTCAATGAAGGTCGAGACACGACGTCCGTAAAGGTTCAAAACATTGGCGATCGTCCTGTTCAAATTGGTTCTCATTACCACTTCTATGAAGCAAACCCTTCGCTGATTTTTGATCGAGAAGCCACTAAAGGTTTTCGACTCAATATCCCAGCAGGCACCGCCACCCGTTTTGAACCGGGTCAGTCGCGCAGCGTCGAGTTAGTGCGTTACGCCGGTAAGTTAGAGATCTACGGCTTCCAAGGGAAAGTGATGGGCAAGCTCTAAGCGCTCTCACGGAAACAATGAAAATAACAAAGGATTGAACATGGCGACGATATCCAGACAGGCTTATGCCGAAATGTTTGGGCCAACAGTCGGAGACCGAGTGCGTCTTGCTGACACCGATTTATGGCTAGAAGTTGAAAAGGATTACACCGTATACGGTGACGAAGTGAAGTTCGGCGGCGGTAAAGTGATTCGTGATGGACAAGGGCAAAGTCAACGTCCAAGTGCCGAAACTCCTGATTTGGTGATCACCAATGCGATTGTTTTGGACTACTGGGGCATCGTAAAAGCCGATGTCGCTATCAAAGACGGCCGAGTTCAAGCGTTGGGTAAAGCGGGTAACCCCGATGTTCAACCGGGCGTCGATATAGTGATTGGTCCGGGCACAGAGATTTTAGCAGGTGAAGGTTCGATCCTCACGGCAGGTGGCATCGACTCACACATCCACTTTATCTGCCCACAGCAGATTGAAGAAGCGTTGGCGTCGGGTGTTACGACCATGATAGGCGGTGGCACGGGGCCAAACACCGGTACTAACGCGACCACATGTACACCGGGACCGTGGAACATGCATCGTATGTTGGAATCACTCGATCAATTCCCAATGAACTTTGGTTTACTCGGGAAAGGCAATGCTAGCCAACCGGAAGCACTGCGTGAGCAAGTGGCAGCGGGTGCTGTGGGTTTGAAGTTGCATGAAGACTGGGGAACAACACCCGCTTCAATTGATACTTGTTTGAGTGTTGCAGACGAGATGGACGTACAAGTTGCGATTCACACCGATACTCTGAACGAATCTGGTTTTGTGGAATCGACACTTGGTGCCATCGGTGATCGCGTGATTCATACCTATCACACTGAAGGTGCGGGTGGTGGTCATGCTCCTGATATTATCCGCGCGGCAGGTGAACCAAATGTTCTGCCTTCTTCGACTAACCCAACGCGACCTTATACGGTCAATACGGTCGATGAGCACTTAGACATGTTGATGGTGTGTCATCACTTGTCACCGTCAATTGCTGAAGATGTCGCGTTCGCTGAATCGCGCATTCGCCGTGAAACCATTGCCGCAGAAGATATTCTTCATGACTTAGGAGCCTTTTCGATGATCGCTTCGGATTCGCAAGCGATGGGGCGCGTAGGTGAGGTAGTAACACGTACTTGGCAAACCGCACACAAGATGAAAGTGCAGCGTGGCAACCTAAAAGAAGATTCTGACTACAGCGATAACTTCCGCCTAAGACGTTATGTCGCTAAGTACACCATTAACCCTGCGATCACGCACGGCATGGCACATGAGATCGGCTCTATCGAAGCAGGAAAGCTCGCGGATCTCGTGCTGTGGAAACCTGCTTTCTTTGGTGTGAAGCCGAGCGTGATTTTGAAAGGCGGTATGATCGCCATGGCGCCGATGGGTGACCCAAATGCTTCAATCCCAACACCTCAGCCAGTTCACTATCGCTCGATGTTTGGTAGCTACGGCAAGGCATGTCAGAACACATCAATGTTGTTTGTCTCTAAAGAAGCCAAGGCACAGAACATCGACAAACAATTGGGTCTGCAGAGCTTGATTGGTGTTGTGAGTAACTGCCGAAACATCAGCAAAGCCGACATGAAGCTCAATGATTGGATGCCAAAAATTGAGGTCGACTCTCAGACTTATCAAGTGCGTGCTGATGGTGAACTGCTGACGTGTGAGCCGGCTGAAGAACTGCCAATGGCTCAAAGATATTTTTTATTTTAATAGCTCGGCTGAAGGCTTTTATTTTAAGTCCTTTAGCTGAAGCTCGTATTTTAGCTCTTGGCTGAGGGCTCCTAATTTGAACGTTATAAATCTCACAAGGAGATTGAGGTAATAGCATGATTGAACTGACTCAACTAAATACTCAAATACAAAATGCACCGGACGGCTATTTAAGTCTGCCGATCGATAGTCGCATTAAAAGCCGTCTTAAGGTGATGCTTGATGACGGGCGCAATGCTGGATTGTTTCTACCACGCGGTCATATTTTGCGTGGTGGAGAACAATTGACTAGTGAGTGTGGCTTAACTGTCGAAGTGAAAGCGGCGCCGGAAACCGTGTCGACCGTTTACTGTGAAGACTCGCATCTGTTAACTCGTGTTGCTTATCACCTTGGTAACCGACATGTTCCGCTGCAAGTGGAAGCGGGCTGGGTTCGTTATCAACACGACCATGTTTTGGATGAAATGGTTGAAGGCTTGGGCGCGACAGTGACGACCGAAAAACAACCGTTTGAACCAGAAGGCGGCGCTTATGGCGGTCGCTCTGGTGGTCATCATCACCATCATTAATCGAGTCATTTGAGACTCATCCATTTATAGATACAACCACGATATCAATAATTATAAACGCAAGGAACTCGCGATGAACTTTAAAACAGCTGCTGGCTTTTGTACTTTCACACTGGCTTCTCTAACAACATCCACGATGGCTTTCGCTCACCCGGGGCACGGTTCGCATTCGGTTCATGAGTCTCACTCATTTATGTCTGGCTTAACTCACCCTGTGACAGGTATGGATCACCTGATTATGCTGATCGCTTTTGGTCTGTTAATTGGCGCACTGTCGTTTTCAACCAAGATAAAAGCCGCTTTGATTGGCGGTGGATTGGCTTCGTTGGTGGTTGGGCTTATCGCAGGCCAAGCCTTAGGTTTCTCTGTAATTGTTGAACCAGCCATTATCGCTTCTCTGTTCGTCGTCAGCCTTTGCCTATGGCACGTATTCTCACCATCAACCAAGCGTGTAAACAGCGTATTAGTCGCTTCTATTGCTATGTTGTTTTTCCATGGTTACGCACACGGCGTTGAAGCTGCGAGCAACCTAACTCAGTTTGCAGCAGGCATGAGCATCACTGCTTTGGCTCTTATGGTTATCGGTACATCGGTTGGACGCGCGGTTTACTCTAAATGGATGTCGGTTGGTGTGGCTTCAGCTAGCGCATTATTACTGTTAGGCGCGTAAGCTCTCGAACTTTTTCGATTCTAGAAGACTGAGGGCGCGATTATGAACACAACAGAAAATGTTGCCATCTATCGTCTGTTTCAATTGATCAGTCCGTCACTGCCGATTGGTGGATTCACATACTCGCAAGGCTTAGAGTTAGCGGTTGAAGCGGGGTGGGTAACCAATCGCGATAGTATGGAACAGTGGCTTAATACTATCGTCAGTTCCAGTGTCGCGACCTTGGAATTACCTATCTTAGAGCGCCTTTATCATGCCCTAGAAAAGGGTGAACTCGATGAAATTGAGCATTGGTGTAACTACTTGTACTCAAGCCGCGAAACCAGTGAATTGCGAGCAGAAGAAAAGCAGCGTGGGCATGCATTGAATACCTTGTTGAAGCGCTTGGATATCGATATTTCGCTGGTGGACTCTGTTGATAGTCACCCAAACCAACTGTTGGGCATGTGTATGGCGGCTCAGCATTGGGGCATTGATTTAGAAAGCCTCAAGCAAGGTTACTTATGGAGCTGGCTTGAAAATATCGTTACCGCAGGAGTCAAATTGGTGCCTTTAGGCCAAACCGACGGGCAGTTGGCACTGATTAATATCACTAACACCTTTCCCGAGGTGATTGAGAAAGCACGCACGATTGAAGATTGGATGATAGGTAGCTTTTCGCCATCAATGGCATTAGCAAGTTCACTGCACGAAACACAATACACACGACTATTTCGTTCATAGCGGTCAGCTTGAACGGTGTAGTAAAAAGAATATAAGGAAGTAGACAATGGAAAGTTATAAGCAACCACTTCGAATTGGTATTGGTGGCCCGGTAGGGTCTGGTAAAACAGCGTTGTTAGAGGTGCTATGTAAGGCGATTCGCGACAAGCTCAACATTGCGGTGGTAACCAACGACATCTACACCCAAGAAGATGCCAAGATACTCACGCGAGCAGAAGCGCTAGAACCGGATCGTATTATCGGTGTGGAAACAGGCGGCTGCCCACATACCGCGATTCGTGAAGATGCCTCGATGAACCTCGCAGCAGTCGAAGAGCTGGCTAAGCTACATAAGAACCTCGATGTGGTATTTGTAGAGAGTGGTGGCGACAACCTCAGTGCGACGTTCAGCCCTGAGTTAGCCGACCTGACTATCTACGTGATTGATGTAGCGGAAGGGGAGAAGATCCCACGTAAAGGTGGCCCGGGTATTACACGCTCTGATCTGTTGGTTATCAATAAAATCGATTTAGCACCGTATGTTGGCGCGTCACTGGAGGTGATGGAACAAGACACACAACGCATGCGTCCAACCAAGCCGTACGTATTCACCAACCTCAAAGAGAGCCAAGGGTTAGACTTCATCATCAACTTTATCGTGACGGAAGGGATGCTAACCATGAAAGAGCCTTCTACTACTGAGTAGGGTTAGAATTATTGATTTTATAAACCGTTAGAGACTAAAAAGCCCTGTCGATTATCGATAGGGCTTTTTGATTTTAAACGTTCGAGTCGAACTTAAAGCTCGCTCTTAGCGACTCTTGTGGTCACTTGCGACTCAATAACACCGTCTTCAACTTGGGTGGTGATCACTTCGCCCACTTCGACATCGTTAATCGATGATACCGTCTTGCTCGATGCTGAATGAGTAATGCTGTAGCCACGCTTTAGGGTAGCTAGTGGACTAACGGTTTCTAACTTCTCTGCAGCCATAGCGAGCTGGTGGCGAGTCGTTAGTAACGTTTTATCCATCGCATCCAATAGCTTTTGCTCTGAACGTTGTAGATGTAGCTTCTGTTCGCCAAGGCGCTTTATTGGCGAGTTCAATTGAAGCTGGTGCTGTTTACGTTCAACACGCTGTGCATGCTGCTTTAGGTATTGAGTCATACCACGACGCAAACGCATATCTAGGTCATCAAGCTGCTGACTCTGCTTTTGCAGTTGGTAGCTAGGATGTTGCTTCTCTAAGCGGTACTTCAATGTTTGAGTTGATTGCGCTTGTTTGATTAACACATGACGAATCGCACTGACTAAGCGAGCACGTTTAGACGCAAAAGCTTGTTCTTTATGGCTGTTATCACGGCTAACCAATTCAGCGGCTGCTGATGGTGTTGGAGCGCGCATATCTGCGACGAAATCGGCGATAGTGACATCAACTTCGTGGCCAACTGCACTGATAATCGGGATTTGGCTTGCAGCGATTGTGCGAGCTACGATCTCGTTATTGAAGCACCATAGGTCTTCTAACGAACCGCCGCCACGACCCACGATCAACACATCACACTCATTGCGCTCATTGGCACGCCCAATCGCCTGAGCAATCTGAATTGCCGCCTCTTCGCCTTGAACCATGGTCGGGTAAACCACAACAGGCAATGAAGGATCGCGTCTTTTCAGGACATCAAGAATATCAAACAGTGCTGCACCGGTTTTAGAGGTGATGACGCCAACGCGTTTTGGATGTTCAGGAAGAGCTTGCTTACTGGACTGAGCAAATAAGCCTTCCGCCGCCAAGTTCATCTTAAGCTTTTCAAACTCTTGCTGAAGTTTACCGTCACCCTCTGGCTGCATGCTTTCGATGATCAGTTGGTAGTCACCGCGTGGCTCATAAAGCGACAGGCGAGCTTTGACTAACACTTGATTACCGTTCTGAGGCTTAAAAGTGACTCGGCGGTTATTGCCACGAAACATGGCGCACTTAACTTGAGCGCGAGAGTCTTTAAGCGTGAGGTACCAGTGACCAGATACAGGTGCAGAGAAGTTTGATATTTCACCAACGAGCCAGACTATTCCCATTTCGTTTTCTAATAGGAGACGAACCTCTGAGTTGAGGCGAGAAACAGTAAAGATGTTTGGATTAGTCATAGAAGCACTATCTTTCCTTGAAGGAAGGTCTTTCTTGGAATCTCACAGGGCGTGAGTATGGAAGATAGCGGCAATATAATACATAGCAAGGGGGTAAATGCAAATTAAAAATACAAAAATGTGTAGCCAAGCGATTTCGTTGGCCGTATAATCCGTCCGCAATATCTAATCCAAATGCAGTTTGATTTTCCTTAATTGGCTGCCCTCATTAGGCGAAACGATGAGATTGGATTGTTTCTTTTTACTCCTATTATTGTGAGATATTGCAAATGCTAAGAATTGCCAAAGAAGCGCTGACATTCGACGACGTACTGCTAGTGCCAGCACACTCCACCGTTCTCCCTAATACAGCTGATCTTCGCACTCAGCTGACGAAGAATATTTCCCTAAACATCCCAATGATCTCTGCATCGATGGATACTGTGACAGAAGCTCGCCTAGCGATTGCACTGGCACAAGAAGGCGGAATAGGCTTCATTCATAAGAACATGTCTATTGAACAGCAAGCTGAAATGGTTCGCCAGGTTAAAATTTACGAAGCAGGTGTGGTTTCTCACCCAGTAACTGTAAACCCTGACGCGACAATCGCTGATGTTGTAGCCCTAACTGAAAAACACGGCTTTGCCGGTTTCCCTGTTGTTACTGAAACAAACGAATTGGTTGGTATTATTACTGGCCGTGACGTTCGCTTTGTTACTGACCTTTCTAAGAAAGTTGATGTAGTAATGACGCCTAAAGCTCGCCTTGCTTCTGTTAAAGAAGGTGCAACTCGTGAAGAAGTTCAAGAGAAAATGCATGAAGCGCGTGTTGAAAAAGTTCTTGTTGTAAATGATGACTTCCAACTAACTGGAATGATCACTGCAAAAGATTTCCACAAAGCAGAACGTAAACCAAACGCTTGTAAAGATGAGCGCGGCAGCCTACGTGTAGGTGCAGCTGTTGGTGCTGGTGCTGGTAACGAAGAGCGCGTTGCTGCTCTAGTTGAAGCTGGCGTAGACGTTCTACTTATCGACTCTTCACACGGTCACTCTGAAGGCGTACTTAACCGTATCCGCGAAACTCGCGCTGCATACCCTGATCTACAAATCATCGGTGGTAACGTAGCAACTGGCGCTGGCGCTCGTGCTCTTATCGAAGCTGGTGTTAGTGCGGTTAAAGTAGGTATCGGCCCTGGTTCAATCTGTACGACTCGTATCGTTACTGGTGTTGGTGTTCCTCAAGTGACAGCAATCGCAGATGCAGCTGAAGTCGCTAACGAATACGGTATTCCAGTAATCGCAGATGGCGGTATCCGCTTCTCTGGCGATATCTGTAAAGCTATCGTTGCTGGCGCATCTTGTGTGATGGTTGGTTCAATGTTCGCTGGTACTGAAGAAGCTCCAGGTGAAGTTATCCTTTACAACGGTCGTTCTTACAAGTCTTACCGTGGTATGGGTTCTCTTGGCGCTATGTCTCAAGGTTCTTCTGACCGTTACTTCCAATCTGACAACGCTGCAGACAAGCTTGTTCCAGAAGGTATTGAAGGTCGTATCGCATACAAAGGTCGTCTAAAAGAGATCGTTCACCAACAGATGGGCGGTCTACGCTCAAGCATGGGCCTTACGGGTTCTGCAACTGTTGAAGACATGCGTACTAAAGCTGAGTTTGTTCGTATCTCTGGTGCGGGCATGAAAGAATCTCACGTACACGATGTTCAAATCACGAAAGAAGCACCTAACTACCGTTTAGGTTAATAATACGTCCAAACGTTTGAATAATGTGCTGATTGAGTCGGCACATTAATATACCAACCGTAGTAAATAACTGGTCATCCTAGCTTGTTAAAAACCTCGATAACTTCGTTAGAATTTTTGATTGTGGAATAACTACTTATCAGAACTCTTTGTTGAATAGACAGCCTTGTTCTCAAGCTTTTTTCCAGCGCTACTACTGAACACTTACTTACTGTGATTGGTATTATATCTACCGCCTGTTTTGCTGAAATTCTGATTTTTTCAAAACACGAGGTTACAGATAACCAACGAAAACGTTTGCTTTATTTCTTGAAGAGTTAATCAGAGGTGAGTAAACTCGCCTCCGTTTTATCACATAGCCAATAAGACTGCTTACAATGACTAAAAATATTCATGACCAACGTATTCTAATTCTAGACTTCGGTTCTCAATACACACAGCTAGTAGCTCGTCGTATTCGTGAGATCGGTGTTTACTGTGAACTTTGGAGCTGGGACGTAGAAGAAGCGGATATTCGTGAATTCAATCCAGACGGCATCATCCTATCTGGTGGCCCTGAAAGTGTAACGGAAGAGAACTCTCCACGTGCACCTCAGTACGTATTTGATTCAGGTGTTCCTGTATTCGGTATCTGCTACGGAATGCAAACTATGGCTGAGCAACTTGGCGGTAAAGTAGCAACGTCTACTGAGCGCGAGTTCGGCTACGCAGCGGTACAAGTGACTGGTGAATCTGCACTTTTCGCAGACCTTGAGTCTACTCAAGATGTTTGGATGAGCCACGGCGATAAAGTGGTTGAGATCCCAGCTGATTTCACAAAGATCGCTGAAACAGACACTTGCCCATACGCTGCAATGGCAAACGAAGAGAAGAAGTACTACGGCGTACAATTCCACCCAGAAGTAACACACACTAAGAACGGCCTAAAAATGCTAGAGAACTTCGTTCTTAACGCATGTGGTTGTGAAGGTCTGTGGACTTCAGCTTCAATCATTGAAGATGCAGTTGCACGTATTAAAGAACAAGTAGGTGACGACGAAGTTATCCTTGGTCTTTCTGGTGGTGTTGATTCATCTGTAGTTGCAATGCTTGCTCACCGCGCTATCGGCGACAAACTAACATGTGTATTTGTAGATAACGGCCTTCTTCGTTTGAACGAAGCTGAGCAGGTTATGGAGATGTTCGGCAACAAGTTTGGTCTAAACATCATCAAAGTAGATGCTGAGCAACGCTTCCTTGACGCTCTTGAAGGCGAAGCTGAACCAGAAGCTAAGCGTAAGATCATCGGTCACGTATTCGTAGATATCTTCGATGAAGAGTCTAAGAAACTGAAGAATGCTAAATGGCTTGCTCAAGGTACTATCTACCCAGACGTAATCGAGTCTGCTGCATCTAAGACAGGTAAAGCACACGTAATCAAATCTCACCACAACGTTGGTGGTCTTCCTGATGATATGGAAATGGGCCTTGTTGAGCCTCTACGTGAGCTATTCAAAGATGAAGTACGTAAGATCGGTCTAGAGCTTGGTCTTCCATACAACATGCTTTACCGCCACCCATTCCCAGGTCCAGGTCTAGGTGTTCGTGTACTTGGCGAAGTGAAGAAAGAGTACTGTGATTTACTGCGTCGTGCTGATGCAATCTTCATTGAAGAGCTTCACGCTGCTGACCTTTACCACAAAGTATCTCAAGCATTCACGGTATTCCTACCAGTACGTTCAGTTGGCGTAATGGGCGATGGCCGTAAGTACGATTGGGTTGTATCTCTACGTGCTGTAGAAACTATCGACTTCATGACTGCTCACTGGGCACACCTACCATACGACTTCCTAGGTAAGGTTTCTAACCGTATTATCAACGAAGTTAACGGCATTTCACGTGTTGTTTACGATATTTCTGGTAAGCCACCGGCAACTATCGAGTGGGAATAATCTCTTAGAGATTTAACCAGCGTTGATTAAGATCTTAAGCCTCGAACTCAGTTCGGGGCTTTTTTCTTTTCGATTCATTATATTGACTCATAGCATTAAAGGCTTATGAGCCATACCTAGAAATCAAATGAACAATGCCTAGAAACCAAATGAGTTGGAAACTAGATATCAGCTCAAGAAACTATGAGACGCTTTGTTGTGTTGAGCTATATATCAAAAATATCACTCGCACTTTTTATAAATTCACACAGCAACAGCTAGGCCATTTCTCACGCGCCGCATACTCTTTGATGGACTTATTAAGGACAGATAAGAGAATCCATCATGTTAAAAATCAAATATTTGGCGACAGTACTGGGCTGCACATTGGCAGCGCAAAGTCATGCGTCTTTGAACATTCAACCTGATCCGCAAAACCCGAATGGTTACCTTGTTGAAAAGTCGGCATTACAAGCTGCTGAACAAGCAAAAACATCCGATCCTATGTATGCGATCTGGTCACAAGCATTACAAACTCGTTCGAACACAATCGTTGAAGCGATTGAACCCGGTTCCCCATCTAACCCTGAAAACGTAAAGCGGGTTGAGCGTGTGTTCCCTCAATCTGAATGGGATTTCCTTACTCAGATGGCGGCGCCAGAATACACTTACACTCGTTTCTTACGTGCGATTGGTAAATTCCCTGCGTTCTGTGGAGAGTACACTGATGGCCGTGATTCTGATGCTATCTGTAAGAAATCCATCATCACCGCTTTTGCTCACTTCTCTCAAGAGACAGGCGGTCACATCGCGATAGACAACACCTCAGATAACCCATTAGCTCTAGAAGAGTGGCAGCAAGCGCTGGTACATGTTCGTGAAATGGGGTGGTCAGAAGGTCAAGAAGGCTACACCACTGGTTGTGGTCAGAACGATTGGCAAAATGCTCGCTGGCCATGTGCCGCGGGGCAGGGCTACTTCGGTCGTGGTGCTAAACAGCTTTCTTACCACTTTAACTACGGTGCTTTCTCTGAGGTGATGTTTGATGGTGACGCGACAGTGCTTCTCAACAATCCGGGCTTGGTAGCGGACTCTTGGTTGAACTTAGCGTCAGCTATCTGGTTTTTCTTAACACCACAAGCACCTAAGCCTGCCATGCTGCATGTCATTGACCGTACATGGACACCATCTCAACGTGAACTGGATGCCGGTATTGGTTATGGGTTTGGTACCACAATCAACGTGATCAACGGTGGTATTGAGTGTGGTGAACAGAATAAAGACAAGGGCCAACCAGTTAACCGTATTCGTTACTGGGAAGGGTTAGCGGCTCACTATGAAATTCCTGTAGAAGCGGATGAAGCCAATACCTGTTGGCAGCAAACACCTTACGGAAGCTTGAACCTCAACGGCGCGACTGATGTGTTGTACACCAACTGGGATGGCAACTGGAAATACTACGCAGATCGCCCAGAAGGGTATTCATTTGAGTGCGAGTTGGTTGGTTTCCAAACTGCTTATTCCGCGCTGGTGGCTGGCGATTACGAAAAGTGTGTGACCAACTTTTATGGTTCTCATGCGAGTTGGCCTGAAGTGAAAGTTGTCGATAAGCTGGATCCGGTAGATCCTGGTACTGATCCGGGTGGTAATGGTTGGAGTGCGACCAAGGTTTACAACGCGGGCGACCAAGTGACTCATAATGGCGCAACCTACGAAGCGAAATGGTGGACACAAGGGGATGATCCTGCCAACGGCGGCCCTTGGAAATTAGTGGCAGGTGAGCCAACGCCGCCGGTAGTGACCGAGCCAGCACCAGTCGAGCCTACACCTGTTGATCCCGTTCCGGTAGACCCAACACCAGTTGCCCCACCTGTTACCGAGCCACCTGTCGTTGTTGACCCATCTGTGTTTATCACGTGGCAAGCGGGCGTTAGCCAAGTGAGTAATGGCGACAAAGTGACGCATAACGGCAAGTGCTTCGTGGCTAAAAACGGCCCGGGCGTATGGGAAAGCCCAGTTCAATCGAATTGGTTCTGGGATGAAATTAGTTGTAATTGATCGCCTGAATACTGAAAAGCGGTCTAACCGACGAGTTCAGTAGTACGACCATAATGATATAAATAATCAAAAGCCGAAAGTGTCTACTTTCGGCTTTTTTTCGTTTCGAACTTGGCTATCTAAGGAGGGCTATTGGTCTATTTGGCTATGTTGAAGCGCATTTAAAGACTAATTATCCAGTTAGAGGATAAAGTTCTGTACAAACGATGAGTGTGAATTTATATTCAAATTTAAATTATATTTATTCTTTTTATTTTAGGGTTAAGGTGTACCTATGGAACAGACAGATATCACGTCACTCATCCCCATTGTGATTACTTTGGTGTTGTCGTTGGCGACAAGGAATGTGGTGATTGGCCTTTTTGCTGGCGTGCTGAGTGGTGTTGCGATGCTGACTGGCATGTTTAGCGAACTTAACCCGCTTGATACGTTTGGTACCATGGTTAAAGGTTACCTAGTCCCTCAGCTTACTGATAGCTACAACGCTGGCGTGATTATGCTGTTGGTGTTCATCGGTGGTTTTGTCGCTTTGATGGAAAAGTCGGGTGGTGGTGTTGCGTTTGCTAAGCGTGTGACTCAGTGGGTAAGCAACAAGTGCCAAGCTCAATTGTCTGCGTGGTTTGGAGGAATCGTGATATTTTTCTCTGACTTAGGTACTCCGTTGATTGTTGGTCCTGTCTTTCGTCCTCTTTTCGATAAACTGAAACTTTCTAGACAGAAGCTAGCATTCATCATTGATTCAACCTCGTCGCCAGTTGCCATCCTTATTCCTTTCATTGGGTGGGGCGTTTACATCATGAGCCTGATCCAAAAAGAGTTTACGGCGTTGAATGTCAATATGTCTGATTGGGATGCGTTCATCGGTGCGATTCCTTTTCAGTTCTACGCATTCCTCGCGATTTTCATCGTTCCGCTCGTGTCCGTTAAAGGTTTAGATTTTGGGCCAATGGCAAAAGCTGAGCGTGATTGCCAGGCGGGAATTAACTCTGGCGTGAATAACGAATCACTAAATCCGTTCTCGCATAAAAATGCAAAGGCATCTTTTGTCTGGGCACCATTGTTAGTGATGCTGGTGGTGTTGTGTGCCATGTTGGTTCCACAAGGCTTCCCGTTCCAAAAGGTCGCGGGCTCATCGTTCAGAGCAGCTTTATCATCGGCTTATTTCTTTGCCGCGATTACCTTAATCTCGCTAATGGCTTACTACGGTGTAAGAAAGCTGTCTGATGGTGTTTCTGTGTACTTAAAAGGTATGGGAAACATGATGCCAGTCGCGATCATCTTGGTATTGGCTTGGGCGTTAAGCACCGTTGGTAAAGAGTTGGGTGCAGCAGCTTATATTGCCGAGCAAGCACAGAGCGGTTTCCCATACTGGTTAGTACCTGCGGTCGCTTTTTTGTTATCGGCTATTATTTCATTCGCAACGGGCTCATCGTGGGGAACCTTCGCGATAATGATGCCATTGGTTATTCCAACCGCGATTGCAATAGATGCTCCGCTACTCGTCGCAATTGGTGCCGTGTTATCGGGTGGCTTGTTTGGTGATCACTGCTCACCGATCTCTGAAACCACGATTCTTTCTTCAACAGGTGCCGGGTGTGACCAGTTTGAGCACTTTAAGACACAGCTGCCTTATGCATTGATGAATGGCTCTATTGCTCTGATTAGTTTTGTAGTCGCAGGCTTTACGGGAAGTGCATTGGTTGTGTTGGGTGCGCTTGTCGCTCAATTGATTATCGTTACGTTATTAGCCAAGCGCGATGCGAGTAAAAACGCTTCTTCAGACGTTCAATCTCAAGTGTCTGAATCTAAAACACAACAAGCGTAATTTAAGATTACGAATGGGGAACAGATACGGGATGCGAGTAATCGAGTAACGAAAAGCTCGCTCTCTATTGTCTAAGTTTGATGCTAAGGGTTCTCGCTTACTCAAATCTGAAGACTCTTTTCGCATCCCGCATCTCGTTACCCGCAACTTTTTCATATGCATATTACTAACTTCAATCTCAACACGCTCTTCGTATCCCGCTTACTCGAATCTAAAGACTCTTTTCGAATCTCGCATCTCGTTACTCGTATCTTTTTTATAGCGCGATAGGGAATTTGTTTACTTATAGTTTCTGTGAATTGATTTGCGTTGTTATGAAACTAATTTTCCATAAGATCATTTACACAATCTTAGTTTTCGATAACTGGATTACCTAGTTGAGCGGTTTATATATTAAAATTTTTTTACAAATTTTATCGATTTTTTTTAATCAACCACTTTAATAAGGTAAATTCGCAATGTCGACCAAACTAGCTAACCCAGCGCCACTAGGCTTAATGGGTTTCGGTATGACCACTATTCTTCTTAATATCCACAACGCAGGTTTCTTTCCAATCGATTCAATGATTCTTGCTATGGGTATTTTTTACGGTGGTTTGAGCCAAGTTATCGTGGGCACAATGTGTTTCAAACGTGGTGACACGTTCGGTACAACTGCGTTTACTTCTTACGGCCTATTCTGGTTGTCTTTGGTTGGTTTAATCGTAATGCCTTACATGGGCCTACCAGCAAGCCCTGCTGCATTCATGGGTTGGTACCTACTTCTATGGGGCATCTTCACTGGCTTCATGTTCATCGGTTCTCTATGCTACCCAGTAGCGAAGCAAGTAGTATTCGGTTCACTAACTATCTTGTTCTTCCTACTTGCAGCTCGTGATTTCACTGGTAGCGAACTGATCGGTACTATCGCTGGTTTTGAAGGTATCTTCTGTGGCGCTTCAGCTATCTACTTTGCAATGGCACAAGTAATCAACAACGAATACGGCCGCACAGTTCTGCCTATCGGTGAGAAGAAAGCACCTCAACTGGCAACACAAGAAATCGCTGCTTAATACTCTAACTCGGGAACAGTTAGTTTGTTATAAGCCGTTTATTGGTTATGAATAAAACAAAAGGGGTTAGCCGAAATGGCTAACCCCTTTTTTATGCGTTATTAATAGCGCGAGTTAAAGCGAGCTATTTGCTAAAGCAATCCATTTGTTAAGGCACAAGCTTAAGCTGAAGGTTGCTCTACAGGTTTAGTGTCTGCAGCTTCTGTTTCAGGAGACTTGCCTGTTTTACGTTTGTACTTCTCTTCCCAGTAAGTAGCACCTTTAATGCCTAGTTTTACAGGGTTGAACGTGTACTCAGTTACGCCTTGTTTCTGCTGTTCTTCGTAGTCAGCTAGAGCTTTAAGCGCAGGCTTAGACATGAAGAAGATGATCAGAATACCCACGATGTTTAACCATGCCATCAAGCCAACACCAACATCACCCATTGCCCATGCAAGGTTAGCTGTTTTAACTGTGCCATAGAAAACTGCAGTGATAAGAACAAGCTTAAGTACGAACATCATGCCAGGGATCTTGATGGTACGACGTAGGTAAGCAATATTCGTTTCTGCGATGTAGTAGTAAGCAAGAATCGTTGTAAATGCGAAGAAGAACAGAGCAAATGCGATGAATGGCTTACCAATGCCTGGTAGTGCACTTTCAATAGCAAGCTGTGTAAATACAGGACCATTCGCACCAACGTTTGCTGCTAAGTTCTGAACAAGGAACACACCTTCTGCGCCACCGTGAACGTTGTAAGCACCAGTGATGATGATCATGAACGCTGTAGCAGAACATACTAGAAGAGTATCGATGTAGATAGAAAACGCTTGTACCAAACCTTGCTGAGCTGGGTGATCAACACTTGCAGCTGCTGCCGCGTGAGGACCTGTACCTTGACCCGCTTCGTTTGAGTAAACACCACGCTTAACACCCCAACCAATTGCAGCACCGAAGCCAGCCATAGGTGTGAATGCATCACCAACAATCATTGCGAAAACAGTTGGCACTTGGCTGATGTTTAGCAGAATGATAACGAACGCGATGATGATGTACGCCAATGCCATGAAAGGAACAACGATTTGTGTGAAGTTCGCAATACGTTTAACACCACCAAAGATGATGAAAGCAAGGATGATAGCAACAACAGTACCGGTGAAAATTTTAGCGAAACTGAATGTACCGACAGCTGTTTCAATCATATCACCTGAGCCAAATGCAGCTTCTACAGCATTACCAATACTGTTTGACTGAACACCTGGAAGCAAAATGCCACATGCAAAAATAGTCGCGATAGCGAAGATCCATGCGTACCACTTCTGACCCATTGCTTTTTCAATGTAGTAAGCCGGACCACCACGGAACTGGCCTTCGTCTTCTTCTTTGTAGATTTGCGCTAGCGTAGATTCTGCGTAAGCAGTTGCGGCGCCAAAGAAGGCTACAACCCACATCCAGAATACTGCACCTGGGCCACCGAAACCGATAGCGGCAGCAACACCAGCAATGTTACCTGTACCTACACGGCCAGATAGCGAAACGGCTAGAGCTTGGAAAGACGAGATGCCTTTTGATGAGCTTTTACCTGATAGTAGCAAGCGCCACATTTCAAAGAAGTGACGGATTTGAACAAATCGAGTCATGATGGAGTAGAACAAACCTGCACCTAAACATAGGTAGATAAGTACTGGGCTCCAGATTATTCCATTCAAAAAATCAACGAATGACTGCATGAGTATTTTCCCTGTTAGTTTTGCTTATGATTGTTTTTCGAACAACACAATACTTCACTTGTAACCCAAGTGTTAAATTATTTAACTGCGCATTAGGATTACTGTGACATAAAGCAAGTTATAGAGGGGGTTTGTTAATGCTTAGTGCTAATTCGATAATCGTTCCATTTAACTTGATATGCAACTAGTTTTGCCTTCTGGTGTTTTGCAAAGTGAATAAATAGTGATTAATACAAAAAGGGGGATTTGAGATGCGAATAAAATACGAAATTAAAAAAGAGCAGCGGTTAAAGCCGCTAGCATAAGCGGCTGATATAGGAGTTGTGGGATAAGTAGATTGGAATCTATCACCTGTATCGTGTGAGCTAGCAGATACAAGAAACTGTGTTTTTTGAAGATTCGATAATTGCGGCTTTAAGAATTACTTAGTGAAAGTTGTTAGTTTGATGACTGTTTCAAACAACTACGAACCCTCGCTCTTGTAATTCTTGAGCGAACTCCGACTGAGTATTTGGCTCGCCGTGAATCAAATGCACCTCTTTCGGTAGAGTCGCGATACCCTCTATAAATCGGTAGAGATCCTCTTTATCAGCATGAGCAGAATAGCCAGACATGCCATGAATTTGAGCATTAACCTCAACGTCTTTGTTATCAATAGAAACCTGCATTTCGCCTTGTTGCAGCTCTCGTCCGAGCGTTCCGTGCGCTTGATAGCCAGCTAAAATTACATCAGTTCGTTTATCGGGAAGCAAGGCGGATAAGTAGTTCATGATCCTGCCGCCCTGACACATTCCAGAAGCTGCGACCACAATCGCGGGTTCACCTGTCGACTTAAGGCGATTAACGATTTTCTTGTGCATTCGATGCCCATCAACAGTAATGCACTGCTCAAATGCAAGCGGGTGACGTTTCAGTTCTAGCCGTTGCTTTGCTTCTTGTCCCCAGAGTTCTTTAAAGCGTCGATAGGAACGTGTCACTTTCTCTGCCATAGGAGAATCGAGGATAATAGGAATATCGGCGCTGAGCTGATGTTCAAAGATCAGGTGTTCGATATCAAATAGCAACTCTTGTGTTCGACCGATACTGAAGGCCGGAATTAGGATGACCCCCCCATCAAGTAGCGAACGATCTATGATGCTTTTGAGGCGCTCTGCTCGTGTCGCAATATCATCATGTGTACTGGTGCCATAAGTGGATTCGATAAACAGATAGTCGGCTTGTTGTGGTGGCTTAGGATCGGGCAGTAGTGGTGTGTTACTTGGGCCCAAATCGCCAGAGAAGACTACCACCTCTTGGTTGGGTAATTTAATCTCGATATAGGCAGAACCTAAGATGTGCCCAGCGGGTTGAAAGCGGGCATGCAAAGTATTTGGCCTATGATGATCCTTTCCGTTTTTTTGCTGTTTAGACGTGATTGGAAACCATTCCCCGTAAGGCTTGGGAGCAATTAATGAATGAATCTTTTTGAGTATCAGCTTCGACTGTTTATTACTGAGTCCTTGCAGCTTTAAGCCATCCTCAATCATTAAAGGGGCGAGTTCAGCGGTGGCTTGCGTGCAATAAATCGGTTGGTTAAACCCACTGGCGAGTAACCAAGGTAATCGGCCAATATGATCAATGTGAGTATGAGTCAGCAGCAGAGCGTTGAGGTAGGATGTTTCAAATTCAATATCAAGAGGGTGGGTGTCCGCACCTTGAAGCTTTTTACCTTGAAGATCTAAACCTTGAAACAGGCCACAATCGATGAGCACCGCTTGGCCTGAATCTCTTAATTCGTGACAAGATCCTGTGACAGTATGTTTGCCGCCATGGTGAATCACTTCCATCGTTTACTCCCATTGCTCTATAAAGCCGTTAACGCCTGTTTTTATTTTGCGGATAAGCGCCAGTAAGTAAAACAAGAACAATGAGAGTTGCGATCGTTGAGTATCTTTTTAAGTAACTGAGCGATGACTCAGTGGGTTCGTTGTGAGTTAGTTCGTAGAAGAGCGGTCTGAATCCAACTCTGGGTTTTGCTGCGCCTCTAAACTAGCTACTTCGGCATCAAGCTCTGCTATTTTCTCTGCCATGAGTGCGTGACAGCGATTGGCCAGCTCCCTTGCATCGCTGAGCTTGTATCCAGACACATCGATAGGTTCCAGCATCTCGGTAATCGCAATACCGTTGTTTAATCGATTTAAGTCGATCTTATTGTGTGTGGTGCTGGTACACATCGGGGTGATAGGCACACCAGCTTCAATCGCCATTCGGAAAGCGCCCGTTTTGAATGGCAGTAATCCACGCCCTTTACTACGGGTTCCTTCAGGGTAAACCCAAACAGATAGATCTCTCTGATGAATCGCTTCCGCCACTTGTTTGATGGTATCGCGTGCTTTGGACTTGTCTTCACGGTTAATCATGATGTTACCGGTGATCCAATACAGCAGACCAAAGAAAGGCACGTACAACAAATCGCGTTTGCCCAATGAAACAGTGCGTGGTCTTAGCATTCCTGGGTCGGTCACAAAGTCCAATATGCTTTGGTGGTTAGAGATGTAGACGCTGTTTTCTGGTGTCGGGGTATTGTCGAGGCCGCGCTGCACCAGTTTTACACCGATGATCTTTTGGAGTTGGTTGAACCAACGACAGAAAACGTACACATGCTTGGGGTTCTTGGGGCTAAACAAGCAGTAAACAAAAGCACATAGAGTGGTGAGAATAATAAACACCGTAGCCAAAATAATACGAAGAACAGCAAGCACAATTCACTCCTTACTCACCACTGATGGCAGTGATTAAATAGTTTTAGATGCTTGAAGTTTTCACTCTATTTAACCGAATTGCAACAATTAACTGTGTTAGGGGGCTATTTTTAGATCTTTATATAAAACAAGGACTAACAATGGGCATTTGACACACTTATCGAGCTTACACGTGTTCACCAGTAATGGCTCATGATCACCAATACTGTTTATTTGGATCCGATTTTTCTACCCATTCAGGATCTTGACGCGATTCCAAGTAGAGTTGTAGGCCGTTATAAGACATGAAAGCTGCAGGGCCGCCGAGGTGTTCGAAATAGTCGAAATACTCATCTTCGAGCGCACATAGGTGGGCCAAATCTTCAACCTTGTTAGCTAACGCCCATTGAATGGCAAATACAGGCGCAACTGAGCCTGAAATATTCACCTCTTCGACGTTTGGGTTAAACATTGAATTAGCTTGCTCAAGCAGTATCTCTTCTTGTTCAGACTCTTGTTGTAGCACCTCTTCGACGATCTCCGAGCGCTTGGTATTAGAGACACTTTTGTTCAGCTTAGCGATTCGCAGTGCGTAGCTAAATCGGTCTGATGAAACGATATCGACAAGCTGCGACAACAGCTCTTTGTCTACGCCTGCAGCCTTGGTGAAATAGTCTATACACGAATTGATTGAGGCATAACGAGTACCGTCAAACTCAAAGCCACTGGTTTCGTCGTATACCTCAAGTGGGATGTCATCAACCGACAAAGGCCAGCCTTTATAATCGACGCGTTGCTTGGCGATTTGATACATTTTCCACGCGCTGCGCCCAAACCCGCCAAGTGTCGAGCCCGAGAAATCAGAATCAATAAGTTCTTGCTCTGTCCAGTTCTCACCGATGCCAAGGTGCTTAGCGTACTTGTCTATCAGAGTGTGTTTTATCTGATCGCGCACAGACCAAATTGAGGTCAGATTCTTTGAATAGTTAATTCTCGCACACTCATTACAAGCCGGCAGTGCTATCGGTGAATGGCCAATCTTGGCAACAGCCTGCGCTGTCTTAGGGAATTCAACAAGGTTACTGGAAGGTTCACCACAAAACCAACAGGTGTGGCGCAGGTTGAATGGGGTATCTATGTGTGAGTATGTGTTCATTAGTCTTTATCGGCTAGGTGCTTTAGGCGAGTTAATCATCTTCAAACAATTATCTCTGTTCGCACGTCAGCTTGCACCTTGTTTGTTTTTGTTTTGCTGACGAAACTGATTCATGATGTGACTCGCCTGATGAGCTCATTAGGTAGATATTGATATAAAACAGTCACTAACGATAAATGTTGATTGGTGTGGCTGAACTTACATGAGCTGCTAGCAATCGCCCAAGCTCCCCATTACTATTGAGATAGACTCCTTACTCCAATAACGCATATGTCCTCATCGATTCCATTTTACGATAAAAATGCTCACACACTTTGCCAGCAGTACAACTCAGTTACGTTCGAGACGGTACATAAAAGCTGGCAAGCTTACTGGCCTTTAGAGGGCGATAAAGTACTAGATATCGGTGCAGGGAGCGGTCGTGATGCGCTATGGATGCACAAAGCCGGAGCTGATGTTATTGCGATAGAACCAAGTGCTTCATTACGCGAACAAGGCTCGAAATATACAGGCCCAAGTGTTACCTGGATTGATGATTCACTCCCCTCGCTTAGCCGCACTGAAAACCTCGGAATGCGTTTTGAGTTGATATTGGTGAGTGCGGTTTGGATGCATCTCGCTCCGTCTCATCGAGAGCGTGCATTTAGAAAATTGTCTAACTTGCTAGCTCCAAATGGCAAGCTGGTGATCACTCTGCGTCATGGGGAGTTTCAAGACAGTCGACAAGGCTATGAAGTCTCAGTTGAAGAGCTCGAGCGTTTATCAAAAAACAGCGCCTTGTTGGTTCGTCATGTTGATGATAGCCAAGATAGGTTGAACCGCAATGAAGTGTGGTGGCAAACCGTGGTGATGACATTGCCAGACGATGGCTCCGGTGACTTGAACAAGGTGCGCCACATTATTGTGAATGACAACAAGTCGGCCACATACAAGTTGGCTTTGTTGAGAACATTACTGCGAATTGCGGATGCTCATTCAGGCGCTGTGATTGATCGAACTGATGGGAAAATTTCTCTACCATTGGGCTTGGTCGCTCTGTATTGGGTTAGGCAGTTTAAGCGCTTGATTGATATCGATATAGAAGGCGCTGGGATTCAGCAAAATAGCAACACGAGTAAAGGCCTTGGATTTGTAAAAACGGATGGTTGGAACAAACTAAAGCATCTTAGTGCCGATGATCTAGCTATTGGTACTATGTTTTTAGGCGAGGAAGCCAAAGCATTGCAGAAGCTGTTTTCACAAACGATCAGTACTATTAAATCGGGTCCAGTGACCTTTATTTATCATGGCTCTAAAGAGAATAAGCTGTTTGAGATACTCCCACCTCAGCAGCGACGTAAGAGCCGAGAATCGCTGGTCATTGATAGTGAGTTCCTAGAAAGCTTTGGCTATTTCACTCTCGATGAAAGCCTGTGGGAGTGCTTTAGAATTTACCACTCTTGGATTGAACCGCTGGTGGTGAATCAATGGGTGATGGAGATGCAGCGTTTTGAGTTAAATCGACAGCGCAACATATCACTACAGACCTATCACGACTGTTTAGTCTGGATTGACCGAAACCATGATACTCGTGATGTACGCAAAAGAGTTGAACAGCTTAGAGCTGATCAGGCAGACATTGTCAGTGTTTGGAGTGGAAAATCATTAAAAAATGAGTATCACGTTGATCACTGTCTGCCTTTTGCTTATTGGCCGAATAACGACAAGTGGAACCTCTTTCCCACCACAAGCAAAGAGAATCTAAGCAAAAGTGACAAAGTTCCTACCGCTGAAAAACTTCGTGCGTCTAAGCCTCGTATTCTCGAATGGTGGCAATTGGCGTGGAACGATTCCGCTCAGTTTGAACAACAGTTCTTTTCGGAAGCGGCTCTTTCTTTACCCAATATTCCACCACAGTGTCGAGATTTCGAAGAGGTGTTTGACGCTATGGGTTTGCAGGTACGCGGTGTGAAAAGCCGACTATTAATCAATGAGTGGCACTGATCGCAATTTACCCTCTAATTTAATCCTTTGAGTAACGGTAGAGTAAACAATGAAATACATCGGAATTGATGGCTGCAAGGCGGGTTGGATCGCTTGGATTGTCTCTGGCAATGAAACACCTGAGTTCAAGGTGGTGAAGACCCTCGAAGAGCTGGTTGATGATCTTACGGGATCAACAACATTAATCGATATGCCGATTGGCTTTAGCGATTCACTGACTCCAGATAGATTATGCGATAAAGCAGCAAGACGTTTCCTCACCAGCAAACGTGGCTCTTCCGTGTTTCCTGTTCCGTGTCGAGAGGCGGTTTACCAAACCGATTACATTGCGGCGTGCAGTGCTAATGTTGAGCAGCTTGATAAGAAGTTTTCTAAACAAACTTGGGGAATTGTGCCCAAGATTCGCGAGCTTGATGAACTCATTGAATCTCACCCAAGCCTTTCGATAAGGGAATCACATCCTGAGGTGGTGTTTGCAGCATTGAAAGGTGAACCGCTGACGTTTTCCAAACGAACGCAAGAAGGCAAAGAGGAACGGCTTTCTATTATTCAGCAACTCGCCCCTCAATGGTGTGACGGCTTGTCTTTGGCCATTTTAAATACCAAGCGTAAAGACGTCGCGATAGACGATATTTATGACGCATTCATTTTGATGTTGATTGCTTATCACGCTCCAACATTGTCGTGCTTGCCTGAGCTTTCTGAAATCGGCGGAAAGGCTGATAAGGATCAGAACGGAAGAGTTCGAGAGATTGTCTATTGGGACAAAACGCGCTAACAAAGCGTGCGCTCCACTTGGCTTAATATGTTACTTTCCAACTTCTGCTACTTTTCACACTTACTATTTTGAGTCTTTGATATGAAACGTTTTATTGTCGGCTGGCTGGCCACTGTTCTCAGTGTTGCGAGTTACGGCCAAGTTGCCCCTATATCTCAATGGCAATGCGACATGATGAAAAAGAACAATGTCTTGAGTAGTGGTGCGCCTGTCGGTTGTGAGCGACTATCCAAAGTGGATTTCGATTTCATTAATTTCAAAGGGGAAACGCAACAGGGCAATATGATCGTGCTTGATGTGGTTGCACCTGCTGTTGAACAAATTTTTTCGGAGCTCAAACAGCGCAATTTTCCTCTTCATTCCGCTCGCCTAATGCGTGAATTCAGAGGTGACGATAACGCCTCAATGGACGCGAACAACAGCAGTGCGTTTAATGCTCGTCCTATTATAGGTGGAGATGGTTGGTCGAAGCATGCTTATGGTGTGGCGATAGACATCAATCCAGTTCAAAACCCTTTCTTAGCGTTCGATAGCAACGGAAAAATCACGGTAAAGCCTTCACAATCTGCGACAAGTTATGTGAACCGTACTCGCTTTCGTGCGCGTGATGAAATAGAACGCCGCGGCATGGCTGAAGATGTGGTTGAGCTCTTTGCCCATCACGGATTTATGATCTGGGGAGGGGATTGGAATAGCCCAATCGATACTCAGCATTTTGAGGTCGGATCAAGAAAGTTCGTTAACCAACTGCTCTCTAAACCACAACCTGAAGCCAAGGTGTTATTTGAGCGCTACGTCGAATCTTATCGACAGTGCTATCTCAAAAATAAAGGTGAGGACGCAGAAAAAGCTCGGGCTATCTGTGCAAAGAAAACAGTCGGGACTTTTTAGTGCTATGTTTATCTAGAACCGTTTGTGTTTTAGCAAGTTAAACTCGCTTCAGGTGTGTTTTGAATAGCTAAGGTCAGCGCTCGTCGTTGGCCTTTTTTGTATTCATTTCTCCAATAGAACACCGAGCATTGAAAAGGTTATTGGGTATCCATTAGTCAATAATCGATAAGCGAATGCAGCGCAAAGTCATCGGTTTGTCATTGAAAAACTCATAGCGTTAACGTTTTGTGAGAACCATTACTGGTGGGGGAACTCTTCGCTGAAACGCCAGTATTATTAGTGAACTGATCACAACGGACCAACTAATGAAAAAGATACCTTTGGCTCTAACTCTTTTAAGCACTCTACTTTTTTCACAATACACTTTGGCTACTGACTCTTCACCTACCACTCAAAATCCCACTTACGAACTCGATGGTAAGTCGGTACTAGGTCGCACTGAGAACGTGTACCTATCTAGCGTTAAAGGGCTAAAAGATGTTCCTTTCATTGGTAAAATTGATACCGGTGCAGAAACCACTTCTATGCATGCTGAAGACATTCATGTGAAGAGCTCTAATCCCGATTACCAAAACCTCAAAGACAAAGAGTTGATGGCGGCGTTAACCGAAGACCTGTTGAACAATTCCGATGTTGATTACGATGATTGGGATGGCAGCACCTTTGCGAAATATGAAACTGTGGTGTCTTTTAAGGTTCAAAACCCACGCACGGGAGACATGGTATTAATCGAAGCGCCTTTAGAGCGTGTCAGCATGATACGTAGCCGCACCAGCAGCACGCCTTTACTTCGTCCTACCGTAAAAATGTCGCTTACCATTGCAGACCAAGAATTAAAAACAGACGTTAACCTGACGGACAGAAGTCACTTCTCTGCGCCAGTGCTGATCGGCAAAACCTTTCTTGCTGACAACGCCTTAGTGTTTGCTGGTTACGACTATTTGCAAGAGCAGGAAAACGCGACGGTTGTTGGCCGTAAAGAGGTGGTGTCTATCTCCGGAATGGCGATGAACGCGACCTTCTCCTTAAAGAATCGCTACAGTATTCTTCATGCAAAAGACATCGACGTAGATAAGAAGAACAGTGAAGTGACGTTTGATATGTTCGACAACGATGGCAAACAGAAAGAGATGACACTGCCATTAGTTCGTATGTTAAGCGTGAGTGGTAAAAAGAGACCTCTGGTATATGTACCAGTCCAACTCGATGAAAACACAACCAAAGACGTTCTGGTGTACCTACGTGACCGCTCAAGTAGCGTGTCACAGTTGAGATTTGGTACAAGCACCGCAAGCGAACTTTTCATGATTGATACCAACGCTGAAAATATTCTTTCTGAAGGATCTGAGAATTTCAGCGAGGTCGCGAAAAAGACTGAGCCACTGATTATCTCACCGGAAGAAGATATCACATTAGATGGTTTTCCTATGAAGGCTGTTGCTTCATTTACTGTCAACACGCCTTTGCTGAAGGTCGACAGTTTTGAAATGACAGGTAAAGGCAAAGATGCCTCCGTTGAATTTTATCTTACGGATGTAAATGGTGAGAAGCAGAAGGTGACCAAGCCAATTATTAAGAAGCTTAAAGTCGGGGATGATACTCGCCCGGTTGTTAGTGGTGAGTTTGCGGTGTCTGGAAAAGTGCGTGCGCAAGAGTTTGCCATCGACGTGCTCAATACGAATGAGAAAGAAGCGTACTTTATTTTAGGTAAGAAGATGGCGAAAGAGGGCGTTTACGTAAACACGCGCTCAGACTACCTATTGAAAGCCGAGCCACTGTTTAAAGTTGGGCACATCGAAGTCGTTGAAGTGAACGGCATGAAGTTCCCGGCCAAGCTAGATACTGGCGCGGATGTAAGCTCAATGAATGCAGTTAACATCAAACGATTTAAGAAAGACGGCCAAGACATGGTGAGTTTTACCTATCAAAACAACCAAGGCGATAAGCAAGACTTTACCAAGCCAGTGATTGATGTAATGCGCATTAAAGCCAAGAAAGGCGAGAAGGTGAACATTCGCCCTGTCGTTGAAATGAAGGTTAAGCTTGGAGACCTAGAGAAAGAGGTGAGGGTAAACCTTCAAGATCGTTCTCGCTTCGAATACAGTATGATTCTAGGTAAGAACTTCCTGAAACACGGCGCGGTAGTGAGTAGCGATGAAGATTACTTACTAGGTGATGTGGAGTAACCCCTAACTAAGTTTGTAATAGAACCGTTCCAAACAGCCACACATTTCAGCAATGGGATGTGTGGCTGTTTGTTGAGAGTTCTATAAAGTACATCAAGTTCTATCTTCTCTAGAGGGGAATGATCTAGTTCTTGCTCAAATTCAATTTGTTAAGCATGGCAATAGAGTTATCAAAGATAGCTTCGGTTATGTGTTTTGGGAAACCTTCAGGCAAGCGTGCGGCGAGGCGCTCAATTGCTTTGGGTAATTCAGTTTGCATGTCATCCAATATGCTTTGCATGCTATCAGAATTAAAGCCAACTGAATGGGCTGTATCAAGAAAGTGGCGAGAGTAGATCTTGCTTATTTGGTACTTCTTACCACGACTTGCTTTTAATCCCATTGCTAACTTTAATTTTCTTATGTTTAGTCCTTTTTTCCCCGTGATAGGGTAAGCAGACAAAATGTCATAAAATGGTGTTAAGCGATAACTACCTTGCTTTTCAATAAATATTGAATAGTTCTTTGCATGCCCATCAATAGCGCCTATAGCCCATTGGAAAACTTGAAACTTCATGAAGTTATATCTGTCTTCCAGTGCATTGGATGAGCCTTCAAGTAGCTTCATAATATCGGCGATTCCGGGGCCTCCATCACTTTCGTATTTTATCGATGAAGGGATTCCTTTGGCTTGACAGATATCTTCCTGAGGAAGGCGCAGTAGGTGTGTACGATCCTTAATCCAACGTCTATCAAAACGCTCAACAGCAATGGCTTTATAATTATGGGTTGTGATGATCTCGACGGTCGGAACATCAAACCCCAACTCTCTAGCTAACTCAATACAGATGAACTCATTCTCGACACTTTCAGTCAGATCTAGAATAGATGTGGGCTGCTTAATCTCACCAATAGGTAGCTTAATGATATGGCTTGTAGGTGTATTCCCTTTAGGCAAACACCAATCTCCGTTCAACCTTAGCAATGCTGTTTTTTCTTGAGCGCCAGCAACCGATATTCGGAAATCATCTTCTTCCTTAATCATACCTAATGGAATATTGGAATGATGGGCTGCTAAGATTTTTTCAAGCCGAGATTCGTCAAGAAGTTCGTATGACAGTTTGTTCTCGATATAGGGTTGACTTGGAGGGAGCAGAGCAATGGCACCAACGCTGTCTTTGCCAATTTCTTTCAGAAGATCAAAAGGTTGATTTGAAGCCGTTTGATAGCGTGCAACAATCCTATTACGTATAGCAATATTGTCTGGTAGCAGGTTGTCAAAGTAGTTGATAACGGCATCAGAAGTTATCGTAGGTATTTGTAGTTTAAGGGATAAAGATAATGGGCGAGATTTGTCGTTACTGAGCCAAGACTCATTATATTTAAATTCGTGAGAGCCATTGTTTTGCTTTGTGAGAGTACCGACCAACTCACCATTCATGTAGGCATTAAGTTGTTGCATTACCAATCTTCCTCATCAACAGTGCTTTGACTATTTTTTGCATCTTTGGGTTCGATTTTAAGGGTGAGCTCTAATGCTTGGATAAGCTTGAACATTGTTGAAATAGTTGCCTTTTCTGGTCTATTTTCAAAGTTCGAAATGGTTGCTTGTTTTATCCCTACTTTTTTTGCCAGCTCAGACTGAGTCCACCTATTCTTTTGGCGTATTAGCAGTAAAGTATTGGCTAATTGTTGTGGGCTATAAATCACAAGTTGTCACTCCTTACTATGATGTTTTATCCCCATTAGAGGATATTGGTCGTGTTATCCCAACAAAGGGATATATGTAACTTTATACCTTGTAGGGGATATTGCAAGTTATATACCTTGTAGAGGATAAAGTAGGATTATCAAAGCCTTTAGCTTAAAGAGGTATTGCAAGAAGGTGGATGCCAGCCTTTGTTAGACTTGTCGCTAAGTTCTTTTGCGATTGGCGATTATCCATGCGGGTAAGGTGAGGTGATAGTTACACGTAAGTAGATCAAATATGCCACACAAGAGATAATTAGAAATACTGACTTTGAAGCGCAACGAGATGGTTCTAAACTAAAGTTATGGCAATCAAAAGCACTTACACTGTGCATCACCCTGTGAGTGAAAACACAGGTGATTAAGAAATAAATAATGGTAACGCAAGGTATTAGCATCATCCAAGTTGGATGTGTGGAGGCTACGTTTGATTTATTTACGGCTTTTGAAGGTGTGTTGAAAGCGAAAGTGCAAGGTGGCGCGTTTAGTATCTGCTTTTAGTACTAATAGCATAATTAATGATTATAAATACAAAAAGGGCGATAACTCAGTGAGTTACCGCCCTTTCCAAACGTTTGGTGGAGCTGGCGGGAGCTGCCACAAAAATGCATTAAGTCTTTGTAGTTTATGTTGTTTTTAAGAGAGTGGTTGTTCTTCACAAACTCAGTTAGTACGTGATTCTAGTATGTCCATTCGCCTGATACAAGGGACAATCAGTCATGTTATGAAGGGTAGATAGTTCACTTATAATCACGCGCACCTGAATGCTAGTTCAGTTCCCATTCTGGGAGCTGAACAGGATGGGGTGCTGTCTTCTAAATTACGATTCTCAATCACAAACTCCAGAGTATTTGGTGCGTAATTGCATATCATAACTTAATATATCGCCAATCACTTCAGCTACATATGGCTCCCGACAAAAGGGGGAGACTGAAGGTCCATTATTAATCTTGCCTCATTTGGAGGGTGCGATGTTTTTAGAGAAAGTGAAGCTGTGGAATTTTAGAAAGTACGGAAGACAAGGCGATATAGTTCTAGAAGAGCCACATTTAGAATTGAATCTTAATAAGGGTGTAAATGTTCTTATTGGTGAAAATGACTCTGGAAAAACAGCAATCATAGATGCAATCAAACTCGTTCTTAAGACTCATAGTTTTGAGTGGATAAAACCCGATGAAGAAGATTTCTATTCAGGTTCAAGTGTTATGAGAATTGAGCTGTATTTCGATGATATGGAAGCTGAAGCGTTTCATTTCAATGAGTGGTTAAGCTACGAGACTATAGATGGCAAGCTTCATCCAACACTTAAACTAACTTATGAAGTGTCTATAAAGAATGGAAGAATAATTCCTTCAGATATCTATGGTGGTGCTAATGGCTTAGAGAAACAGCTTAAGGCAGAAGCAAAAGAGTATTTGAAAACTACGTACTTAAAACCATTAAGAGACGCTAGAGCTGATCTGACTCCAAAACAGAACTCTAGGTTGTCACAAATACTTAAAACACATGAGGCTTTTCATAATAAAGACGAAGAACACCTGCTCCTTTCATTGTTTGAAGATTTCAATGCGAATATCGCAAACTATTTTGAAGGAAAAGATCATGAAAACAATGGTTTAACTTCAGACTTGAAAGGGAAAGAGTTAAAGGGGCAAATTGATGCATTTATGGCGTCTTTTATTGACTCAAATACAGCAACCTCATTTGAAGTATCTCCTGCAAATATAAAATCAATACTAGAAAAACTGTCTTTAAAAGTTGAAAACGTCGTAAAGCCCGGCCTAGGTACTCTTAATAAATTATTTATGGCTACAGAGTTGTTACATTTGGATAAGAGCGAATGGACCGGATTAAAGCTATGTTTGGTTGAAGAGCTTGAAGCGCATTTACACCCTCAGGCGCAGATGAAAGTTATAGAAAGCTTACAAGCTCAGAAAGGGATACAGTTTATCCTCACTTCACACAGCCCTAACCTCACCTCGAAGGTAAAACTAGAAAATATAATTCTATGTCATGAAGGTAGCGCATATCCGCTAGGTGAAAAATATACGAAGTTAGATAAAGGTGCCGGAGACTATTTGTATCTAGAGAGGTTTTTAGATGTAACAAAGTCCAACATGTTTTTCGCCAAATCCGTAGTAATGGTAGAGGGGTGGTCTGAAGAAATTTTATTGCCAGCATTAGCTAAGTTGATGAAAAAACAAGGCCTTATAAATAAGGACTTTACCGAAGCTGGAGTTGCGATAGTAAATGTTGCTAGTGCTGAGTTTATGAAGTTTCGAAAGATATTTCTAAGGAATGAGGGGCCGGAACTTGCTATTCCAGTAGCTATAATTACTGATTGCGATACTCGGGCCTATGCGAGGAAAGAGGTTGAATCCAAGGGGACTAAAAAGAGTTATGAATACATTAAAGTTGACCAGACTGAGTTTCTGAAAGAATCAGAAGATAAACTGAAGCAACTTGAGAGTGAGTATGATGAGCAAAGAGTCAAAGTATTTGTAACCAAGTATTGGACGTTGGAGTACAGTCTTCAACAATCCCACGCACTTGGCGGCATAGTCAAAAAAGTGCTTGAAGAAATGCATCCTCAAATGGACAAGACACAAACCGAAAAAGAGCTAGCAATCAAGTTGTTCAATAAGTCGCTTTGCAAGACAGATTTTGCTTATAGGCTAGCAAAATATATCGATCCTGATAGCTACGACTATGATCCTACTATCGATTTAACACAAGACGATGACTATATTCGTTCTTTGATCAATGGGGTGAAGTATGTCTGCGCTTGAAATCAAAGATACTGATATATCCTATGCAGAAAACATTCTGATAAATGGAATGAAGTTTGATGATGAACGTGTAGATTTTATTGCTAACTTTAGCACCCTTGATCTTCAATCAGTTCCAGGAAGTGGAAAAACCACAGCATTGCTAGCTAAGTTAGTTATTTTAGATAGATATATGCCCTTTAATGATGATAAAGGAGTAGTTGTAATATCTCATACTAATGCGGCTGTTAATGAATGGAAGAGAAAATTAGGTGGGTTTTGTCCGAAACTATTTTCTTACCCAAATTTTGTAGGAACTATACAAAGCTTTGCTAATAATTATTTTGCTAAGCCTTATATGCAAATAATATATAAAATTGAAAGTTTCCGTGTTGATGATGAGGATTTCTCCAATAATTTGTTAAATCAATATTACAAAATTAGATACTCAAATGAATACGATAAGATTGCTACGTTTTTCTGGGGTAGAAATATAGCCAAAGCAAAGAAGATTGCATCTGAAACTGGAGAGAGAGAAAAAGCTGTCTGTGAAAGGCTAATTGATGAAGAAATTAAAAAGCTATACTACAACTTTAATGATGAGAAATTTTATGTCAAAGGTATTAAAAAGTGTTTAATATCAGACAGAAAAAATCCAAAGTATCAGGGGCTAAAAGCTATTTTTGATTCTGTTTTTAGGAGTGGAGTAATTTCTTTTCACTATGCATATGTATTCTCTCTGAAGTTTTTAGATCTTAATCCTCTAGTTGTAAAGGATCTTTGTAGACGGTTTAAATTTGCATTTGTAGATGAAATGCAGGATATGGACAAGCTTCAATATGAATTGCTTGAGAGGTGCTTTAATAATGATGATATTGTTTATCAGAGGGTAGGGGATAGTAACCAATCTATCTATAATGAATCCAACGAAAAACCTGCATGGTCAGATAGAAACTTAGTTTTAAATATATCAGGAAGTCATAGGTTAACACCTAAAATAGCAAAGGTTGTAAGTTGTTTTTCTTCTACTGAAACTAAGATTAATGGATTAAACGACAGGTCAGTTCTGATGCCTCATTTAATCGTATTTAGTAATAATCAGAAAGATAAGGTAATAGATAAATATATAGAGCTCTATGCTGAATATGAAAGGTGTGAAATGATACCTATAGTAAGAGATAGACATATTGGTATTGTCTCTTGGGTAAGCACTAACAGGGATGATGATAAATTAACGCTTTCTAGTTTTATGGGTAAATGTCAGATTAAAAACTCTGAACCTACTCTTCAGAGTGAGTTGTTTAATCTTAACAAGTCTAAAGATATTGAAATTCCTGAAGTCTGCGAATGTATAAAAGATGCAATAGTCTATGTTTTAAAAGATAATGATGTAAAATTTGATGATAAGGTCATCACGAAGAACCAATTGTTTAATGCCTTTAGGATAGAAAATGAGGATATATATAACGCGTTAAAAATTAGTCTATACAAATGGTCTACTGAATATATTGAAATTGGATGTGAAAATATACTGAATGATATTGAAGTATATATGTCAGGATTATTCAAAGATAATTATGGCATTGAGTTGGATTCTTTTGGTTACTTGAGGTTTGACGATAGTATTAAAATTGATGAACAAAGTTTTGAAGTGGACTCAAATACTTACAATCCAATTTTCGGTACTATACATTCGGCTAAGGGGCAGACTCATACATCTACTCTATATATTGAGAGTTATTATGATGGTAAGTATGAAAGTGATATCATGCTAGATGTTATATCTGGTATTGGAAATACAGAAAAACTAATTGTAGAAACTAACAAAAAAATATCTTCAATCGAATCTGAAATTGAAGATATTGAAAGTTCAGGAAAAGTTAGGGGTATAAAGACAAGGGAAGCTACAATAAAAAAACTAAAAAAGTCTATTGAGAGAATAGAAGATTGCTCAAAAATGCTTTACGTAGGATTATCTCGCCCCCAGTATTTTCTATGTATGGCAATTGAGGAGGAAAGGTATAAAAAACTGACAGTTAACGATAGCGTTTGGAAGGTTGTTAATGTCTGAATTTGATCCTAGTTAGTACTTATACACTATATTTTTAACAGTGATTTTATTCTAGCTACGTGGTTAACTTGTGAACCGCTTAGGCTTTTATCATGTAAAGAATTTAAGTTTGAACTAATTCTTCGATGCAGCCTTTTGGCGTGATGATGTTTTCCTGCTTCCATGAGATTGAGCCATTTTTTGGTACTTTTTGTTAGATTATCCAAAATCAATTGAATTTCATAGGTTTGCTCTGCGATTTTGTTTTGATATTGAATAGTTGCTAGCCTTTTACCTCTATTAATTTCATAAGGCTTATAAGATGTATGACTAACGCCAACATGTTTTAATACTGAGGCATTAAACGCTTGTTTTAGTGTTTTTGTTGCTTTCTTTTGTTGAAGTTCTTTTAGAACTCTAGTTCCTACAACCTTACCGATAATTAGATGAACGTGGTCACCTGTGCCTTGTTTAATGGTCTGATCTTGCTGATGTAGTACCGCACGAATTTGCTTTTGGTACTGCTTAACCTCTGTATTACTCAAATTGACTAACTTAGCTAGTGTTACACAGCAGTCTTTCGCTATTTCCTGCCATTGTTTTGTTGTAGGGCGGTAGCCTTTTGGTAGTGTCAGACAATACTCCACTGCATAACTTGAGAGAGGGCGGCCTCCTTTCTTCTGGTATAGGTGTTGATTGACTCTAAACTCTTCACCAGCTAACGCTATTCTTTTTGATGTTTCTTTATTGCCAATAATTGAAATGAGGTTATCTGTTAGCCTGTGATTAGGATGGTTTTTAGAGGTTAGGTATTTCTCTCTAACTAACACTCCTTCAGCACCATGCTTAACTGCCTGAGTAATAATTGTCCAGTTCTTCAACATAAATCGTTTACTTAACAAATATTAATTTATAATTAAAATTGCAAATTAATGCTGCTCTAACGTTTTATATTCTGAAGGATTCCAGATAGAACAACCCACTACGTTCTAATGTTGTTCACTGGCAAGAGGGATTCCCTTCTTGACTACCCTTAGATGAATTCATAGTTTTCTAATAAACAGTTATGAATCCTGAAAACAACGTAATTGAAAACATTGTTAGAGAGCAAGATATAGAAAAAACTAGTGTGAGAAAGCTAGGGCGTGTTGATCTTTCGTGAGTGTTTTTTGAACAGCATGGTAAAGAGTTATA
>NZ_JBGONY010000029.1:0-62576 GCF_041439375.1 Vibrio crassostreae | reverse complement strand
AGATGATCTGATCGTAGCTTTAAGCATTAGTTCCCTGATTTAGGAAACAAAGCCAGCAAAAAGCCTCTCCTTGCCGAGATGGAAAAGAGACAGCTAGAGGTTGTGTGTAGGGGTACTTCGAGAAATCGTTTACTCAAATCACCCGGGCAGTGAGATGAGGTTTTCGCCTTGGCGTTGTGATTAGGGGAATTGCCTCCCCCTAATCAGTTTCTATTAAATGCTGTTGAGGTTAACGGTTTAGCTTAAAGGTACTGACTGCTTGCGTGAGCTTTTCAGACAGTGCAATAAGTTCCGAAGCTTTCTCTTGGTTTGATGCCGACAAGTTGTGTGTCTCGCGGGCTTTGTCATTGACGTCAACGATACTCTGATTGATTTCGCCTGCGACAAGGGTTTGCTCTTCAGTCGCTGTGGCTATCTGTGTATTCATGTCTTCAATGACGGTGATAGAGCTCGAGATTTCATTGAGTGAAGCCTGTGCTCGTTTCGCATTCTCCATGGTGACATTTGATGCTTCTCGGTTCATCTGCATCATATCCATAGAGCTATTGGCTTCATGCTGCAATGAAGTAATCACCTCTTGAATCTCATTGGTGCTCTGTTGAGTGCGGTTGGCTAGGTTACGAACCTCGTCAGCAACAACCGCGAAACCACGGCCTTGCTCACCAGCTCGTGCAGCTTCAATGGCAGCGTTAAGGGCAAGCAGGTTGGTTTGGTCTGCAATGTCTTTGATCACGTCCAATACGGTGCCAATACTTGAGGTTTTCTCACCTACGGTGTTGATGACGTCGGAAACTTCTTGAATCCCTTGAGAGAGGCTCACAATACTGTGATTTACAGTATCAAACGTTTGATTGCCGGACTGTGCTTCTTGCGCTGCTTGCATCGCCGCTTCTGAAGCTCGATGAGCGTTTTGTGCGACTTCATCTACAGCGACCGACATTTCGTTCATTGCCGTCGAAGTTTGCTCTAGCTGTTCCATTTGCGAGGCAGAACTGGCATTCACGCTGTCGGCTGCGTTGGTTATGCCTTCTGCAAAGGTAAACAGGTCGTTCGATGAGTTACGGATGGTCTCAATTGTGGTGCTCAGCTCATTGACCATATCGTTAACTGCAGCATTGATACCAATCGCTTTGCCCTGTTGTTGTTTGATTGCGGTAAAGTCACCAGAGGCCACTTTAGCTACGGTCGCTTCTATTTCACTTGGCTCTCCACCGAGTGGGCGGTAAACCAAAACTTCAACAACGTAGTACACGCAACCCGCGCAAATAAGCAGTAGCGTCAAAGAGGTGATCAGAGTTTCAGTTAGGTTATCTTTTGAGTCCTGATTAACATTGGTCTCTTTATCCCACGTCCATACACTCCAACCAAGATCGTTGATTTTAGCGCCTGCTGCCAAGAACTCCGTATTCAGATAAACGTACTCGAAGCTCTCTTCTCGCGTGGTGTCTCTGTTCGCAAAAGCTGGGATCTCGTTGAAGATACTTTTCCCTATTAAAGACGGGTTTTGTGCGGCTAAGATAAAGCCATCTTCACGAGTGACGAAGATTTTATTATTTGTGGTGAGTTGCTCGGTGAATCTGGTCAGGTCTTCAACCAGGATGTTTAGAGCAGCAACGCCGACAATCTTGCCTTGTTTGTAGATAGGCGTTGCTAGAGACATTACTTGGTCACCGGTTGACGCCAGGTAAGGACGAGTAATGATTTTGTCCTCGCCACTCATTGCTTTCAAAAACCATTCGCGTTGTTTGGTTTTGGCATTAAAGTTTTCGATGATGCCATTGGTTTTTGACGAGTAGGAAGTGCCATCCGCTAGAGAAAAGTAGATGTTAGTAACTTTGGTTGAGCTCATGGCACTATGGAGCGTTGTGATTGCTCGTGATGTGTCGACTTGACCACGCTCATCGAAAGACAGCTCATTGCTCACTACTTTCAAAATATCAAAGTAGCGATTAATTTTCTGTCCGATAGTATCTGCGATAAGTTGAGATTTATATCCCAACTGTTTTTTATAACTTACGGTCGACGAAGTCTCGAAATTCTTCCAGCTTAAAAAGCTTGTCGTCATGATTAACATGACTGTTAGCCCCATAATAGAAAGCAATATTTTTAGTTTAGCACTCATAACTTGTTCCAATATAAGCAGTGTTGATTATTTTTAAGATTTCTTATAATTCAGGCGAATGTCCGAACTTTAAATAATATAACACTTATAAAATTCACGTATAAGCTTGGTTTATTTGTGAATAATATACATCTAATTAATATATGCAATATTTATTAAATGCAATGATTACTTATTTACTTGGTGTATCGAGTGCTTATTTTTATTGAACCAATATCCCATAATTAAACTGGTCTTACTTGCTGATTTTATTGCTTATGCCTTGGTGTGTATGGGGTTGCTTGTTGATTATTGCCCTTAATTAAAATAAGGTTATGGCATTTGTTTACTTTAAATAAATCATAAAATGAAAGTTTGTTTAATTTTATTTAAACTTTCTTACTGGTCTGAGTTGTTGATTCCCATAATAGAGAGGAGAGAATAGAGTTAATAAAGAAGTATCTAATTAAGGTTTTTCTATTTTAGCTTTTATTTAAGTTAATATGTGGGAGTGGTTTTCACTGATTGAAATAGGCGTAATATATTTGTGGTCATTATTAGGTGAAAAGAATCTCTCTATTTACACTTAAATTAACTCATTTTCGTAAAATAGTATTGGCTCTCAAGTTCCTCAGTCTCCCTAACAAAAAACGCAGCCAGTTCAGCTGCGTTTTTTTTGTTATTTTGGCAGTGAGCCATGTCATTCTTGAGTTTAGCTAGTCAGCCCTAGAGAAGATCAGGGATAAAGTTAGCGACGATAGATACATCGCTGAAGTTGCGATAGCCGCGCACCATGATGCTGAATTCACCCGCAGGTTTGTTCAATACACATTGTTCATTGCTGCTGTTCTGATATGGACGGCAGTCAAAGTTTGCTTTTGATACCACACCATTATATTTGACGTATAAGTCGGCATCGCCACTGCGAGGGCCTGTCATGGTTACGGTTAATTGCCCTGCGTTTTCCGTTGTTAGGGTAAAAAATTGCTCTTCACCGTAACCTGCGGATAGTCCTTCAACAGGGACGTCATATTGAAGTTCTGTTGGACCTGCAACAGGTGAATCCAGACTAGTTTCAACGAGATAAGCAATCGCCAATTTAGCGAACTTCGAGGCATGGGTTGCAGTTGGATCTGAGTTCTCAATCGTATCATGCTGCGTGTGGATGCTAGGGTTGTAATCGTTGAACATGCTCTCGAACGGCATAGCTGCTGGGTAGCCAACGTTGTGCCATGATGCGTGATCGGAACAGGCATAGCCACAACGGTCGAAACTGTAACTGATGTCGCTCGCGTAGGTATCAATCAACTCGCTCAGGTAAGCCGTTAGGTTGCTGTCGGTGTAGTCGGTGATGAAGGTAATATCGTGTGCTGAACCGTTGTAGTTGGTCATGTCTAATTGCAGTACCGATACAACGTTTGCTTGTTCGTCTCTTAATGCATTAGCGACATCTTGTGAGCCACGTAGCCCAACTTCTTCTGCAGCATAACCATAGAACTTAATGGTTTTGTCTGGTTGAATACCACTGGCGATCATCAGGCGAAGCGACTCTGTTACCGTTGCAATACCAGACGCATCATCATCGGCTCCCGGTGAGATGGTGCCTTCGCTTGTCCAAGATCCAACGGTCGAATCAAGGTGTCCACCAACTACGACGATCTCTTCAGGATATTTAGCGCCAAGCAGTATCACTTCAACGGATTTCTGTGGGTATTCGGCATGCGTGATCTGGCGTGCAGACGCATACGGCACATCCTTAATTTCTGTTTCCCAACGCTCTAAAAGCCAATCTGAAGCAGCGACACCAGTAGAAGTAGTATAAAAACGGTTGGTGAAGTTGGTTAGGTTTTCAATAGTCGTGACCATGTTGTTCGGCTCGACCTGAGATAGCAGATCGTTCACTGTGTCTTGATGGCTGATCACCGGTTTTTCGAAGGTGTTCATTGTCAGTGGCATCGCTGCGGCTTTGAGTGCACTTGCTTTGTCTTCGTGCACCATGTAGCCACCACAACGGTGAGTTTCTTCATGCATGTGGCTGGATAGTTTCGCCAGCTCTTTCTGGTTGATTTTAGCTACGATGGAGTGCTTGTTCCCAGTCACGCTTAGATAAACCGTTGCGCCATGTTGAGTCATTATATGCTGTGCGTCAGCATCGGTGGTAATCCAGACTTCTTCGTTCGCTGGTGGTGTGATGCCTAGGGATGCGTAAGCCGAAGTACTGTTGATTAAGGCTAAAGAGCCTCCGAGTACAGCCAAAGCTAGCATGCTTTTTTGAATAGCCATTTGTCGTCCTTTTTATGGTGAGTATTGTTATGTTGATGGGGGTGATTTTTGTGTAACACGTGGATGTTTTTGTGTAGATGTTTCATTTTCTGAACAGATAACCGCGAAAAGGGCCCCTTTCGGAGCCCTGAATTTGCTATTGATTATTGTGTTTTAATGAAACGGTAGTGCTTGGTTTCTGAACAGATATCGCTTGAGGTACACACTTGGTACTCCACATCCACTGTGCCGTTGTGACGGAACTTGTCGACGTATGAGTTGAAGTCTGTAGCACCAACATTCTTGCCATTACGCTTAATCACGAAGTAGTCGTTGGTGTCGTAATCCCATGCCAGCTTAACGCGAGCTTTGCCATTCGGGTTTTTGTTACCAAACTTCAGTTTTAATGGGAAGCCTTCCGCTGAGTCACCTTCAATCGTAATCGACTTGCTTGTTGATGTTGCAACGCCTGCATCGTCAGTCACGGTTAGAGTCACCACGTAGTCGCCAGCTTCAGCGTAGGTATAACGAGTCACTTCACCGGCTTGTGTGTTGCCATCGCCAAGGTTCCATTGGTAAGAGACGATCTGGCCATCGCTGTCCGAACTTGTGCTACGCAGCTCTACTTCTTTGCCTACGACCGTGTGTTCGAAAGAAGAAACTGGCGGTACGTTAGCATTGCCTGATTCGTACGATGCTTTCAGGTTTGCACCTGCGTAATCTGAGTAACCCAGAATGTTCACCGTGTAGCGACCAGCTGTTGGGTTTTCAATTACACATACTTCATCGGTTACGCTTTCACTCTTACAGATATTCTCTTGAGAGCTTGGCGCATAATCTAGACCGACATACATATCCGGATCACCAGTAGACACAGCAAGATCAATCGTTAGCTTGTCTTGGCCTTCTGGTACTTCGATATCGAAGTAAGTTTTTGAGCCGGTTTCACCAGCAACCGCAGCTTCAACACCGTTTTCAAGGCGTTGATATTCCGGTTCTGGCGGCAGTGGTGGCTCTGCACATGGGGTAACACCCACCAGACCGAACGCAGAAACAACGTCATCGGCATTGTAGCCAAGGTCGTTTGCTGAGTTTTTCACGCCACAAGCACCCTGCCAGAAGTCACTATTTTCCGACCAGTAAATTTGGTTAGATAACACGAAAAGCTCGAATGCTTTTTTGGTATCCCAACCTTGCGTGGTTGCAAGATGGTAGAAGGCTTTGTTAAACACACCAGAGCTGTAGTGAACATTCAAGCCATCGTAGTACTCGGATGCATTATTGATTGAAGAACCGTCGCGTGATGGATCGTCCATGTAACGCAGAGCCCCGTCGCCTTTAAATATATTACGGCCGACCATCCAGTCGTTGGTACCTTTCATGTAGTATTCTGCCGCTTCACCTGCCATATCAGAGAAAGCTTCGTTCATACCACCGGATTGGTTTGCGTAAACCAAACCTGAGTTTTGCTCAGTGAAACCGTGGCTCACTTCGTGCGCTGACACATCTAGACTTACAAGTGGGTAGAAGAAGCTTTCACCATCTCCGAATGTCATTGCCTTGCCATCCCAGAATGCGTTCTCGTAGTTGTTACCGTAGTGAACACGCATCATGAGTTTGAAAGAGAGCGGCGCTGTGTCGAACCAGTTCTTATACATATCGAACACGATGTTACCGAAGTAGTGCGCATCGTTGAGTGGAGAGAAGGCTCCGTTCACTTCTTTATGTTCGTTACGAGGACATTCGTAGCTATAAGTGGTGTCGCCGTCTGTCGCGCCATTTAGGTCAACGGTAACGACATTTTCCGATTCCATCACACACTCTGTGCCGTTTTCTACCACATCAAGGTAGTGGTAGTCGGTACCGTACTCGTACATGCCTGTTTTCTCGTTACCACCAGGGCCTGTACCGATCTGTGCGTGAGCAATACCTTCCCAACGGTCGATAACTTCGCCGGTGTGTGCGTCTAGCATGGTGAATGGTCGAGCTGGCTGTTCGCTGCCTTCGACAAGATAAGAGACAACGTAGACTAGGCGTGTTTTGTCATGTCCTTGTTTTCCTGAACCTTGATAAATAAACAGTTCATGCTGGACGTTATCTAAAGATTTGCTTGTTAAGCCCTGAACCTTGAGATCTTTACTCGCAAGCTCAACGGCTTGAGAGCTGTTGATCGATGGTTTAACAAACGATCGCTCTAGGGTCGTCGTTTTAAGGTAGTTGCCTTGAACAGACTTAAGTGCGCCACCTTGTACACTTTGGGTGGCATTTAGGTAATGTCCCCATACTGGCGTTCCCCAGATGTTCTGTTGGATCTTAACTTTGTAGATGCCACGCTTTTTGAGGTTAACTTCCTTTACCATCTTAAAGCTAGAGGCGTTACTGACGCCTAACTGAGTGTTCAACCCAGAAAAGCTAGTAAAGTTGATCGGTTGATCGATGCTAACTGATTCACTTGCATGTACTGATAAAGACATCGCGCTCGCTATAGCAACGGCAACTAAACGTTTTTTCATTTTCATTGTTATTTTCTCTTTCCATGTAAAATCCATGAAAACGTAACAAAATTATCACAACGAATTTACATCATTCGATCCGATTAATTAGTAGCATGGCAATGATCTCTTTTATTCATGAAACTTATATTTTTCGTATTTACAGATAGTTATCGTTTCTGTTTATTTTTGAACGCACCTATATGTTTTATTTATAAAATTATGACACTTTTATTAAGTGTTAATTTCTATTGGAAATTAAGATTCTTAAGTAAATTGATCTGTGCCTCAGTTAAGGTGTTCCGAGCTGATAGAAGGATCAACGATTTGAAAGTGTCATTTTAACCTGAAGGCTGTTAAGCGATTTTAAGGGCAGTTTTGATAAGAATTTGAAGATTTTTAGGCTTATTTTTCGAATTGTTAGTTACAAGAGGGAAGGGGGATTGGGCACTTCTTTGGCACAGAGCACAAAATCTGCTGGATGAAAAAAGCCAGCGACGGGTCACTGGCTTAGATTAACTTAGTTTGTACAGGCTACTGATTAAAGGTACGTAACGAAGACACTTAACTATGGTTTGTAACTAAAGCGAATTACTGCTTCTTACCGCCAACTTGAACGTAGTCGATACCGATAATACGGTTGATGATACCCAGAACAGAGCTCGTATCAGAGTTTGTTGAGTGAATAGTCTCAACGGTTGCACCTTCGGGTACTAATTCCATTGCGCGGTCTTGAGTATTACCTGGAACTTGGAAACCGACAATGTTGAAGCTCTCAGCGTGCGCTGTGTAAACTTCATCGTTGTGGCTAATACCTGAACAACCTGCAAGAGAGACAATACCCAAAATAACTAATAACTTTTTCATAAATACACCTTAAGAATGGTTGGAGTTTAGGTTCATAGGGAGACAGCATCTCCCGGCCGATGTTGAACATTATTCCAGAGGTGTTTTGTCGTTACTGTATGGGTTTGTCATCTGAATCATTACATAGCTGAATGGTTATAGTGAATACTGCACCATTTAAGGTTTGGCTTTGACCTACTTCCACGGTAGCGCCGTGTTGAGCGCAGATCTTATCGACGATAGAGAGCCCTAAACCATGGCCGCTCTTAGCTTTATTGCGCGCTTTGTCGCCAACGTAAAAGGGTTCAAATAGGCGCGCTTGATGTTCTTGTGCTACGCCATCACCATCGTCATGTACAGCAATCTGCAGCTGCTCTTGATGCGCGGTTGCTTCAATTAGCACTTGAGAGCGTGCGAATTTCATAGCGTTGCGTACTAGATTATCTAGAGCGCGGTTTAGCAGTATTTCATCCGCAAGAATTTTATAAGGTTGCTCTGGCAGTGATAGGTTTATGTCGAGCTCTGTATCTTTGTTCCAGCGCGTCATTGCGTGGTCGAGAAGGTCTCTTATCTCTAATGGTTGTTGCAAGTTTTCTAGGTCACAGCTGTCAAGTTTGGCGTAATACAATAGCTCATCAACCATCTTTTCCATCTCTTCAGTGTCTTCGACAATACTCTCAATCGTACTTTCTTGCTCTTCGTTTAGCAGGGTGTCTTTCAACATTTCAGCTTGCCACTGAATACGAAATATTGGCGTGCGCAGTTCATGAGCGACAGCATTAGTGAGTGAGCGATTGCTTTCAATTAAGCGATGAATTCGGTCGGCCATTAGGTTGAAGGATTTGTTCAGTGAACCGATCGCAATGCCACTTGAAGTCTCAGCTCGCGAGGAGAGATCCCCTTCTGCAAAACTCAGAGTGGCTGATTCCAGTTTTTTTACTCGGCGGAAGATGATCAGTACATGGCATAAACCATATAAGATAAAGCTCGCTAAAAAGAACAACCAAATGAGGTCATCTTCTAACTCGATTTTTTGCCTAACGAATGCTTCACTGTTGGGCAGGTAGTGATAGGTGTTATCACTGTTTGCTAAGCGAAACCAAAGATCTCGCTCTTCATCATGAAAGATAAAGGTACTTGGGTTGGTACTGAAAAACTTAGAAACGGGGCCTGGAATTTCATCTTCAGGGCTGAACGTAACCAGTTTATTTCGTGTGGTCTCTACAAACTGGTTTATCGCTTGATGAGCCGCTTCAAGGCCTTGATTCTTGGCGATGTTTTCTATCAGTTGTTGGTGGGCTGTTGCTTCATAATCTTGCAGTACATGTTCGTAGTCGGTATTGAGTTGATAAACACAAATTTCGTAGGCGACAATACCGCTAATAAAACAAATCAATAGCCCTAGTAGGGACTCCAAATAGATACGTCGCATAATCACTCTCTTTCATTACGCTCGTATTGAGCGAGGTTTAATGCCAGGCGGTGGAAACAAATAAGTAGCCTTTTCCGCGAATCGTCTGAATTTTCTCTGCTGGCGCATGGTCGTCGCCCAATAGTTTTCTTAGACGTACCACCTTGTTATCAATTGTTCGGTCGATTCCGTCGTACTCAATACCACGCAGCGTTTTCGTCAAGTAGTCACGTGATAGTGGAGTATCGGGGTTGCTTGCCAATAACCAAAGTAGGTCAAACTCACTGTCTGTGAGTGACAAAACCTCACCCGAAAGTTCGCATTTCTTATAGGTGTTTTTCAGGACCAGTTTATCAAACTGTAGGTTGTCTGAACCGTCGGCTGAAGCAGTATTGGTATCTTGGCGACGTAATAGTGAACGAACTCTTGCCAGCAGAACTCTTGGTTTGATTGGCTTGGTGACATAGTCATCAGCCCCTGTCTCTAGACCAGCGACATGATCGAAGTCGTCATCACTAGCGGTGAGCATCAGGATTTTACCTTTGTAGTGTGTACGCGTCTGTCGGCAGATTGTAAGTCCGTCACTTACAGGAAGCATTAGATCTAAGAGTACGATATCAGGTTGCTCAGATAGGATAGTATGTGCGGCATCACCGCCATCATCTAACGTGGAGACATCAAAATCTTGCGTGACAAAGTAATCCTGCAACATTTTCTGAAGTTTTAAATCGTCTTCCACGATGATCATTTTAGGTTTTGTCATTCCACTCCCAGCCTTATCATGCATTTCACTTATCGAGATGACGTGAGCGATTCTCATCTTATGCAAGTCGATATCGCATATTAAATTTAAACGCTTCACGAAAAATACCTAACGTGAATGATTAAACACTTTCTACGTCAGTTCAATGATGATTTTGACTTTTGGGGAAAATAAAAAACAACGTTCAAAAAGAATTACACTCTCATACATTCACAGGACAGATGCTTGCGGGTTTAAATAATAGAATCACTTCCATCAAAACATTATGGGAATGATTTTATGAACGACTATCGAAAGGCATTACTGGCGTTACCTTTGATTTTTTTAGCTGGCTGTAATTCAAGCTCAAGCAAGGCTGACACCAAGGCGCAAACGAAGCCTAAAGCTGATTACGTATTTTCATCGGCTAAGCTTGGTGAGTTGTATCAAGAGCGACAAGAGCTCCAAGAAGCAATGAAGCTTACTTATGATGGTGTTCAGTATGAAAAAATTCAGTTTGCTGAAGATATTAGTGATAAGCAAAAAGTAGTTAGGCTTGTAGATAGCTTAGGCCAAAGCGTTGACCTGTACTTTCCAGATGCAGGAGTCGATGACTGTGCAATTTACAGCGAGGGTAATTTTTTTGATTCATTTGATTGTGGTACGGCTCTACGTTCAATTAGTAATGATACAACGTTAATCCAAACGACAACGGGCAATAGAAAGCTTGCAGTTGAGCTTGAATACCAAAACGAGCTGTCGCAATACGTGACTAGTCTCGGGTCTACGGTTTTGAGTAACACCAAAACTGGCAACAAGGTAACCATTACCACATCGTTTGCTTTCAACGCTTTTTACCGCGATGTGCTCAACGAGACAGGTGCTGTTGATCGAATTCGGTCTACTCTGGGGGCATCAACCTATTCTCAGCTTTTTGATATCGTGAAATTGTATCAAGGCAGTGAGATGATATTGAAGTTCACTAACCATATCGGTGGCAGCGCTGACGACGATATCAATATGTACACCGGGCGGGTGATCAACAACAACCATATGACGACGGTGGTTACCCCAACAGGCTCGGTGTTCTCTGGCGGCACGGATCTGTTCGCAGCGGGTAATCCACGAGTTTTGCAACGCGCTGATACCACCAAAGCTATTGAGCTTAATAAGCAGGTTGGTGTGCACAGTTGGGCTGAGGGTGATAAAACAGCCAAAGAATTCCCATACACCAATGAAAGCCATCGTAAGCAAGCGACCTACTTTAAAAAGGTGATGGGAGACAAAGGAATCGATTTTTATATCTTCACTTTAGATTCAGCTCCTGCCTCTGGTGAACACTGGGTGACTAAGGCCGATTCAGATAGATACGGTTTCATCACTCGTATTGAGTAGCTTTGACTCGCATTAAAAATTAGGTGTGTATGTTGAAAGGTTGGTTGTGCTTTGTCATCACCAGCCTTTTTTGTTTTGGAATTGAAGGCGGTACCGCTTGTAATGCTCATGAATTCAACGTGAGATCATGAATGTGAGTAAAAACCGCATTTATTCGCTAAGTAACAACTAATTTCTGCAGATTTGGTTTTTAGAAAGCACAATCACAGCACTTTGATGCCGATAAACTTTAATATCCGCAAGCCTTACAAGCCGAAGACGATTATGCTTGGTGATGTAAGGAGCAATGTGAATGACTAATAAGGACGATCATTTATGCAGTTACTGGCAGGCACTCTGACACACTATGCTAACCCTCAAGCACACCCTGAATTGGAGTACTCAAGTGAGCAACTTGATATTCTGAGTGTTGCGAGTTCTGAGCAGGCAATTAAGGACATTTCACAATGGCCGGGTTATTCCGTCACTCCCTTGCATGAATTGAATCGTATTTCTGCTGAGATCGGCGTAAACAAGTTTTGGTATAAAGATGAATCGCAGCGTTTTGGCCTAAAGAGTTTTAAAGCACTGGGCGGCGCGTATGCTGTTGCCCGTCAGCTTCAGATTGAGATCGCCAACCGTTATGGGAAGAATCCAACCATCAGTGAGCTGCTCAACGGGGAATGGAAATCAGAAGTCGCTGAAATCGTTGTCAGCTGTGCGACAGACGGAAACCATGGTCGCTCCGTCGCATGGGGTGCACAAATGTTTGGTTGTGGTTGTGTTATCTACATTCACCGTGACGTATCGGAAGGCCGCAAGCAAGCGATGGAAGCGTTCGGCGCAGAAGTGGTACGCATTACCGGTAACTACGATGAATCTGTTCGTTTGGCCGACTCAGAAGCTAAAGCGCAAAATCGCGTGATTGTATCGGATACCTCTTATGAAGGTTACATGGAAATTCCGAAAGATGTGGCACTTGGCTACACTGTTATGTTGGCTGAAATTGTCGAGCAACTTGATGGTGAAATCCCAACCCATGTCTTTGTTCAAGGGGGAGTGGGTGGTCTAGCTTCAGCAGTTTGCGGCTACTTCTGGGATCTGTGGGGCTCCGATCGCCCACGCTTTGTAATTGTCGAACCTGAGCAGGCTAACTGCTTACAGAAGAGTGCTCAAGCGGGCAAGCCCGTGGTAGTTACAGGCGATCTAGAGACACTGATGGCAGGGCTCGCATGCGGTGAGGTTTCGAGCTTGGCGTGGACAATTCTACAAAATGGCGCGGATGACTTTATGACGCTGAGCGAAGAGGCCATTCCGCAAGCGATGCGTATGTTGGCGAGTGGGGAATATACGAAAGTGGCGATTGAAGGTGGTGAGTCTGCGGTTCCTGGTTTTGCTGCTGCGATCATCGCTAAAAAAGAACCGAAATTCGCTGAAAAATTGAATTTAACTGAAAACAGTCGAGTGTTGGTTATTGGTACTGAAGGAGCAACTGACGCGGATCTCTACCGACAAATCATCGACAACAAAATCTAATAGCTAGAAGTACATAGTTAGCTGTTAGCTGTTAGTGGTTAAGAGCTAATCGCGAACAACTCATAATAATGTAAGCCCCAAAGTTGGCGGTATGTAAGCTTTCTTCATACCGTCTTTTTTATTTCTGTATTTCTGTATTTCTGTTTCGTTTTCCGACGTATTGCGTTGTCTAATCACGTTGCTCATCAATCGGAATTGTCAGGCCGACTTTGACGTTATCCATCACCACATTGGTTTGAAAGCTTTTGATGTTGGCATTATCGAAGAAAGCCTCACGAGTAAAATTGTCGTACCCCTCCATATCTGCTGCAGTGACGATCAAGATAAAGTCAGAACTGCCCGTCACGTAATAGCACTGCTGTACAGAACGATTGGCACTCATCTCTTTTTTGAAGTTATGCATCAAATCAACGCGTTCACGCTCCAAGGTCACTTGGACAATAAAAGTCATCGCATGCCCTACCGCTTTTGGATTGATGACCGAGACATCCGCTTGAATGACCCCTTGAGTTCGCATGCGTTTTAAACGCCGTTGAACGGCCGCGGGAGAGAGCCCCACTTTTTCTGCGATGTTGTCCGAAGTCGCTCGATTTGAGTCTTGTACGATGTTGAGGATCTTTCTGTCAAAACTGTCGACCGTCATTTCCGGTTGCTGTGCCATACCAACGCTTCCCAATATTTGCTTGTAAGTGAATTGTTACTTTTAGGTCATTGTGTGATCAAGATTAAGGTATTTTTCCTTAGCAATGCGTGAGCTACCAGGGAGAACAAAAAATCACTATAACGTAATAAAAATGCGGAATTTCTGCACAATAAAGACGTTATTTGATGATAATCCTTAAACTTATCGGGGCATTATTAACCTTGTAAACAAAATGTAAAGAGTCAATTGGCAAAGATGTTAGTTGTGAGTGCACATTTTATTAACACTTAATGAGTTCAAGGAATCGGTAAGTATGAGATCTGGAATCGCTACTTTACAGTCTGAATTAGAAGCATTAGCACCAGCAGGACGCGTCGGTGTGATCGCGTTAGCAACCGACTTTAATATTGAGCGAGATCTCGCCCAACTGTACCCAAGTGATGTGCAATCTTTTACTAGCCGTGTTCGAAATTACAATCCTTTGACCATAGATAATTTACGTAGAATGGAGCCGGGAATTGCCGATTGTGCCGATACTATCTTACCGGGCACAGAGTTGGATGTTGTGATTTATGCATGTACCTCTGGCACGGTGGCGATCGGAAGTGAGCGAATTACCCAGCTCATTCATCAGTCTCGCCCAAACGCTGCGGTAACGAATCCTGTGACCGCTGCCTTAGCGGCTTTCGACAGCTTTAAAGCTAAGCGCATCTCGGTATTAACGCCTTATACCGAAGCTGTGAATCAAGACGTGGCCGCATTTTTTGAGTCGCAAGGCATTGAGGTGTTGAGCATTGCTGGCTTCGGCTTTGAAGATGACACCGCGATGACGTTCATTTCACCACAGGACATTAAACAAGCCGCGATTGAAGTCTGTGATCCGAATGCCGATTTACTGTTTATCTCTTGTACTGCATTACGTGCTGCATCAGTCATCGAATCCATTGAAGCGGAATTAGATAAACCTGTTGTGAGCAGCAATCAGGTGCTGGCTTGGCACTCACTTCAGTTGATGAACTACCCCATACCCATTAAAGGCTTTGGTGCACTACTAGAGCACCATCTTAAGCCATCCTCAGATAATTGCCGAAGGTCGCAGTCGTTGTAACGACCTTTGATTAAGGCTGCTCGCTTCACGTTTACATTCAGCAGCCAAGCTAACTCTACATTTCACGTTAATACAAAGAATTACACTTTGGGATCACTACTATGTCGTCTACTTTCTTGATAAAACCAGACCAACTGTCTTCGCAGCTTATTCAAAGCATGACGGGATGGCGTCAACACTTACACCGCTTTCCTGAGTGCGGCTTTGACGTAAACCTGACCTCCGATTTTATCGCCGACAAGTTACACAGTTTTGGTATCGAAGTGGTGCGCAATATTGGCAAAACGGGATTGGTAGGGATACTTCGTTCAGGATCAAGTGAAGCGAGTATTGGCCTAAGAGCTGATATGGATGCTCTGCATATTCATGAACAAAACAGCTTCGCACATTGCTCACAACACGATGGAAAGATGCACGCTTGTGGCCACGATGGACACTCTGCAATGCTGCTTGGCGCAGCAAGTTATTTAGCCGAAAACCTATTGGCAGGGAACCCAACCTTCGATGGCACGGTGTATTTCATTTTTCAACCCGATGAAGAGCATGGCTGTGGCGCGCAAGCGATGATTGATGATGGCTTGTTTGAGCGATTCTCGATTGATGAAGTGTATGGCGTGCATAACTTTCCCGGTTTAGCGGAAGGTGAATTGATGGTTCGTCCTGGATCATTAATGGCCAGTGAGAGCAGCTTTGAGATCACGATCAACGGTGTGGGTGGGCATGCCGCTCTGCCGCATCAAGGGGTCGATCCTCTAGTCGTTGGCTCGCAAGTAATCCTTGGCCTGCAAACCATCGTCTCTCGCAATCTTAGTGCGATCCACGATACGGCTGTAGTCTCTGCGACCGAGTTTATTACAGACGGCACGGTTAACGTCATCCCGACTCAAGTGATTATTAAGGGAGATTGCCGTTGTTTTACTGAATCTTCTCTCGATCGAATCAAGCAAAGTATGGAGCGAATCGTGGCGGGCATTTGTCAGGCGGCAGGTGCGACCTACGATTTCGAGTTTATTAATACCTTCTACCCAACCATCAACAGCGAGCAACAAACCCAATACTCGGTAGCTGCTGCGCAGAAGGTACTTGGTGTTGAGAACGTTAATGACGCCTGCGACCCACTTACAATTTCGGAAGATTTCTCAAGCATGTTGCGTGTTAAACCGGGCTGTTATGTGTTGTTGGGTAATGGCACGGAATCAGTCGGTGGCTGCGCATTGCATAACCCAAAATACGACTTTAACGACGGTATCTTAAAGCTCGGGGCGAGCTACTGGATTCAGTTGGTGAACGACCGTTTAGCAAGTTCAATTTAGACACACTTATTTAGAAACAATGAATTAGAAGCAACTCAATGAGAAGTAATCAGTACAGAAACAGATTCAGCAGTGACGCATTTGGCACTGCAAGATGGCTGACTTTAAACGGAGTTTATTGTCGACACGGCCAAAACTGAAGCGCGTGAAGTGACCAAAGTCATCAGCGTGTAATTAGGATAATAAAAGGAAAGACAGGATGAAACGATTAGGCGTAGCACTGCTAAGTTTGAGCATGGTTTTTGGCGTTCATGCCGAAACATGGAAGTTTGCTTCAGAAGAGGACAAAACAGACGTTCAAGACATCTATGCGCAAAAATTTGCGGAAGTGATTAAGAAGGAATCTGATGGCGACATCCGTGTTCGAATCTATTACTACGGACAATTGGGTACAGAGAACGACATCGTAGAACTGGCTGCTAAAGGCACCATTCAATTTGTGTCTGTAGGCGCGGGTCACTTAGGGTCTTATGTTCCTGAGGTACAAGCGGTGAGCTTACCGTATGTTCTGGGTACTAACGAAGCGATCACGCATAAGATCTTAACGGAAAGCCCAACCATCTACAACAAGCTGGCACCCAAGTTTGAGAGCGTAAACCTAAAGCTGTTGTCGATGATGTCGGAAGGCGAAATGGTGTGGGGTGGTAACAAACCTATCCGTACACCTGAGGACTTTGCTAACCAGAAAATCCGTACTTTCACTTCAACCATTCCTGTTGAAACCTACAAAGCGTTTGGTGCAACACCTACTCCTCTTTCTTGGGGTGAAGTGTACGGTTCACTGCAACTTAAGACTATCGATAGCATGGTTAACCCTATCTACTTCATCTACAACGCGAAGTGGCATGAAGTTCAAGACTACTTGATGTTCCCAGGTCAGCAACCTTATGTGAGCACCGTTTCGACCAACAGCAAATGGTACAACGGTTTGTCAGAGGAGAAGCAAGCGATGGTCGACAAAGCGATCAAAGCCGCAGACCAAGCTGCTTATGACTACCAGATTCGCATCAACAAAGAGAACATGGACAAGATCCTGAAAGAGCGTCCAAACATGCAAGTGGTTGTGTTGACGGATGAAGAGCGTGAGCGTTTTAAAACACTCAGCCAAAAACTGCACACCACCTACTATGACGTAGTGGCAAATGCCTACCCAGCAGGTCAGCAGAGTGAAGCTCGTGAGGGTGCGAAAAACATTCTCGAAGAAATCTTAGGTGAAGTGAAGGCTGCTTCAGCAACGCAATAAAAAGCGTTAGTAAGGATGAATGCTATCCACTGTTCATTGGCGGCGGGTAGCTTATTCCCACCTTCTCCAATTTGTGGCAATGGACCCCTGTCACTGAACGAAGTATGGAGCACTGCCTGTTATGAAAGAATTGCTACATAAAATCAGTGTTGTGACGGAAAAGCTAGAGCGCTTTTTGATCATGACCGCCATTCTCACGATGATGATTAATTCTACGGCCAATGCGATTGGTCGGTATGCTTTTAACAAAAGCCTGTTTTTTTCAGAAGAGCTCAATCAGTTTCTGATTGTGTCTGTGACCTTTATTGGCTTCGCTTATGCAGTGCGCCAAGGGCGAAATATACGCATGACTGCGGTCTACGATTCACTAAGCACAAAAGCTCAAAAAGTTCTCACAACCATCATTGCGCTACTCACTGCCATGTTGATGTTTTATCTCACCTACCATGCGTTCTTCTACGTCAAAGAGTTGAAAGACATCAATCGATTAAGCCCAGCTCTTCAATTCCCTGTGTTTTGGGTATACGCGATCATTCCGATTGGTTTTTTCATTGCCGGATTGCAATACAGCATGAGTTTCTTGATGAACTTACTGCACAAAGAGATCTACGTGTCATTTGACGTGATTGAAAATAGAAACACAAAAGTAGGTGAGTTCGAATGAGCGATGTAGCACAGTTTTTCTCGGACATTATTGCCGGCGAATTAGATATTTATGTCATCACATTTACTCTTGTCTCTGTGATGGTGATTCTGCTGTTTTTGAGCTTCCCTATGATTGTTCCGTTAGCGGTCGGGGCTTTGATTGGCTTGATTCATTTCTCTCAGGTTGAGCCCGGCGTATTGATTCAGCAGATGGTGACAGGTATCTCGCCAAACGCACTGATTGCGGTGCCGATGTTCATCTTGGCTGCGGATATTATGACGCGTGGACATACGGCCTATAACTTACTTGGTCTGATTCAAGCGTTTGTAGGGCATCTGCGTGGTGGGCTGCCGATTACCACCTGCATTAGCTGTACTCTATTTGGATCTGTTTCTGGTTCGACCCAAGCCACCGTGGTGTCGGTTGGTCAAATCATGCGTCCGAAATTGTTGCAAGCAGGGTACAAAGACAGTTTTGTGATGGCTCTGATCATCAATGCCAGTGACATCGCGTTTCTTATCCCACCGAGTATCGGTCTGATTCTTTACGGCACTTTAGCCAATGCCAGTGTGGGTGAGCTATTCATTGCTGGTATTGGCCCAGGTTTAGTGCTCGCGAGTCTGTTCTCGTTATACAGCTATGCCTACAGCGTAAAACACAGCGACACCATCACTTTGGTTGAAAAAGCCAACACAGCAGAACGTATTGAAGCGATCAAGAAAGCGATTCTTCCTCTTGGTTTCCCTGCTTTGATCATCGGTGGTATTTATTCTGGCGTAGTCACACCTACCGAAGCTGCCTCATTTGCCGTGTTGTATGCAATCATCGTTGAGTGCATTTTTTATCGCAAACTTGGCGTAAAAGACATCTGTGATGCAGCGTTAAATACCGGCTTGATTACGGCGGTTGTGTTTGTGCTGGTGGGTGTCGGTCAGGCGTTTTCTTGGTACATCTCGTTTGAGCAAATCCCTCAAGAGTTGTTAGCTCCTCTCAATCTAGAAGACGCTTCGCCTGAATTCATACTGTTTGTTATCGCACTGACTTTCTTTGTCGGTTGTATGTTCGTGGATTCATTGGTGGTTCTTCTTATCTTGACGCCGATTTTCATGCCGATTGTTGATGCAGCGGGCATCGACCCAATCTTGGTCGGCGTGATGGTGACGCTACAAATGGCGATTGGGTCGGCCACGCCTCCATTCGGTTGTGACATCTTCACCGCGATTGCGATTTTCGAACGCCCTTATATGGAAGTTATCCGCGGAACACTGCCGTTTTTCCTCATCTTGATATTGATGTCTGCTTTGCTGATTTTCTTCCCAAGTATCGCTCTGTTACCAAGAGATGTTTTATTCAATTAATTCGCCGAGTTACCCTAATTTAATCAAGGATAGAGATATGAGTATATTGCCGTTAACACCTCCGCAGAGAGGGTTTGAATCAGCAGAACTAGAGCAACGTACTGTCGAGTTACAACAACGTCTACGTGCTCAAAACATCGATGCTGCGTTTTTTACGACCGAACCTGAGTTTCGCTATTTCAGTGGCTTTAAATCGCAGTTCTGGGAAAGTCCAACTCGACCTTGGTTTTTGGTGGTGCCTGCGGTTGGCAAGCCTATCGCTGTGGTGCCAGAGATTGGTGTCGCTGGCTTTGATGATACATGGATTGACGACGTGCGCAGTTGGCCATCACCAAGGCCAGAAGACGACGGTATCTCTTTGCTAGCGGCTACGTTGTCTGAAGTATCGAGAGGATCTCGTCGAATCGGTTCGATGGTCGGCCCAGAAACACATCTGCGTATGCCAGCCATTAACTATGCATTGTTACAGCAGAAACTAAGCCAACATAGTGTGGTGGATGTATCGCTGATGATTCGCGATCTGCGCAGTGTTAAGTCTCAAGCAGAAATCGATAAAGTGCGCTTTGCGTGCCAAGTCACGGCGGCGGGTTTTGAGTATCTTCGCCAAAATTTAGCAATAGGTATGACAGAGCGACAGGCGTGTAAAGCCATGCATTTGGAAATGCTACGCTTGGGCGCTGATGCATGTCCTTATCTGATCTCGGCATCCGGCCAAGGTGGTTATGACAACATCATCATGGGACCAACCGATCGTGTGCTTTCTGAAGGAGATGTTTTGATCATCGATACGGGTGCTAACTTTGATGGCTACTTCAGTGACTTTGACCGGAACTATGCGTTTGGATATGCGCAGCCAGATACAATAGCGGCTTATGACGCGGTGTATCAGTCGACAGAAGCAGGGTTAGCGATTGCTGAACCGGGACGAACAACCGGAGACGTGTGGCAAGCCATGTGGTCGGTGCTCGAAAAGAACGGTGCACTCGGCAACGATGTGGGTCGAATGGGGCATGGTCTGGGTATGCAGCTAACCGAGTGGCCATCACATGTGCCAAATGGTGATGTGATATTAAAACCCGGCATGGTGTTAACGTTAGAGCCCGGTATGGCATTTGCGAAAAACCGTATGATGGTACACGAGGAGAACATCGTTATTACCGAATCTGGTTGTGAAATGTTGCACCAAAGAGCCTGGCAGTCTATGCCGATTATCGGCGAATAAACCACAGTTAGTTACTTTGTTAACCCTTCTATTCATCCCAAATTAAGACCGCTATTTGAATAGCGGTTTTTACATTCAACTTCATTCTCAAAATGAGAATTTTCAACTAGATAATCATAACCTTCTGTTAAATATGGTTTTATTTTTCGGCACTATACTTGCTCCATTCCTCTATACACGTTTAAGGCTAGTGAAAGAGGGAACAGAATGAGAAATTGGAATTCAGTCATATTGTCGAGTTGCTTGGTGCCATGTGTCGCGATGGCGTTGACAACCGCAGACCTTACATTTGAATCAGGCTCGGATGCTTCTAACTATTCTGCAAAAGGTAAACCCAATAATACTTATTCGATCGCGGGGTCACTTCCTCAAGATGTTTTAACTAACGTCTATTCGATGTTGCCAGAAGGCACTACCGTGAACAGTGCCTTTATTGCACCTGAGCGTTATTCGAGTATTGATATTGATGATGAGTTGGACGGTGCAGAGTACGCCACAGCCACAATCACTTTCCTGAACGAAGGGGCGGGTTACCGCAACACCCTTGGTTACTTCGTTTTTGATACCAACAACCCTCCAGCAACTAAAGACGATATCAACGCACACATAGTGGTGTTTCCAAATACGTCCGTTGCTGACGTAGGGGAAATGCAAGAAGGTGACTCCATTGACCTAAGTGTCCAACTTACGGCGGGTCAAACATTAGCCTTTTTCATCATTTCTAATGGCTGGAGTTGGGAGGGTTCTTATAACAACATTCCGTGGCTTGGAGGTTGGGGAACGCCTTTTTACAGCTATCCTGCGATCAACCCAGAAGCGACCATTGAAAATAGAAGACACAATGTCGCTTTTCTTGATACAGAGAATGAGTTTCTAGTGCTTGGTTTTGAGGATATCTATCGACCGAGCGGAGACAATGATTTCAATGATTTGATCTTCACGGTTGATGTTACCCCGTTTTCTGCTGTTGATGGGGTCAATGAAGATGGCACAACAGACTCAAAATATGAGGTGCTTGTTCAAGAGAACAATGAAGATGTGACAGTGACAACTGTCTACCCAAGTTCCAATAGCTACGCAACGATTGCTTTTGAGGATAACTGGCCACTAAAAGGTGACTACGACTTCAATGACGTGGTTTGGCGTTATCAAGTCACGGAGCAGCTCAATGGACAGCGAGCACTTAAAAATTTGACCGTAGACTACACACTCCAAGCCATGGGAGCAGGCTACTCTAATGGCTATGCCGTTAAGCTACCGAACGTCCTGCCTGCCAATGTGGCATCTACAACCTTGACTCGAAATGGTGTGGCGGTTGCTCATACTATTCTCAAGGAAGGGGACAGTGAGACGATTCTGATGGTATCTGAGGATCTAAGGGCGGACCTCGATAACCTAGGAGAACTTTCAGAAAGTTGCGTTTTCTACCGAACCCAAAGTGCGTGTTCTGATCAGCAAAATGCTGATGTTCTCAACTATCAGTTGTATGTGGAGTTTACGACTCCTGTGTCTCGTGATGACATCGGTTATCCGCCTTATGATTCATTCATTTTTGCCGCTGACGGAATTTATCACGGTGACTTTGTTGGAACGCCACCGGGCATGACTTGGCAAACTCACCTCAAAACATTTTCTGGTACCAGTGACATGAATAACACCTTATTCAACAGCCATGATGATAGCTCTTCAGGTTCTGAGTCCTTCAAAACCAGCAACAACATGCCATGGGTTATTAATATTCGTGACGAATGGGATCACCCTGTAGAACTGGTTGATATCAGTGATGCGTATACATCATTCCCTACATGGGTAACCAGCAGCGGTGAGACTGATGGTGAATGGTACAAAGCATCAACCACCAACAAAGTTATATCAGCGACGGATGAGTAGGAGAGTACCATGAATAAGATAAGTAAATTAATCACCATGACATCCTTCTCACTCATACTTGGTGCTTGTGGCGGCGGTGGAGGAGGTGGCGGTGGTAACACCAGTGCATCACCTGCGCAGACGCCAGCTGTTACCCCAACGCCGGTTCAATCACCCGCAACGCCCTCTCAACCTGCTGCGGCTGCGGCAATCAACACCTCGGATATTGTGGCCCCCGTCGGCTTCTCATTTGATATCGGTGAGAAAATCAGTTTGTCGATGGATTACACGGGAACGACTTCGGGAGCGCTGCATTTGTATTCCGAGTCGGCATTTGTGATGAGTAACGGTGATGTTGTCGCTGACCCTTTATCGAGAATCACCACGGTGTATCCAACTCAAATCGATGTTGTGGAATTAGAAGTGAATGGGAACTGGGAGCAAATTTACGCTCGTTGGGTGCCGATGAGCAGCAGTGAGAAAGAGCAAAGTTGGGTGATTTCACTGGATCAGTCGAGCAATAGTTACCACTTAGCTTTTTAGTTGAACTAACCACGCTTTATTACCTCGATATTGGTGATAAAAATGAGAGCACCTAACTTGATAAAGGTGCTCTCGTCGTATCTGATTTTCATTCTTGCTCTCGATCAATTACGCCATCGCTTCTCCCTTCTTAACCACAAATAACGATGCCTATTCTTTGCATATCACCCATTTCGGCTCAGAAGATAAGTGGTTAAGTTTTGTTCTTATTGAGTAAAAACATTTGACCATTAACTATCACACCTCAAATCTTTAATTGTTTTCGTTAGTGCTCTAAATGATATTTAATTTATTGTTTTATAATGATTTTTGTGGTTTTGAATGCTGTGTTGTTACGAGTTTGTTTTAAATAATCATTTGAACCCTAACTAAATTTCTGTCATTTTATATTTAACTGAACGTTCAATAAAAAATAAAAGGACTAAGAAATGCCGAAGGTTGGGATGCCTGACATACGTAAACCACAGCTTGTTCAAGCGACCATGACGGTGATTGATCGAGTCGGTTTGCATGCCGCGAGTATTGCGTTGATCAGCAAAGAAGCGGGAGTCTCTACCGGCATCATTAATCACTATTTTGGTGGTAAGCACGGCCTGCTCGAAGAGACCATGCGTGAAATCCTTCGCCAACTCTCCAACACCATCACGACTTCACTAAAAGCGCTTCCTGTTGATGCTCACCAACAGAGAATCAACGCAATCATCGATGGTAACTTCGAAGGTTACCAAGCAGAAAATAAGGTCGCGAAGGCGTGGTTGGCATTTTGGTCATATTCAATGCATGACGAGCAGCTGAAAAGACTGCAGCGTGTGAATGAAAAACGTTTGATTTCACACTTACGTCTTGAGTTGAAAGGTATTTTGAATCATGAACAAGCGGATCTCGTTGCTCACGGGATTGCGTCTCTGATTGATGGTTTGTGGCTGAGAGGCACACTAAACCCAGATGGTATCGATGCTCAAAAGGCGCGTGCCATCATCAATGATTATCTAGATAAACAACTTACATTCTACTCGTGTCACAGCAAATAGATCGCAGTGGTAGCGTTAGACCTTGAGCTAGACCTAGAGCAAGAGCTAGAACGACCACTATTTACACCTAATACTCACATATAGACCAGTAGAGTCTAATAACAATAATTAAGTCAGAATCTCAAATGGAAATGAACTCGTTATACATCGATGGCGCAGCGGTTAAAGCAACCTCTGGTGAAACCTTTGATAGCATTAACCCTGCAAACGGCGAACCTATCGCGACGTTAGGCCAAGCATCTTCAGCGGATGTCGACAGTGCTATTGAATCTGCGAAGCGCGGATTTGCGGTATGGTCAGCAATGACCGCTGTGGAACGCAGCCGCATTCTTTTGAAGGCAGTGGAAATACTTAGAGCTCGAAATAATGACCTTGCAAATCTTGAGGTTGTTGATACGGGCAAGCCGCTGCAAGAAGCGATTGAAGTGGATGTGGCGTCTGGCGCTGATGTTATTGAATACTTTGCTGGTTTGGCTCCAACGCTACAAGGCGACCAACAGCCGCTGAGCGAATCTCAATTTTTCTACACTCGCCGCGAGCCGCTAGGCATTTGTGCGGGCATTGGCGCGTGGAACTACCCCATTCAAATCGCGATGTGGAAATCGGCTCCGGCATTGGCCGCGGGTAACGCGATGATTTTCAAACCTTCAGAAGAAACGCCGCTAACGGCGCTCAAGCTTGCAGAAATCTTTACTGAAGCTGGTCTTCCTGATGGCGTGTTTAACGTGGTTCAGGGCGATTACCGTGTTGGTCAAATGCTAACGGCGCACCCAGATGTCGCGAAAGTGTCGTTCACGGGCGAAACCGGTACCGGTAAAGCGGTAATGGCAGATAGCGCTAAGACGCTGAAATCAGTCACCATGGAACTTGGCGGCAAGTCACCAATGATCGTGTTTGATGATGCGAAATTGGATGATGCGGTTTCCGCTTCGATGGTTGCTAACTTCTACACCCAAGGCGAAGTGTGCACCAACGGTACTCGTGTTTATGTACACGAAAACATCTACAACGCATTCATCGATCAACTTAAAACACGCACTGAGAAGCTGATCATTGGTAACCCAATGGACATGGAGACTCAGATCGGCGCGTTGATTTCTAAAGAACACCTGTCAAAAGTCCTTGAAGCAATTGAGCTAGCTAAGCAGTCGGGTGCAACCCTGTTGACGGGCGGCTATCAAGTGACAGACAACGGTCTCGAAAACGGCAACTTTGTTATTCCAACGGTGTTTGTGGATTGCGAAGACAACATGCCTCATGTTCAACAAGAGATCTTCGGCCCTGTGATGTCAGTGTTGAAGTTTACGGACGAAGACGATGTGATTCGCCGCGCTAACGACACCAAATACGGCCTGGCGGCTGGTGTGTTCACGCAAAACCTTTCTCGTGCGCACCGTGTTATTCATCAAATGCAGGCAGGTATTTGTTGGGTGAACACGTGGGGCGACTCACCGGCAGAAATGCCTGTTGGTGGTTACAAGCTTTCGGGTATTGGCCGTGAAAATGGACCAGAAACCCTACTTCATTATACGCAGACTAAGAGCATTCTTATTGAACTTGGCGACTACGCCAGCCCTTATGCCTAAAGCGTAACACTCAATTTTATGGGTTAGCTTAACAGAGCTAGCCCTACTGACTCATCTCAGGGAAATCAAAACATGGAACAACGCTACGATTATATTATCGTCGGCGCGGGTTCGGCCGGCTGTGTGTTAGCGGATAGGCTAACGGAAAGCGGTGAACATAGCGTTTTATTACTGGAAGCTGGTGGCACGGATAAGAGTATTTTTATCCAGATGCCAACCGCGCTTTCTTACCCAATGAATACTGAAAAGTACGCTTGGCAATTTGAAACAGAGAAAGAACCGGGTCTTGATGGACGTGAACTGCACTGCCCACGTGGCAAAGTGTTAGGCGGCAGCTCATCGATCAACGGGATGGTTTATGTTCGTGGCCACGCGTGTGATTTTGACCAATGGGAAGAAGAGGGCGCAGCGGGTTGGAACTACCAAGCATGCTTACCTTACTTCCGCCGTGCTGAATCATGGAACAAAGGCGGTGATGAATACCGTGGTGACAATGGCCCTGTCGGCACTTGTAACGGTAACGATATGGAGCTCAACCCGCTTTACCAAGCGTTCATCGATGCAGGTAAAGATGCCGGTTACCCAGAAACAAACGATTACAACGGCTACCAGCAAGAAGGATTCGGCACTATGCATATGACGGTAGACAAGGGTGTTAGAGCCTCAACCTCTAACGCTTATCTACGCCGTGCATTGAAGCGTTCAAACCTAACCTTGAAGAAGGGTATCGTGGCGCGTCGTTTCTTACTTGAAGCGCAAGACTCAGAAGGTCTATCGGGCTTGAAAGCGGTTGGTGTCGAGTTTGAAAAGTCAGGCAATACCCAAGTGGCGGTAGCGAACAAAGAAGTGATCTCTTCTGCGGGTTCTATCGGTTCTGTTCAACTGCTTCAGCTTTCTGGTATCGGCCCGAAAGCCGTGCTTGAAAAGGCCGGCGTTGAGCTGAAACACGAACTGAATGGCGTCGGTGAAAACCTTCAAGATCACTTAGAAGTGTACTTCCAATATCACTGCAACGAACCGATCACGCTCAACAGCAAGCTTGGCTTGGTCAGTAAGGGCATGATTGGTGCCGAGTGGATTCTGACTCGTAAGGGTCTTGGTGCCACTAACCACTTTGAATCGTGCGCGTTCATTCGCTCTCGTAAAGGATTGAAGTGGCCAAATATTCAATATCACTTCCTACCAGCAGCAATGCGTTACGACGGCCAAGCGGCCTTTGATGGCCACGGCTTCCAAGTACACGTTGGACCTAACAAGCCAGAGAGTCGCGGTACGGTTGCGATCACCTCTGCTGATCCGCATGCCAAGCCAGAGATCATTTTCAACTACATCTCAACCGAACAAGACCGCCAAGATTGGCGCGATTGTATTCGTCTGACGCGTGAGATTTTGTCGCAACCTGCGATGGATGTTTACCGTGGTGAAGAGATTCAGCCGGGTCTAAATATTACTTCCGATGAAGCAATCGATGAATGGGTTAAGCAGAACGTAGAAAGTGCGTATCACCCTTCATGTGGTTGCAAAATGGGTGCTGATAACGACCCAATGGCGGTGCTTGATGAAGAGTGTCGTGTTCGCGGCATTGATAATCTGCGTGTTGTTGATTCGTCTGTATTCCCAACTATTCCAAACGGAAACTTGAACGCGCCAACCATCATGGTGGCTGAGCGTGCCTCGGATTTGATTCTGGGCAAGCCCGTTCTAAAAGAGCAAAACGTTCCGGTATGGATAGCACCGGAATGGGAAGAGACACAAAGAATCAATAAGCCAGTACGAGAAGCGTAAGCGTCTGTTATTGGGTAAAAAATAGCAAAAGTAGTAAAGAATAAAAACAACAAGTAACAAGCAAAAAATAACAAAACTAATTAGTCAAAAGTCAGAAGAACTGCTCTCTATCGGCGTTGATATCGAGCAGCAAAAGGAAAGATAAAAAGGAACCATTATGACGACTCTAAATATTCAGAACGTGACGACAAAAACGTTAACAGCACTAGCCATCAGCTCATTTGCATTTGGTGCTAACGCTTCAGTAGAACCACAGCAATGTGAAAACGTTCGCTTCGCTGATGTAGGCTGGACTGACATTACCGCAACAACCGCCGTTACTTCTGAACTATTAAAAGGCCTTGGTTACAAAACCAAAACCGACCTACTTTCAGTACCGGTGACTTACTCTTCAATGGCAAACGGCGACATTGATGTATTCCTAGGGAACTGGATGCCAACCATGGAAGGCGATATTGCTAAATACCGTGAAGCGGGCACCGTTGAAACTGTTCGCGCCAACCTTGAAGGTGCGAAATACACGCTAGCTGTACCTAAGTACGTGTACGACGCCGGTGTTAAAAGTTTCGCAGACCTAGCAAAACATACCGACAAATTTAAAGACCGCATCTACGGCATCGAGCCTGGTAACGATGGTAACCGTCTAATCCAATCGATGATCGACTCTGACGCATTCGGTCTAAAAGATTTCAGCCTAGTGGAATCAAGTGAAGCGGGCATGGTATCGCAAGTATCTCGCGCTGCTCGTCGTAGCCAGTGGATTGTTTACCTTGGTTGGGCTCCGCACCCGATGAACAGCAATGTTGAAATGGAATATCTTTCAGGCGGTGACGACTTCTTCGGCCCTAACTACGGCGGTGCGAATGTTTATACTAACGTTCGTTCAAATTACCTGTCTGAGTGTGCAAACGTCGGTCAACTTCTACAAAACCTAGAATTCACTCTAGAGATGGAAAATCAGTTGATGGAAGAGATTCTTAACCAAAAAGTGAAGCCAGAAAAAGCGGCTCAACAATGGTTGAACAATAACCCTCAACAAGTTGAAGCTTGGTTAGACAACGTAAAAACGCATAAAGGTGAATCAGCGACTCAAGCGGTTACTGAATACCTAAAACAAGTTAAAGCTTAGTTCTACCTATCTCAACAGCTACATAAATAATAAAGGTGGGCTTACCAATTTATCGATTGGTTTGAAGTAGCCCGCCCATAATAAAAGGCAATATTGTGAATTTTATTACGGAAAACAAAATCCCTGTCGGACAATGGATGGAAGCGGGTGTTGATTGGCTAACAATCAATGCAGCAGGATTCTTTGACGCTATTTCGATTTTTTTAGAAACCGTCATTATGTTTTTAGTCGATGTATTTAAGTGGATGCCGCCTGCACTGCCAATCGTGATGACTGCTGCGATTGCATGGTACTTACACCGTAAACCTTCGCTGGTGATCTTTGTGGTCGCGGCTTTGCTGACTATTCTTAACCTCGGCTACTGGCAAGAAATGCTGGAAACCTTTGTTCTCGTCTTTGCGGCGACAACGATTTCCGTATTAATTGGCGTACCGGTTGGCATCATGGCTGCGCATCGTCCTTGGCTCTATACGATGTTGCGCCCAATTTTGGATTTAATGCAGACCGTTCCAACGTTTGTGTATCTGATTCCAACTCTGGTTCTATTCGGCTTGGGCATCGTTCCTGGCTTAATCTCGACCATTATTTTCGCGATAGCTGCTCCGATTCGTTTGACCTACTTAGGGGTAACGAAAGTCCCTGAAGAGTTGATTGAAGCGGGTAAAGCCTTTGGTGCAAGTCGCATGAAGTTACTGCTCAAAGTTGAATTACCTGCCGCTCTGCCAAGCATCATGGCGGGTGTAACCCAATGTATTATGTTGTCGCTTTCGATGGTGGTTATCGCCGCTCTTGTCGGTGCTGACGGACTTGGTAAACCGGTTGTTCGTGCATTGAACACAGTGAACATCTCACAAGGTTTTGAAGCCGGATTAGCGATTGTTTTAGTTGCAATCATTCTTGACCGCTTGTGCAAAACACCAAACCAGAAGGAAGCTTAATCATGTCTATCTCTCAAGAACAAAAGCCAATGGACGCGATTGCCATTAAAAACCTTGATGTTGTGTTTGGTAACAAAGCCAATCAAGCGCTTGATCTACTCGACCAAGGTAAAACTCGCCAAGAGATCATTGATGAAACAGGGCAAGTTGTTGGTGTGGATAATGTATCGCTGACGGTGGAAGAAGGCGAGATCTGTGTATTGATGGGTTTGTCTGGTTCTGGTAAATCATCTTTGCTTCGCGCAGTTAACGGTTTGAATGAGATCAGCCGTGGTTCACTAACAATCAAAGACGGTGACCAACAAGTCGATTTAGCACAGTGTGATGAAGCGACTCTGCGTCATCTTCGTACTCACCGCGTATCAATGGTGTTCCAAAAGTTTGCTTTGATGCCATGGCTTAACGTATTAGACAACGTGGCATTTGGTCTTGAAATGCAGGGTGTCGCTAAAGATGTTCGTCGTGCTAAGGCGCGTGAACAATTAGAAATGGTCGGCCTAGCCGAATGGGAAACGAAATTCCCGCATGAGCTTTCTGGTGGTATGCAGCAACGTGTCGGTTTGGCACGAGCGTTTGCCATGGACACTGACATTCTATTGATGGACGAACCGTTCTCAGCGCTTGACCCATTGATTCGAGCTCAACTACAAGATGAACTGATCACGCTGCAAAACAAACTCAACAAGACGATTCTGTTCGTGAGTCACGACCTAGATGAAGCTCTGAAGATTGGCAATAACATTGCGATCATGGAGTCAGGCAAACTGATTCAACACGGTAAACCTGAAGAGATCGTTCTGACGCCGAAAACAGAATATGTGAAGGACTTTGTTGCTCACACCAACCCGTTGAATGTGCTTAAAGGTCGTTCTTTGATGCAGCCTCTTGATTCACTGACGCAAGAGAATGAAAGCTGGAAGATCTGCGATTCTAAAGACCTTTGGATTGAACAGAGTGAAGGTGCTTTATCGGTCAAAGGTGAATCGACTTTGGCGCTTGTCGAGTGGAGCGAGTCAGATGACTTAGCGGCGATCAGCGCGTCGAGTGTCGTGGTCACAAGCCCTGAAATTGGCATGCGTGATGCGATCAAGCTCAAGCAGATCAGTAACCATCCGATTTTGCTGGTTGAAGACAATCAATTGGTTGGGATCTTGGATAATAGCGAGTTCTACAACGCGCTGACAGGTAATTTTCAACTAAATAATGCTGCTTAGTCTTTTGAACTAAAATAGTCAGATATCGAAACATTTAATAGGTAGTGGGGCCATCACAACCTCCCTACCTATTTGACTGCTCTGCTTTTTTATTTGTTAACGACTTCTGGCTTTTTGTTACCTTGTTAGCCGATATAAGAGCGAAAATCGTGACTCATTGAGCAAAAGTGTTGCCCTGCGCAAATTCAGAGGCATAGAAAAGATTGAGAATAGTATGAACATCAGTACAATGCGGAAAAATTAATGACGTAATTTATCAATTTACAGTGTAATTTGAGCGGTCCTGACTCCGATTTCATGAGAGTTCTTCGCTTCGACACTGTAAAACCACTCACAGTATATTAGTACAAAGGTCTGCATCTTGGACAAACATGACGAAATCCTGGTCGCTATTCGACAAATTATTCGCGCTATCGATTTACACTCGAAAAAGCTGAGTAAAGAGTATGGTTTGACTGGCCCTCAATTAATTCTAATGAGAGCAATCCAAGAAATGGGTAATGTGACGATCAAAGAATTGTCGAATCACACCAATGTAAGCCAAGCCACAACCACGACGATCATCGATCGCCTAGAGTTGAATGGTTACGTACAACGTATCCGTAGTGTTGCAGACCGTCGTAAAGTGCATGCGAACTTGACGGAAAAAGGCCAAGAGCTGCTAAACAATGCGCCACCGCCGCTGCAAGATAACTTCGTTAAAAAATTCCAAAACCTAGAACCGTGGGAGCAGAGCCTACTGCTTTCCTCGATGCAACGCGTATCATCAATGATGAACGCAGAAGACATCGATGCTGCCCCAGTGCTACAGCTTGAAGGCATTGCCAACGTTGCCAAGAGCTAGTCAGGAAGATTATTTAATTGTTTTAAAACAATAAATTAGAATAATATTTAGTGGTCGCTTTAAGCGGCCATTTTTGATCTTGTAGCCTCTATCCCTTTGACTATTTCAGTCCAAACTGTCTTCCAATTACTCCTTTCGATTTTAAATTCCCAAGCTTTCTGATTTTTAATTTGTTTAACGTTTATTCACTTATTTCATAAACGCTTTGACGATTCTCTGACAAAATAACACTAGACCGACCGGTTTGTTGTGTATTATTGTGTGCCTCTCCTAACCATGAGGTGATGTATGAAACATGAATTGACGGCAACACAAATGACAGCGACGTTGAAGACTATGCAGGAAGCTTTTGCAGATGATCCGATGCCCACTGTGTCGGTGAGAATAGAACAGTTGCTTGCGCTGAAATCTGCTCTGATCGATTACACAGACCGTTTGTGTGCCGCGGTAAGTGAGGACTATGGTCACCGCAGCCGACAAGATACTTTGATGGCCGACATACTTCCTTGTTTAGGAAATATCGATCACACCATCGAGTGTTTGCCACATTGGTCGACATCTTCAATTCGCCACTCCGGTCCTTTGCTTTCAACTTCTCGTGTTGAAGTGGTTTATCAGCCTAAAGGCGTAGTGGGGATCATTGCCCCGTGGAATTTCCCTATCATGTTATCCGTAGGCCCGCTCATTTCAGCCTTGGCAGCGGGCAATCGCGCCATGATCAAGATGAGTGAATTTACGCCAGAAACCAATCACGTTTTAAGACAACTATTGGATGAAGTCTTCAATGCCAACGAGGTATGTCTTGTTGAGGGCGAGGTTGAAATTGCCGCGGCATTTTCGGCGTTGCCGTTTGATCACCTTCTGTTTACGGGTTCAACCCAAGTGGGTCGCCAAGTGATGAAGTCAGCGGCTGATACGCTAACTCCTGTCACGCTTGAGCTGGGTGGAAAGTCGCCGGTTATCGTGGCTGAAGATATGCCAGTCGATCTTGCTGTTGAGCGAATCATTTATGGTAAGAGCCTAAATAACGGTCAAGTGTGTGTTGCTCCAGATTACGTGCTACTCCCTGAAGAGAAGCTTGAAGCCTTCATTCTTGAGTATAAAAAACAGTACCAATTATTGTTTGATGAAGGGATCTACTCTGAGAGTTTAATCTCGCTCATTAACCCTCGCCAATGTGATCGTATTGTTGGTTTATTGAATGAAGAGCAGGAAGCTGGGACACGAATCGTTGCTTGCCATGACGAAGCGATGGACCTAGATACTCATCGATTGGTGACACATTTGATCGTTGAACCAAGCCTGTCATCCAAAGTGATGAACGAAGAAATTTTCGGCCCATTATTACCCTTGATTACGTATCGCAATATCGAAGAGGCGTTCCAAGTCATCAATAGCAAACCACGGCCTTTAGCGCTGTATCTGATGAGCTTTGATTTGAGTTTACAGTCCCAGGTTAAGCACCAAGTTCATTCCGGTGGAATGTGTATCAATGACTGTGTTTTCCATTTAGCGGTTGATGATGCGCCGTTTGGTGGCATTGGTGAATCAGGGCAGGGCAATTATCACGGTAAAGAAGGTTTTCTCACTTTCTCCCATGCCAAAACAGTTTTGGAAACGGGCTTAGATCATCGAGTTAAGCAGCTGTTTGCAAAAGAAGACAACGAATTAAAAACAGCAGTGATGAGCATGCTTGGTAAGTAAATCATTTCTGTCATTACGCTATTCATTATTAAGAAGTTATTTTTAGAGGTTATTTTATGTTGGAACGCTTTTTTGAACGAACCATGAAATCGTATTTGATGATTACTGGATTCTTAACCGCCACTGCTTTTTCCACTTTCTTGGCACCGGATTGGAGCATGCAGACCCTGTTTTCTTACAACGATACGATGATGGAAAATAAGGAGTACCTGTTGGGTACTTATCAGCACTGGGGGGTGATGGTTGGTTGTATTGGCGTGCTGTTGATGTTCTCTGCCAAGTACAAGTCACTACGTACTTCGACCATGATTTACAGCGCGTTTGAGAAGTCGATGTTTGTTGGCATCTTCTTATACAACGTTTGTATTAATGACTATGAGTGGTTCTACGGTTGGAGTGGTGTGTTTGCGCTTGACGCGTTTGTAACCATCTACTCTTTGGTTTATCTCTACTACTACCTCAATCGAGATAAAACCAAGGTGCCCGCTCATTTGCGTTAACCTCGCTTGTTTAACTCATTGAATCAAATATTTCTAAGCCCGCATTTGCGGGTTTTTTTGTATGTGCGAAATGATCTTCAAGGATCTTAATTGACATATCTTTGACATTTACACACTAGACCGACCGGTTTGTATTGGTTGTTGTTTAGTCATCAACTAGAAATGAGGTAACCACCATGACAGCCAATAATTTTAATTTTCAACTGAAAACCATTGTTCACGCGCAAGAGAACGGTATCGAAAATATTCCGTCTCTGTTTGCTCGATTGGGTGCGAAGCGAGTCGTGCTTTTTTCTGATAAGGGCTTGGAATCGTTGGGCTTTGTTGAGCAATTCTCGGCACTGTTTGTTAATCCGGAAGCTAGCCAAGATGCTGCGCAACTCGTCGGCGTGTATACCGACATTGCTCCGGATGCGACGTGCGACAACATTAACTCTGCAATTGAGTTTGCGAACAACTTGAATGCAGACGCTATTTTGTCAGTCGGTGGCGGTAGTGTGATTGATGCTTCGAAAGGCGTGAAATACGCACTTCATAAACAGATTGATGATATCCGCACTGTGATTGCCGGCGGTGGCTTTATGGAAGTGTGGCCAAATAACGAAGACATTCGAGTGCCTCACATTGCGGTACCAACAACAGCAGGCACGGGCGCAGAAGCTTCTCCGATTGCTGTTTTTTACAACGAGCATGAAAACATTAAGGCAAGTTTGGTTGCGTCTGGTTTAGAAGCTGACATTGCGATTCTTGATCCAACGGTTACGACTAAATTACCCGCTCACCTTACTCGTTCCACTGCGATGGATGCACTTACACATGCGGTTGAAGCGATTGTTTCGCCAATGAGCAACTCTTTTACCGATGCTTACGGTATCCAAGCGGCAAAATTGATTGTTGAAAACTTACCCGTGGCACTTGAGGAACCTGAAAATCTCACGGCACGCGGCAATCTTCTTCAAGCTAGCACCATGGCAATCTCTGCGTTCTACTCTTCATTGGGCGGTATCCCAATCCACAACTGTGCTCATGCCTTTGGTGCGATTAGCCATATCCCTCATGGCGACGCCAACACGGTATTGATGCCGGTAGTGATTGAAGCTTTGCCTGAATTCTATATGCCAAACGCATTCAAATTAGCCCAAGCGTTCTCGGTTGATTGCACAGGTACCGACGAGATGGTTTACCAGAGAGTGTTGGGCTTTTTAAACGATTTCCAAACTCGTGTCGGAGCGATGAAGCGCTTTAGTAGCTGGGAGTTTGATGATAATGAGAAGGTCAATATTGCCGAAGCAATTGAAAAAGATATTTGCTTCCAGTTTTACCCAATTTCAAAGCAAGTGATTGAACAGATTATAGAAAAATCCATCTAGTTAGTTGCTGAGAAGATTTAGTCATTAATTGTACACCGAGGACTCACCATGAAGATTGAAAACGTATTGCTGTCTAGCTTGTGCATTATCGCGCCATTCCTGATTTTCACCTAATCCATTCAACAGGGACGTTGTGACTTTTATTCCCGAGGAGGAAATAAATGATCAATAAACGTTTAACTACCGTGATTCTGACTGGTGTTTTGGCTGCTGTGTTTTTTGCCAAAGCAAGCGTTGGAAGCGAAAGCTCTAAGAACCTGGCCACTATGGTTCAATCGCAGCAGCATCAAGATGTCGTGCAACTGTTGGATCAAGCTTACCAAGGGCAATTGGATGCCCAGCTCTCTGTCGCTTATTTATATCTGAGCGGAGAGGGCGTCGAGCAGAACGATGATAAAGCTGCTCAATGGTTCGAGACCGCCGCGAGTAAAGGTAGCCCTGAAGCTCAAACTCAGCTTGGCCTGATGTATTTCTCTGGAAGTGGCGTTGAAGTGAGCCAAGCGGAAGCTGTCACCTGGATTGGTATGGCAGCCGCTCAAGATTATGACCCTGCGCTCGACTTATTACATTGGATGTCCCAAGCCGCGCACTAATTCAAATCCTAACCTGTGTTAATTGCAGAATAAGTTAATCACAAAAAGGTTAATCACAGAAAAGTTAATCATAGAAATTGGAGAACGTCTTATGGAGACATTCAAGAAATCCGTGCTGTTTACCGCAATGGCAGCAGCAAGCAGTGCAGCCTTTGCCGCCGAATCTGAAAAACCGAATATTGTCGTTATCGTCGGTGATGATGTGGGCTTTGCTGATACTCAGCCTTATGGCTCAGAAGTCGATACACCTAACTTGATGGCGTTAGCCGAAGAGGGAGTGAAATTCACTAACTTTCACGCTTCACCAACCTCATCAGTGACTCGCTCAATGATGTTAACCGGAGCAAACAGTCACGAGGTTGGGCTAGGAACCTTTGACTATGCCGTCTATCCGGGAGCTATTGGTAAGCCAGGCTATGAAGGTTATCTCACTAAAAAGGGCGTAACGGTAGCTACGTTACTTAAAGACAATGGCTACAACACCTATTTATCGGGTAAATGGCATTTAGGTCATGAAGATGGTTTTTTACCTGATGACCGGGGTTTCTCTGAAAGTTATGGCATTTTAGCTGGCGGTTCGAATCATTTTAATCGAGATATGATGTTCCCTGCCAAAAATGCTGCGACAGCCGATGCGCTGCAAAAAGGCGATATTCCCGGTGTTGAAGTTGAGCCAACTTACCGCAACGGTGAAGTGGTTGAGGATAAATACAAAGGCGAATACTCAGACCAAGTGTACACCAACGAGATCATCAAGATGATCGACAGCAAAAAAGACGACGGCAAGCCTTTCTTCGCTTACGTCCCATTCACCGGTATTCACCTGCCACTGCAAGCGCCTGAGTCGGCCTATCAAGATAAAGTCGATTACTACGTTGAACATGGTTGGGACTCGGTTCGAGAAGACCGTTTCGAACGTATGAAAGAGATGGGCGTGATTCCTAAAGAGGCTGATATCTCAGGACGTAATTCATTAAGCCGCCCTTGGGACTCGCTCTCTGAGAAAGAGCAAAAGTGGTACGGCAAGAAAATGGCTGTTGCGATGGGAATGATGGAGATGCAAGACCAACAAGTTGGGCAGGTCGTCGACTACTTGAAAGAAATTGGTGAGTATGACAACACTTACATTATGTATCTCGCCGATAACGGTCCAGAAGCTACTGATATTACCGGTGAAAATATTAGTGATCTGATCCGAACCTGGACCGCTCATCACTTTGATAATTCGACTGAAAACTTAGGCAAGGCGAACTCCAGTGTGTCACTTGGTCCTGAGTGGGCAAGCGCTTCAACCGGCGGCCTATCTTGGTACAAAGCTTATACAGCAGAGGGAGGTATTCGTGTGCCGTTTATCGTTAAGCCAGCCAAAGCGCTTCTAGAAGGTGAAGATGCGTTGCAACCGGGAACTCAGACTGACGACTTATCCCAAGTGAAAGACATTGCAGCCACGATTCTTGAGATCGCAGAGGTAGAGCATCCAGGAACGGAATATCAAGGTCGAGAAGTAGCACCAATGAGTGGCGTGAGCTTGTTGCCTTACTTTAAGGGTGAAACGGCAGAGGTGCACAGTGCCGATAATGCGATTCCATTTGAATTGTTTGGCAGTGGAATTCTGCTCAAAGGCGATTATAAGATCATCCGAATCTCTACCGGTATGGGGGGGGACAGTGAGTGGCACTTATACAACACCAAGAAAGACCCTGCTGAGCAACATGACTTGAGAAATGAAATGCCAGATCTGTTCCTTGAAATGGTCGCTGAATATCAAGAGTACGAAAAAGTGCAAAACATCGTTCCGGTTGACGAAGCGTGGAACCCGTTTGAAAACGTAAAATAGAGGAAATGAACCACTCGGCCAACCTAATGCCATCAAGCTTGGTTGGCCGATGAACACCGTGTAAAGGAATTACGAATTGTTTTAGCTAATACAATAACTTTTACATCGAGGCGCTCTTCATGACGACACTATCGCTATCAAACTTGAGTTCAATCCCGCAGTTCAATGGTAAGGCGCACAGCAAGCTTCAAGCGCTAGCAAAACCGATTGGGGCGGTGTGTAATATCAGTTGCACCTACTGCTATTACTTAGAAAAACAGCAGCTGCTTGAATACCCCAAGGGATCTCAATATACGATGGATGAAGTCCTGTTAGAGCGTTACATCAAACAATATATAGAAGGGCAGAATACACCGGAAATCATCTTTTCTTGGCATGGTGGAGAGCCAACCTTGTTGGGGATTGAATACTTTCAAAAGGTCGTCGCCCTGCAGAAAAAATATTGCCCTAGCCACAGTACTATTAGTAATGATCTGCAAACCAATGGCACCTTGTTGAATGATGCGTGGTGTAATTTTTTCAATAAACATGACTTTATCATCGGTGTGAGCATTGATGGCCCAGAGCACTTACATAATCACTACCGAACCAACCGTGCAGGCAAAGGCACTTTTTCTCAAACAATGCGTGGCATTCGCTACTTGAAACAACATAACGTCGAGTTCGTGACCCTAAGCTGTGTGAATGATGTGACAGGTAAGTATCCACTAGAGGTTTATCGCTTTCTACGCGATGAAGTGGGTTCGAAGCAGCTGCAGTTCATCCCTGTGGTGGATAAGCGCGAGGCTCATACCAACAATCAATGGTTGAGCAACCAACAAGCGATCATTCCTGTCTCTGGCGAAGTTGAATCGTGGAGTGTCGGTTCAGCGCAATGGGGAGAATTCCTTACTACCATTTTTGACGAGTGGTTCGAACATGATTTTGGTCGGGTATTAGTGCCGTACTTTGAAAATTTTTTCGGCGTGTGGATGGGCAGAGAAAGCACCATGTGCACCTTGAGTGAGATCTGCGGCAAAGGGTTAGCGGTTGAGCCCAATGGTGATGTATATTCATGTGACCATTATGTCTTTCCTGAATTTCAGTTGGGTAATATTCAGGAACAAGAGCTTTCATCTTTAGCCTTTTCGCCAAAGCAACAGAGTTTTGGGTTCTCCAAACAGAAGTCTTTGCCGAAACAATGCCAAACCTGTGAGTTTAAGTTCGCATGTCATGGGGAGTGCCCCAAAAACCGCATCATCAAAAGCCGAGATGGTGAGGCAGGGTTAAATTATCTCTGTGAAGGATGGCTGAGCTTCTTCAAGCATATCGCCCCGGTTATTAAGGGCTTACTCAAAGCCAATAATATTACGTCTCGTCTGGGGTAGTGAATTGGCGTGAATCGATTCAATCAAGATTTAAAGTTAGATAGAAGGCTCGCTAAATTGTGCGAGCCTTTTGGTTTTTGGTTTTTGGTTTTTGGTTTTTGGTACTTGGTCGCTGGTATCTAGTCAGCCGATTCTTGTGCTGGGCTCATGGCAAGAATGGTTTCATCCATGGCATTGTTTAGAATCGAACGGTTGCGCTGCATCGCAGCCATGAGCGTTGAGCCTAGCCATAAGCCATAGAGCGTTCGAGATAGCGATTCTGGTTCTGCGATAGTGAAATCACCATCGGCATTACCTTCTTCAAACAGCTTTGCCATACGCAGGATGATCTTTTCTGCGCCTTCCGCCATAGTCGATTGCAACGGGTTAGCAGACCCAGACACTTCTCCAGCCAGTTTTACGACAAGACATTGGATATTGAAGTCCTTAGTCAGCTTCGACGCGCACCAAAAATCGAAATAGGCTTTAACGCGATCACGACGAGAAAGCGATTCATCACTTAAAAAGTCGTCCAACTTAGCGAGGTGTTCATCAAAGTAGTTAGTAAGAAGGATCTCGCCAAAGTGCTCTTTGGATTTAAAGTAGTGGTAAAAAGAACCCTTGGTGCCTTCCGCTTGGTTGATGATTTTCATCAGGCCAACACCAGAAAACCCGTGTTCATTAATAAGGCTAAACCCTGCATCGAGCATAGCTTGTCGCATGTCTTTCATTGTTCTTACTCTTTATGCTGAGAATGAGGAATAGTGTAACCAGCAACATACCAACCGTCCAGTCTAGCGCGTTAGGACGCTGTCAATAGTTGACTCGCTTCGTCAAAGTGACTTGTCTCTTATTGGCACCTCTAAGCGACAAAACTTTTTTCAAGATAAGCGCATGCTATAAAATGAAAATAACAGCCTTAAAGAGCTTGTTTGGCACCTTAAAATGGCTAAATCTTGGTGTTTTAAGTTGCTGTTTTTATTGCTTTTTAATTTGGTGTTTTCTTAAGATCGTAATGATAGTCTTAGTTTAATTTCTTTAGGGGGCTAAATGGATACTAATAACAGCACTTATCATCACCACAGTTTTGCTCAGCAAGATTTATCAGAGCTTACATTTACAGCCTGCACGTTTATCCGTTGTGATTTCAGACGTTCGAACTTACGTGATTCAACGTTTATTAACTGTAAGTTTATTGAACAAGGCGATATTGAGGGGTGCCACTTTGATGTTGCCGACTTACGAGATGCAAGCTTCCAGAATTGCCAGTTGGCGATGGCGAACTTTAGTAATGCAAACTGCTATGGGATCGAACTGCGCGAATGCGATCTGAAAGGCGCGAACTTTACTCGAACAAATTTTGCCAATCAGGTAAGCAATAGAATGTATTTTTGCTCTGCGTATATTACGGGCTGTAACCTGTCATACGCCAATTTTGAACAGGCTTGTTTAGAGAAGTGCGAGCTGTTTGAGAACCGTTGGATAGGAACGTACCTTGGTGGCGCGTCACTGAAAGAGTCTGATCTTAGCCGAGGCGTGTTCTCAGAAGATGTATGGGGGCAGTTCAGTATGCAGGGAGCAAACTTATGCCACGCTGAATTGGAAGGGTTAGATCCTCGAAAGGTCGACACATCGGGGATTAAAATCGTCGCTTGGCAGCAAGAGCAACTGCTTGAAACCATGGGTATTGTTGTAATGCCTGATTGATTCTTATCATTCGGTTGTAATCAACCATAGTCGCTAGAAGAAAAGCCCAAAGCTAATAACTTTGGGCTTTTCCGTATCTGGTAACCAGCATTTTATAATGATTTTTTAAAAAGAGAACGCTTGGTGAATAGAGAACTGATTGGCTGATTAGTGCATGCCTGAACGCATTTTGTCGGCCAGGGCAAAGAACACAAACAACACAAAACAGACCAGAGCAACACCCAATGAAACCAAGATGGTTGTTGCGTCTTTTGATATCAATGGAACGACGATAGAAGCTAACGCTACCAACATAACAAGGATATGAACGATTCGTCCGATGATCGGGTTTTTATGACAGAATGAAGCCCATAGGTAACGCATTTTTAACACCAGTATAATATTAGTGGGTTTATTCTATTTTCTTAGTGAGTGTTTTGTAAATAACATTCTGTTACAGGAACCTGTAAATATGACCTAAGTCGTTTTACTATAAAACTGGTTAAATAACATAGGTTTATTTGTATTCTATAGAATGTATATCACCTAAATGATAATCATAGTATTCCGTATTCTTTAGGATGGTAAGTTAAATATTGTTCGATTTTCAGTTTTTGACTTAAGATCTCATTTACTGAGTGTTTTATTAAGAGCTCGTTTGCGTATAGCCATTGATATCGTAAATACCAACCAAATTTGAATCAGCCTAGAGCCTGTTATTCGTTTTATGTTATTTATCAAAGCGACTCCTCAAATTGAGAGCGAGGTAATCTTGTGAGTTTTTCTGTTTGATATACTCAGTACTCGTTCGATAAAGATGATGGAGATGATATGTCGAAAACCGCGAAGATCATTAATGAAGATAAGCTGGTAAAAAAAGCAGTTGAAGTCGGTTTTAAGATGGCAAAACTACAAGGTTTTGATTTGCCAAATTCATCCCAACCGATAAAGGTTAAAGCGGTGTACTTGTTCCTTGTTGAAGTCAATCAGATCACACCGTTACCTGACGATAAGCTTGATGGCGCGAACATCAAGAAGCGTTTAGCACTATGGCTTCATAAGGCACTGCCGGACAATGACCCATTAAAGTAAGCTGTAGCTAAACAGGAATGCCCTCACTTGTTTATTTTTAGCTTGTTACTAAGCCTGGTATTTGAATTTAAGAAGCCTAGCGATTATTCGCTAGGCTTTGTTTTAAGCGTTACCTTTCAATAACACGAGTAGAGTTTTTCGCTATGGGGACAATCACATAGCTAACTTGTTGCCCGTTCACTTGTTTGTTTTGGCTGCGGATTGCTTGGCCATCTACGATTAACGTTGGGTAATCACCATAGAACCATGCTTCCCATTCGAGGACATGATCAGAGATATTGGTCAGCGTTGACTTCGTAAGCCCATCATGACGTAGGGTTAATTCATGTTCACCCATTGGTAACTGATCCACACTTAACCATTCTATGTCACTGGTGAGATGAGAAGCTGTCGTCACTCTGTGGTCTGCTGCGTTTGGTTTGATGCCCATTAAGCCTTCAATCGTATTCGAAATGAATGTAAAGGATATTTCCGGGTAGTCACCATTGGTTCCTTGAGTTGGACGTTCGTGTGGCTGATCTTTAGTGTCCATTATGTACTGCATCCACTTCCATGCTTCAGTATTGCGGTTATATGGGAAGTAGGTTTCAGGAATGTATGTGTAGGCTTCAATATTGTTTGGTGCCTCTGGTGTGCTACCAATGCCATTACCTAGATTGCTAGCAATGAAATCAAGGTATCTGTTATTTCGCTCTCCGGGTTCTGTAATGAGTTTCATCGGCATGAACCAACTATTCTCTTTACCAAAATCGTTTAGGCGGAGTCCATCTTTTTGAACAATGTTAACGTAGTTTTCTAATGGTTTATTTGGGTCTACGATGCTCCAGTCTTCATTAAAATAACGCTTAAGCTCTTGGGCTTTTTCTCGCCATAATGTCGCCTCGTTGTATTCTTCTCGTGCTTCTAGCATTGCTGAGTAAGCGAGTGTCGCTTGGTATTGAGAACCAATTCCGTCACCCGCTTCGATTGGAAACTCACCTCGTTCGTTGTACGTGGCAGAGCCTTCAAAAATACCACCATAACCTTCAGCGATACCATTTGGATCTTGGTCATCATGTAGCTCGATGTAATCGGTGAGAACCTTCGTATAAAATTGCCAGAGATCATCATCTTCTATATAACGTTTGTCTCCCGTCCATTGATATTGCTTCCATGCCTTTTCAACAAATTCGAACTGTGCGGGCACTTCACGAACAAACCAACTGTCGTCGTCATAATCAATAGTATGTGGCGTGCCATCGAAGTTAATGGCCCACAGTGTGTACCACTTTCTTGACTCTGTTGAATGCTTGGCGAATGTTTTGAACATTGAGAAGTTTTCTGGTCCAAGCCCTGCGATTTTTGCGCCACTTGCCTGATGTAAGAAATCTCTTGAGTAAAAGGCTGTTCGGTCAAAGTAGCCAGCCCAATAAGACGGAATGTAATCTGCGCTGCCATCACCATCGTTATTGTATTCATCCCGGTTAACGAGGTCGTGTTGACCTGTCATTACGAAGCGCTGAGTTTTCTCTATAGCCCATTCGAAAGACTCTTGGAGCTTAGTATTCGAAGAGGTGACCACCACTTGCTTTTCTCTCTCGATAGCGGTGAGCGTCCACAGCTGTTCTTTATTGTTGTCATCTATCACTGCTACTTGTACGGGATGACTGAAGTCGATGACATCACCCGAGTTGATAGACGAATAGCTGCCTTCAGAGATTAGGAACTTTCCTATGGTTAATTCGGTTAGATCTGTGCCAAAAGGGACCTGGAACTTTATATCCCTAGAAATCTTATTAACGCTAGCGACACCAACTTGTTCTTGAGTTGAGAACTGAATAATTTGATTGAAATTTAGAGGTTTATTTTTATTACTTTTGATTAATGCAACGCTGTCGACACTGACCCCTCCTTTATCAGATCCTGAGAACCAGACTTTTAGCTGTTCGCCTTTTTCTAGTGGGATATGTTTTAGGTTTTTTCGTTGATATTTGGTGCTTTGTTTTATTTTGTCACTCACTAATATTTGATCGGTGAGGTTAGTCATTGCGAGGGTGGCATCGTTTGAAGGACTAATAAAATACGCGGATAAATCGTAGTAGCCTGTCTCGGGAATCGTTACGATTTGACTGATGTGGTGATTCTTGCCTTGAGCGATACGACCTCGGTATTCTCCTTCATGAGTGAAGTCATTTTTGATATTAGAAAACCAATAGCTCCATCCTAACCCTTTATTTTCAAAGCTAGGGTTAGTAAGAATGTTGTCGTTTTTTTGTGCGTGTGCCCCAGCTGATAGCATGAGGGAACAAGTGATGGCAGAAGCAAGTACTTTGAGTTTCATACGGATCTCTTTTATTGGAAGTAGAAAGGCTAGTGAGGGGTGTTGGTATGAACGTCAATGTGGTCGAAAACCTACATTGACGTCGCTTTATGATTTATGTTGCTTGTGCCGGTTCTGTCGGTTTCGCGGTTTCCCCTTTGTCTGAGCCATCGTTTGTAATGTGATCGTATTTTTCGGTTAAGTGATCTTGAATCTGTTGGTGATACGCCCCGTTCAGCTTGTAGAAGCGGAAGTAGATGATTAACGCGATGGCAAAAAAGAATGCAGGTAGGCCGACCATGATGCATTGCATGCCAAATACGGTTTCTGGGCTTTGCGTTACGTTAGGTACATAATCAACAGCGGTGAGTGCGATACCGATAAAGAAAGCGGCAAATGCTGAGCCTGCTTTTACAACCAGAGTTTGCACCGAGTAAGCGATACTTTCGCAACGAGACCCCAGTTTAAACTCACCGTAATCGACCGTGTCTGCCACCATGATGACGTTAAGTACCCAGAATAGCGCTGTACCAATTTGTAGAAAAACGCCGGCTGTTGATATCAGTAGAATGCTCTGTTTGTCGTACATGCCAACGTAGATGAGTACTGCACTGCCTAAAATAGGGAAAGAGGACGCACATGCCCACAGAACTCGGCGTGAAAACATCTGGGCAAGTTTAGGGAACAGCACCAGTGTGATGAGGTTAGCAATACCTGCATAAGCCATGTAGTAAGGGAAAAGTTCTTCATTACCCACCACATAAGTGAAGTAGTAAACCGCGAACGCTGTAATGATGTTGGTCGCGAGGTTATAAGACAGCGCCATACACAGAACACTGGTCAGTTGGTCGTTTTTGTAGATAAGCGCTAGAAGCTTTTTCAGTGAAACCTTTTCTTCGGGTTGTGTTGTGTCTAGGTTAGCCGTTGAATAGCGTTCTTTCACATTACGTAAAGTAATGAAAGTTGATACCAAGAAACAAGCGATCAACAAGAGAGTAAAAATCTGGAAGCCGAACCCTTTATCGTCCCCACCTACGTAGTTCACGAAAGGCATTGCGATAGCCGCAGTTACAATCCAAGCTAGGCTCGCAAAGAAGCGAGGGTATGGGACGAGCTCTTCACGTTCACGCTTATCTAAGGTGAGTGTTGGGACCAATGACCAAAAAGGGATATCCATTAGTGTGTAAGTCATTCCCCACAAGATATAGGTGACAGCGGCGTATGCGATTAACCAAGGACCTTCGATGTAATGCGCACTAAACACCATCAGAAGAACCACCGAGTTAGCGAGTGTGCCAATTAAAATCCAAGGTTTGAACTTGCCCCATCGAGTACGTGTATTGTTGACCAACCACCCCATAATAGGGTCATTGACGGCATCCCAGATGCGTGCGACGAGGAAAATAGTTCCGACTGTAGCAGCAGAAATACCGACTACATCCGTGTAGTAAAACATTAGGTACATATAGACGATGGTGATTGCGAAGTCTTTACCAAACGCCCCAAAGCCATAACTTAGCTTGGTATTCATAGAGATACTCATTGCCACTCCTTACGCCTCCTCTGTGAGAAGGCGCTAATATTCACGTTATTGTATTTTTTATTAGTATGGAATTACTTGTTAACCCACTCTGGTAACCAACCCTCATGAGCCTCAATCAAGTCGTCAACCAGCGCGTATATTTCTTCTATTCCAAGTACAGCGGCTGTATGTGGGTCCAGCATCGCAGCATGATAAATACGGTCGCGGTTTTCAGTGAGAATGGCTTCCGTTAATAGAGTTTGAACATTGATGTTGGTCTGCATTAACGCGGCTAAGTGGTTAGGTAGGCGACCAGCTTTGATCGGTTGCACACCATTCGCATCAACTAAACAAGCGACCTCAACACAGCAGCCCTGCGGTAAGTTGTCGATCAAGGCTTCATTTTTTACATTGCCGTAAATAACGCTCGGAGTGCCTGTCCAGATAGAATTCATGATGGTGCTGGCGTATTCATGAGACTCATCAACGGTAATTTTGTCAGCTGTTTTAAATTCTTCAAGGTCGCGTTTCCAATCAGCTATTTGCTCGACACAGCGCTTCGGGTACTCATCAAGTGGCACTTTATAACGTTCAATTAAATCTGGGCGATTCGGCTTGATAAAGTAGGGGGTGTATTCCGAAAAATGTTCAGAAGACTCAGTCACAAAGTAGCCCAATTTTTTGAACATCTCGTAGCGAACCAAATTTGTGCAGCGACCATTGTGATAAATACCCGGTTTAGGCGCTTGGCCACTCTCAAAAGCTTCAAGTAGATCCGGATAAATATCGATGTACTCACCACTTTCTGTTTTCTTCTCAAGAGTGAGGTAGTAAGCCATGTGGTTGATGCCTGCGCAGGTATAGCGAAGATCTGCGTAATCTAAGTCTAGGTCGCGTGCGAGCTCTTCAGCTGTGCCTTGTACTGAGTGACACAAACCGACTTGTTTAATGTGCGGATACTTCTCGTACATTGCCCATGTGTTCATTGCCATTGGGTTAACATAGTTGAGCATGGTGGCATTCGGGCAAACTTCGGTCATGTCTTCACAGACACTCCAAAGGTGCGGTACCGTGCGTAGTGAACGCATAATGCCGCCCGGGCCGAGTGTGTCTGCGATGGTTTGTTCCAGACCGTGGCGCTTACACACTTCAAAATCTGTGACAGTGCATGGCTCGTAGCCACCGATTTGAAAGGCAATGACAACAAAATCTGCGCCTTGCAGTGCCTCTTTTTGATTTAAATGGCATGAAATCGAGCCAGTCGCACCGGATGATTCCATCAATTTACTGACGACAAGGTGAGACTCTTCCAGTCGAACCTCATCAATGTCCATTAACGCGACATGAGCGTTTTTTAAAGCTGGACGGTGGAAAACATCACCAAGAATGTTTTTTACAAAAATGGTGGAGCCTGCACCAATGAATGTGATTTTAGGGCTTTGCATAGTGGAATCCTTTATCTCTCTGAGTTCTTTGTTGATGCAGATAAATTACACCTAGAACCCATGTCGATTCGTCTCAGATAACTTAATAGCTCTCCTGTTTTCTAATATTTTTAAATCACCGAATGGAAATCTTAGGAAATGGGATAACTTGCTGGCTTTTAAGGAGAGATGGTATGCAATGAGGCTAGTTTTGCACTTAAGATACTGACTCTAATCACATCGTGATGATCTTATGAATTGGGGTATTTCGGCTCTATGATCCCCTTCAGAGTTTTATTATTGAGGAACTGCTAAAACTCAGTTATACGATTTCCTAAGGAGCGAGATATGCCGCAATCAGCCCCAGATACGGTGAGAATCATTACTTTAGACAAATATTCGTCCGAGACCGTGTCGGTAAGCCCACTGTCTCTCTATTCTTCCTATGAGAAAATCGATATTGAACTCAGAGCCCCTCACTCCATGCCTGGTTATCATTGGCATGGTCAAATTGAGGTGAATATCCCCTTTGGCGATGATGTGGAGTACATCATTAACGGCAGCCCGGTTGTGGTCAAAAGTGGGTCGATTGGCTTGTTTTGGGCATCGGTCCCTCATCGACTTACGAATCCAGGCCAATGCCATAATATGGGAATCATCAACATACCGATTCACCATTTTATGTCGTGGGCTCTCAGTCGGGATTTAGTCAACCAGATCACTCACGGCAGTGTGTTGCAATCGAATTCTTGTTCGCTGATCAGTGAGTTTGAAATCTCACGTTGGGCAGAGGAGATAAAGCATTCGTCCGAAAGTCGTCAACAGTTGGCTATGGATGAAATTGGCCTAATGCTTAAACGAATCTGCCTTGATGGCTGGCAACAACTGTTGGTAAATCGACAGGATAAGTCGACTAAGAAAGGGGTATCGAAACACTCGCAATTCTATGTCAGCCAGATGTTGGAATATATTGCGACTCACCATAATCAGCCATTGACCGTTAAAGATATCGCTGAACATATCGGGTTACACAGCAACTACGCGATGAACGTATTTCAGCGAACGATGCATATGACTATTAAGCAGTACATTACTGCGATGCGCATCAACCACGCTCGTGCTTTGCTGAGTGATACAGATAGAACCATTCTCGATATCTCACTCACGGTGGGCTTTAATTCGAGTAGCCGATTCTATGAAACCTTCCAAACGTACATAGGTGTCACGCCGACTCAATATAGAAAATTAGCTAGAGAAGATCACCGATGGAGCAGTCATGGAGCTAGCCCTCTATACGACCTTGAGAAAGGGGCATGTGATGGGAAGCGGCCGTTAACAACGACAGACAGTTAGCGATATTGATACAACCCGATAAAAGTAAAGCCACAGCATGTGCTGTGGCTTTGTGATTAGAGTTGTGGAGTCTTTTTCGTTAGCTAGAGTGGTGTAAGCCGTTCCAAACAATGTCGCGGTATCGCGGTTGGTTGGTATCACCTTCAGTGCTAAATAGCATGATGGTTGCGTCTTGGTTTAAACCTAGCTCATCACGTACAGCTTGGTCTGCACCTTCACGACATAACGTGTAAAGTAAACCAAGTGTGATAGCACCAGATTCGCCACTGATCACTTGCTCATCACCGTTAAGTGGGTTGCCAAGGATACGCATACCCGTTGCTGAAACATTGTCGTCAACCGAAACAAAGTGATTGCTGCAATTGCGCAGTATAGGCCACGTTACTGGGTTTGGTTCACCGCAAGCAAGGCCTGCCATGATGGAGTTCATCTCGCCCGTTACATTAACCATTTCGCCTTTCTCGCCAGAGCGGAAAATGCAATCTGCCGCTGCTGGTTCAGCAATGATGGTTTCAAAGGTGTCAGCTCCCAGTTTATCTGCAAGGTAACCCAACACACCACCTGCCATTGCGCCTACACCGGCTTGCAGAAGAACGTGAGTTGGAGCGCCGAACTCCAATGCTTGAGCTTGCTCAATCGCTTCATCTGCCATTGTCATGTAGCCTTGAGAAATCCACGTTGGGATCTCTTCATAACCATCCCATGCCGTGTCTTGAACTAGCATCCAACCGTTGTCTTGAGCGGTTTGGTTCGCCATGCGTACCGTGTCGTCGTAGTTTACTTCTGTCACGATACATTCAGCGCCTAGGCCTTGAATACGGTTAACGCTTGCTTGAGATGAACCTTTTGGCATATAAACCACGGCTTTTTGGCCCATTTCACGAGCAGCCCAAGCGACACCTGTACCATGGTTGCCTGCGGTTGCTGTAGTAAAAACAAGTGGTTTTTCTAGTTTTGAAGCGACCGTTTTAAGGTTGATCTCAGAGATATCAATGCCAAGGTGCTTTGCCAATTGGCGACCCAGAGCGTAAGAACCGCCGAGTACCTTGAATGCATTCAAACCGAAGCGTTTTGATTCGTCTTTAACGAGGATCGCCTTAACACCAAGCTGTTTAGCAAGATGTGGAAGAGACACGAGTGGAGTGGGTTGGTAGCCTTCGATCTGGCGGTGAAACTCACGCGCTTGTTGTGCTTGAGAAGCGGTAAACAGTTCGCAGACTTGACCAGTGTAGAATGAATTTTTTGATAGTTTTAACATAGGGCACACTTAGATACAGGCAGAGGAATTAAAGGCCATCAACGATGCTTAATGACCTTGTTTTTTCGTTATAGCTTCACGTTATTGGATTAAGCTATACGTCTTCAATTAAAGCGGTTCGTGATTACTTGATGTAAGCGATCGCTTCTACTTCAACTAATGCGTCTTTTGGTAGACGAGCCGCTTCAACACAAGAGCGTGCAGGTGCGTTCTCTGTACCAAATACTTCCGTGTACACCTCGTTAAATGCAACGAAGTTTTCCATATCAGATAAGAAACATGTGGTTTTAATAACGGTATCTAGTGAACCACCACTTTGTTCCAAAACTGCTTTTAGATTTTCTAGTGACATACGAGCTTGCTCTTTGATGCCACCTTCAACAAACGCCATTGTTTTTGCATCAAGCGGTAATTGACCTGAAGTGAAGATTAGGTCTTTGAATGCCATACCTTGAGAGTAAGGGCCGATTGCTGCTGGTGCTAGATCTGTATGGATTTTTGTTTTCATTTCGTTTCTCTTTATAGGATTTCTATGCTCTAAACTCGCGGATGTATTTGTAAATAGCGTGGCGAGTAATACCAAGACGCTCAGATACGAATGCTGTCGCCTCTTTTAATTCGAAAATACCGTTCTCAAGCAATAGCTTGGTAATGGCTTTGTTTCGACCTTTTAAGTTGACTGACTCATCGTTGTCGACTTCAAAAATAGCGTGCTCAAGCGCTTGCTCAATCACTTCTGTTGTTGAAGCTCCAAAGTTCTCATGCACACCCACAGGGGCATGAGCCATGTCTGGCATTAAAGTTTTTATGATCTCAGGAAACGGGTGAGACAAGTTCATATTGATACAGAACAGCCCAATCGGTTTGCCATTTTCTCCAGCTAGCACACAGGTCGTAGATTTAAGCAGTGACCCATCTTTGCTGGTGGTGAAGTAACTCTTTGGCGTGACCTCACCAGTGCTCTCAAACACACTCAGCATTTTCAGCCCTAGATCGGTGATAGGTGACCCTACTTCTCGACCCGTGTGGTGGCCGTTCACTATCTTCACTACCGACTTTTCAAAGCTCTCAAATGAATGAATCACAACCTCACAGTGCGGACCAATAAAGTCGGCAATGGTTTCGGCTAAGCGAAAGTTCAGTGCGAGATGCTCTCTATCATTGTCGGTGAATTCAACGTTAAACGATTTATATGCTGATGCGTTCATTTTAGACCACTGTTGTTAACTTTAATTGCCTTTCATTATCTTTGGTTAATCGATGTATTTCAAGCTGCCAATTAACTTTATGTAACTATAAGACTATATATCCGCTCCCTACACAAGCCTAAAGTTACAAATAAGTACTCAAAATTGATCGTAATCAACAATATTTCCAGTTTTAGATGGTTTCTGGTCACTATAGTTAACCCTAAGATCTTGGTCACATTATTAAACTGAAATGTCAGTAAGATGCTCAGCGTAACGTAAACAAAATTGAACTATAGGGTTGGTTACTGGTTGTGAAGAGCAGCAGAAGTGCCTACCTAAATACAATAATTAGAGGTTCCAATGACTAACTACCTAAACCGCGGCTTTGAACAAGCTGAGTTTGAACACAGAACATCACGCGCTCAAAAAGTCATGCATGAGATGAATCTGGATGCGATGATTTTCACAACCGAGCCAAACGTTCGCTACTTCACTGGCTTCCACACTCAGTTTTGGCATAGCCCAACTCGTCCATGGTTTGTCATCGTTCCTGCAGAAGGAAAGCCGATTGCGATTGTTCCTGAAATCGGAGCAAGTGGTATGGCGGGAACATGGGTCGACAACATTATTACTTGGCCTTCTCCTCGTCCTGAAGATGATGGCATTAGCTTAGTAGCTAGCGCATTGAACTCTCTGCCTTGTCGTCATGGCCGAGTAGGCGCAACGCTGGGCATTGAATCTCACCTACGTATGCCGGTGAACAACTACTTGAAATTAACCACCATGGTTAAGAAAGACTTTGTTGATGTGTCTTTAGCAATGCATGAGCTTCGTCAGATCAAATCACAAGCTGAAATCGAGAAAACACGTGAAATCTGTCGCATTACTAACGTTGGGTTTAGCAAGATTCCGGGTTACGCAAAAGCCGGCATGACCGAGCGTGAAATCTGTAAACAGTTCCGTATCGATATGTTGTTAGAAGGTGCGGACGAATGCCCTTACATCATCGCAGGCTCAGGGCCTGATGGTTATGACAGCATCATCATGGGTCCTACCGATCGCATTATTGAACCGGGAGATGTGTTGATCATCGATACGGGCGCCGTGCGTGATGGTTACTTCTCTGATTTCGACCGCAACTGGGCATTTGGTCATGCAAGTGAGCAAACCAAAGCGGCATACCGCGCTACTTACGAAGCAACAACTAAAGGTTTCGAGGCTGCGAAACCGGGAGCAACCACGACGGACATCTATAACGCGATGTGGGGAGTCTTAGAAGCCAATGGTGCATTGGGTAACGACGTTGGTCGTCTAGGCCATGGATTAGGTATGGAGCTGACAGAGCGCCCGTCTAACACCGCTACCGACAACACAGTACTTAAGCCAGGCATGGTGATGACACTAGAACCGGGCATGGTTTACGCACCGGGTAAGTCGATGGTTCACGAAGAGAACATCGTAATCACTGAAGACGGCGCTGAATGGTTGAGCGAACGAGCTGAACCAGAACTGATCATTATTTAGCTCAAAATTTAACACCTTACACATTAAACACCCTACAAAAGCTGACTCTGGATTCTGGAGTCAGCATATAAAAACTATAAAAATACGAGTTTCTCATGCAAACAATAGAACAGTTTCGACAATTTGAAATCCCATTACAGCACGTTCAGGCTCCAAGGATTGGTCGAGTTCATATCGGTTTAGTGCAACTAAGTACTGACCACTCTTTAGAGATGGACTGGGCAAAATTACTGGGCACACAAGCAGGAGTGTTTAGCTCCCGTGTTTATTACAGTAGCGAAATGACTCCAGAAGCGCTCGACCAAATTGCGGTTGGTATCAGCGAAGCATCCGATCTAATAGCGACGGGTTTACCCATGGATGTCATGGCGTTTGGTTGCACTTCAGCTTCTATCATTATAGGTGAAGAAAAAGTCGCTAACCTTCTTACACAAAATCGCGGTGATATTCCCGCAACCAACCCATGGACAGCTGCTCAAGCCGCATTTAAGCACTTGGGTGCAAAGAAAGTTGCCGTGTTTTCCCCCTACCCAACAGAAGTGAATTTCCCTCTTTATCAACAACTGACTGCCGCTGGCTTTGAAGTTCCTGTTTTAGGTTCACTTGGCATTGAGAAAGACACTGACATCACGACGGTTTCAAAGGAATCGATGATGGAAGCGTTGAGCAAAATGTTGCCGGGCTCTGGTGCCGATGTGGTGTTTATGTCTTGCACCAACCTTCGTGTTCTTGACCACATTCAAGAGATTGAAGATCGATTTGGTATCCCAGTCGTGTGCAGCAACTCTGCGATGTTCTGGCACTGCATGCACTTAGTCGGCAACAAAGCTCAATGTCCAGGTTACGGACAATTGCTAAATCAATAGCAACCAATGAATAAAGGAATTTTAAGATGAGTAATACAACTAAAGGTTGGTTAGCTGCCATTTTCATTGGCATGCTTTGGGGTATTCCGTGGATCGTAGGGACACCTATTTTAGAAGTAATGGATGCACAAGTCTTGGTATGGGTTCGCTATACCGTCGCTTTCATTACGCTGTTTGTGATTATCCAAGTCAGCAATGCGATGGGTAAACCACAGAAAAAAGTCGATTTTAAACTTAATTGGGCAAACCGACACGACATCTTCTGGGCGGCATGTTGCGGCATTATTGGTCAAGGTGCTTTCAGTTTTCTATCGTTCCTATCTCTTGATTACATTACCGCTTCAGAAAACGGCGTGATCCAAGGCCTTATCCCAATCATCATTTTGTGTGTCGGTTTCCTTCGCCACGGCGAGCGTTTTACACCACTACAAATCTTGGCAGCTGTTGGCGCCTTCGTTGGTGTCGCTATTTTGGTTATGGACCCTTCTGTTGAAGGCAGCGGGTTTAACATTGGTCACTTGATCTGTCTGGGTAGTGCCGCGAGCTTCTCCACGATGGCTTACGCTCGTGCCAAGCTTGCTGAGAAATATGGTTCAGTGGCGACGATGTATCACCAGTTTGTTTTTGCGGCAATTGGCTTCGGTCTTTACCTACTGGTTGTCGGCGCCGATTTCTCTTCAGCTCTCGGTATTTTCAGTTCTCCACTTCGTATTGCTTGTATTGCAATTCTGGGTGTGGGTATTTCAGGTATCAGCTACCTAATCTACATCTATGCAATGGAACGAGTTGGCGTAGACGGAACGGGTATGGCACTTAACTTGATGCCTCTGTCTTCTTTCGTCCTGGCTGTGTTTGCTCTCGGTGAAGCGGTAACGCCAATGCGACTACTAGCGATTGCAGTCGTTATTGGCTCAATGATGTTGTTCATGAAGTTTGGTAAGGCGAAGAAAAAAGCGCCTCAGCTGAAAACGGCGACAGACGTTAACTAGCGAAAAACCACTAAATAAAATTATGAGTAATAAGGCGGTGTGCGCACCGCCGTTACCTAAAAATTATGGAAGATAGACAGATGAACACAACAAACAGAGACACATTTTTAGGATGGACTGCTGCCATTGCTGTTGCCTGTATCTGGGGCGTAACTGGGGTGGTATCTAAGCCGCTCTCTATGGCTGTTGACCCGATGACATTGGTATTTTTCCGCTACGTTACTGCGGTAATTGGCCTTTCCATCATTTTCTTTTTTACATCACGTAGTAAAAGCTTGAGCGCTGACTTGGGTTCTTCGTTAAAGATCGATACCAAAGATATTGGTCGCATTGCGCTTTGTGGCATCGTTGGACAAGGGGTGTTTTCACTGTTCAACTTCCTTTCTCTTTCTCACATTGGTGCGACTGAAAACGGTGTTATTCAAGGCATGCAGCCGTTCGCGACGGTTTTCTTTGGCATGATGTTTATGAACTTCCGCATGAACAAGATTCAGTGGGGTGCTTTTATTGCTTCGGCGGTTTGTATTTACGCAATGAGTGTTGGTCCGACAAACTCCATTGAAGGTGGTACGCCACTACTAGGTTACGTTTACGTGACGTGTTCAATGCTGGCGTTAGCGTGGACAGCTCACTTACGAGCTAGTTTAGCGGACAAATACGGTTCAGTTGTTTCTATGCTTTACCAATACATCTCAGTTGCAGTAATGGGCATCATCGTTGTATTGACCATGGGCTTAGACCTATCTCAGATTTACATTATCTTCTCTAGCCCGCTGTTAATTGCTTTGCTTATTTTCTTAGGTACGGGTATCTCTGGCGGTAGCTACTTGATTCAATTGTATTCTTTCAAGCGTATCGGTGTCGAAAAGGCAACGATGGCATTAAATCTCATGCCTTTGGTTGGCTACTTAGTGGCGGTTTTAACACTTGGCGAACAGATGGCAATGGGCAAAACCATCGTTGTTTCATTAATTGTGGTCGCACTTTACGTGTTCACGAAGTTTGAGAAAAAGCAGGAAGAACAATCTTCAGAAAATTTAGCGTGCGATAAAAAAGCAACACCAGAAGCGAGCTAAGTGATGAAATCAGTGACTAAAGGTTGGATGGCAGCGATTGGCGTGGGGTTGTTATGGGGCTCTGAGGGCGCATTAGCTACCTTGCCATTACAAACCATTGATGCGCGATTGTTGGTGTGGCTACGCTACATGATGGCATTCTTTGTTTTATCTTTAGTCCTGATTTTCTCAGCAATGATCCACAAGAAAACTCAAAGCAAACCGAAGTTGGCGTTTAGTTGGGATAATCGGAGCGATCTATTCAAGTTGTTGGTATGTGGTGTCGTTGGCCAAGGTTTGTTTAGCTTTCTTTCGTTTCTCTCGTTGGACTATATTTCACTGTCAGAAAATGGCGTTATTCAGGGACTTGTTCCCATTGCTATCTTGGCGATAGGTCAGCTTTTTTACGGCGCTCGATTTACTCGTATGCAAATCGTCTCTAGCGGAATCGCTTTGGTTGGCGTCAGCATGTTAGTGCTAGCTCCTCCGTTTACGTCTCAAGATAGAGGAGTAAACATCGGGCACCTGATTTGTCTATTGAGTGTGCTGAGCTTTGCGTCGGTGACTCATTTGCGCGCTCAGCTTGCAGAAAAATACGGTGCAACTTGCACCATGCATTATCAATTTGGTTTTGCGGCGGTTGGATTTTTCATTTATTTACTGGTTTCAGGCATTGATGTACCAAGCCTGTTACTGGTAATTCGCCCTTCTTGGTCGTTACTCTGCATTATCGTGCTAGGTGGCTTTGTATCAGGGCTGGGCTACATCGCATACATATACGGCATAGAGCGTGTTGGTGTTGAAGGCAGCAGTATGGCTTTAAATCTGATCCCTATGTCTGCATTTTTCATCGCTGTTTTGGTGTTTGGAGAACCCATCACACCTTTTAGGGCGCTGGCTGTTGGCTTGATTATTGTGGCAATGATGCTGTTTGCTGCATCCAACAAGTCCCGCGAGATGACATCTAAAACAGTTTTAACAAATTAATTTTAAGTATTTATTGGAGTTTCCATGACTAACATTGCCAACGTTACAGAATGGCGCCGCCATTTACATCAGTACCCAGAGTTCGGTACTGAAGAGTTCATAACATCTGAATTTGTAGCGAACAAGCTCGAAGAGTTCGGCATTGAAGTTCACCGTGGTATTGGCGGAACAGGTGTGCTTGGAATTCTGAAAAATGGCACAAGCGATCGCTCGATTGGTCTACGTGCGGATATGGATGCGCTGCGCATTCATGAACAGAACACTTTTTGTCACGCTTCAAAACATGAAGGAGCGATGCACGCTTGTGGACATGATGGCCATACCGCGATGCTACTGGGTGCGGCGCAAGAGTTAGCAACCAGTAAGCAATTCGATGGCACTGTGTACTTCATTTTCCAACCAGATGAAGAGCGAGGCACAGGAGCGAAAGCGATGATCGCTGATGGCCTGTTCACTCGTTGGAATATGGATGCGATTTACGCGATGCATAACTTACCGGGTATCCCAGAAGGTAAATTTGTGACTCGTCCAAGCTCGCTTATGGCAAGTGAAAGCAGTTTTGAGATTGTGATCAAAGCGACGGGCGGTCACGCGGCGATGCCACACATGGGAACCGACCCGATTGTTGTTGGATCTCAGGTGGTCACAGCACTGCAAACCATCGTTTCGCGTAATTTGAGCGCCATTGATGAGACGGCGGTTATCTCGGTGACTAATTTTGTTACTAATGGCACCGTGAATGTGATTCCTTCGCAAGTGACTATTTCTGGTGACACTCGCAGCTTTACCGATCAAGCATTGCATAAAATTGAGAAAGCGATTGAGCGTGTCGTCGCTGGCCAGTGCATGTCGGCAGGTGTTGATTATCAATACCACTTCAACAACAGCTTCTTATCAACGATTAACACGCCTGAAGAGACGGCTCATGCAGTGAAAGCAGCACAAGCGGTTGTTGGTGAAGAGAATGTGAATGGAGCTTGTGAACGCTTCACCATTAGTGAGGATTTCTCGTTCATGTTACGCGAAGTAAAAGGGTGCTATATGCTAGTTGGGAATGGTGTTGGTGAATGTGGAGGCACTGCGCTCCATAACCCACACTACGATTTCAACGATAATATTCTGGAGCATGGTGTCGGATTCTGGAAGACTTTGGTAGAACAACAATTGTCACAGTAAGTTGATGAAAAAAAGAGCGAGAGGCTAACTTCTCGCTCTTTTTGTATCTAAGGTGTTCTCAAATTGGTGAACAGTTTGGCTGGCTTGGATTAGTTTGCTTAGCGATTCACTTGTTCAACAATCTCGCGTGTTAAGCGGGCAATCTCATCCCATTCTCCATTTTCAACGAGTTTCTTGTCGACCATCCATGTACCACCGCAGGCTAATACTTGAGGCACTGCTAAGTAGTTATCGATGTTTGATGGCGTGATACCGCCTGTAGGCATGAGTCTAATTTCGCCGTATGGACCAACGAGTGACTTAACCATGTTGATGCCACCAGATGCTTCTGCTGGGAAGAACTTCAAGGTTGTTAAGCCCATCTCTAAGGCCGCTTCAACGGTGCTTGGATTGTTCACACCTGGAATGATATCGATGCCGATTTCCTGGCATGCTTTAACTGTGTTTGGATTGAATCCTGGTGATACCACAAACGTTGCGCCCGCTTCTTTTGCTGCGAGTGCTTGCTCACGGTTCAAAATCGTTCCGGCACCAATCAGCATGTTAGGCTGAGCTTCTCGTAGAAGTCGGATAGCTTCAACAGCGGCGTCTGAACGGAACGTAATTTCAGCCGCTGGAAGCCCATTCTCAGCCAATACTTTGCCTAGAGGGATAATATCCTCTGCGTTATCAATGGCGATAACAGGGATAACTTTAAGTGCTTTTAGCTGTTCGTTAATTGTAGACATGTGTGCTTCTTAATATCAGTTTGAAAGAGTGTCGGTGATGTATTTTGGGATGATTGCGCCATGATGTTGAATCACCAATCTGGCTAATGCATTACCTTGGTGGCAAGCTTCTTCAATAGAACCTCCAGCGAGATAGCAAGATAAGAAACCGCCGTTAAAAGAGTCGCCAGCAGAGGTGCTATCAACCACAGTCTCGACAGGTGTCGTTGTGATTATTACGGGATCATTTTCGGGTTTTTCGCTGATCAAGCAGCCTTCAGCACCCAGCTTGACAACAACGGTTTTGACACCGAGTGCATGCAGCCTTCTTATAGTGTCTTGTGGCGTTTGATCGCTCCACAACAGTTGTTCATCATCGAACGTGACTAGGGCTATATCGGTCGTTTTATAGCCCAATAGATAGCATTCTTTAGTTGCGGCCTCTGAGCTCCACAACTTTGGTCGATAGTTACTATCAAAGGCGATAGTAACGCCACGTTCACGTAGGCCTTCGATGATAGTGAGCAACTTTAGCTGATCGCTGTGTGGCAGTATCGCGAGGGAAATGCCACTCAGAAACACCATATCAACATCACGAAGTTGGTTGGCTATCTTATCGAAATCGGGGTGCTGTACCATGTAGCGAGCCGCTGAATCGTTGCGCCAGTACAGGAAGGTGCGCTCACCAACATCGTCGAGTTGAATGAGATAGAGCCCGGGTGAACGCTGTTCATCAAGAAGCACGAACTCGGTTGATAGTCCTTCATCTTGCCATCGGTTAAGCATCTCTTGGCTGATAGCGTCTGAGCCTAGAGCTGAGACGTAACTGGTGCGTACCGCAGAAGTGCCTGTCTGGTTAGCATAGCTGGTGGCACTTCGGTTCAAGTAAACAGCGGCGTTGAGCGTGTCTCCGCCATAGCTTTGCTGCATGGTGCCAAATGGAGCGCCGTTCAGTTCAATCATGCACTCGCCGATAATCGCAATGTGGCTCATAATGTGCCCTTACAGAAAGTTTGGTATTGCTAGGTATAAATGATGGAACGTGGCTACAAGGAAGGTAGCCACGTTGCTTCTTTTCCCATTAGGTTGGGAGGAAGTGTTACTTGTTGTCTAGCTTTACGAATAACAGTGTTAATACGTAAGACAGTACAAACACACCAACCACACCCATAATCGCTTGGATAAAGTTTTGTGTACCGCCTGCAAGATAAGCCGGCAAGCTGAAGACAGAAGAAAGAATGTAGCTTGTTAGGTGCGTATCGATTGTTACCGAGATTGCACCGAATACACCAGCAGCCAAACTCGCGGTCATCATCGCTTTGGTGTACTTCGTTAGTACACCAAATAGAGCTGGCTCCGTGATGCCTAAGATAGCGGTAACACTTGAGCCCATCGTAATTGAAGATTGCTCTTTAGAAACTGTCTTACGTTGCTTATGCCAGATAGCCATTGTCGCGCCTGCAATTGCCATGTTACCCAAGCACATGATCGGCATAAGTAAATCCTTACCATACAGTGCAAAGTTGTTCAGGCTGATTGGTGTCATGCTGTGGTGAATACCAAACACAATCGTAATCGGGCGAGTCAGACCAAACACAAAGCCCGTTAACGTCGGAGAGATTTCCAGTAGTGAACTCATTACCCAACCCGCGCCGTTACTTAGCCAGATACCAGCAGGGCCAACAAATGATAGCGTGATGGTCGAAGTTACCGTAAAAGCAAGCAGTGGTGTAAATACAGGCTTCGCAGAAGAAGGAACTAGACGGTCAACTAACGGAGTCACTTTGGACAATAACCAGATTGCTAGAATCGCAGGAACAATTGCGCCGCCGTAGTTGAGCAGTTCAATCGGAACTACGCCAAGAACCGTCAGCTCAGGAGCAGCGCCAGCATCTTTTAGCATCGCCGCTTTATCTACTAGTTTGGGTGCTAACATTGCGGAGGAAACAGCAAGCGCAATGTATTCGTTTACTTTGAATACTTTAGCTGCAGAGAAAGAAACCAGCATCGGTAAGAAGAAGAACACAGCAACAGAGATTGAGCGGAAGAAATAAACTGTGTCTGAGGTTTCAGAGATAACATTGGTCGCAATAAGACCAGACAACAGACCCATCAACATACCAGCGCCAGCAATTGCAGGCACGACAGGGCCAAAGATGCCTGCGACAATGCGCATCACGCCCTGGAACAGCTTGCCTTTCTCTAGCTCATCAGCCGGATTAGCGTCAGCTTGTTGAGTGTTTGATAGCGCGTTGAACCACTTCTCGACCTCAACACCGATGATGACTTGGGTTTGGCCTTGTTGAAGTACCACACCTTTCACATCAGCGATCTGCTTGATAGCCTCTTCGTCTACCAGAGACTCGTCGGCTAATTTGAATCTCAGCCTTGTCATACAGTGCGTGATACTCACGATATTGTCTTCACCACCAAGTGCAGTGATTAATAACTGTATATTTTCTTTGAAATTTTTCTTCTTCGATGATGACTTCGAGTTATTAATAACGGCATCATTCTTTTCTACCATTTGCATACTACACCTGTTATTGGAATATATTTAACTCGAGCAATCATAACGACAACCAATTTAAATCCAACGGAGTAAAAAGAGATCTCAATCACACTTAAAATCCGAAAAATTATTTTTTCACCGTTTTTGGCCAATTGGTATGTTTTGTTTATCAAAAAAAATCACTTAACGTACCAATTATTTTTACGCAAAATTAGCGCTTGAAATGTGGTTTTTAAAGCGGTTAGATAATAGGAGTTGACTTAAGTTTAGGTTATTTAATTGTGAAAGAAACTATTATATCTGATATCCACTGTATTATTACTAAACCAGACAGGCACAATCTCATTACCGTGGTAGTTGAAACGAATGAAGGCGTGACTGGGTTTGGTTGTGCGACATTCCAACAAAGGCCGCTTGCTGTAAAAACAATGGTCGATGAATATTTAAAACCTATTCTTATTGGTAAAAACGCCAATAATATTGAAGACTTATGGCAAATGATGATGGTCAACGCTTATTGGCGAAATGGCCCTGTTATCAATAATGCAATTTCCGGTGTTGATATGGCACTGTGGGATATTAAAGCCAAATTGGCGGGTATGCCGTTACATCAATTATTTGGTGGTAAGTCTCGTGATGCTATTCCTGTATACACACACGCGACTAGCGACACGATGGAAGGCATTTATGAGCTGGTGGAATCTTTCCTAGACAAAGGCTACAAGCACATTCGTTGTCAGCTTGGTTTCTATGGCGGTGTTCCAACCGATTTGCATACCACTGAAAATCCGACTGAAGGTTCGTACTACGATCAAGATCAGTACATGGACAATACGCTAACGATGTTTAAGTCGCTGAGAGAGAAATATGGTAACCAATTCCATATTCTTCATGATGTTCATGAGCGCCTATTCCCGAACCAAGCGATACAATTTGCCAAAGAAGTCGAGCAATATAAGCCGTACTTCATTGAAGATATTCTGCCGCCAAATCAAACGGAATGGTTGGATAACATTCGTAGCCAAAGCTCGGTATCATTAGGTTTAGGTGAGTTATTTAATAACCCTGAAGAGTGGAAATCTCTGATCGCGAATCGTCGTATCGACTTTATCCGTTGCCATGTTTCACAAATCGGTGGTATTACGCCAGCTCTGAAACTTGGCCATCTATGTCAGAACTTTGGTGTTCGTATTGCATGGCATTGCCCACCAGATATGACGCCAATTGGTGCAGCGGTAAACACGCATTTGAATGTGCATTTACACAATGCCGCCATTCAAGAACATGTCGAGTACAACGAGAATACGTACAAGGTATTCCCGAACGCTGCAGAGCCAATTAATGGCTACTTATACGCGTCGGAAATCGCAGGTATTGGTGTTGAAATCGACCGAGAGGTTGCTGCCGAGTTCCCTGTTATGTATCGCCCCCACGAGTGGACTCAAAGTCGCCTTCCTGATGGCGCGATTCACACTCCATAACTCATTGAGTTAACCAAAATGGCCGCAGATAGCGGCCATTTTTTTTGTCTGAAACTTATCGTTAGTTTTAGCTTCTTTGTCAGTCTTCGTTCCCGATGTGTTGCTGTTTCTGGCCTAGCTAATCAATCAGCAAGTAATCAGAATTTTCATATCCAAACTATTAGTATTACCTCTCACATGCCTTCAATTAACTGACTTTAAATAGTTCAGTAATAATAAGCTGACTATCATGAAAATACTTCATTATAAGTGCACATTAATTTACCCACTTACTAGGGTTTTCTTTTCGATAAAAGTTTAAGTTTTATTTGATCGGTTCATGGAAAAGTAATGATGTACATTAATTATCACTGTTAATATTTATAATATGGCTTCGTTAACCTTTAATTAATTTAAATAAATAGCCTGATAGTTATTAAAACGGTTTAATATGATTTTAAATTAAGTAGTTGAGCGTATTGCTATAAATTCATCCAAGTTTGACTGTTATTTAACCTGTGTTGTGCAATAGAGGTTATTTTAGCTTTTAACTTTGCGTTTTACATTTAAAGTGTTGAATTTAAAGGTTATTTTAATAAATATAAAACAGTGATTTAGGTCTGCAATTCCAGATGGATAATATTGTGAGTGAGGAGTTAATTAGTCAATATATGCCCTAGAAATCGAGTCGAATACTGTCCATATATTTCAACTTGAAATTCAAAAAGTTGCTATGCAACTAATAACAATAAAATAATATTAGGGTTTATATGAAAAGCACATTCAAACTGTCTTTAGCTGCTGTTTTAGTTTCTTCTGCAATGGGGGCTCATGCCAGGGCGCGAGCATACTTTGATGAATTTATAATCCAAAGAACACTCGGGCTCGAT
>NZ_JBGONY010000028.1:0-63322 GCF_041439375.1 Vibrio crassostreae | reverse complement strand
AGAAATACGCGAAACGGGGTAGTTCTATCTTTAAATTTAATTACGCAACAAAGCCACTTGGTTATGCAACAAGAAGATAAGACAACCATAAATCCCCCAACACTTCTAGTTTCAAGTTGCTTTGCGTAACCTAAAACGTAAAAATTAACTCAAACGCCTTAAATTGCTCTAGCCAGAACTTGCCGATGGTTTTAACTTCCTGTGAATCTACTTCGAATTAACTTTAATCTTTATCTCTCCAACAATTTATCCTTATTAAAGAGAAGATTTTATGGCGACAAATTGGCGACAAAATCCCCCTAAATGCAAAGCTATATGTTTTTATATACTGAAATTAATCGTGTAACCTATTGATATTTCGCTAACACATTGAAATACAAGACAGTCGTTTAGTTCGGTTAAGTTCTAACCTATAACGATTAATTACACTTCAGCCCTTGTTTACACTTTTATTGCCTCCATATTTTCCATACAATCCTAAGCGATTATAAATAAAAACAATTTCAATTTCGGAGTCCTCATGAGCGACGTAAAGCACTGTAATTTATTGATTCTTGGTTCTGGCCCTGCTGGCTATACAGCTGCAGTTTACGCTGCTCGTGCAAACCTAAACCCAGTACTTGTTACGGGTATGCAGCAAGGTGGTCAGCTTACGACCACAACAGAAGTGGAAAACTGGCCGGGTGATGCTGAAGGTTTAACGGGTCCAGCTCTAATGGATCGCATGAAAGAGCACGCAGAGCGCTTTGAAACAGAGATCCTGTTCGACCACATTAACGAAGTAGACCTTTCAAACCGCCCTTTCCGTCTTAAAGGCGATTCAGGCGAGTACACGTGTGATGCGTTGATCATCTCAACGGGCGCATCAGCTAAGTACTTAGGTTTAGATTCTGAAGAAGCATTCAAAGGCCGCGGCGTTTCTGCTTGTGCAACGTGTGACGGTTTCTTCTACCGCAACCAGAAAGTAGCGGTTGTGGGTGGCGGTAACACCGCTGTTGAAGAAGCACTTTACCTGTCTAACATCGCGTCTGAAGTTCATCTAGTTCACCGCCGTGACACGTTCCGCGCTGAAAAGATCCTAGTGAAGCGTTTAATGGACAAAGTAGAGAACGGCAACATTGTTCTTCACACTGATCGCACGCTAGACGAAGTTCTGGGCGACGACATGGGCGTAACGGGCGTTCGTATTAAAGATACTCAGTCTGATAAGACAGAAGATATCGAAGTAATGGGCGCGTTCATTGCTATCGGTCACCAGCCAAACACTGAAATCTTCAAAGGCCAAGTCGACATGAAAGATGACTACATCATCGTTCAGTCTGGTCTTGAAGGTAACGCGACACAGACAAGCATCCCTGGCGTATTCGCTGCGGGTGACGTAATGGACCACAACTACCGCCAAGCAATCACTTCTGCTGGTACTGGTTGTATGGCTGCACTGGATGCTGAACGCTTCCTAGATGGCCTTAACGATAAGTAAATCTGAGATTGCAGATTTGATTATCGGTGCTCTCGCCTCAGTAGATGCAGGGCGTCATCACATTTTGTTGTAAATCCCTAGAGCCCAGTGGTATATCCACTGGGCTTTCTTTTGTATACTAGCCGCCCTCAACAAATAATAATTATCATTAAGCCTTCATAATGGATAAGAAAAAACAACGCAGCTTGAACAAGTGGCTTAAGCAACAGAGTAAGTTAGCGAAACGCTGGCTTATGATTGCGATTAGCCTTGGCGTACTTTCAAGCGTGTTTTTAATTGCTCAAGCAGCTCTTCTCGCCTCTATTCTTCACCAGCTGATCATCGAGAATGTCGATAAGTCTGAACTGGTTGGTCATTTCGCAGGCTTGGCATTATCGGTCGTTGGCCGTGCGGGCTGTACATGGGGTCGTGAAATCGCAGGTTATCGCTGTGGTGAACAAATACGTGTCTACATAAGGCAACTCATCCTAGATAAATCACGTGAGTTAGGCCCTGCTTACATTAAAGGTAAACCTGCCGGTACGTGGGCAACGCTATTGCTAGAGCAAGTAGAAGACATGCAAGACTTCTTCTCTCGTTACTTACCTCAGATGTCTTTGTCGGTAATGATTCCATTCATTATTTTGGTCGTGGTGTTCCCAGTTAACTGGGCAGCAGGTCTGATCTTCTTGATTACTGCGCCACTGGTGCCGATGTTCATGGCATTGGTTGGTATGAAAGCAGCCGATGCAAACCGTAAAAACTTCAAAGCGCTTCAGCGTCTTTCAGGTCACTTTTACGACCGTTTGCAATCAATGACAACCATCCGTCTATTTGATCGTACCAACGCTGAAACAGAAGTATTGAAAGGTGCATCTGAAGTGTTCAGAACGCGTACCATGGATGTGTTGAAAATCGCTTTCTTGTCTTCTGCTGTGCTTGAGTTCTTCACGTCGATCTCTATTGCGATGACGGCAGTTTACTTTGGTTTCACCTACATTGGTGAGCTGAACTTTGGCCACTACGGTGCAGGCATTACGCTATTCGCTGGTTTGTTTATCCTTATCTTAGCGCCAGAGTTTTACCAACCTCTACGTGACTTAGGTACTTTCTACCACGCGAAGCAACAAGCGGTTGGCGCAGCCGAAAGTATTGTCGAGTTCCTAGAAACCGACATCACTAAGGTTAAATCAGGCGACACTCAACTCGATCCGGCTCAAGGCATCAATATTGAAGCTCAAGATCTCAAAGTATTAAGTCCTGAAGGTGTTCAATTGGTTGGTCCTATCTCGTTCGCGCTTAACACTCGACAGTCGACTGCGTTAGTTGGCCCAAGTGGTGCGGGTAAAACGAGTTTGATCAACGCTATTCTTGGTTTCATGCCTTATGAAGGAAGCTTGAAAATCAATGGCATTGAACTGCGTGATTTAGACTTGGTATCTTGGCGCAAGACGATCAGCTGGGTTGGTCAAAACCCATTGTTGCTTCACGGCAGCATTCGTGACAACGTCACTCTGGGTAAGCAAGATATCACTGACCAAACTGTTCAAAACGCACTTGAGCAATCTTTTGCTAACGAATTTGTAAACGAGCACGGCTTGGATTACATGATCTCTGACCGTTCAGGTGGCCTATCTGTTGGTCAATCTCAGCGTTTGGCCTTGGCTCGTGCAATGATTCAAGACGGCCAATTCTGGTTGTTAGATGAACCCACTGCCAGCCTAGATACTCGCAGTGAGCAGCTCGTGATGAAAGGCATCAACAGCAACATCGAAAGTCGCACTGCCCTGCTTGTGACGCACCAACTTGCTCCTCTTCAATCGGTCGATAACATTCTGGTTATGCGCGATGGTGGTCTTGTGGAACAAGGTCATTACTCTCAGCTCTCGACTGCGGGTGGTTTATTCGAAGAGATGCTAAACGCGAACTTAGCTCAACAAGACAATAAGGGTAATTTAGATGCGTGATTTACTGCCTTACCTGAAACTCTATAAAAAGCATTGGTTTGGCCTATCGCTAGGCATGCTATTGGCTTTTGCTACTTTGTCGGCTTCTATCGGCTTGTTAACGCTATCGGGTTGGTTCATTTCAGCTTCTGCGGTTGCTGGTCTTACGATTGCGCGTGAAACCTTCAACTACATGCTACCGGGCGGTGGTGTACGTGGTTTGGCAATGAGCCGTACTGCTGGTCGTTGGGGTGAACGTGTTGTGAGCCACAATGCGACATTCAAACTACTGACGGATCTGCGTATCTTCTTCTTCAAGAAGCTGGCTCCGCTGATCCCAGGTCGTATCTCAAACCTTCGTGACGCTGACCTACTTAACCGCTTAGTTGCTGACGTCGACGCAATGGACCACGTTTACTTGCGCTTAGTAAGCCCTGTGACAGTGGGTGTGTTGGGTATCTTCTTCCTGACTCTGTTCTTGATGTGGTTCGATAGCTCACTAGGTTTGATCTTAGGTTCTATCCTTCTGATCATGCTGTTGGTTTGGCCAATCTTGTTCTACAAACTGGGCAAGCGTAACGGCGGCGAACTGACACAGAACAAAGCGGATCTTCGTGTGACTACTCTAGATTGGATTGAAGGCTACAGCGAACTGACTCTGTTCGGTGCGGAAGAGCGTTACCGTAATGCGATTCTAGAAACACAGCAGAAGCTGATGGCGAATCAGTTTGTGAACGCTAACCTAACCGGTATGGCTTCAGCAGCGCTAATGCTTTTCAATGGTTTGACGCTTGTTCTTATGCTTTGGCTTGCGGCTGACGGTGTGGGTGGTAATGCACCAGACCCGTTCATCGCGCTAATGGCGTTCGCTACTATGGCAAGTTTTGAATTGTTGATGCCAATTGCAGGTGCGTTCCAGCATTTAGGTCAAACTCTGTCTTCAGCACGTCGCTTGAACGAGGTTATTCTGTCAGAGCCTGAAGTTCAGTTCGCTGAAGAGAAGCTCGACATCAACAAGCCGCTTGATATTACGTTCTCAAACGTGACGTTCAACTACCCTGACTCTGAGCGCAGTGTTCTGAACGCTGTTGACCTAACTATCCCAGCAACGAACAAGGTTGCGATTGTGGGTCAAACGGGTTCTGGTAAATCGACACTGATTCAGCTTCTAACTCGCTACTGGGATCCGAAAAAGGGTTACATCTCTATCGCGGGCATTGAGCTGACACAATGGAACGAATCACAACTTCGTGAATCTATCAGTGTGGTAAGCCAGCGTGTCGACATCTTAAACGGCACTCTGCGTGACAACTTGTTGATTGCAAAACCAGACGCCAATGATGATCACCTAGCTAACATCCTTAAAGACGTTGGCCTAGAAAAGCTGCTTGAGAATAACGCACTTGATAGCTGGTTAGGTGACGGCGGTCGTCAACTGTCTGGTGGTGAGAAGCGCCGTATTGGTATTGCGCGTGCAATCCTTCATGACGCCCCTATCCTGCTTCTTGATGAGCCAACAGAAGGCTTAGATAAGCAAACTGAGCAGAGCATCATGGCGCTGTTCGAGAAGCACTTTGAAGGCAAGACAGTTATCTTCATTACGCACCGTTTGATTGGTCTGGAATCGATGGATTCTATCGTTCTGATTGAACAAGGCGAGATTGTAGAAAACGGCTCTCACGAGACACTGTTGAACGAAGAAGGACGCTATTTCCAACTTCGTCAGGCAATCTAGCTTCTCCTTAAGCTATAAAGAAAACCATTCAAAGCCCGAGTTTATGCTCGGGCTTTTTGTTTGTCTGTGATTCTAGTTTCGAGCAGCTCAAACAGATAACCACCGCCAATCACTTATTGCTTATTTGTAAGCACTATTAATACATTACTTACAAAAGCTTACTAAGAGCAAATACCATTTCTTGTAACATGCTGGCTTTATAGCTTGCAGATAACTTGGTCCCCTATGGTATACAAACTCACAATTCCAACTCTTGTTCTGACTACGATGCTCACTGCATGCGGCGGCAGCGACAGCAATAGCACGAGCGCGTCAAAGAATGTCATCGATGCATCAAGCGCTAGCTCAGTGGTTAGTTTAGGAAGCAATTACTCACTACAATTCAGCGTGAAATCGATTGCTGCGGGTACAGACAAAAACGTGAACATTGATATTACTCAGTATGGTAATAATCTAAAATCTAGCGGCAGCTTCGCACAAGTTCACGGCATTCCTGAGCGCAATTATAAAACCCAAAGCGATGCAGATATCACCTTATCTGTAACGGCAACAAACTCAGCGGGTAAAACGTTCGACGTTGACAATTTCAGTATTTACTACGAAAACTTTAACTCAACGAGCACTCTTGAAAAGCTTGCTATTGCAGAAGTTGAAAACAATATAAACAACGTCATTCGATGGAAAAAAGCGGATACCGTGACCATCAATAAGCAGTTCATTATTGATGCTACTGGCGACAAATTTAATATCGATCAAATGAGACCGATGAACCTTTACGTTCGTGTTGGTAACACGCTTAGTAACGGTATTCAATTTGTTCCATCCTTCGCGCAAAGTACGTCAGGGGCGTTTGCAATAGTCCCAACGAGTGATTGCTCTGTTATCTCAAACACGACAGGTGATTTGCTCGACAATGGCATCAAACAACGCACCTGCGTAGAAGCACACGGTTATAAAATTCCATTGTTGATTGAAGATAAAACTGTAAACAATTCGGAAGCAAAGGTCGCACACGTTAAGAACATCATGCAGTATTACCTTGATAGCTTCCCTGCAGAAGTCACCAAGGCCATTTACGATAGTAAAGCTGCGATGGCATTCTTTTACGATGAAGATTGGGCTGATGGCCCGAATAGAGATGCAGGCGAATATTTAGATGAGAATTACCGTTTCCAAGATTTGTTCGCGACTGAAACCACAACCACGACAACAGGCGAGAACAAGCCGGACTTGGCAATGAAAAGAGACGCTGCGTTTGAAGAGATCATCCACTTTGTACACGATTACGGTGTGATGAATTTAGCGGTACAGTCATCTTCATCGAAATGGGGTGTGATGCAGAAAGAGTTAGATGAACTGAATGAGAAAGCGATTCTTGCAGGCTCTTACTTTCCAAACGGTAAAGACTCAACAATTGTCGAAGCTGATCTAGATGCTGAGTCTTACGATCAAGAGTACTTAGCTTACTCTCTGTATGCCTACTACGACGTGAACTATAAAGGCTACCGTGCTCAAGAGTTAAGTTCTGCGACGTTCACAGAGCTACAAGCAAACGACCCAGAGATGGTGAAGTTTATGGAAAAATACTTCCCTACTCGCGCTAATCTTAAAGCTAAGTTCCCAGGTTACCCGAACAACTAGTTTGGGTTCATGACTCTAACTAGCACACACAAAAAAGCCGAATGTGGTATCCACATTCGGCTTTTAAATAACGTTCTCGCGGATTAACTTAGTACGTTTTAGGGACCAAATTAATCACTGTTCGCTAAGCGCTTACAGCTTGAAGCGGCTGATTTCGCTTTCTAGCTCGTGAGACAGTTCAGAAAGCTGCGCAGCTTGCTCTGCAGCTTGGTGTGCTTCGTCTGCTAGCTCGTTAGATACGTCACGGATTCCTTCAGTGTTACGAGTAATCTCAGACGTTACTGACGCTTGCTCTTCTGCAGCTGAAGCAATCTGTGTCGCCATATCGCTGATGCGTTCAACAGCAGCATGGATTTGCGTCAGGCTTGCAGCCGCTGAGTTAGCGTCATCAACACTTGTTTCAGCAAGTGTACGGCTATCGTTCATGATGTTAACCGCTTTGCCTGTTGTACCTTGTAGCAACTCAATCGTTTGTTGAATTTCTTGCGTTGAACCGTGTGTACGTTGGCTCAGAACACGAACTTCATCCGCTACTACCGCGAAACCACGACCTTGCTCACCAGCACGCGCTGCTTCAATAGCGGCGTTAAGTGCAAGTAGGTTCGTTTGTTCAGCAATACCTTGAATGTTAGACAGGATAGCGTTGATGCTGTTGCCGTGCTCTTCAAGTTCTAGAATCACGTTCGTTGCAATTTGAACTTCTTGAGCAAGGTTTTGGATAGAGCTTTGCGTCTGTGTCACCTGACCAGTACCGTGCTCACACGCGCCAACCGCTTCAGATGAGTTCTGTGCAGTATGGTCTGCGTTACCCGCGATCTCTTGTGTTGCTGCAGCCATTTCGTTAACGGCTGTTGCTACCATGTTGATCTCGTCTTGTTGCATTTGGATACGAGCACTACGTTCTTCAGCTTGAGAAGCCGTTTGACGTGCTTGGTTACCCAGCGCAGCAGATACTTCGCTTAGCTTGATCACCATGGTGTGCATATTGCCCACAAAACGGTTGAAGTTTGCAGCAAGCTGACCAATCTCGTCGTCGCTCTTAGGCTCAAGACGTTGAGTAAGGTCGCCCTCACCTGAAGCAATTTCTTCAAGAGCAGCTGAAACACGGTTTAGGTCGCGGAATAGGAAGCTCACTAACCAAGACACAAGTACGATTACGATTAGCGTGATAATTACAGCAGTGATGATCAGCTGAGTAAGTAGCGTTGAGTGGTTCGCTTCTTCTGTTGCTTTGTCCATCTGAACCGCGAAGATCCAGTTACTGTTAGGCACCTTCGTGAAGTAAAGCAGCTTCTCAGCACCGCGCTCTTTGATGATCTCGATACTACCCGTACGCACTGCGTTCTCGATAATAGGCATAGAGATGTCATTAGAAAGTTGGCTTACCGGCTTCAAGCTTAATGCTGAATCTGGGTGAGCTAGGAATGTGCCGTCAGAGGCATCAATTAGCATTGCGTATGCATTGTCACCAACATCAAGGCTGATTACATCGTTAACCAGTTGGTCGATAAGTACGTCTGCACCAACAACGCCAACAAGCTTACCGTTGTGGCGAACAGGTTCAGCAATCGTTACTAGAAGCGCTTTAGTAATCGCATCTTGGTAAGCAGTGGTGATGATTTGCTTACCTGCAGCGTTTGCTTCTTGGTACCAAGGACGTTGACGAGGATCGTAATCTGCACGATTACGTTCAGGGTGTGAACGGTACATCCCGCCTTCTGGAGTACCTAAAAAGATATCGTCAAAGCCACCCGCTACACGAGCTTGCTTGAGGAAAGGAACAACATCACTTTCTCGTGAAAACTCATTAAATGCTGATGCGATATCGGTACGGATATCAATCCAGTTCTTAATACCTTCAGATGCTGCTTCAGATACGCTTTCAGCTCGTAGGTATACGCCATTACGAGTCTGTTCAAATAATTGGTTTGCTGACAACCAAGTCAACGCTGTAGCCATAACGACAACAGCAGATAGGCTAGCACCTATCAACTTCTGCTTTAGTGTTAGTTTCATGTCAAAGTTTCACGAGTGGTGGGAAATCCCGCGCATACTACCCAATATCAGTATTAAATTCGAGCGATTTCACAATTTAATATCGGAATATAATTTTAAGCAAACCATAAGCTTACCTAATGTCAATTCCTTGGCTTGTCGCCAAATTTAAGGCGCTATTTACTATGTGATTATTAGAAATAATGTCAGATTTAGTACGGTAAAAAAACAAAAAGGCAGAAGAGTTTCCTCTTCTGCCTTCATATTATTTACCGCTCTACTGCGTATAAATTGCAGTAGATTTTAGCTTAGAAAGCCTAGCGTTTTTCTGTACGCATACCCATTAGCAAGCTCACACACATCAGTAATAGAATGATGGTGAATGGCAATGCCGTCGAGATTGCACCCGCTTGTAGAGCTTGTACTGCTTCAGTACCACCAACCCACAATAGAGCGACAGCAATCGCACCTTCAAGGAACGCCCAGAACACACGTTGAGGCACAGGCGTATCAACTTTACCACCCGCGGTGATGCTATCGATTACTAGAGAGCCTGAGTCAGACGATGTAATGAAGAAGACTAAAACCAATACAACCGCAATGATTGAAAGCAGAGTACCAAATGGTAATACATCAAACATTTGGAACATCGCTAGCGATACATCGGTTAAACCTTCTTGACCAAGAATACCAATGTTATTCACGATTTGGTCAATCGCCATACCACCAAACACTGACATCCAAATGATAGTCACGGTAGTCGGTACAATCAGTACTGCTGTGATGAACTCACGAACCGTACGACCTTTAGAAACACGAGCGATAAACATACCTACGAATGGTGACCATGAGATCCACCAAGCCCAGTAGAATACCGTCCAACCGTGTAGCCAAGCTTCATCTTCACGGCCGTGAGGGTTACTCAGCGGAATGATGTTTTCGATGTATGCCATCAATGTTGTTGGGATTGAACCCAGCGTCACTGCATAACCGATTAGCGCAACTAAGATCAGCAGTAAGAAAGCTACTAGCATATTGATATTACTGATAACTTTAACGCCACCATCAATACCACGAAGTACGGAGACAACCGCTAATAAAGTCACCACTGTAATAACAATGACTTGCAGCCCTAAGCCCGCTTCAATACCGAATACATGCTGAATACCACTTGCCGCTTGTTGTGCACCTAGGCCAAGCGATGTCGCCAAACCGAATAGGGTTGCAAGAACTGCAAGAATATCAACAATGTGACCTGCCCAGCCCCAAGCTCTATCACCTAAGATTGGGTAAAAGATAGAACGAATTGAAAGAGGTAATCCCTTGTTGTAAGAGAAGAAAGCAAGTGACAATGCCACTACACCATAAATCGCCCAAGGGTGCAGTCCCCAGTGATACATGGTTGCACCTAGTGCTAGCTTAGCCGCTTCTGGTGTATTCGCTTCAACACCTAACGGCGTTTCATACCAACCTGTGTAGTAAGCAGCTGGCTCCGCCACACTCCAGAACATCAAACCGATACCCATACCTGCAGCGAACAGCATGGACAACCAAGACATGAATGAGTAATCAGCGGTTGCATCAACGCCACCTAGGCGGATTTTACCAAATGGAGAAACAATCAAGCCCAAGCAAAAAATAACGAAAATGTTACCGGACCAGATGAACAGCCAATCAAATGAATTGATAATTTGCCATTTAACACCATCTAGTGCTGCCTTTACTGAAGCGGTATCTGTAAGTAGAACACCGATCAAGAATAAGGCGATAAGTCCCGCACTGATACCAAATACTGGGTTATGAACATCAAAACCCCATTTTTGGACGTTATCTTGACCAACAGTGTAATCCGTACTGTCGATACTGTATTTATCTATACCTTTAGTCATTATCCCTCTCTACGGAATACTAATAGGGTCTATTGACCTCGTATCCCTTACTTACCTGCGACTTAATTACAAACTCGAACATACAATCCAAGTAGTACAAGCTGTTGTCACAATAATTCAAATACTTGGATGTCTGAAGTTTAGCAGGTTAAGTTGTTGTTTTCAGTAAACCAGAATCGGTTCGATGAAATTACAAACAAAATCCACGTAATTACTCAAGTTTATGACGAAAAAAAGGTCGACCATGCCGACCTTTTTATCAAAAATACTTTCAACTCAAAGCATTTTGATGCTTAACCAATTGATTTTCAGTTCGTAAACCTAACAATAAGCTTAGGCACATAAGCAATAATATGAAGGCAAATGGTAGCGCCATTGATACCGTTCCAGCTTGTAATGCTTGAATAGATTCCGTACCACCAACCCACAATAGAACCGCTGCAATCGCACCGCCCATCAACGCCCAAAATACGCGTTGTGGAACAGGGGCATCGACTTTACCGCCAGAGGTAATACTATCGATAACCAATGAACCTGAATCAGACGAGGTGATAAAGAACACCATAATCAACCCAATCGATACCACTGAAAGCACAGAGCTCATTGGCAGTGCATCGTAAGTATGGAAAAGAGAAAGTGTAATATCTTGCAGACCATTCACACCAATCTCACCCACCTTGTTCGCCACTTGATCAATCGCGATACCACCAAAAATAGCCATCCAGATGATGATTACGGTCGTTGGGATGAACAATACAGCAACGATGAATTCACGAATCGTACGACCTTTAGAGATACGAGCGATGAACATGCCTACGAATGGAGACCAAGACATCCACCACGCCCAGTAGAATACCGTCCAACCTTGCATCCACGTTTCATCATCACGACCATGAGGATTACTTAAAGGAATGAAGTTTTCAATGTAGCCCATTAGAGCGGTTGGGATAGCTTTAATACCCGCCATGCCACCAGCGATGGTTACGAAGATAAGCAAGCCCAAAGCAACCAGCATGTTGACGTTACTTAGTACTTTTACGCCACCATTGATGCCACGAACAACGGACATTGTCGCTAAGAAAGTGACCACTGCGATAACAACCAGTTGCATGCCAATACCGCCATCGGTACCAAATACATGGTTAATACCACTTGTTGCTTGTTGAGCACCTAAACCCAGTGAAGTTGCAAGACCAAACAGTGTTGCAAGCACAGCAACGATATCAACAATATGACCAAACCAACCCCAAGTTCTATCACCCAATAGTGGGTAAAAGATTGAGCGAATTGAAAGCGGTAAGCCTTTATTGAATGTGAAGAAAGCGAGGGCTAGAGCAACAACAGCGTAAATCGACCAACCGTGAAGACCCCAGTTGTAGATGGTTGCACCTAATGCCAACTTAGCTGCTTCAGGAGAATAAGCTTCAACACCGAGCGGTGTTTCATACCAACCAGTAAAGTAAGCGACGGGTTCAGCTACACCCCAGAACATCAGGCCAATACCCATTCCTGCCGCGAATAACATCGACATCCAAGACAGGTTAGAGTGCTCTGCTTTGGCATCATTGCCACCAATACGTATCTTGCCATACGGGGAGACAATGAGGGCAAAACAGAAAATTACGAAGATGTTTGCTGCCCACATGAAGAAACCATCGAAGTTACCGATGACTTTCCATTTGATTCCATCAAGCGCCGCTTTTGCGGTTTCAGGGTCTGAGACTAGAAGTGCCAACAGGAAGATAATGATCGCTCCTGCACTGATTCCAAATACTGGGTTATGAACATCGAACCCCCATTTCTGAACGTTATCTTGTCCTACTGTATAATCGGTATTTTCAATACTATACCTATCTTTTACAGGCTCCATGCTTCCTCTCTAATTTGCAGCGCACTGTTTGCAACATTGCATTCGGCGCTTAAATTTCGAAAAGAAGAATATCAACCTGTCGCAAAAATACTAAAAATCCTCCATAAAGGAGGCCTAAATTACACATTTAGTAATTAAATTACACATTTAATGTAATTTAGCGTAAGATCAGTCCACAAGCCCGGAGCTGACTGCGTATTTAGCGAGCTCTGCTGTAGAGTGAATATCTAGCTTATGCTTAATATTTTGTCTATGGGTTTCGACCGTTCGATAGCTGATATTCAGTGCCTTCGCGACCTCTTTACTGCTCTCCCCTTTCGCGACTAATTTCAATACCGCTTCTTCACGTCTGCTCAATGGATTCTTCACAGATTGCGTCGGAGTAATTGGCTGAGTAAACAAATTCTGCGTTACTTTTTCACAGAAATAGGTCGAGCCTTGATTGACGGTTTTGATTGCCTGCACCATTTTTTCAGCCGAAATCTCTTTCAACATATAGCCGACCGCACCCGACTGCATCACCTTCATGATGTATTCACGGTTGTTATGCATGGTCAGCATCAACACCTTGGCTTCAGGGTCTTCTTCTTTAATCAGGTGGGTCGCATCAATACCATTCATGATAGGCATGCTAATATCCATCAGCACCACATCAGGGCGCAGCGTTTTCACTGTCTCAACCGCTTCTAATCCATTACTGGCTGTGCCTATCACGCTAATATCAGGCTCGAGTTCTAATCTCGCCATAAAGCCATCCAGTACGACTTGGTGATCGTCAGCAATCACAACTCGAATAACTTCACTCATTCACTAATCCTTCTAGTGTCAGTAACACTGTAATTTCCGTTCCGAAACCAATCTCACTCATCAACTCAAAATCACCGCCGATGAACTCCACTCGCTCTCTCATGTTACGCAGTCCGATCCCTCGTTTCTCCATCGCTTTATAGGTATTGAAACCAACACCGTTATCTTGGATAAGCAGTTGCAACACGTTGCCAATTTGCTGAGCGATAACCGTTACCTTGGTCGCTTGCGCGTGTTTCTCTATGTTGTTCAATGACTCTTGCACCACTCGATACAAGGTCGTTGCGGCTTCTGATTTTAACTTACCCGGTTGAGTGCTAAATAAAGTTTCCACCTCAATACCGGAGTGCGCCTGAAAATCTAATAACAACGAAGACAATGCCGCTTCTAAGCCTATGTCATCCAGTGAACTTGGGCGAAGTTGATGTGAAATGTGCCTCACCTCTTCAATCGCTCGCATCAGTGAATGCTGTGACTTATTCAAATGTGCTTTGAGATCCTCACTCTGTAGCTTATTACCGAGTAGCTCTAAGTGACAACGACTCGACACTAATAATTGGTTAATACCATCATGTAACTCACGTGCTAGGTGTTTCTTCTCGTCTTCTTGGAACATCACCGTCTTATGCGCCAGTTCTTTGAGGTTGTTATCGGCAATACGATGTTCATGCATGTTGATGGCTAAGGTAAGCACGATAATAACCGCCACCGTCACACTCAAAATCACCACAATAGAAAAGAACGTGGTTTCAATATTCTTGTTTATCTCAGCCTGCATTGAAGCCACTTCTTGGTGCACATCTTCAATATACAAACCGGTGCCAATCATCCAATCCCAGCGTTCTAGCCATGCGGCGTAACTCAACTTAGACACCACCTCACCCGTCGATGGCTTTTGCCACAAATATTGGTGAAAACCACCTCCGGTTTGCGCCTCTCTTAACAGAGCTTCTATCAGAAAGTCGCCATCCTCATCTTGCAGTTGCAGTAGGTTTTGACCTATCAACTCTGGCTGTATTGGATGAACCAAGTTGGTCCCGTGGCGATCATAGGCGAAGAAATACCCATCAGAGCCATATCTAAGTTTAGACAATATGGTTCGAACTTCTTTTTTGGCTTGAGCTTCTTGGATATTTGGATCGTTATAGATGTGTTCTATGGCATCGAACGCAAGGTCAACCGTGTCTTTGAGGGCGTTTTCGCGCGACTTGATTAGGCTATCTCTAAAGATCTCAACTTCTTTATCACCCAATGTCTTGGTTTGATGTAACGAGATCCAGCTGATACTCGCCGTTACGAGTAGCAACGGGAGCAGCGTCAGCAAAATCAGCTTGGCTTTTAGAGGCATTCCTTTCCCTCACAAAAAACGGCTTACTGAACATCAATAAGCCGTTTTACTTTATCAATTTATAGATAGTCGTTGAAACATATCATTCACATTCTAGGCTTCACTCACATTCCATAGAAAGAAGGGAAAGCGAGAAGTGATCCAAGTACGAGGATTTGAATCAGAATGAACGGCATCACGCCACGATAAATGTCCTTGGTCGTCACGCCTTTTGGTGCTACCCCTTTTAAATAGAACAGACTAAAACCAAATGGCGGCGTTAAGAAAGAGGTTTGTAGGTTCATCGCGATAAGGATAGCGAACCATGTCATGTTGATGCCCATCAGTTCAGCAACTGGCGCAATGATCGGCACGATGATGAAACAGATCTCTACGAAGTCGATAAAGAAACCCAAAATCAAAATCACCAACATAGTAATGATCAGGAAGCCCCATTTCTCACCTGGCAGTTGTAGCATCCACTCTTCAACCAGATAATCACCACCCGTGTAGGTAAACGCCATTGAGAATGCCGTCGCACCCAACAAGATAGCGAATACCATCGCTGTGACTTTCACCGTCTCTTTAGACGCGTCATACACCATCGACCAACTGAATTGACCGTATAGCAAAGCAAGTACCATCGCACCTGCACCACCGAGAGCAGCAGACTCTGTAGGCGTAGCAACACCCGCAAAGATTGAACCCAGTACCACTATGATTAACGCGAGAGGTGGAAGAATCGCTTTAAGTGCATCTAACACTTCTTGCTTACGGCTGATTGAATCATCTCGCTCAATCGGTTGAGCCGCTTCAGGGTGGAGCTTGGCGTATATCAAGATATAAAGGATGTACGCGCCAACTAACATCACGCCCGGCCAAATTGCGGCTTGGAACAAGTCACCAACAGGCACGCCAAGAACATCGCCTAATAGAATCAAAACGATAGATGGCGGGATGATTTGCCCTAACGTACCAGACGCACAAATAGTGCCGCAGGCTAAGCCTTTATCGTAATTGTATTTGAGCATTACCGGCAATGAGATAAGTCCCATTGCAACAACAGAAGCACCAACGACGCCAGTAGAAGCCGCAAGCAGTGAACCTACTAGTACGGTTGAAATCGCGATACCACCACGAACACCACCAAACAATCGCCCCATAGACTCAAGCAACTGCTCAGCAAGCTTGGTCTTTTGCAGAACAAGCCCCATGAAAACAAACAATGGAACGGCCATCAGCACCGTGTTTTCCATGATTGATTGAATTCGATATGGCATGAAGGCAAACATTTCGATGCCCTCAGCCCAAACACCAAAGATTAACGCGATACCACCAAAGGTAAACGCTACTGGGAAGCCAAGTAAAAGTGCAAACAAGGCTACGAAAAACATTACTATTCCAATCATGTTCAGCCTCTACTTGTTCTTTGTATGAATATTGTTTGCATGGATAAGGTGCGGATTAAAAATCTTGTTCAGTGAATGCAGGATCAAACCTACGCCACTGAGTGCCATTAAGAAGAATGACAACGGGATCATGGCTTTGATGATCCAGCGATACGGCAGGCCACCCGGATCGCCTGAGGTTTCACCAAGTTCATAGCTCTCTTTGGCCACATCAATACCAAACCAAGCTACCAGCAAACAAAACGGCAGTAGGAAGATAAGCGTACCTAACAGATCAATAATGGCTTGCGCTTTAAAGCTCAACTGCTCATAGAAGACGTCGACTCGAACATGACCACCCGCTTTGATGGCATATGGCACACCTAATAGGAAAACGGCAGAGAACAGATGCCATTCCATCTCTTGGAAGGCGATAGAGACATCGTTGAATGCATATCTCATGACAACGTCATACACGACGTTGGCGATCAGTAAAATAAACAACATACTGGAAAGCCATCCCAGTGCATCACCGATACGATTAAACAGGCGTTCAATATAAATTAGACTTCGCATTCCCGACTCCATGGAATTTGAAAAGACATCGCGCAGTACAGCTAACCCAACTAAAAACGATTCAGTTTATAGCTAGCAATAGGCACGACGTAGAAAGGGTTCTTGGGCATTTAATTATTATGTTTAAAATGAACCCTCGGCTTATTCGCTCTTAAATACTCAATAAGAAAAGCGTCGGGTTCATTTAAATTCAGTTCAACAAGGGGCGATTATTTCGCTTGGCTATTTAGGTAAGCTCTATGTGAAATATCCGTCCATGAGCGCACTTGCTCTAGGTAACTTGCTTGTGAAGCTTGGATCTCTTTCGCCAATTCATCTTTCTCAGCATGTGCAGCAAGTAGGCGATCATTCGCTTCTTTCAGTGCAGACATAACCGCTGGCGGGAAGTCTTTCACTTGTACATCTGGGTACTCAGTCTTCATTGAAACCCAGTTCTTACCACTTTCGTGCGTAGCTTGTGTGTACATGTCGTAAGCCGCGGTACGCATTGCAACACGTAAGATTTCTTGTAGATCTTCAGGCAGCTTGTTCCAAGTGCGCTTGTTCACTAGGAATTGAAGCTCTGAGCCCGGCTCATGCCAACCTGTGTAGTAGTACGGCGCGATTTTGTGGAAACCCATACGCAGATCAAGTGATGGACCTACCCACTCTAGTGCATCAATCGTGCGACGCTCTAGAGACGTGTAAAGTTCACCTGGGGCAATATTCGTCGGTTTAGCACCTAGCTCAGCAAGAATCTCGCCGGCAAAGCCTGGGATTCGCATTTTCAGACCTTGTAGATCTTCAACGCTGTTGATCTCTTTTTGAAACCAACCACCCATCTGAATATCTGTGTTACCACCTGGGAACGACATCAAGTTGTGTGGAGAGTAAACTTGCTCCATCAACTCCATACCACCACCGTGATAGAACCACGCGTATTGTTCTGCTGGCGTCATACCGAAAGGCATAGAAGTGAAGTAAAGAGTGTTTGGAACTTTACCTTTCCAGTAGTAAGAGCCTGAGTGACCCATGTCGTATTGACCAGACTTAACCATGTCAAAAACGCCTAGAGGGGCTTTGTGTTTGTTCGCTGAATCGATTCTGATTTGCAGTCGACCATTCGACATCTTCTCAGCCATCGCTGCCATGTTTTTCGTTGCATCACCGAAAACAGGGAAATTAGGTCCCCATGTTTCAGCAAGTTTCAAACGATAAACCTTATCCGCAGCTGTTGCACCGGTTGCGACCAAAGCTAAACAAGCCGCAGCAGTTACCGCTACGTTTTTAAAAACTCGTGTAAGGGAGTTAGAAATGAGACTCATGTTCACGTCCTTTGTTGGGTTAACACTCTTTCTTTGAGCATTTTTTATGATTCAACCTAAGAGTGCACCGCGATGAAGCAACAAGATATCAGGGAGAGCACGCACGCATGGCGTGAGCAAAGTTACGTATTAGACCAAAGGATTAAGTAGAACTACGTAGGAGATGATTGAATAGTGTCGATTTTAAAGGAGTTTGGATATTCACCAAGGGAATGCGTATTGATAAATACCTAAGTAGTTATAATGAACCGCGATTAACAATTGATTCCCATTTCGTGATGAAGCTCTATCCATTGCTGCATTTTAGGGAAAGTCACCCGCGCTTTTTAGTAAGGCGCCCTACTTTAGGGCTTGCTGATGAGAAGCAAAGCTAGAAGTTAAAGTGAACAAGTTAAACGGTAGATTGGAATGGGAATAACCGGTAAATGAGAATAAGCGATAAATGAAGTTTATGACAGATACAAAAAAGCCTCGAAAATCGAGGCTTAAAAACTTAACGAAGCGAATAGAATCCCAAAGGATTAGATAGCTTTGTAGATAACCTTGTTACCTGCTAGCTGCTCTTTCGCTACTAGGTTTTCTTCAAGAAGTTTTTTCAATGCGCCTGTTGCCCATGAAGCTGCTTTCGCGTCTTCTTGACCAGCTGCTAGGCCGATACCTTTAGGGTTAATGCCTTCAGCATTGCTAACAACGATGTCTAGAACTTGTTGTTGCTTAGGAGTCAGTGCTACTGCAACTTCTTTAGTTGCTGCTACTGCTTTTTCTACCGCTGGTTTTGCTGCTACAGTTTTTTCTGCTACAACTTTCTCTGCGACAGGCTTCGCTTTTTTCGGCGTTGCCACTGCTTTAACTACAGCCGCTTTAGTGCGTTTCTGCAGTTTAGCCTGCACCTTACGCTTATGAGCAAGTCTCATTGAATATTTCTCCAGTTCACTGCTCTTTTCGCAGTGGTGAAAATTTGAAGCGCGATTTATACCAAAAAACAGGAGCTATTTGTAGAGTGAAGCGTCGAAAGTCGACGAAAAATACCGATATTGTCTACTAGCGTCTATTATTTAAACATCGACTTATCAATTCAGGGTCATATACACTGGTTATCCATCCAGACAAAAATATGAAAACTTGGTGTTGCCTATGGACACTCGTCACCTTACTAATTTCTCTTTGCCTTCATTCACTCGCTCGTACCGTATCCTCGCCGTTATTTTAGGCTTCATTTGCTTGATCGTTGCGCTCTACAGTGACAACCCAAAGTTACTGATCGTGGGTGCTTTTTGCAGTATTGCCCTTCTGGGAACCGGCTACTATTTGATGCTGCGCAGCCGAGTGATGTTCACACTCACCCCGACTCATTTTCAACAACATTTTTATAAAGGGGGCTGGGTCTTAAAGTGGAACAACATCCAAAAAATTGGCCTTTGCACCTATGAACAAGATGGTTGGCACCAACCTCTGCCTTGGATTGGTATCAAGGTTAAAGATTACTCGCCCTACCTCGATTCGATCTGCCCCAAAATCACCTGTGAGTTATTGCTGAGCCAACGAGCACTTTTGTATCTAGGTGCTAAACAAGCGGGAAAAGAGTCAAACTTTGAAGATATGGTTTTAGACTCATCGCACTACCACACTCGTTGTACCGAAAACGGGTGTGTTGAATTGAGCCAATATAAAGAATCAAAGAGTAATGACGAGGTGCATTTCAACGCTCAACAAGCACAAATGGATGCGGATTCACACGATGAAGCAAATAATCAAAATGCGATAATCAAAGACTATTCAGGGTTACAGGCGATGCTCGCCAACAGGATGAAGTACCAAAGAGGCTTCCACGGTTATGACATTTTCATATCAACCCATGATTTGAATATTAGTGGAGAAGAGTTTGTTGGTCTGGCTCGACGCTACTTAGCCGCTGCCGAGCGCCTCTCTGATTAAAATCAAACCGGTTCATAAATAAACTCGCACCCAATAAAAAAGCTTAGCTTTCATAACAAAAGCTAAGCTTCATTTTCAATCGTTCTTTTACTAGGTCAGAGGCTTAGTAGAGTGGCATTTCATCTGCGACGAACGGGTTTGATGCACGCTCACGACCGAATGTCGATTCAGGGCCATGACCCGGAACGAATGTTACGTCACTGCCTAGCGGCCAAAGCTTAGTCTTGATTGAAGCGATAAGTGTATTGAAATCACCTTGTGGGAAATCAGTACGGCCAATTGCACCGTTAAACAACACGTCACCTACAAATGCTATACGTGCTTGCTCACTGAACAGTACAACGTGACCTGGCGTGTGGCCCGGCGTGTGAATCACATCGATAACTTGGTTACCAAAAGTCACTTTGTCGCCCTCTTCTAACCAAGTGTTTGGTTCAAAGGCTTTACACAGTGGGAAACCAAACATTTGGCTTTGATTCTCTAGGCCTTGCAACCAGAAATTATCAGCCTTATGTGGGCCAACAATTTCAACGTTCAACATCTCTGAAAGTGGCACCGTACCACCAACATGATCTAAGTGACCATGAGTCAGCACCAAGTTCACCACCTTCACACCTAGCTCTTCGATGATTGCAGCTAGCTGTTGGATGTCGCCACCTGGATCAACAACGATGCCTTCCATGGTTTCATCACACCACACAATCGAGCAGTTTTGAGCGAAAGAGGTAACAGGTACAACTTGATACTTAAGAGACATATACAAACCTTAGAGGGCAAACTGAAATTTGGGCAAACTATGACATTGGATGTCTACTTTGACAAGTGCCTACCGCTTCAGTTCACCACAGAGCCTAGAGCTACCAGCTTCGTACTGGACCAGTATCAATATGGATAAAGTTGCTACGCGCATAATAACCCACACCACCTGCGTTCAGGCTTTTAGCTACGTCTCTCAGCTCTTTCAGATCAACACCATCAATACGGAAGTCGATTGCTTTACCTAACATATGGTAACTCTTTTTAGCCACACCACTCGACTTAGAACGAAGTGCTTCATTGGTCGCTGGAGAACGGTAACCAGAGATGATCTGAACTTCTTTTTGAATACCCAACACGTTTTGAATCTGAGTGATCTGATCAAACAGGTTCTTGTCCATTGGGTGAATTTCATTACGACGGAAATCGCGACATAGTTTGCTAAGGCGTGCCATTTCGTCACCGACATAGTTAGTGCCATCGAAATAACAAGTCTCTAAACGTTCACCAGTGTGAAGATTGTTCATGCTAATCGTTCTTGGTTGATCAGGGTATGAAGCAAAAGCGATAGAAGGAGTAAGAGAGGCGACAACAGCAGTACCACCAGCGTAAGTCAGAAACTGACGGCGTGAAAATAAACTTTGAGACATACAGCAAAAAACCAATTAGATCGAACGAAAAATGCACGATACATAATGGCATTTGCTGCGTCAACGTACAAAAACCGCGCAAAACGTTAGTATTTGTAACCTTTGTACGGTTAGTTATTGATACTAATTATAATTTTATCAATAGAAGCTTGGTTGTCATTTTTTGGTCAAGATCACCTTAGTTGAACTCATTTCAATCAACCACCCTCTTTATCATATTGGTAGATATCACCGCGGTACTGTATGCCGCCCTCTTCAAACAACACGGTTTGATAGATGATATGCACTGGAATCCGCTTCTTGAGGCGAACCTTAGTATTCGGAGCGAGGTCAGCATTTTGGTTCGGGACTTTCCTTACCTTAGTGGCAAACAATAACTCAGCCAGTTCTTCTGCGTGTTCAACACGTATGCAACCTGAGCTATAAGCACGGAAGTCGTCATTAAACAGGCCTTTACTTGGTGTATCGTGCAGGTAAATGGCTCGCTTATTAGGTGTGTTGAACTTATACAAACCTAATGCATTTCGCGAGCCAGCCTGCTGACGCATCCGATATGGAAACGAATTGAAGTTGATTGTCTGCCAATCGATCTCTGTGGTGTCGACCGTTTCCATTGAACGCCAACCGTCAATCACTTGGAAGTTGTTCGTTTCAAGGTAGCTTTCGTCCGCTTTTACTTTAGGCAGTATGTCTTTGACCATGATTTTCCATGGCACATTCCAAGTCGGGTTTAGAATGACAGAATCTAGGTTTATCTCTAAAAGCGGTGTTTTTCGCGATTTTCTTCCCACGACGACTTTAGACTCAAACACCTCTTCGCCATCTTCCCAGTACTTCATGTCAAAACTCGGCACGTTAACGACGATGAGAGAATCTCGGTCTCTTGGCCACAAACGAACACGTTCAGCATTCAGAGCCAATGAGGTTAATCGATCATCAAAGCCCATGTTGACCCACTTTATCGTGTCAGGGCCGATGATCCCATCGTCTGTAAGACCGTGCATACGCTGGAAGGACTTAATCGCCGTTTGCAGATCTCGATCGAACTTAGGGAAATCGACCGCGATCATCGAAGTATCAACACCGACCAAGGCAATACGTTCAACAAGAATGGCTTTATCTGAAAGCTGGTCGCCCAAGCGTTTCAAGCCTTTATGTCTGTACCGATCAATCTTGAGCTCGGACGCGGTTTCTAATACTGAATAAGTCGCCTTGAATTGGTCGAAATCCCCCACTGGCGGTGCGTAAGACAACACCATCTCCAATAAGTAATCATTGGCGACACTGCTTTTCAGTCTCATCAGAATATGGGGCGAAGGCGCTGGTAATTTGGAATGTAGCTTACCCGAAAAGTACCACTCCTTACCGGCAAGTGGCGCATTTTCAACGTAGCTTAGGTAGTAGATAAAGGTATCGGTAAGTAATATGTCCAACTCTTGCCATTGAGCGTAGGATTGATAGTGACGGATTTGCTTAAGTTGTCGTTCAAAGAGCGGTGCCATTTGAGCTTGTTCGAGAAGCGACAATTGAAATTCAAACGCTTTAACCAGTTCTGGCGAATCCCAAAGGATAGGAAGAGAAGTGTCTTGATAAATACTCTGGGTAAGCTCTGGATAAATCAGCATAAAAGAGAGCTCTGAATCAGCCGGAATGAAACGGCTCTCGTCAGAACTCGTATAGCTCCATGCGTGCACAGAAACTAACACCAATAATCCACAGAAGTATTTCGCTAACATGCTTAACTCCATCCCCATAATCTAATAAGTATGGCAAAGAAATGGGAGTAAGCATGTTATTTTTAAGAGGCTTTATGAATCAGATTGAGCTCCAATGGTTATCCCATTGGATCGATGATTGCTGAGTTGATTTCTCATAAGGCTTGCGCTGACTAACCACACTTCCCGCCCCAGAGCTTAATCGAAACTCTCCATCAAGTAACACGGCACCAGAGGCATCAGATAGCGCAGAAAGTTCGACTAACTCTTTACTCTCTTTGGACCAAATACCGTAGCAGTTGCCTCTTGGCGAAGTCGCAATAATCCAATCATCTGACGCCGCAATACTGGCGATATAGTGATTGAACCTTGCCCATTGCTCTGGCTCTGCGTTCAGTGATTCAAACTGCCCGCCTTTAGTATGCATCGCCAATAGCGAAGGATACTCATCTGGTTCACCACGATATTGCTGGCCACAAAGCACGGTTTCAGCACCATCATGGGCTAAGTGTCGAATGCTCAGCTTCTTATCCAACAATTCAACCTGATCAAGCAGCGCGCCTTCAGGAGAAATATAACTCAAGCTCGGCTGCATCGAATCTAGGTTTTTCGGTGTTCTACCATCAGTATGAACGCCACCAACGCCGATCGCGAGATTACCATCCGGCATGATGATCACTTCATGAGGCCCAATACCAAAACCGCTGAACTCTTCGACCTTACGATAGCCTTGCGCGACATCGTAAACGCCAATCACACCTTGGCTGCTGTCCGTTTTCCCTTCAGTGGCATACAGTAACTTACCATCTAATGAGTAAACGCCATGACCATAGAAGTGACGGTTCTTACCTTTCACGACCATTTTGATCTGCTGACCGTTTTTATAGTCAAACACCATAAAATAGTCACCAGGACGACGAGCAAAAACCACCGCATGTGATGAGGTTGGGCAAATCGCGACGCCATGACCACGATCTGGAATCGGCAGTTGACTCAATGGCATTCCATATTCGTCAGCCACAACCGCTGAATATTGACCTCGCCCATTCAGCGCACATCCTATCAGCTGAGGATCATTAGATGAGCTCACAGCACCAGAGCGACTAGCGCAGCCAAACGGAAGCCATGGAACAGCTGCACAACCCAGTGCAGCCTTGAGTAGCGTTCTTCGCGTAGTATCAGTCACCATCGGTAGCATTAAATCCTATTACCACGCCAAGCTCTATCGCCACTTCTTCATGAATCAGGTACTTCAAACGTTCTAGTTTGTTGTATTGAGTCAGCACATCTCGGTAGCCCTCTTTACTCTGCAATAACTCAAACAAGCTTGAGTCTGTAGGCCAAGTATCTAGCGTCAATGTGAACTGGTCAGCAACACGGTCAGCAAGGTCGTTTAAGCCCTTCTCTCTCAACAAGCCGTCTAAGCCATTGCCATCGGCAAGGTACAAATTCTGAAGTGCTGCTACATTCGCTTTTAGTTGAGTCATCGAGGTTTGTGCACGCCATGATTCCGAGAAGTAAGGACGCGGATGACCAATTTTCGCCATCGGGCGACTCAGCTTTTTCATGCTGTAATCAAGTTGGTTGGTCAATAAAGCGATGTATTCAGACTCCCAACGAGTCTCGTCTAGCGCTAACCAAGGGTTAACCTGCCATGCCTCAGCAATAGAGGCCGATTTCATTGCCAAGTTTTGTGCGATCGCTGGTGAAGATAGACAACCAGACGCTTTGTCTTGCAGTAATGGAGATTGCTCGTCGTACAGAGACCACTCCAACGCACCTAGCCCTTGAACCGTCACACTCTGCTGCGCGATTTCGTCTTGAGTCCAAGCTTTGTTCTGCTGAGTTAACTGACGCATCTTAAGACCCGTCGTGTTCTTTTTGTCTGGCCAGAATTGAACATTCCAGCTCTCTTCAAGCGCTGCTGTTGGACCTCTTTCTTGGCCTTGTAGTGCCATCCAACTGTTCATTGTAAGCTGCCACTGAGCTTTCAACGTATCAAGCTCAACACTATTGGTTTGGCAGTAACCCTGCATCAAGACTTCTAGTTCACTGGCTTGCTTGGCAAATAGAACTGCAGAATCAAACTCTTGTTGATAGACACTGCGACTAATATGACTTGCCGTGTCGGCTTGATAGGACACACCGTTAACCTCAGATGAAGCAGTCTGCTCACCCGATGATTGACAGCCTGCCATGATTAATACCGACAAAGGCATTAACAAAAATTTATGTGTCATGCTGTTACCTTACTTCCTAATTTTTCTTTTAATTATATGAGTTCACTAAATATGAAACGACCGCTGAGCTCGTATTCCTACAAGTTCAGCGGTTGTGTTCTTTAGGTTAGCTGAGTAGTTAAACCGCTAAATCTCAGTCCGACTACAGCGAGTTCAAAAACGCCAGCAGTGCTTCACGCTCAGTCGCATTCAAAGACAGTACGTTTTGTTTTGCCATTTCTGCTTCACCGCCATGCCAAAGTACCGCCTCCATAACGTTTCTTGCACGACCATCATGAAGCAGGAACGTATGACCATTCACTTCTTTGGTATAACCTAACCCCCACAATGGCGTGGTGCGCCACTCTTGACCGTTAGCCAGATACTCTGGGCGATTATCCGCTAGGCCTTCCCCCATATCATGCAGCAGCATATCGGTGTATGGGCTAATTAACTGATTAGATAATGCTGGCAGACCTTCTCGCTCTGCCGTGCGGAACTCAGCTTGATGACAGCTTTGACAGCCAACGTCTTTGAACAGTTTTTTACCTTGCACGACAGCAGGGTTATCAACGTCACGACGAATAGGTACTGCTAAGTGCTGCGAATAGAACTCAACAAAATCTAGGATGTTGTCGCTGACTTCTGGCTCACCGCCATTTGGGAAATCATCACAAGTCGATTGTGCAGATGTGCAGTTTTCGTTCGGGAATAAGCTGCTTGTTAGGCCTAAGTCACCATTAAATGCCGCTGCATTTTGCTGCATTAGATTTGGCTGTCCGGCTTTCCAACCGAAACGACCCAGTGCTATTTCGTTTGTGCGAACATCAAGAACGTAATTGGCTTTACCCGATACGCCTTGGTTATCCGCTGCTTGTTGCTTAGCGAAACCAAGAATCGTCTCTTGAGGAATACTCTCGAGCAGACCCAAACCGATCATTGGCGGAGCAACACGAGCTGAGAATTCAGTTTTAGGGTGCATCTCACCGAACGCAAGCTCAGTAATTTTTAAAGTGGGTTTACGCAGAGTAACAACCGTGCCGTCTTTAAATTCAACAGGAACATCGGTATAACTGATGTTCACTTTCCCCTCAGGTTTAACACCTTGAAGTGCGAAATCTTGTAGCTGGCCACCGTAAGTCGGTTCTGGGATGCCACCATCGCGAATAAAGGCTTGTCTTTGCTCTGGCGTTTCAGCCGGAATGCTCAAGCGAACCAACATGGATACCGCGTTCTCATCGCCCTTTTCTGGCGCGTGACCACGACCATCTTTGATGTGGCAGTTTTGGCAGCCGTTGGTGTTAAATAGTGGTCCTAATCCATCACGAGCATCAGTTGATGACGGTGCGGGAACCCAAGGGTTTCTAAAGAAACTGTTGCCTACGCTGAAATCTAAGCGTTTACTCATTGGTAGGTTGGCTGCGGGAAGGGAAAAAGCGTTCGCCCCCTCTTTCTTAACGGTCGTTTTGCCGCCAGAGTAAGTTTCATGGGCATGTAATGGCGATAAGACAAACAGTGCGGTTAATAGTGAGGCTGATAGATACGACTTCATACATTGCCTTGCTGTGTTTTTTGGTTTTAGTTTTTATGTGGGTGTGGCTTTCTTGAGGATCAAACAATTAAGGGCTCAATGAGAGCCCTTATATTTATTTTTGGCTCAGGTTCTTAGAACTCGTGATCCGCTGTGTCTGGGTTCAGGCTATCAATGCCAATCACACCCGCAGCACGCTCAATTGCAGCTGTTTGAGACACTAGCGCAACAATCGTTTTGTTTACTAGTGCGTTACCCGCAGCGTTGTCAGCAGCAATTAGCTGATCGAAGTGCTGGTTGTTTTTCTCAGCAGACATTACCAGTTGGCCTACTTGTGCACGTGCTAGGTCAAACTGCTTTTGAATCTCTTTCGCAGCTTGCTCGTCTTTTTGCTCAACTAGGTCAAACAGGCTTGGACCTGAAAGCAGAGTGCCGTCTTCACGCTTATATAGACCCGTGTAAACGTTGTAGATGCCTTGCTCGTTGTAGTAGTGAGAGTTGTGCGTGTTATCAGAGAAACAATCGTGCTCGTCTTCAGTAGAGTTTGCTTCTAGTGCAACCTTCATACGCTCACCCGCTAGTTCACCTAGAGACAGTGAACCCATGCCGAATAGCATTTTACGTAGGCCATTTTCGCTAGATTCAGAAAGCAGTTCTTGACGGTAGTTACCTTTCTCACCTTCAGCCCACTGCTTTTCCATCCACTCTAGGTCTTGGATAAGCAGCTCAGCAGATGCTTTTAGGTATGCGCCACGACGGTCACAGTTACCGTTAGTACACTCAGCACCAACAACGAAATCAGTGTAAGCACGCTCACCTGCGCCGCTGTTTGTACCGTTTAAATCTTGGCCCCAAAGTAGGAATTCAATTGCGTGGTAGCCAGACGCTACGTTCGCTTCAGAACCGCCGATCTCGTTCAAGTCTGCGATTAGCTCTGGAGTAATGTTAGTTGCATCAACCGTAGTCTGACCGATTTGGAAAGTCTTATTAGCCACGATGTTTGCGCTAGCGCCTTCGTTACCAAGCTCATATTGGTAATCAGAAGAAACGTAGTCAATCAGACCTTCATCTAGTGGCCATGCGTTTAGTTGGCCTTCCCAATCATCAACAACAACGTTACCAAAGCGGAACACTTCAGACTGTTGGTAAGGAACACGAGACTCAAGCCAAGCTTGTTTTACTTGTTCGAAGTTGCTAGCAGAAGGAGAAGCTAAAAAGGTATCAATAGAAGAGTTCAACGCTTTTGCTGTAATTACTGAATCGGCAAACACGGCATGAGCAATATCTGCATAGTGTTCTACAACTTGATCTTGAGTTACTGCTGCAAAAGAAGAAGCAGAGGCAAAAATGAGTGACGAAGTTACTGCTTTTGTCACTAAAGATTTAATGGTCATGAAGCATCCTTGTTGAGCTTTAAATTATTATTCGTAGTAATAGTGCAAACCATTATCATTTGCACTACGGATTGGAATAATACAAACTTACAATTTTATTGCAAGATAAATACAAAAAAACCTCACATATGTGAGGTCTTTAAACATTTTTATGTTAAGCGCAACAAGTAAGCGAATCAGATATCCAGGTTATGCTTACCGTGTGAGACTTTCGCCTTCAGGTAGCTCTCATTACCCGATTTGATATGAGCAGAGGTATTCACCACTTCTTCAATCTCAATACCAAAGGATTTAAGTTCATTGATCTTCTTAGGGTTGTTGGTCACCAAACGGATTTTTGTGGTACCTAAAGCGCGTAACATTTCTGCTGCTTCAGTAAAATCACGTAAGTCATCACCAAAGCCTAGGTGGTTATTGGCTTCGTAAGTGTTCATACCTTCGCTTTGCAGGCGGTATGCATCGATTTTGTTGTATAAACCAATACCACGACCTTCTTGGCGTAAGTAAAGAATCACTCCACCCGTCTCACCCATAATTCTAATGGTTTCGTCTAGCTGCTCGCCACAGTCACAGCGAGATGAATGGAAAACATCACCAGTCAAGCACTCAGAGTGCATACGAACAAGAGGTATATCTTGTGTCTTATCTGCTGATTTAAATATCACAGCAACATGCTCTTTGTCTGTTTTCAATCCATGAAAAGACAGAAGTTCAGCATCAATACTGCTTGTTACCCCTACTTTGAAATCTATTCTGGCACGCACTTCCGCCATAACTATACTCACTTGAAAATTCGATGTATTTAACAACACTACATTATATGTCTAGGCAATATTTTGTAGCTAACTATCTAATGATAGACACTATGAGGCTGTTAACAATTTTTTTCAAGGTCGACCATGCTCAAATTGTTATATTATAACAATAATTTTCAGGTAACAAAAAACCCCACATTGGAATGACCAACATGGGGTTATAAATTAATCAGTTGCGGCTGAAGTTACGATTTTTACAGAACGTTCAGCTTACTTGGGTTTGCTTCCAGATGACAAGTTGAACCCAAGCGTTCTCTAATTCAGTTAACTCTTCTTGAGTAAGCGTAGAAATGCTCGATTTTGCACTGTATTTTTCTGCCCATTTGTCAGATCGGACATGAGTATGGAACTCTTTCTTTAAATTTGAGATTACGTTATCCACAGACACATCCTTATATAACAGTGCTTAGCCTTTATAATCCTTTAATGTTACAAAATACAGGTCAATTGGTAAACAGTAATACATAATTTTTATGAGCTCTTTCTAACACTTTTTACTGATAAATATATAAATAAGAGAAATAATAGGCTTGGAAGTAGCCAAAGTAATAAGTTTGAAACACTCATTGCAGGTTTATAGAGCACAAATTCGCCGAACCTTTCTGTCATATATTGAGTGATTTCATTATTACTCTGCCCTGCTTTCACCATTTTGAATACAACGAGACGTAAGTCTTTTGCTATCGGAGAGTTCGACTCAATCAGGTTTTGGTTCTGGCATTGCGGGCAACGTAGCGTTTTAGCCAATGTAATTGCGCGCTGCTGCTGTTCAGGGTTTTCAAACTCGAATAGTTCAACTTGAATACTGGTGTCTTTATTACTGGCTGTAAACAGGTCTTCCGCCAAAGTCGGAAAACTAACAAACATAAGCGTAGACAGCATAACGAGTGTTTGTATTAAAGACTTCATCATCCATTCGCACCATCAAAATACATCGCAAGTTCTTCTTGCCATACAGATTCATTGACCACGCCCAGTAACTTCTTAATGATTTGGCCATCAGCGTCGACCAGATACGTTTCAGGGGTGCCGATTACGCCCAACTCTAACGCTAGCTTACCTTGAGGATCACTGATCACAGTAGAGTACGGATTGCCATCGCTCAATAACACATTGATTGCTGCCGCAGAGTTATCTCGATAATTGAGCCCAATAATTGGAATACCTTTATCATTAAGTTTGAGTAAAAAAGCATGTTCGGTTTTGCAGATACCACACCACGACGCCCATACATTCACTAGTTGATAAGGGTGCTGAGTGACATCAGTCAACGTAATTTCCTGTTTGCTACTGATGCCTTCGCTATTGACTAACGCAGCAGACACGAATTCAGGAAATGCCCTCTTCTGCTCCGACACAGTCGTAGATTGCTGCTTATTATTGAGTGCAAAGGCAAAACCCAACACCATCACTAATGCCAAGACAATTAACGTGATGAGCTTGTTACGAACGCTGGTATGCATACTGTGACGCCTTAACGGTTTTCTTTTTACGATGAGTTAATGAGAGTAAAGCGCCGAGAATGGAGAACAACCCACCAAACCAAATCCAGCGTGCATACGCCTTGTACTGAACACGGAATGCATAGCCTGTTGAGTCTACTTTCTCTCCCATGGTGATATAAACATCGCCATGCCAGAACCACTTCATTGCGGGCTCACTCATGTTCATGACTCGAACTTGGTAGTGTCTTCTTTCCGGCGAAATAGGAAAGCTCTGCTCGCCAGACTCTAGATTGAGTATCGCCTTCTCTGCGGTAAAATTTGAAGCGACATACAGCTCAGTATCACGATGAGCAAGCGTCCAATCCATGAACTCGACTTCCGCTCCTGGGCTTAACTTATAACTGCGCTCAGACGAGTGGTAGCTATTCATGGCAGCACCTACCGCTAATACCGCAACCCCGACATGGGCAAAGGTCATCACCCAGACTTTGCGTTGGAACTTGGAACTGTGCGTTACTGCCAAGCCATAAACGTGAGTAAGTAAAACCCAAAATGCGAGTGACCATGTCATCAGAGCCATCACTTGAATCTTGTCTACTTGCAAAACGTAACAGGCGGACCCGAGACAAATAGATGCTAGAGCTATCAACATAATAACGCCTTTCGACGCTTGAGGCTTAATACTCAACAAAGGGGCTAAACCTACGACGGCCAACGCAAGCAACGCCAAAGGTGCAATCAATAGATTAAAGTAAGGCGCACCTACCGATATGTTACCCAGTCCAAGCAGTTCAAATACCATTGGATAAAATGTGCCGAAAACGACCACGGCTGTTGCGAGAACAAAAATGAGTACCGCGACTAAACTCAAAAAGCTCTTACTGGCGAAGCTGGTAATAGGGCTTGATTCAAAAGACTCCCCTCTAACGATAAGCAGAGAAAATGAGCTCACCAGTACCAAAACCAATATAAGCAGCAGTGCGATACCTTTGGTTGGGTCAACAGCAAAAGCGTGTACCGATGTAAGTACGCCAGAACGAACAATAAAGGTGCCTAAGATACTCAAACAAAACGTAATAAAAGCAAGACTGAGAGACCATTTCAGTAGTTGTTGTTTGCCCTTTGCAACGCCTAGGCTGTGCAGCAAAGCGGTCGAAGTAAGCCACGGCAACAAGCTGGCATTTTCAACAGGATCCCAGAACCACCAGCCGCCCCAACCTAATTCGTAATAAGCCCACCACGAACCAAGAATGATCCCTGCGGTTAAAAAGATCCAAGCAACCAAACACCAACTGCGACAATGGGCAACCCAATCAAACTCAATTGGATCTACCAGTAAGGCTGCAACGGCAAACGCCAACACCACAGAAAAGCCGACATAGCCAAGATAAAGTAATGGAGGGTGAAAAATCAGACCGACATCTTGCAGCATTGGGTTAAGGTCACGCCCTTCTAGCGGCAAAATCGAATTCATTTCAAATGGGTTTGATGCGAATAAGGTGAACCAAGCAAATATCGCGAGCAGTAGATTCATTACCCACAACACACGGCTTTGATATTCATTCGAATAGTGTTTTTGTAAGGCGATCACGCCAGACCAGACGCTGATCGTCAGCACCCAAAATAACAAGGAACCTTCATGGCCAGCCCATACGGCTGCGAGCTTAAAAAATGAGGGTAATTGAGTATTTGAATGCTCAGCGACATAGAGAATAGAGAAGTCATCACTGACAAAAGCATAGCCAAGCAATGCGACAGAAGTGAGAGAAAGCAATGCACTTGAAAGAGAGAAACTGCGGATTAAACTTATATTTTGCGTCCGTTTGTTTAGCATTTGATAAAACGAATGCACACCAATAATGCTACTGAGTACAGCAACCAACACTAAACTAAACAGCCCCAAAGAACCGACCATATCACCTCAATAAGGCTCCGCTAGAGCAGAGCCGATCTGAACACGCATCTCATGTTTACTAAAAACATGTTCATTAATAAGCAGATGTTTATTATCCGACATCTGCTCACTAATAAACTTGCGCGAAATTAAGCTATCGTTAACTGCCCTGCGTAAAGGACAAAAGTTCGCAGCATTAATACGCCCATTAGGCTTAGTGAAGTCACGGAGAAAATATACACCGAGCTATGGCGGATTGAGGTTGGTGTCACTGCATTCAGCAACAACGGTAAAACCATGCCGACACCGATGACGCCGTACCAGAACCAACTCGCCCAGAAACCACTGCCAATTGCGTTCCATACTGCTTGCTCACTTTGACCACCAGCGAAGATAAGCCCAGTAAAGAAAGTAATAAGAACAAACAACTCAAACATCACGACCGGACGTTCGAATCCGTGGATCCATGAAATACTCGGGCTATGAGGTGATTCCTTAAAGACCAACACACCAAATAAAATACACGCCGCCGCTCCTGAGGATAAGCTCGAGAATAAGAACAAAATCGGCAACACTGGGTTATTCAATAGTGGGAAAGTATTCAAAGCTGACAACAAGAATCCGGTATAAGCGGCAAGCATCAGAGCAAGAACAGCTAAGAAGATTTCCAAAGCATTCTCAAACACTTCCAATTTGCCAATCCAGTTACCTACGAAATCGAGTCGCCCTTTTAACCAAGCTTGGTCATTCAAGAACACGACAATTTGATCTCGGAATATAATGCCGATCCAAAGGAATAGGATCACCATATAAACTTGGAATAAGATCACACCCATCGACATCACAGACGTTGGGTTATAGAAGATCATGATCTTCCAAAAGGATAACGGTTTTGTCAGGTGGAAAACCAAAATAAGCAGACCTGAAATGATCCCAAATGGCGCGAGAAAAGCCGTGGCCTTTAACACCCCATTATGAGCAGGATCGCCTTCAATGACCTTACGTTTTAGGTAAATGGAGATCATTACGGCACCTGCCGACATCCCCGCGAGAAATAGATAGATTGCTATAATCCAGTCCCATACCACAGTACCAGACTGAAAAGCTGTGTCCCATGCACTCATAATCAAATCTCCCCTTTTTGGTGTGGCACTTTGTAGAGTTTTGGCTGAGTGCCTAGATAAGCTTTATCCCTGTAAACCACCTCAGATTTAAGCACCTGGTTTATCTCACTCTTAGGGTCATTTAGATCGCCAAATACTAGCGCCTTGGTCGGGCAAGATTCGACACAAGCAGGCAGCTTCCCTTGTGCAAGATTGGTATCACGACAGAAGTTACATTTATCAGCCGATTTGTTCTCAGGGTGGAAGAAGCGCACTTGATACGGGCACGCTAACAAACAGTAACCACAACCGACACACTTCTCTTTATGCACATCAACGATGCCAGTTTTTTCATCTTTGTAGGCCGCCCCTGTTGGGCAAACCATCACGCAGGGTGCATTATCACAATGTTGGCAAGAGTTACGAGTAAAACGGTAATCAACATTTGGATATTCGCCTTGGGGTTCGCTCTTAATAATTTCTAAGCGCGACACGCCTTCAGGCACTTTGTTTACTTCACGACATGCTTCTGTACAAGCGGTGCAACCAATACACGCGGTCTCGTCATGAATCATTCCATAACGTTTAGCCCCGTCCTCTTGAACATTGGCTAGCGTTTTACGGCTTGTTACCGCCGCCGTTCCCGCAACACCTGTAGTAAAAATAACGGCACCAGCGCCAGCTAAAAAGTTTCTTCTTGAGCAGCTCATAGATTACTCCTCTTCTTTCTTCTGGTTGAAGTCTGAATGGCAATCCACACACAGCTTGATGGTTTGCTTTTTATCTAAGCCCAGCACCTTTGCTTCAGTCGCATGAACATCATGACAGTTTGAACACGTTAAATTTTGCGCGTGAACATCGTGGGTCCAACTCGCTTCGCGCAGATCATCCGGTTTGTGACAATCTATACATTGGCTATTGGCATCTAAAATTAAGCTAGGGTCTAGGAAAACCTTCTCGGTTCCCGGTTGTGATTGAGCCGCGCGATACTTCACCACTTCAGGTGCACCTTCACGGTGATCGGGGCTAATAGAACTATGACAGTCGGTACAATTTACTTCACGACCAAGTAAAGCGTGTGCACTTTCACCATGTGAACCCAATACCGTTTCTTTTGAATCTTTATGGCATTGAACACACTTGTAGTCTTTGTCACGTATTAATTCGACTTCATGTCTTGTTGATTCTCCTACTGGCGTAACAGCAGGCTCAGCAACAGCATGAATGGAATAACCATAGAGGCAGAATGCTAGAAGGGATTTAAGCATTATGACTATGGCCAATTTAATATTGCCCATTTTATCCTTTCCTTATACCGGCATTATTTAACTCTCAACTAAATAATATTCCGGTTAAACAAAAGTACCCTTAAACGATATTATTACCGCTTAAATGATATCAATTCTTATTTTGGATAAGCCACAACGCTTTCTATAGTTAGAATATACCTCTAATTGGGTAATACGAAATTTGAATGGGTTAATCTGTGAACGCAATCACCCTATTTATATCATGGTCAATCTAGGTAATTGATTGTTATATATGATAATAATTATCAATTGAACTTTAATATCCCTACCCAGCAATACCCCTTTAGGGTTATATAAACTTCAACGTGATTGAAGTCACTACCATTAATTGATCTAAGACAAGCTATATCCAACACGTAACAAAATGTGTTTGTTTATGAATTAATATAAACAGGAATTCTCCAGTTCTTAATTTGAATAGCAAACTCACAACGCTTGGTATAAGAATCAGTATATTGGAGATATCACTGTGAAAAAGCATTGGATACGTAATTCGGTCACAGCACTATTAATGGTTAGCGCATCACTAGCAAGCGCAACCAGTTTTGCTGCGTCTGAACAAAAAGAAATTGGCGACCCTCGTAACGACCAGTTCGAGCAAAACCACCCAGATCAATATCATTCATGGAGACAGACTTCAGAAAGCGAAACCATTGAAGACGCACTAAAAGAAGATCCCAACATGGTTATCATGTGGGCTGGCTACGGCTTCGCAAAAGATTACAACAAGGCACGTGGTCACTTTTATGCGATTGACGATGTACGACAAACACTTCGTACTGGCGGCCCAACGGACGAAAACTCTGGCCCTATGCCAATGGCGTGCTGGAGCTGTAAAAGCCCAGACGTAGCACGTGTTATCGAAGAGCGTGGTGAAGACGGTTACTTTGAAGGTAAATGGGCACGTCTTGGCAACGAGATTGTGAACCCTATTGGCTGTGCCGACTGTCACGATACCCAAAGCGAAGGCTTTAAAAATGGTGAGCCAGCACTGAAGGTGACGCGTCCTTATGTTGAACGTGCGTTCGATGCGATTGGTAAGAAGTTTGAAGACCAAGGTCGCTTAGATCAACAAGCTTCCGTTTGTGCTCAATGTCATGTGGAATACTACTTCACAGGGCCAACAAAAGGCGTGAAATTCCCTTGGGACAAAGGGACTCGTGTTGAGCAAATGGAAGAGTATTACGATGGAATCGGCTTTAAAGATTGGACGCACAAAGTATCTAAAGCGCCAATGCTAAAAGCACAGCACCCTGGCTATGAAACGTGGCGTGAAGGCATTCACGGCAAAAACAAAGTTGCTTGTGTTGACTGTCATATGCCGAAAGTGACCAAAGAAGATGGCACCGTTTATACCGACCATAAAGTGGGTAACCCATTCGACCGCTTCGAAGATACGTGTGCAAACTGTCACACTCAATCTAAAGAAACCATGCGTAACATCGTTTCAAGCCGTAAAGCTCAAGTGCTAAACATGAAGCTGACCGCTGAGAAACAAATCGTTGCCGCTCACTTTGAAGCAGGCGCGGCATGGGAAGCAGGTGCGACAGAGCAAGAGATGGAGCCTATCCTACTGGATATCCGTCACGCTCAATGGCGTTGGGACTACGCTATTGCGTCTCACGGCGTACATATGCATGCACCTGAAATCGCTCTAGAAGTGCTAGGCACTGCCGTTGACCGCGCAGCCGATGCTCGTACTAAGATTGTTCGTCTACTGGCGAAGAAAGGCATCACTGATCTAATCGAGATTCCAGACATCTCAACCAAAGAGGCGGCTCAAAAAGCGCTTGGAATGGACATGGATAAGATGAACGCTGAAAAACAACACTTCTTAGACACAGTTGTTCCTAAATGGGAAGAGCAAGCTGAAAAGCGTGAAGCCAGCTACGAATACTAGTTTCTTCAATTAGACCATTACGTAAAAACCAGTCACACTATTATTGTGTGGCTGGTTTTTTAGGTTTGGGGCAATACACATTAATATCTCCCCCCCAATCCACTCGCCAATTCAAGGAATAGATAATGAAAACCTTACTTTCACTTTCAGCATTATGTATCGCACTACTCAGTTCAGGCGTTCAAGCCTCTGAGCGTGCTGAGACAGGGTGGGAATTAATAGAGAAAGGCGCATTAGTGGTTGATGTCAGAACACCTGCAGAGTTCGAACAAGGGCATCTGAACAACGCCATCAACTACCCTCTTTCTGAAGTCGCTACTCACTTCGCCAAGATAGATAAAGACCAACCGATCGTTTTGTATTGCCGCAGTGGTAATCGTTCAGGACAAGCCTATCAATTCTTGCGAGCTCAAGGATTTACTCAAATCCACAACGCAGGTGGGTTAATAGAAATGCAAGAAAGCCAATAGCTTGAGAGATTAATGGCTTTAGAGGCTAAACGCTTCAAAGGTAAGTCGTTTCAAAAGCTAATCGTTTCAAAGACAAATAGCTTCAAAAGCTAATCAGGAAGAACAGCCTATTGACCAAGCTTAGCGGATCATCTGTTTGGCTTGGTTGATCGAGTGAATAATCGAAACGCGATCAATCCCCTTTTGATTGGAGTCGAGGATTTGAGTCCAGGCATCAATCGCTTGTTGATAGCGCATGCTGATGAAGTGATCGGTCGCAATCAGCATCAATGCCGTACGATCGTTGGGATCAAGCTGTATTGAGTGATCCAACAACGCATTCACGTCATCGCTCATAGCTTGGGAGCTAAGATAGTAAAGTGCGGTTGCTTTGGCCGCATAAAGGCCCGATGGTGCTTGAGGATCTAATCGAATCGCGTAGTCATAACAAGTATACGCTGCATCAAACTCCCCTTTCTGCATATACACACCACCCAGCTTAAACCACAAGTCAGATTGATTCGGGTCTTGTTTGAGGCTTTGTTGAAGCTCACCTTCGAAATCTGTTGCCGTGTAACTATTGCTCTCATCTAAAGGAAGTTGAGGTGTCTCCTGTTTCAGTTGAGACCAGACAAGCACACTCAGAGCCACTGCAGTAAGGGAAATCACCACATTGCCTTTTAGATGACTGCCATTGTTGCTTGCGGCAATAACGACCACGATCAAAAACAGGCTCATTAATACTAACGCAACCAACAACCAGATGTCCATTCCACACTCCTTTATCAACCCTTTAAGTTTACCACTTTCCCAGTCAGGCAATATTGATCGAGACTTAGCTATTAGGATTTACGCGATCAGAATGAACGAGCAGACAATAAAAAACCGAGCACTTAGGCTCGGTTTTTTCAATGGTAAGCTTAATTACTTAACGTAATCGAGATTACTCAGTATCTTGCTCGTTATCACTTTCAGAGTCAGAAGCATCTGATGCTTGCTCTTCACTTGATTCAGAAACTTCAGTGTTGATAGTTTCAGCATTTGCTTCTTCAGCTTCGCCTTCTACAATCTCAGCTTCTTCTACTTCGTCGATACGTTGTAGACCTACAACATTCTCGTCATCAGCAGTACGAATCAGTGTTACACCTTGAGTGTTACGACCAACTTGGCTTACTTCCGCTACGCGAGTACGTACTAGTGTACCTGCGTCGGTGATCATCATCATCTCATCGCCTTCTTCAACTTGAACAGCGCCAACAACTGGGCCATTACGTTCAGAGACTTTGATAGATACTACACCTTGCGTTGCACGGCCTTTCGTTGGGTACTCTGCTAGCTCAGTACGTTTACCGTAACCGTTTTGAGTCACAGTTAGGATATCGCCTTCGTTAGAAGGAACAATCAGTGAAACCACTTGATCGTCTTCTGGAAGCTTCATACCACGAACACCAGAGGCAGTACGGCCCATTGCACGTACTTTGTCCTCGTTAAAGCGAACAACTTTGCCCGATTTAGAGAACAGCATGATGTCGCTATCACCGTTAGTGATGTCAACGCCGATCAGTGAATCGTCGTCACGTAGGTTAACAGCGATTAGGCCGTTAGCACGTACGTTTGCGAATTGATCCAGTGATGTCTTCTTAACTGTACCGTCACCCGTTGCCATGAAGATGAATTTCTCGTTAGAGAACTCAGAAACAGGCAGGATAGCTGTGATACGTTCACCTTCTTCTAGAGGAAGAATGTTCACGATAGGCTTACCACGAGCAGTACGACTTGCTAATGGCAGTTGGTAAACTTTCAGACGGTATGTCTTACCACGAGTAGAGAAACATAGAATGTTATCGTGAGTATTAGCAACAAGCAGACGCTCAATGTAATCCTCATCTTTCATCTTAGTTGCACTCTTACCTTTACCACCACGACGTTGAGATTCGTAGTCGCTTAGGATTTGGTACTTAACGTAACCTGCGTTAGAAAGTGTTACTACAACGTCTTCTTGAGCGATCAGCTCTTCCATGTCGATGTCATGAACTGCAGCTGTGATTTCTGTACGACGCTCGTCGCCATAGATTTCACGTACCGCTTCAAGTTCTTCACGGATAACTTCCATCAAACGCTCAGTGCTTGCAAGGATGTGCATTAGCTCAGCGATTTCTTCTAGAAGTGCTTTGTACTCGTCTAGAATCTTCTCGTGCTCAAGGCCAGTTAGGCGGTGAAGACGAAGTTCTAGAATAGCTTGTGCTTGTGTTTCCGTTAGGAAGTATTGGCCATCGCGGATGCCGTATTGGTCTTCCAACCAATCAGGACGAGCCGCATCAGTACCAGCACGCTCAAGCATTGAAGCAACGTTACCAAGATCCCAACCGCGTGCAACTAAGCCAGCTTTTGCTTCAGCTGGTGTTGGAGCGTTACGAATAAGCTCAATGATTTCGTCGATGTTAGCAAGTGCTAGAGACAACGCTTCAAGGATGTGTGCACGATCGCGCGCTTTCTTCAGTTCGAAGATAGTACGACGTGTAACAACTTCACGACGGTGGTCTACGAAGCACTTAAGCATGTCTTTGATGTTGAACAACTGTGGTTGACCGTTGTTCAACGCAACCATGTTGATACCGAAAGTCGTTTGCAGTTGAGTTTGAGCGTATAGGTTGTTTAGAACCACTTCGCCTACTGCATCACGCTTACATTCAATAACAATACGCATACCATCTTTATCAGATTCGTCACGCAGTGCACTGATGCCTTCTACTTTCTTATCTTTAACCAGTTCAGCAATCTTCTCGATCAAACGAGCTTTGTTTACTTGGTAAGGGATCTCAGTAACGATAATGGTTTCTTTACCATTCTTCTCTACTTCGATATCCGCTTTTGAACGCATGTAAACCTTACCGCGGCCAGTCTTATAAGCATCGACGATGCCTTTACGACCACTGATAAGTGCTGCTGTTGGGAAGTCAGGACCAGGAATGTAGTCCATTAGCTCATCAATAGTGATCTCTTCATTATTGATGTAAGCCAAACAGCCATCAACAACTTCACCAAGGTTATGTGGTGGAATGTTGGTAGCCATACCTACTGCGATACCAGAAGCACCGTTTACCAATAGGTTAGGAATTTTTGTAGGAAGTACTGCTGGAATTTGTTCTGTACCATCGTAGTTCGGTACGTAATCCACAGTTTCCTTATCAAGGTCAGCCAGTAGCTCGTGAGCAATTTTCGCCATACGAACTTCGGTATAACGCATTGCAGCCGCGGAGTCGCCATCGATAGAACCAAAGTTACCTTGGCCATCAACTAGCATGTAACGCAGTGAGAACGGTTGCGCCATACGAACAATTGTATCGTATACAGCACTATCACCATGCGGGTGGTATTTACCGATTACATCACCTACTACACGAGCAGACTTTTTATATGGTTTGTTCCAATCATTACCTAGTACATTCATCGCGAACAAAACGCGGCGGTGTACTGGTTTTAGGCCATCACGCACATCTGGAAGGGCACGACCAACGATGACGGACATCGCGTAGTCTAGGTATGAACCTCTAAGCTCATCTTCAATATTTACGGGCGTGATCTCTTTCGCTAGATCGCTCATAGAGCCATTTTCCCTCTATAGTCAGATCGTATTTTTGAATACGTATAAGACCGAAAAATATAACACAAATTTACCTACGGAGGCATCACTTTCCCTCTCCTTTTACCATCTTGTGACCCTTGTAGCCAATCAATTGATGAGAAATTGCACCTCCGCATCATATCTTGCTGAAACATGGTCACTTTACATCCAATAAACTAGCAAAATTGTAGATCTTCTGGTCAGCGCGAAAAGGCAAGTTATAATGCCTGCAATTTCATGGATGCATTATTTAACTTGGAAATGCCGATTATGACTAAATCACAGAACGTAGACCCAGCAGAAATAAAGAAATTCGAAGACATGGCGTCACGCTGGTGGGATCTAGAAGGCGAATTTAAGCCGCTACATCAAATCAACCCACTGCGCCTAAATTACGTGTTAGAGAAGACGGAAGGCCTGTTTGGCAAGAAAGTCCTCGATGTTGGCTGCGGCGGCGGTATTCTTGCAGAAAGCATGGCGGTTGAAGGTGCGATAGTGACTGGCCTAGACATGGGTAAAGAGCCGCTAGAAGTAGCGCGCCTTCACGCATTGGAAACTGGCACCAAGCTCGATTACATCCAGAGCACTATCGAAGACCACGCAGACCAGAACCCACAGACGTACGATGTGGTAACGTGCATGGAAATGCTTGAACACGTTCCTGATCCGCAATCTGTTATCACTGCCTGTTCGAAATTGGTGAAACCGGGCGGCCACGTGTTCTTTTCTACATTGAACCGTAACTTCAAATCTTACTTGTTTGCGATTGTTGGTGCAGAGAAGCTATTGAAGATTGTTCCTGAAGGCACTCATGAACACGAGAAATTCATTCGCCCTGCTGAACTTATCAAGATGGTTGATAACACGCCGCTGCAAGAATTAGGGATTACAGGACTGCACTACAACCCTCTTACGGACACTTACCGTTTAGGCACAAATGTAGACGTAAACTACATCGTCCACACGCAAAACTTCGACTAAAAAATATCGGTAGCCCTACCGTAAAACCTTTTGTAAAAAAGACGAATGAAAAGAGTTGCAATTACCATAAGTTTGCGACTTTTTTCAGTCTAAATTTCGTGCGCTAGCTTCCATTTTGACCACCTCGATTTAAATTTAATCGCCCAAAATCCATCGCCTATTTTGGTCAAAGATCAAGGGATTTTTTTTTATGGGCGTGCAAAAATAAAGCATCATTAAAAGCCGACTTTTATACAATCAAGTGACATCTAACCTCATCAGTTAGTGGTCACTTACAGTTTTTTTTCAATCCACCACTTATCCACAAGCAACCCAATTTCTTTACCTTGAAAAATATCAGTTGTAGCACTATCTTGTAACCCAACAAACAAATGACCCCTATATGTTGTGTTTGAACTACAATATATGGGTAGACCAAGATCACAAAGCCGAAACGTAATTTACAAAAGTTACACAGAAATACACAAAAACACGGCCTTGTTCAGTTTTGTTAGGGAAATTAAGCAGAATGAACCAACAACTTACTGTTACCAAGCGTAACGGGCGCAAAGAAACGATCGATCTAGAGAAGATCCATCGCGTGATTACATGGGCAGCTGAAGGCTTGCACAATGTTTCTGTATCACAAGTAGAATTGAAAGCTCACATTCAGTTTTACGATGGCATCACCACTACTGACATTCATGAGACTATCATCAAGTCGGCAGCGGATTTAATCTCTGAAGAGACTCCTGATTACCAATATCTAGCAGCACGTCTGTCTGTATTCCACCTACGTAAAAAAGCGTACGGCGAATACGAGCCGCCTGCACTGTATGACCACGTTGCAAAACTGGTTGATATGGGTAAATACGATAGCCACCTTATGGAAGACTACACGAAAGCTGAGTTTGACGAGCTTGACGAGTACATCGACCACAAACGTGACTTAGACTTCTCTTACGCAGCGGTTAAGCAGCTCGAAGGTAAATACTTCGTGCAAAACCGTGTAACGAAAGAAATCTACGAGAGTGCTCAGTTCCTTTACATTTTAGTTGCTGCGTGTTTATTCGCTAAGTACCCGAAATCGACTCGTCTTGACTACATCAAACGTTTTTACGACGCATCGTCTACGTTTAAGATTTCTCTACCTACACCGATCATGTCTGGTGTACGTACGCCTACTCGTCAATTCAGTTCTTGTGTACTGATCGAGTGTGGTGACAGCCTTGATTCTATCAACGCAACAGCAAGCTCAATTGTTCGTTACGTATCTCAACGTGCTGGTATTGGTATCAACGCAGGTCGTATCCGTGCGCTTGGTTCTGAAATCCGTAATGGTGAAGCGTTCCACACTGGCTGTATCCCTTTCTACAAATACTTCCAAACAGCAGTAAAATGTTGTTCTCAAGGTGGTGTTCGTGGTGGCGCAGCAACAGTGTTCTACCCACTATGGCACGGTGAAGTTCAGTCTCTATTAGTACTGAAAAACAACCGCGGCGTTGAAGAGAACCGTGTTCGTCACATGGATTACGGCGTACAGCTGAACAAGCTTATGTACTCTCGTCTTGTTCAAGGTGGCAACATCAGCCTGTTCTCACCTTCTGACGTACCTGGCCTTTACGATGCGTTCTTCGAAAACCAAGACCGTTTTGAAGAGCTATACGTTAAGTACGAAAACGATCCATCAGTGAAGCGTGAAACAGTAAAAGCTGTTGAGCTGTTCTCTCTGCTAATGCAAGAGCGTGCTTCTACTGGTCGTATCTACATTCAGAACGTTGACCACTGTAATACACACAGCCCGTTTGATTCTGAAGTTGCACCTGTTCGTCAATCGAACCTATGTCTAGAAATCGCGCTTCCTACTAAGCCACTTTCTAACGTAGAAGATGACGAAGGCGAAATCGCACTATGTACACTTTCAGCGTTCAACCTTGGCGCAATCAATGAACTAGACGACTTAGCTGAGCTTTCTGAGCTGGTTGTTCGTGCTCTAGATGCACTTCTTGATTACCAAGACTACCCGCTTCCAGCAGCATACAAGTCGACAATGAACCGTCGTACTTTAGGTGTGGGTGTAATCAACTACGCATACTACCTAGCGAAGAATGGTGTTAAGTACTCTGATGGCAGCGCGAATGGCCTGACTCACCGTACTTTTGAAGCTATTCAATATCACTTGCTAAAAGCGTCTGTTGAACTAGCGAAAGAGCAAGGTCGTTGCCCATCTTTCCACGAGACCAACTACGCGAAAGGCCTACTGCCAATCGATACTTACAAAAAAGATATCGACTTAGTATGTGAAGAGCCACTGCACTACGATTGGGATACTCTACGTGAAGAGATCATGGAGCACGGTCTGCGTAACTCTACGCTAACTGCGCTGATGCCTTCTGAGACATCGTCTCAAATCTCGAATGCGACTAACGGTATCGAGCCACCACGTGGTTACGTATCAGTCAAAGCATCGAAAGACGGCATCCTTAAGCAAGTTGTTCCAGATTTCCTAAATCTTAAAGAGAACTACGAGCTACTTTGGAACATTGGTTCTAACGACGGTTACTTACACCTAGTGGGTATCATGCAAAAATTCGTTGACCAAGCTATCTCTGCAAACACTAACTATGATCCAAGTGTTTACGACAGCGGTAAAGTACCAATGAAGAAGCTGCTTCAAGACCTACTAACAGCGTACAAGTACGGTGTTAAGACGCTTTACTACCATAACACTCGTGATGGTGCTAAAGACGACCAAGGCGATGCAGTTCAAGTGCCGGAAGAAGATTGTGAAGGCGGCGGTTGTAAGATCTAAACCGCAATAAACATTAAGACCCCAGAGAAGAGTTATCTTCTCTGGGTTTAAAGCATTAACAGGGTCCGTTTTATTACGGGTCTTTAAAGGATTTGAGGCATTTATGGCTTACAGTACTTTTTCTCAGACTAAAAATGACCAACTAAAAGAACCAATGTTCTTGGGTCAGTCAGTTAACGTTGCACGTTACGACCAACAAAAATTCGAAATTTTCGAAAAGCTTATCGAGAAGCAGCTTTCTTTCTTCTGGCGCCCAGAAGAAGTAGACGTGTCGAGCGATCGTATCGACTACAACAAACTTCCTGAGCATGAAAAACACATCTTCATCTCTAACTTGAAGTATCAAACGCTTCTAGATTCTATCCAAGGTCGCAGCCCTAACGTTGCCCTACTTCCATTGGTATCTCTACCAGAAGTGGAAACTTGGATTGAGACATGGTCTTTCTCTGAAACGATTCACTCTCGCTCATACACGCACATCATCCGTAACATCGTGAACGATCCAGGTGTAGTATTTGATGACATCGTTGAAAACGAAGAGATCCTTAAGCGTGCTAAAGACATCGCTTTCTATTACGACGACCTAATCAAGCTAACGGCTGACTACCACCGCTACGGTGAAGGCAACCACAGCATCAACGGCGAAGACGTTAAGATTTCACTTCACGACCTGAAGAAGAAACTTTACCTATGTCTAATGTCGGTAAACGCGCTAGAAGCAATCCGTTTCTACGTTAGTTTTGCTTGTTCATTCGCGTTCGCTGAGCGTGAGCTAATGGAAGGTAACGCTAAAATCATCAAGCTAATCGCTCGTGATGAAGCACTTCACCTTACTGGTACTCAGCACATGATCAACTTGCTACGTAACGGTCAAGACGACTTCGCATTCATGCAAATCGCTGAAGAGTGCAAGCAAGAGTGTTTCGACCTATTTAAAGAAGCAGCAGAGCAAGAGAAAGAGTGGGCAGAATACCTATTCAAAGACGGCTCTATGATTGGCTTGAACAAAGACATTCTTTGCCAATACGTTGAGTACATTACCAATATTCGTATGCAGGCTGTTGGCCTAGGTACCGCTTACCCAGAAGCAACATCAAACCCAATTCCATGGATCAACGCTTGGTTGTCTTCAGATAACGTTCAAGTTGCTCCACAAGAAGCAGAAATCAGTTCTTACCTAGTTGGCCAAATCGACAACGAAGTAAAAGCTGACGACTTTGAAGGATTTGAGCTGTAATGCCAACAATCAAAATCAACAAGCTGATTTCAATTGAATCTAACCCTTCAAACACTCTGTTGGAAACAATGGAACAAGCGGGATTAGAACCAGAATACAACTGCCGAGATGGCCACTGTGGTGCATGCCGCTGTACGTTGGATTCTGGTGAAGTCGAGTACGTTGGTTTTGCTATGGCTTACACGCAAGGCAACGAAATCTTGCCTTGTATCTGTAAAGCAAAAACCGATTTATCGCTGAGTAATGTGATTCATCGAAGTAAACAGAAGCGCGCCTGATCCATTCGGCTCAAGTTCGCTTGGCTTTATTTAGAATGACCATTTAATCAGAGATGATAAGTATTAAAAAGGGTCCGCCTCCAGTTGGAATGCGGACCCTTTTTCTATTGGTGTCTTTAGGTATAGGAGACCAACTCACCGATAACAAAACCTGAGTCTTACTGGCGTTCACAACCAAACTAAACGTTTATTGCTGAGTCAGGTTAAGAGTCACAGAGCCAATATAACAAGCGCTTCGGCACTCTCCACAGCCGTTACACGTATCTTTGTCCAGCATAGGCAATTCTCCTACCTCGATGTATATCGCACCTGCTGAACAAGCAGTTTGGCATGCCGAGCAGTCCATTTGCATGTAGTTATTGCAGCTATCAGCAAAGCTAGGCTTGAGGTCGATATAAGGCGTGACCGTTGGATGGAGCGCGCCAGTCGGACACACTTCACTGCACTTGTTACACAGAGAACAATGGTTGTAATCCAAATTCAGCAGCGCTCTGTCCTCTAGCATCTCAATAACGCTATTCGGACATGCTTGCTCACAAAGCCCACAACCGTCGCAAAGACGCTCAAACAGCACTTCATCAACTGCTCTTGGCGGCCTGGCGTGCAAGCGCTGTGATATCTCTTCATAATTCGCGGCTGCTTTAACCGGTTTAGAAAGTCGAGTTAAGAAACCGCGTCTATTTGAATTTATTTGTTCAGACATTAGTCGATATATAACTTTTTAGTAGCAACGTTTAAATTATATTCAGATGTTAAGTACTTAAACCAACCTATTACATCAACCGATAGCTTTTTATAAAAAGATAGCTCTGATGCTTTATTTAGTTTTTCTAAATAAACAGAAGACCAAGTTAATAAGTGACCTTCAAGTAATTCACCAGCTGAATTAATATTATTATTTTCTAACAAATATGCATGAGCGAATAACATTAAACCAAATTGATCTTCCGGCTCTCTTAACCCAGTGTCTAATTCAATCTGATTCAATTCTAAAAACTGGCGATACTCTACAGTAGAAGCGCCGAACACAACACGGTCTTTATCTAGGTACACTGAACCCCAAGGTGGCGCTGGCATGTCTCCCACGCCTTCAAACAGGCGACTGAACTCTGCTGCGAGTGCATCTTCGTCTTCACTTCTCAATGCCAGCAAGCATTCTTGAGAGAGTACTTCGCTCTCAACCAAGGCTTCAACAATGGTGATTAACTGTTCTTTACTTGTCGCTTGATAAAATAGCGAACCCAACAATTTATGCGTATCGATAATCATTATTATTTATAACGTTATAGGTTTAAAGATAATTATATTAATTAATCCATTTTATTCTTTGATCCATTTTATACATTCAATTAATAAACTTTAAACTCCACACTTATTTGACGCCTATCAATCAACATTTAAATATTAAAAGACAAAAACAAAACTACCTATAAAGTGCTAGCCATCAATAGCAAAAGGCATCTTAGAATGACGAATAAAAAAGAATCTGGGGTAATGAATCTTACTCGAAGAGGCTTCATGAAAGCTTCTTCTGCGGTAGGTAGCGCAGCCGCACTCGCGGGCGGTATCGCTTTACCTTTCAAATCCAAACCAGTAGCGGCTGCGGTTGCTGAGAGTGTGGATGAGAAAATCGTATGGAGTGCATGTACTGTAAACTGTGGCTCTCGCTGCCCACTGCGTATGCATGTGCAAAACGGTGAAATCAAATACGTAGAAACCGACAACACTGGTACTGACGAATACGGTCATCACCAAGTTCGTGCTTGTCTACGTGGTCGCTCTATGCGCCGCCGTGTTTACAACCCAGATCGCCTGAAATACCCGATGAAACGTGTGGGCAAACGTGGTGAAGGTAAATTCAAACGTATTAGCTGGGAAGAAGCTTACGATGAAGTTGCTGGCACCATGCAACGCCTTATCAAAGACTATGGTAACGACACTATCTACTTAAACTACGGGACAGGTACACTTGGCGGTACAGTAACTAAGTCTTGGCCACCAGCTCAAACGCTGATTGCTCGCCTAATGAACCTAAGTGGTGGTTACCTAAACCATTACGGTGACTACTCAACAGCGCAAATCGCGAAAGGCTTGAGTTACACCTACGGTGGTTGGGCAAACAACAACTCTTTCTCTGACCTAGAGAACACCAAGCTTAACATCCAGTTTGGTAACAACCCTGCCGAGACACGCATGTCTGGCGGCGGTCTGATCCACCACTATGTAGAAAGCAAAAACAAGTCGAACGCAAGAACGATCATCATCGACCCTCGCTACACCGATACTGCCGGTGGCCGTGAAGATCAATGGATCCCAATTCGTCCTTCTACAGATGCTGCATTGGTAGCGGGTCTTGCACACGTAATGATCACTGAAGACCTTGTCGATCAACCGTTCCTAGACAAATACTGTGTCGGTTACGACGAGAAGACTCTGCCTGCATCAGCGCCTAAAAACAGCGACTACAAATCTTACATCTTAGGTTTAGGTGAAGATGGCGTAGAGAAAACACCTGAGTGGGCCTCTAAGATCACAGGTATTCCAGTTGATACTATCGTTAAGCTTGGCCGTGAAATGGGCACAGCAAAACCATGTGCAATCCACCAAGGTTGGGGCCTACAACGTACTGCGAACGGTGAACTAGCTTGTCGTGCAATCGCGATGCTGTCGCTACTCACTGGTTCTGTGGGTGTATCAGGCGGTTCAACAGGTGCTCGTGAAAGTGACATCAACATTCCGTTTGTTCGCTTCCCTACTGTGCCAAACCCAGTTGAAACGTCTATTTCAATGTTTATGTGGACAGACGCAATTTACCGTCATCATGAGATGACCGACATCACTGATGGTGTTCGCGGTGCAGAGCGCCTTAAGAACCCAATCAAGATGATCTGGAACTACGCAGGTAACTGCATCATCAACCAGCACTCAGACATCAACAAGACACACGCGATTCTTCAAGATGAAAGTGCGTGTGAAATGATTGTCGTGGTTGATAACCATATGACGTCTTCAGCAAAATACGCTGACATCATCCTGCCAGACTTAACAACGTCTGAGCAAGACGACTGGTGTATGGATGGTAAAGCATCGAACATGCCTTACTTCATCTACGCGCAGAAAGCGATTGAGCCTCAGTTTGAAGCGAAATCTATCTACGAGATGTGTACTGAGCTTGCTAAACGCATGGGCGTTGAAAAAGAGTTCACGGAGGGTCGTACTCAAGAGCAATGGATTGAGCACCTGTACGCAGAAACTCGTAAGAACGATCCAACCCTGCCAACCTTCGAAGAGATGAAAGAGCTGGGTATCTACAAACGTAGCTACGACCATCACTACATCGCTTACGAAGACTTCCGCAAAGATCCAGAAGCGAACCCACTGACCACACCAAGTGGCAAGATCGAGATCTACTCAGAGCAACTGGCTGATATAGCGAAGACTTGGAAGCTGAAAGAAGACGAAGTGATTCACCCACTTCCTATTTACGCGGATTCTTTTGAAGGCCATAACGATCCACTAGCAGAGAAGTACCCGCTTCAGCTGACCGGTTTCCACTACAAGGCTCGTACGCACTCAACTTACGGCAACGTTGCAGAAATCAAAGCAGCAGCACCACAAGAGTTGTGGATCAACCCAATCGATGCAAAAGAACGTGGTATTGAAAGCGGCGACATGGTGAGTATTTTCAACGACCGTGGCGAAGTACACATTCCAGCGAAAGTGACACCAAGGATTCTTCCTCGAGTTGTCGCACTAGGCGAAGGTGCATGGTACGCACCGGATGGTCAGAAGATCGACCATGCAGGCTCTATCAACGTGTTGACGACTCAGCGCCCGAGCCCACTTGCTAAGGGTAACCCTCAGCATACAAACCTAGTTCAAATCAAAGCGCTAAAGAAAGCATAAGGTAGGTTGGAATGAAACAATACGGCTTTTACATTGATTCAAGTAAATGCACGGGTTGTAAAACCTGTCAGCTTGCTTGTAAAGATTATAACGATCTAGACATCAAAACGAACTACCGTCGCGTATACGAATACGCAGGTGGTGGCTTCACTCAAGATGGTGATACCTGGGTTCAGAAAGATGTCTTTTCTTACTACCTGTCTATCGCTTGTAACCACTGTACTAACCCAGCGTGTGTGAAAGTGTGTCCTTCGGGCGCGATGCACAAACGTGATCAAGACGGTTTGGTTGTGGTTGATGAGAGCGTTTGTATTGGTTGTCAGCACTGCAGCAATGCGTGTCCTTACGGCGCACCACAATACAATGCTAAGAAAGGTCACATGACTAAATGCGATGGTTGTTACCAACGTGTTTCTGAAGGCAAACAGCCTATCTGTGTTGAATCTTGCCCACTTCGTGCATTGGAGTTTGGTGAAATCAATACACTTCGCGAGAAGTACGGCTCTGGTGCGGATGTGGCTCCACTGCCACCTTCAACAGAAACGCTACCAAACATCGTGATTAAGCTGAACAAAAACGCGAAGCCGACTGGCGATACCAGCGGTCACCTAGCAAACCCGAAGGAGGTGTAAGATGATTTTTCATGAGTGGTCTTTAATCTTCTTTACGGTGCTGGCGCAAACTGCAGTTGGTGGTTACTTACTTATTGGTGCTCGCGCACTGGTACTTGGTCATGACGAAGAGAAGCTAAACAGCTACAAGGTTCCAATGTTCATTCTATGGGCACTGATGGGGCTTGGCTTCATGTTCTCGACAACGCACCTTGGCTCTCCACTGCGCGCGTTTAACGCTTTTAACCAACTAGGCTCTGCTTGGCTGTCTAACGAAGTATTTTTCGGTGCGGCATTCTTCACAGTAGGTGGCCTTCAATGGTTACTGTCTGTGGTTAAGAAAGGTGGCGTAGCTATCCAGAAAGCACTGGTGGTTGGCGCGATGGTGTTGGGTGCAATCTTCATGTACGCGATGATCAACGTATACATGATCAACACAGTACCTACGTGGGACAACATCTACACACCACTGAGCTTCATCATGACGATGGTTGTGGGCGGTTTATTGCTGTCTCAATTCGTGATTGTATTTGCTAACGACAGTCGCTTTGCGGTTGACCGTAACATCACCATGCTGGCTGTGATTGCTGTTGCGATCAGCTTGCTTGTGACAGTAGGAAAACTGAACCTAATCGGTGACATCCAAACTTCAGCTGCAAAAGCGTCTGAGTTAGTCGATGGTTTAGGTAGCTATGTGATTCTTCAAGTGGCACTGCTGATGGCAAGCTTGTTGATTTGGATTCTACCTATGCTGAACAAAGCCAAAGTGAACCCAGTTAACCTTGGCTTAGCACTAGTACTGTTCTTGGCTTCAGAGTTAATCGGCCGTGGTTTGTTCTACAGTCTACATATGACAAGCGGTTTGTAATCACGCATTACGTGTAAACATCACTGCTTGTTTGGTTATCTAGAAGGCTAGATAAACAAAAGGCCCAACACCTATTTAGATGTTGGGCCTTTTTATTTCATTTTTCTAACGTTTTTAGTACAGACTTAACGAGTTCGCTTACATACTTACTTAATGATAGCTGCTGGAATAAACATGTCTTTCAATCGCTTAGCCGAAGAGTAAGTGCCAAACATCGGTTTGTTGTCTAGGTGCCTTCTCAGCATATCGGCTGCTACGGTTTTGATGATGGTACGTGCATCTTCACGCTTGTATTGACGGTAGAACTCCAGCACTTGCCCCCACTCGCCTGCTTCGCTCGATAACGCAATACTAAAAGTATTACCCTCTAACTTACCCGTTACTAAGGCTAACTCTGTGCCGCACTTTTCTCTTGTTGCACCAGCCAATGCAAACGTAGCCGCTAGTGGATCGCTCTTTTCAAGCTCACTCTCTTTTGGCTCCGCCATAACCCAAGAGTGGCCGAAGCAATCTTCAACTTGCTCATTCGATTGCAGCCAAGCCGATAGCGCACCTTTAGTTGACACTTCCGATACCGACAGCGTCTTCTTTCTCTCAGCCATAATGTGGCCGATATGATCGATCATCGGCTCATCAACACTGACAACGTTGCTCTCTAATAGCTTGTACACCATTTGCAGCAGCTTAACGCGAGTTTCTAAATCCGACTTAGGTCCAAATAGTTTCACTTCAATAAACGGCAGATAAGAGCGGTAACCCAATTCATAACCTTGAGGCAATTTCAGCTGGTCTAACACGTCTGATATGCCAGATTCGGACAAACCAAAGGTAAACAACCTGCTGCATTCAGAAACGACCACTTGAGGATAAGTACGAGCGAGGTCAGGGATAATTTCAAAGCTCACCATGCGCTTAAACTCACTGGGCACTCCCGGAGTGAAATAGAAAGTCGCATCGTTAATCTTAAGTTTGAAGCCACAAGCCGTCCCTACAGGGTTATCGACAATCTCTGAACTCGCAGGTAACAAAGCTTGTTTAAGGTTGCTGTCTGGCATTGGCATGCCACGTCCAGAGAACATCTCTTCCATACGAGCAAGCCATTCAGGGAACATGACGAGTTTCTGCTCGGAAGCAGCTGCAGCGGCGGCAGCACTCATATCATCGGTTGTCGGGCCTAAACCACCATTAACGATAACCACATCATAGTTAAAGCTCAGCATCAGCAGTTCTTCAACAAGAGCATTCATTTGATCACCCACAGTTGAGCGCTTAGCAAGCGCAAAACCATGCTGATAAAACTCAGCAGACATCCAAGCTGCGTTTGTATCTACAATGTCTCCATGAAGAACTTCTTCACCTGTGCTTAACATTGCGATTTTCGTCATATTTCTATCCCTTGTTGTCATAAAAAGACACTGCATTATTTACAAACTGGTCTATGGTTGAATTTGGAGCAATTCGCCTTTTCACTAATATTAATAATGTTAAACCTAAGGTTTTCTTAGGAAAAGCTATAAATTATTAGTTCCCTAAATCAGGCATTTAATAGATAATTGTGACCCTGATCAATTCCAAACTTTCTCATGGAGACCCTTGTGGCCAAATCACCGTTACTAGCAAAGGTTACTGCCGCATTTTCAATGCTAATGTCAGTTAACTCGGTTGCAAGCCAATACGACTTCGACCAGCCAATCAACCTTTCTTACTCGGATGAATGTGCTCAAGATTACTGTTTTAATGACAACTTGTACACCTACAAGCCTAGTACCAATTACGCACTGAGCGAATCGAGTGATGAGTACGACTTCTCAATCCAACAACCAAAACACATGTTGGTGAGTCAGGAGAAAGATTGGGATTACCTAATGGGTCAAACCTACACCATTCTTGGCTTGAGTGTCGCGACAGTGGGTCTAATGACTCTGCTCCCTGAAAGTATTACTAAGTGGGATGATGACCAACGTGATATCAGCTCATTAGGTAAAAAGTGGAAAGATAACGTTTCTGCTGGTCCAACATGGGACCGTGACGAACACTTCCTAAACTACGTAATGCACCCATATTTCGGTGGTGTTTACTACACCGCAGCTCGACACGCAGGTTACGACGAGTTTGAGTCATTCTTATACTCTTGGACTATGTCGACGTTCTTCTGGGAATACGGCGTAGAAGCGTTTGCAGAAGTACCTTCATGGCAAGATCTCTTCATCACACCTTTCTTCGGTGCGGTTGTCGGTGAAATGATGCTAGAAGCAGAGCAGGATATCATTGCTTCAGGTGGCGAAGTGATGGGCTCTCAAACCATGGGTGATGTGTCGCTATTCTTCCTTAACCCTGTTGGACACATTCACTACTGGGTAAGTGACGCATGGGGCGGTGATGCAGAAGTTAACCTGAATACTAACCCTTGGTGGGATAACCAAGACGCTGCACGTTTTGCTTACGATGCTGGCGCACCATACGACTCTCAGTTTGTTGGTATGAACTTCAAAGTAACGTTCTAATTCGTCTCTAGTACTACTCAATATAAGTTATTGAATATAAGTTGCTGAATCATCAATCACAGTGACAACTCTTCTAAAAAGCGGCTCTCTAGCCGCTTTTTTTGTGCCCTACTCTTCATTCTCTTTTTTTGCATCGAAGCTTAGTTTCAAAAATTGACCTAGGTCAAACATTGTTCGATGTAACCTTCTACACTGAAATTAAAGAACTTTATCGCGCGATATCAAACATTTAATTAGCAAATAATAATTGAAACTTTGGGGGCTGATATGAACAGTACATTTATCGTAAACTTTATCGGAAAAGCATCACCAGCAACAATCAAACAACTTGCTGCGGTTACTCACGAAAACGACGGCAAATGGCTCATCAGTAAAGTGAACTTTATTGAAGACCAAGTCGCAGGCGTACTCAAGGTTCAACTTCCAGCCATCAACGAATCGATTGTAAAAGAAGCTTTCAGCGCCAACCCGGATCTCATCGTACAGTTTGTCGATTCAGATCATACGCACAATGCTCAAGACACAATCCATCACTTAAGGCTCGACTCTAACGACCGAGCAGGTATCGTCAACGAAGTGACACATGTATTGGATAGACAAGGGATCAGCATTCTAGATATGGATTGCCACCGAGTCTTTATCGCTGGTGGTGGTGGTGTTAGTTCAAGCTTATTCACTTCAAAAATCGCCGTTAAGCTACCAATCGAAGTTCAAATCGATGATGTAGTTAATGAACTCGAAACACTCAGTGAAGACACTCGAGTAATGATTGAAAGCTAATTTAACTTACCTCCTGACGATACCTTAATCGTTGGGAGGCCACCTCATAAATAAGACCTCTCTTACATTACTTACAAAAAAAACGCATCAAAACACCCAAAACACATAGCCATAGAATATGAAATTAAGTATTTATATAATTTTTTTGATACGATAGATATCTTATATAATTTAGTAGCTTAGGTTCATACATGGAAAGAAAAAGGTCGAGCTGGCAACTCAATGTCATCTCAGCAATCCTTCTTACGACACTTTTTAGCGGTTGTAAAAGTGGTCATGAAAATAACGATAGTGGAACAACTACTACGGGAACAACTTCAAGTACGTCATCTTCCCCTATTACGCTTAGCATCCCAAATAGTGTCTCATTTTCTGAACCACAATCAGGGTCGAAAACAGAATCCATTACCGTTTCTCTTTCCGAAGCATTAGCTCAAGAACTCACCTTAACGATCTCAACTAGTGACGTGACAACTCGCTCTAATGGCACCTTCAAAAACTACGATGCTATCTCAAGCCAAAACGTCAAAATTGCGGCAGGTACAACCAGCGCAGCTCTACCACTAAACCTTGTGCACAATAATCTGTATGAGGGCAGTAAAACACTTCATTACTCTATTAGTGCTGATAACGGTGCAAATTACACTCTTTCAAACGAACGAACTGTAGTAACTATTGATGATAGCGATACTCAACCAACCGTTAGTTTTAGTAACGACTTAAGTACCGTTGTAGAAGGTGACAGCATTATTCAACAAGCTGTTTTGAGTCATTACACATCTCAAGATGTAACACTTACCCTAACTCAAACCGGTATTGCCGCGCCTGAGGACTTTACTGTTGATATATCAGAGTTAACTCTTAAATTGCCAGCAGAAACCCTATCAACAAATATCACTTTTTCTGCTCGTGATGATAGCTTCGATGAAGGTGGCGAATCGGTAATCTACACGATAGCTTCCGTTGGTAACGCGACTATCGATTCGAGTAAAAACACTCTCGCGTTCTATATTCCGGGGCAGAAAAGTTTTAATGATACTGGGTATGTCACTTATTTTGATGGAACAGACTACGACAGCGTCACTCCTCCAGTATCACATCCAAATCAAGATGCCGATTTTGGTTTAGATGTCACAAATGGAAGTGAACATTCGGATGGGGAATATGGCTTCCGCTACACCAAGCTAGATGCTCACGGGAACCCTCTAATACCTAGCTCTACTGATTGGCGCTGTGTTAAAGATGAGCATACCGGATTATATATTGAAGCAAAACAAGATCCGGTAGCACTGCCGAGTCAGTCCGCGGTCGATACCTGGGTTAAGAACCATAAAGACAACCCTGATGCCCACCCTTATCCATGGGACAGTCAATCAAGCTCATGGCGAAGCGCTTCGTACACATATACTTGGCACGACTCTGATAATACAACCAATGGTGGCTATGCCGGAGCACGCAATGATCTATTGTACAGCGCCGGCCCGATCTCTTCTCAATGTGCATACATTAACGATGGTTCAGGAAGTAACTACTGTAATACAAGTAGTTATATTAGTAGTCTGAACAGTCGCTCTATTTGCGGTATTACAGATTGGCGCTTACCTTCACCTGTTGAAGCTCGTTCATTTATCAACTTCAATGTCGGCACTGCACCAGTAGGAGCCATTGATTTCTTTCCTAATCTTGGAGACCGACTCTTCACGCACTCTAGCTCTGTTAAACAAGATGGTAGTGCTAGATGTATCGACTCTCAAAATGGAGAGCTTGAGCTTTGTAATAAAAACATCGCAGGCTCAACAGGAATTGTGGCTGTAAGTGGAGGTATTGAGTAATGAAACTAAAACTATGCTTAGGTGTAATTGCCTCTCTGTTAAGTGCAAATGCCATCGCGCAAACCTGCGTGCAAACTCAAACTCCCTCTCACCAAGACGGGCAATTTATTGACCGTAAAGATGGGACATTACTCGACGTAACGACTAATTTGCTTTGGTCAAAATGCAACCTAGGCGAAATCTACAATCAATCCAATGACACATGTGATGGTACCGCGATTAAATATCAAAATTGGCAGGATGCACTCATCGCAACTGAAGATTCGAATCTGACCACTATCGCAGGTCAGGTTGGTTTTAGGTTGCCTAATATCAAAGAGTTAAGTTCAATCGTTGACTATAGCTGTACTAGACCAGCAATCAACCTGACACACTTCCCGACTACAACCAACGAACCATATTGGACTAATACTCCTGACGCTCATAAAATCAACAGTGACTATGATGGTTTAATTATTGATTTTGAAGAAGCTTTAGAAGTCATTACAGACCCAGATGATATTCCACATCCTCTTGTTCGCTTAGTGAAAACATTTAATTAGGTTTATCACTGTACAGAACAAAAGAGCAGCTCATCGGCTGCTCTTTTGTTCTAATGCAATGTTCAGTTACTTAATCGACCATTGTGATAATGAGCGTTTGAAGTCTTCATAGCCGAATTCATTTAGCTTCTGAACTTCACCACTGCTGCGTTCGCAGTAGATTGATGGCATTTTCAGACCATTGAACCAGTTCAGTTTCACCATGGTGTAACCTGCACTATCCAATAGGTGAAGCTTTTGACCTATTTTCAGCGGCTCGTCAAAGCTTGTTTCACAAAACTGATCGCCCGCCAGACATGAACACGAACCAATCACGTAGTCATGACTTCCGTTTTCAGACGCTTCCAATACCGATGCAGGCTCGTTGTAGATAAGCGTGTCAAGGCGGTGAGCCTCGGTAGCTGAATCCACAATCGCCGTTTTCTTCACGTTCTCAACAATATCAACCACTGTCACAACTAAATCTGTCGTTTTAGTGATGATAGCTTCACCCGGCTCAAGGTATATCTGCACGCCGTGTCTTTCAGAGAAGGCTTTTAGCGCAAGACCAAGTTTCTCGATGTCGTAGCCCGGCCATGTGAAGAACACGCCGCCGCCCATGCTCACCCAATCTAACTTATCTAGGTGATCCCCAAACTGTTCTGAGATTGAATCAAGCAAACCAATAAAGGCATCGACGTCTTTGTTCTCACAGTTCATGTGGAACATCACGCCATTAATCTCATCAAAGATTTCAGGCTTGATATGGTCAGCTTGTACGCCCAAACGCGAGAATTGACGCGCAGGGTTTGCTAAGTCTTGTCCTGCGTAGCTTACGCCCGGATTTAGACGTAAACCCAGCGAGGCTTTACCTTCAACAATATGACGGTAAGCTTCGAATTGGCTTTGCGAGTTGAAGATCATCTTGTCGCAAATATCCGCAACTTCTCTCACGTCATCTTCGCTGTAACCCACACTGTAAGCGTGCGTTTCACCGCCAAAGGTTTCATGACCAAGTTTTACTTCGTACGGGCCAGAGCTTGTCGTGCCATCGAGGTAAGGCTTGATGATGTCAAACACACCCCATGTAGAGAAACACTTCAGTGCCAATACTAGCTTCACACCTGAAATCTCTTTCAGCTGCTTCGCTTTCTCTAGATTCGCAATCAACTTGTCTTCGTTGATCATGAAATAAGGCGTTTTTAGTTCGTTGTTTTGCATGTTAATACCTTGCGGCCCTCGAGTTCACGAAGGCACATGATAATCGAACAAAGCCGACGCTAATGCATCGGCTTGTAGTTATACGTTCTCGTCATTCATATGACTTTGAATTGAATTCGCAGAGCTTTGACCTTGTCGCTAGGGCAACGCAACGAGGGCAAAGAGCCAAAATTACTTCAAAGTATGGATTAGAGGTAGACCTTGCCCAGGTTCTAGCTCTTGAACGTGCCAGTCTAGACCGATTTCAGGCATGGTTGCTAGGAACGGGTCTGGGTTTAGCTGTTCCATGTTGAACACGCCTTTATCAGCCCATTCACCACGGAAGAACTGAAGTGCAGCAGTAATTGCTGGAACACCGGTTGTGTAAGAGATCGCTTGGTGTTCTACGTCTTCGTAAGCCACTTCGTGGTCTGCGTTATTGTAGATGAATACGCTGCGCTCTTTGCCATCTTTCTTACCTTGAACCCAAGTACCGATACACGTTAAACCTGTGTAACCCGGAGCCAAAGACGTTGGGTCTGGCAATAGAGCTTTAAGAACATGTAGAGGTTGAACAACAGTGCCATCGTGCAGTGTTAGCGGATCTGAGCTCAGAAGACCGATATCACGCATGCAGTTGAAGTAGTTCAGGTAAGCATCACCAAAGCCCATCCAGAATTCGATACGCTTAGCTGGGATGAATTCCTTCATTGAACGAACTTCATCGTGCGCCATTGAGTAAACTTTGTGAGAACCACAGTTCGGGAATTCAAACTCAAGCATACGAGAGTGACACGGTACTTGTTTCCACTCTTCATTTTCCCAGTAGAAAGAGTCACCTTGGATCTCAAGCATGTTGGTTTCTGGGTCAAAGTTTGTCGCAAACTTCTTGCCGTGGTCACCTGCATTCACGTCCATTACATCAATTGAGTCAATCTCATCGAACAAGTGCTTAACCGCGTACGCAGCAAAGATTGATACCACACCAGGATCGAAACCAGCGCCAAGAATACCTGTGATGCCCGCTTCTGCGAACTTCTCACGATAACCCCATTGCCAATCATAAGCTTGTGGTACTTGTTGGCCTTCAGAACATAGGTCAACCGCTACCGATGTATCTAGGTAAGAGACTTTAGTTTGGTAACACGCTTCCATGATTGCCATGTTTACCCAAGGAGGACCAGCGTTGATAACAAGATCTGGCTGAACTTCTTTAATCAAAGCAACAAGCGCATCAACATCATCAGCGTCTACTGAACGTGCTTCTAGTTTCTTAGTTGAATCTTTAAGGTTGTTTTTGCCCTTGATAGATTCGATGATTTTTTCACACTTCGCGATGGTACGAGAAGCGATTGTGATATCACCCAGTACTTCGTTATTTTGTGCTGCTTTGTGTGCAACAACCCAACCAACGCCGCCTGCACCAATTTGTAGAATAGCCATAGTTTTAATTACCCTTGTTGTTCTGCTAGCTCAATAGCTAAAGTTTGAATTTTGTTAATTAGAGATTTGAAATCTGATGTCGTTAAGCACGGATTCAAGATAGTGAATTTCAGCGCGCTTTTACCATCCACTACCGTTTCGCCAAGTACGGCAACACCACGAGTCAGCGCTTCCAATCTTAACGTTTGATTCAGTTTGTCTAAATCCATAGCACTGTTTGCTGATTGCTCATTGCTAAGCACCGAACGGAACAGCACCGTCGATAGTGAAGGCTCCGCTAATAGCTCTAAATCCGCTTGATTTTGAATCAGGTCGGCAACTTGAAGCGTCTGCTCTAGGAGATGATCGTACATATCACCCAGCTGCTTTGGCCCAACGCTTTGCATCGTCATGAAGACTTTCAATGCATCGAAACGCTTGGTGGTCGCAATAGACTTATCGACTAGATTTGGCAGCTCATCGTGCTCGCGATTCAAGTAGTCTGCGTGATGCAGTAGGTACTTAAAGTTCGCTTTGTCTTTCAGCAGCACAGCACCACAGCTGATTGTTTGGAAGAACAACTTGTGGAAGTCAACGCTGACAGAGTCCGCTTTCTCGATGCCTTTCAGACGAGCTTTATGGCTACTTAAGATAAGCGCGCCGCCGTAAGCGCTGTCGACATGGAACCAAAGGCCTTGTTGGTTTGCGATGTCTGCAATCGCATCAAGGTCGTCGATAGCACCATGATCGGTTGTACCCGCCGTACCAACTACAGCAAAAGGAATCAACCCTTGGGCTTTAAGCGCTTTTACTTCTGCGTCTAAGTAATCCGGTTTGATGGTGCCGTTTGCGTTGGTCTCAACACAGCACACCGCGCTCTCGCCTAAACCGAGCAATGAAGCGGATTTTTGAACCGTGAAGTGAGATTTATCTGAACACAAGATGCGAAGCTTCCTCGCGTAATCCGGTAAACCCAGCTTTTGGATAGAGTGACCATCGTGCTTATCCGCAACCCAGTCTCTCGCTAGCAATAAGCCCATTAGGTTACTTTGCGTGCCACCACTAGTGAAAACACCGTCCGCTTGTTCACCTAGTTGGTACTTGTCACACATCCAATCAACCACGCGCTGCTCAACATAAGTCGCAGCAGATGCTTGGTCCCATGAATCCATAGATTGATTCAGAGCCGCGATAATTGATTCCGCTGCTACTGATGCCATTAGAGGAGGCGTATGAAGGTGTGCGATACAGTCAGGGTGCTGCACAAAGATAGAGTTTGCTGCAACTAGGTCAGCGGTGCTATCTATAACGTCAACCAAAGCGTGTTGGTTGTTGTCTAGGTCGACAGCCTTGATAGAAGCCTCTAGCACTTTTGGTTCTAGACCTGAGTATGGAGTTTCAACCTGCTCAAAAACCGCTTTCATTGCCTGAGTGGTTTGGTTCATCACGTTAGCGAATTCGTCGCTACCGCCTAGGCCTGTGTGAATGAAGTGCTTGCTCCACTCTTGATTTGCTTGCTTATCTGAAGCTGGGTCTTGTTGTAAACCACCGCCCGCTGCGATGATGGCTTCTTCCATCACTCGCAGGGCAAAGTCTATCTGTTCGAAAGAGATAATCATTGGTGGCAGGAAGCGAATCACAGATCCATCACGACCGCCCTTCTCGACCATCAAACCACGCTCTAATGCCGCGCGTTGAATAGCTAGGGTCAGGTCACCGTCTGATTTCGGCTCACCAAATTTATTGAGTTCACCGTTTGGTTGCTTGATCTCGGCGCCAAGCATTAAACCTTTACCACGAACTTCAGCAATACAGTTAACGCGAGATTGAATCTTCTCTAACCCATGACGTAGGTATTGGCCTGCAATGTTCGCGTGCTCCACCAAACCATCTCGCTCGATGATTTCCAGTGCTTTAGCACCAGACACCATTGCTAACTGGTTACCACGGAATGTACCGGTATGTTCACCCGCTTTCCAAGTATCGATGCTCTTGTCGAATACAAGCAGCGACATAGGCAGTCCGCCACCGATCGCTTTAGACAAACATAAGATATCAGGGTTAACGCCTGACTCTTCAAACGCGAATCGATGTCCTGTTTTGCCGACACCACACTGAATTTCATCAAAAATCAGTAGTATACCGTGCTCATCACAAATGCGACGTAAACCTTGTAGCCAAGATGCCGGAGCTGGAATTACACCACCCTCACCTTGCACGGGCTCAACGATCATCGCAGCTGGTTTCATGATGCCGGATTCATCGTCATTCAACATACGCTCGATGTAACGAATGCTCGCGTTGGCACCCGCTTCACCACCAATGCCAAACGGGCAACGGAGGTTGTATGGGAAAGGCATGAAATGTACGTCAGACATCAAGCCGCTACGACGCTCTTTAGTGCCAAGGTTACCCATCATGCCCATGGTGCCGTTCGTCATGCCATGGTAAGCACCACGGAAAGCAAACATGGTGTTACGACCTGTTGTTTGCTTGGCTAGCTTGATAGCCGCTTCCACAGCGTCAGCACCAGATGGGCCACAGAATTGCAGAACCGAGTTATTTGAAAAGTCTTGAGGAAGAAAAGCTTTAACTCGCTTGATAAACGTCTCTTTTGCTTGAGTCGTAATATCAAGAGTTTGGTATGGCAAACCAGAATCGAGCTGGTCTTTCAGTGCTTGATTAATCTCAGGGTGGTTGTAACCCAAAGAAAGTGTACCGGCACCGGCTAAGCAATCGAGAAAGAGTTGGCCACGAGTATCTTCAACTAAAGCGCCACATGCTCGCTTAATAGCAATAGGAAGACGTCTTGGGTAAGAACGTACATCCGACTCATGCTGTTCTTGCTCAAGCAAAATAGCGTCAGGTGTTAGGTCGTAAGTTCCCTCGACGATAGGAACCATAGTTGAAAATGAATTTGCGATAGTATTGATATCGACTTCAAAGGCGGTAGTCATAAAAGTCCCCTTGAATGTGTTCATACTCACCTCCATCAGACGCAACTATCCACCAACCCTCTTTAAATTTGGAGAGAGTTCATAGTTAAGTACGCGTATTGTCTAGAAATGAGATATAGCTGTACGCTCGCATAAGTCAAATGACAAATACGAAATTAAGCCGTCTTAAGACAGCGATAAGTTGTTATCGTGAGCTCAAGGTTCAGTAATGCTACTGTTTTGAAGAATTGGACATTTTTGCAGGATCGGGCAGCTATGAGGAGCTGGTCCCTTTGGAAATGCAGAGCTGATTAGCAATGTTGTAATTAGTGTGTTCAATGTTGGGTTTCCCATTAACATGGCGAACTGCGCCATAAGTATCCCGTCTATCAGCTAAAGGACTAGCCAATACCTACCCTACGTAATGTCCCAATCAGCAAGAATGGTCACTACGCGTATCCCCCAGAAGCAATCGTTGCTCTTCTTGAACATTGTTCATTCCGAGATTGCGCGGAAAAGTAACATAAAGTGAAATGAACGATCAATAGTTTTTAATAATAGCTTGATAAATAGCAGTGGTGGCTAAGCAATTGCTGTAAATATCGTCAACACTATCGTTTAAGAAAGAGCTCCCCTGTTCATTCGTTCCTCGAGCCCAAGGCTGACGAGGCAGGTATACAGGCGGCGTTAGTGATAGCTTCGAGGCTGTGGCATCTTTTCGTCATATATGGACCCACCCAGTTTGCAAGTAATTTTACACGTTTGGTAATAGAGTCA
>NZ_JBGONY010000027.1:0-63904 GCF_041439375.1 Vibrio crassostreae | reverse complement strand
CTATCGGATAAGTGAGAGGAAAGTCCTCCGCGAAGCGGCTTAGTTCAACAGCTATATTAGACAGAATAATTCTGCATTTTGTCCCTGAAACAATTCTGTCTAGTTTCCAAGACTCGCTGCACTTAGCCCAATAACCCATTTAATAACATCATCTTACCTACTTATCTTCGTATCAAACATGACCAAAAGCAGAAATTTTCCATATAGTTTCTGCAAAATGTAGAAAAACCCTCAATATGTGAGTAAACCGCAGTTCAGGCTATGAAGGTTGTATCTTGGAAGTTGTATTCTCAAACAAAAACGCCAACATGATTGTCGGCGTTTTTGCTTTAGCTATGGTGAGTGAAAGGTAATAACTACTTCGCCATAGTGCTCAAAAACTCGGCTTCGAACTCTTCATCGGCTTCTCGGGTTAGGCATTCCACCAACCAATCGATGCTTTCATGGTCTAGCTTACTGTTCACCACGAAGGCTTGCTTTACGCCAGACTGATCCAGCTTGGCAGAGCCATAGTTCTTAAACGATTTATTGCCGTGGTAATGGAGTGATTTAATCGCCTCAGCGTTGGGCTCTGGTAAGGCATCGAGTGTGTTGGCAAGTTGAATCACCAGCTCCATTGGGTTCTTAGATGATGAGATGCGATACAGAAAACCGCCCTCCACTCTTTGGCGCACCCAGTAATCAAAGCCACTGCAATCCATCACCTTGTCGCTGACCAGTGCAGCTTCACTGCGGTAACCACACGGCTCTACAACAACAGGTGTATGTTTGAACTCTGGTTGGCCTGATGCGGCATCGGTATGAGGTAAGATCAAGTCACACGGCTTGCTGTCTTTGGCGGTCGGTGCATTCCAATGGATAGGCATGAAAACTTGTTCACGGCGCATCTCTTTGGTCACCACTAATCGTGCTTGGCATTCCCCTTGTGCGCTGCGCACTTTCACCACTGGATTAATGGTCGCGTGGTTGAAAGCATCTAGCCCAAATTCATCCAAGTTCAGTTCTGAAACGGTATCTGGGTGCATGGCAACAAACGGTTCTGGGGTGTGTTCACCTAAGCCTGCGGCCAAGCCTGTACGGCTCATGGTGTGCCATTGGTCTCGGATTCGACCTGTGTTCATGATAAGTGGGAATTCAAGGCTGGTATCGGCAATCGGTTTATCGTGCTCAACTGCAATAAACTGTGCTTTGCCAGACTCTGTAAAGAACTCGCCATTGGTGAACATGCGCTGCTCAATGATCTCTGGTTGATACTCAAGCACTGGCCATTGCTGTGGAGTGAGTTCGCCATAACCTTTCTCATCCAGTTGCGTGAGTCCAATTAAGCACAAGTCTCGCGCTTTACCTGTTTCATTGCCGAGCGCTGTCATCTCGCAATACTCTTTGAAGATCTCACCTTCGTGGCGGAACTCGAATTGCTCTTTGAATCCCATTTTTTGTGCGACTTCTTTTAATATCCACCAATCGGGTTTGGCTTCCCCAGGGCTTGGTAAAACACGGCGCTGGCGTGAGATTCGGCGTTCAGAGTTAGTCACAGTGCCCGACTTCTCGCTCCACCCTTGCGCGGGCAGCACCACATCGGCCAAGCGAGTGGTTTCCGTATCGGCAATACAATCAGACACCACCACAAACGGGCACTTCTCTAATGCGGCTTTGATCTTTTCACTGTCAGGCAAACTCACGACTGGGTTGGTCGCCATGATCCACACAGCTTTGATTTTGCCTTCATTCATGGCATCAAACAGGTCAATCGCTTTTAAACCCGCATGTGTGGCTAAGCTGTCGGTTTGCCAGAACTCGCTCACCGTTTGGTGTGATTGCGGATCACCAAATTCAAAGTGCGCCGCTAAGGTATTGGCTAAACCGCCCACTTCTCGCCCGCCCATCGCGTTCGGCTGGCCCGTTACAGAGAATGGCCCCATGCCCGGCTTGCCAATTTTCCCGGTGGCTAAATGGCAGTTAATAATGGCGTTTACCTTATCGCACCCTTGTGTCGATTGGTTCACGCCTTGGGAGTAAATGGTCAGCACCTTCTCGTTCGATGCAAACAAACTGTAGAACTGTTTTAGCTGCTGCTCTGTTAACCCTGTAAGTTCAGGAACACTTTTGTCGCCCCAGCCTGATTCGGTATAACCTGACTCTGTATAACGGTAGTGAGTCGCAGATCGAATCGACTCAGTAAAGCCTTGGGTGTGATTTTCTATGTAGTCTACATCTAGCTTGTCGTTATCGTCGAGATAGCCTAATAAACCATTGAACAACGCGACATCTGAGCCAGATTCCAATGCCAAGTGAATGTCTGCGATTTCACAGGTGTCGGTATAACGCGGGTCGATGACGATGACTTTCAATGCAGGGTTGGCTTGTTTCGCGGCTCTTAACCTTTGGAAAAGTACCGGGTGACACCATGCTAGGTTGGATCCTGTGATCACAACCAGATCGGCTTGCTCAAGATCTTCATAACAAACCGGCACTGTGTCTGCACCAAATGCACGCTTATGCCCGACCACGGTTGAAGCCATACACAGCCTAGAATTACTGTCGATGTTGCCACTGCCGATGAAGCCTTTCATCAGTTTATTGGCAACGTAATAGTCTTCGGTAAGCAGCTGACCAGACACATAGAACGCAACCGAATCGGCCCCAAATTCTTCGATGGTTTGATTAAATTTGTCTGCGACCAACTGAGTGGCACTGCTCCAATCCAGTTCTTGTTTTTGCTCATTCTGAATATAAGCAGGCTGTGTAAGACGGCCTAAAGGCGTAACGGTATCGCCGAGCGCGATCCCTTTAGTACATAGCTTTCCATAGTTTGATGGATGATCTTTATCACCACGTACTTCTAGTTTCCCTAGCGATGTCGGTCTCGCCTCTATTCCACACCCTACACCACAATAAGCACAGGTTGATTTTATCCAGCCGCTGTTTGAATCGGTCATCCGTTTCTCGCTCAATTATCCATAACTGTAATAATTCAAACCAAGCAAATAGCACGCCACTTAACACCAATCTGCCAAATTGAAATATTTTAATTTAAAAACAATAGCTTAACAAAATTAAAAATATCAACGCTGAACAAAATTGAACTTAACCAAGATAGAAACTTAATTTTTGCACCATCTTGCGGAAAGTTGCACCACAAACGCTCATTTATATAAATCTAACAAAAAATTCACATACCACTTTAGGGGTAATTACGTGCCACCTGAAATTTTTAAAACACTGAAAAATATAGATTAAATTTTATTTAAATGAACAACTCAAAATCTGGCACCCTCCTTGCTCCACTAAAAACCAAGACTTAGAAAAAACATTTTTGTTTTTCTTGATGATTATGAATTGAGTGGAATCTCAACCCGGTATTCATCTGCTAACGACTAGAAATTAGATGCTAGTGATGGTGATGCCGAGAATAAGGAATGGATTATGAGCAAGAAGAAAATCGTCGTTGTTGGTAACGGCATGGTTGGACACAAATTTATCGACAACATCCTGCAATCAGACAGTGATGAGTTTGATGTGATTACTTTTAGTGAAGAGCCAAGGCTGGCCTACGACCGTGTTCAGCTAACGGCTTACTTTAATGGTAAAAGCGCTGATGACCTGTCATTGACCAGTGAAGAGTATTACCAAAGCAACGGCGTGAACTACTTGTTGAACCAGAAGGTTGCCAAGCTAGACACCGCCAATCAACAAGTCATCACTGAAAGTGGTCATGTTGAAAGTTACGACAAGCTAATCTTGGCGACGGGCTCTTTCCCTTTTGTTCCCCCTATTCCCGGTAACGACCAAGAACACTGTCACGTTTATCGCACCATCGAAGACTTAGACGCCATCGAGCTTTCAAGCAAAGGCAGCAAATCTGGCGTGGTGATTGGTGGTGGTCTGCTTGGCTTAGAGGCCGCAAACGCAGTCAAAAACCTTGGCTTAGAAACCCATGTGGTTGAATTCGCGCCTCGCCTAATGGCCGTTCAATTAGATGACGGTGGCGGTGCCCTACTGCGCAGAAAGATTGAAGACCTTGGTGTGCAAGTTCATACCGAGAAAGCGACCTCTGAAATAGTCGACGGTGAAAACGCTCGCTACCGCATGAACTTCGCCGATGGCACCCATTTAGAAACCGATATGATCGTATTCTCTGCCGGTATTCGCCCTCAAGATGAGCTGGCAAGAAGCTCTGATGTCGAGATTGGCGAGCGTGGCGGTATTGTGATCAACAATCACTGTCAAACCAACATCGACAACGTCTACGCGATTGGTGAATGTGCCCTTTGGGATAACAAGATCTTCGGCTTAGTGGCTCCCGGTTATTCGATGGCAAAAATCGCGGCTTCGCATATTGTCTCTGACGGTACTGACGACGCTGCATTCACTGGCGCAGACATGAGCACCAAGCTCAAACTGCTTGGCGTCGATGTGGCCAGTATTGGCGAAGTACACGGCAAGACAGAAGGTGCTCAATCGTATACTTATAACGATGAAATTGAACAAGTTTATAAGCGCCTGATCATTTCGGCTGACGGCACAAAGATTGTCGGTGCAGTATTGGTCGGTGATGCAGAAGCCTACGGTTCGCTACTGCAAATCAAGCAAAATGATATGCCCCTTCCTGAAAACCCATCAGTGCTAATTTTACCTAACGTGGCCGATGATTCTGGCTCTGCAATGGGTGTTGAAGCTCTGCCTGATAGCGCTGTGATCTGTTCATGTTTTGATGTGACCAAAGGCGATATTAAAGAGGCCGTTTCAGCAGGCTGCACCACGATGGCTGCATTGAAAGAAACCACGAATGCTTCAACAGGTTGTGGCGGTTGTTCTGCCCTTGCTAAACAGGTTCTCGATAGCGAGCTAAGTAACCTAGGTGTGGAAGTCTCTAACGATATCTGTGAGCACTTTGCTTATTCTCGCCAAGAGCTTACCGACATCATTCGCGTCAACAAAATCAAGACCTTCGACGAGCTGTTAGATTCTCACGGCAACGGATTGGGCTGTACTGTGTGTAAACCGGCTGTCGGTTCGATTCTGGCTTCGTACTGGAACGATTACATCCTTGAAGATCAACATATCGAGCTGCAAGACACCAATGACATCTACCTTGGCAACATGCAAAAAGACGGCACTTACTCGGTAGTTCCGCGTATTGCTGGCGGTGAAATCACTCCAGATAAATTGATTGTTTTAGGCGAAGTCGCTAAAGAGTTCGACCTGTACACCAAAATCACGGGCGGTCAGCGTGTCGACTTGTTTGGCGCACAGCTTAACGAACTGCCTATCATCTGGAAAAAGCTGATTGATGCAGGTTTTGAAACGGGCCACGCCTACGGTAAATCGGTTCGTACCGTGAAATCTTGTGTCGGTAGCACTTGGTGTCGATACGGTGTCGACGACAGTGTTGGCTTAGCGATTCGACTTGAGAACCGCTACAAAGGCCTGCGTTCACCACACAAGATCAAGTTTGCGGTTTCAGGCTGTACTCGTGAATGTGCAGAAGCCCAATCGAAAGACATTGGTGTTATCGCCACCGACAAAGGTTGGAACCTCTACATCTGTGGTAACGGCGGTATGCGTCCTCGTCATGCAGACCTATTCGCCACTGATTTAGACGAAACCACACTCCTTAAATACATCGACCGCGTTTTGATGTTCTACACACGTACCGCAGACCGCTTACAGCGTACATCGGTATGGATGGAGAACCTCGAAGGCGGCATTGAATACCTCAAGCAAGTCGTGATTGAAGACAAGCTCAACGTGGCTGAAGAACTCGAAGCGGACATCGCACTCAACATCGAGAAGTACCAGTGTGAATGGAAAACCACCATTGAAAACCCTGAGAAGATGAAGCGCTTCCAGCACTACATCAACAGTGAAGAAATGGACACTAGCCTCTCTTTCATCAAAGAGCGAGAGCAGCGTTTTCCTAAGCCGAGCTTGAGTGATGCTTCGAATTCAAAACGCGATGAAAAGCTCGCTAAAGCAGACCAAATCGAAGTGACTGAGGTTTCATAAATTTCATCAGGTTCATCAGGTTCATCAGGTTCATCAATAAAAAAATAAAAACTCAATTTTAGACTAGGAGAAAGTCATGGAAAATTGGACAACCGTATGCAGCACCAGCGATCTAACCCCAAACGGGGGAATTTGCGCCAAAGTAGACGATAACCAAGTGGCTATTTTTTACTGCAAGCGCAGCGACACGCTTTATGGGCTCTCTAATTACGACCCTATCGGCAAGGCGAATGTGATGTCACGTGGTATAATTGGTTCATTAAGTGGAGAACCTTACGTGGCCTCACCCTTATACAAGCAGCATTACCACTTAGAAACTGGCGAATGTCTTGAACAGCCTGAGCTCAAGCTCGTGAAATTTGAAGTTCGCAAGCAAGGAGAACAAGTTCAAGTTCTCGCACCACTTGCTATCGCCAGTTAACTAAACCGCCGACACCATCATGCAAACGCTTATTAGCGTGCGCAATTTCGGCACAGGGTTTATGCACATTAAAAGCGTTCTAAGTTCGGAAGTAACGCAGGTGCACAAACCGGGTAATTTTCCAGATTTAAAGGATTTAAACCATGGATAACACTAAATTTTCGCTGCTTTCATTTACGGGTAAGATGAAAGTCTTACACCTAAGCTGGATGGCCTTTTTCATTACCTTTGTTGTGTGGTTCAACTTTGCCCCACTACTGCAAATGGTAAAAACTACGCTTGGTCTTTCTACTGAAGAGATCAAAACCCTCCTGATCCTCAACGTTGCATTGACCATTCCGGCACGTGTCGCAATAGGCATGCTAACCGATAGATACGGCCCAAGGTTGGTTTACTCTTCGCTACTCGCGGTCTGTTCTATCCCTTGTTTCATGTTTGCTCTGGCAGACTCTTTCATTCAAGCAGCAATCGCTCGTTTCCTACTGGGCTTCATTGGTGCAGGTTTCGTTGTCGGTATTCGTCTTGTGTCTGAATGGTTCCCACACAACGAACTGGGTACTGCAGAAGGTATTTACGGCGGTTGGGGTAACTTCGGTTCAGCAGCAGCGGCGTTCACACTTCCAACTCTCGCTCTAGCGTTTGGTGGTGAAGACGGCTGGCGTTATGCGGTCGGTATTACCGGCGTAATGAGCTTAGCGTTCTCGTTTATCTTCTACAAAAACGTGTCAGATACACCAAAAGGTTCGACTTATTTCAAGCCTGCTCAAGTAACAGCAATGGAAGTGACATCAAAGGGTGACTTTTTCTTCCTACTTATTATGAAGATCCCTATGTATGCCGCTTTAGCGCTACTGACTTGGAAGCTATCACCAAGCAACATCAACATGTTGTCTGACATGGCGGTTTACTCTGTGTATGCAGGTTTAGCAGCACTTTACGTGTACGAAGTGTCGCAAGTTTGGAAAGTAAACAAGAACGTATTTAAAGAAGAAGTGCCTGAGATTCACCAGTACAAGTTCAAGCAAGTAGCGGTACTTAACGTATTGTACTTCGCAACATTTGGTTCTGAACTGGCTGTGGTTTCTATGCTGCCACTGTTCTTCTCTGAAACCTTTGAATTAACACCGGTTCTTGCAGGTATGGTTGCATCGGCTTATGCCTTTATGAACCTAATGTCTCGCCCAGGTGGTGGTTGGATTTCAGATAAATTCGGTCGTAAACCAACACTGCTTATTCTAACGATTGGTCTTGCTGTGGGTTACTTCGCAATGGGTCAAGTCGACAGCACATGGCCTGTATGGCTAGCGGTTGTTGCGGCGATGGCGTGTTCTTTCTTCGTGCAAGCGGGTGAAGGTGCGGTATTCGCAACGGTTCCTCTAATCAAGCGTCGTATGACAGGTCAAATTGCAGGTATGACGGGCGCTTACGGTAACGTGGGTGCAGTAGTTTACCTAACTGTGTTGTCATTCGTGAGCTACCAAACCTTCTTCTTAGTGATTGCTGCAACAGCGGTACTTGGCTTTGTGACTCTACTGTTCATGGAAGAGCCTAACGGTCAAATCGCCGAAGTAAACGACGATGGCAGTGTCACGCTGATTAATGTTTCAAGCTAGGTCTGTACTATGAAGCATTGATATTATTGAATCGGGAGAAGCACCTTAGCGGATACATCAATGCTAGGTGCTTCGTTCAAAGGCTCTAAGTTCACTAGGGCTTTTGTTCTTCCTAGGATGTTCTGTCAAGGAAGCGGGAAGAAGAGCAGTTAAGAAGAAGACCAGTTATGACAATTTCATTCAGCCAAGGGCAAGTCATCACGCCAGAATCCAACAACCAGTTAACGCTTAAGTTTGGTGGTTATTCGAATCAAGGCGTACGAGATGAAAACCAAGATGCCATCATTGTAAAACACCCAAAAACTCGCGCAGAGCAAGAGTTGAAAGGCAGTGTTGCCTGCATAGCAGACGGCGCAAGTTGCAGTGAACACGGCCAGAAAGCCAGTCACACCAGCGTGATGCAGTTTATCGACGACTATTACGCAACTCCCCAAAGCTGGAGCATCCAACGTTCGGCGCAAAAGGTCTTAACGTCCCTCAATTCTTGGCTCTTCAACACGTCTGTTTCTAATATTCATCCCGCACAACAAGTGAACCACAATGCCCTCGTTTCGACGTTCAGCAGCGTGATACTCAAATCAAACACCGCGCATATCTTCCACGTGGGCGACAGCCGTATCTACTTACTAAGAGATGGAGAATTGCGCCAACTGACCCGCGACCACACGCGTAAAAATATGGGACAGAAGCATTATCTAACACGCGCCTTAGGCATGGATAACCAACTCAACGTTGACTATCAAACGCTTCCTATTAAAAAAAACGACTGTTTTATCCTGACATCTGATGGTGTACACGAGTTTGTGTCTCCAAATACCTTTAAAGAACACATCGATAAGCCCGGAGTGGATTTCGAATACGCCGCTCAAACCATATGTAACACAGCGTTAAGCCACAACAGTTCGGACAACGTAAGCTGCTTGATTGTTCAAATAAGTCATCTACCTAAACCTTCGCTCATTGAATTCCATGAGAAGCTGGCTAAACGTGCCATCCCACCCGCTTTAAAGCTTGGGCAAAGTATCGACAACTTTATGGTGCTTGAGGTGTTGTATGCTGGATCTAGAAGTCACGTATACCGAGTCATGCAAAAAGAGACACAAACAGAGTTCGTACTCAAAGTACCGTCGGTTCAATATCATGACGACCCAGCACAGCTGAGAGCTTTCTTTAACGAGCAATGGGCAGGTATCTTGTTGAATAACAAGAAAGTAATGAAGGTTTACCCAACGCCTGAACACTCTCAATTCCTATATCAAATTTGTGAATGGGTTGAAGGGGTGACGCTAAGGCAATGGATGTACGACAACCCTAAGCCTCCGCTCGAACAGGTTCGCGAGATCCTAGAAAAAATCACACAAGGTATTCGTGTATTACAACGTGCCGACATGGTTCACAGAGACTTAAAGCCCGAGAACATCATGATCCAACGCGATGGCAACATCAAAATCATCGACCTTGGTGCGGTGTTAGTCAGGGGAATTGAGGAGGGAGAACAAGCAGACAAAGATCCCACGCCACTCGGCGCAGTGAATTACATCGCTCCAGAAAGTATTAAATACAACACGGCCACGACAAGCTCGGATTTGTTCTCTATCGCTGTGATTGGTTATGAGATGCTAACAGGCGAGTTGCCCTACTCTGAGATGAGCGCTCAATCTCTAAAACAATCTCGCCACCATCAATGGGAATACCAGCCGCTGACACAAAAGCGAACAGATTTACCAGCTTGGATTGATTTGGTGTTACAAAAGGCGTGTGCTGAATCACCTAACGAGCGATACCCGATTTTGGGTGATTTTGTCGCCGATCTCTACACCCCCAATCAAAACCTAATGAAACACAAAGCCAAGCAGCCATTGATAAACCGAAATCCAATCCAGTTTTGGAAGGTGTTGGCCCTGTTACTCGGCGTGGTCGCTATCGTAGAGTTAGGCTTATTGCTTAGTCCTAGTTAAAAGCTTAGGCCTAGTTAAAAACTTAGTCCTAGTTAACCGCTTTAGTTCTAGTTAGCTGCTTAGTCCTAGCTAACCGCTGAGCTCAAGCTAACCTCGCTTCACTAAGCTTCTCGGCACCAGTTCGATGCCCGACTGGTAACGCTTAGCGGAAGCATTTAGCGCCAAGGCAAACGCGCTGTCTGCGATGACTTCGAATTGCTGCGGCAGTGAATGAACTTTAAAGGGTAAGAAATCCAACAAACGGTTATCACCAAATGTCGCCAGCTTCACCTGATTCACTAGCTCTGGCTTTTCGACCATCACATCAAGCACACCTTCCAGTAAGGTGTAAGACATAGTGACGATCGCATCAGGGACTGTACCTTTAGCAATCCACTCTTCAAACACTTCTCGTCCAGATTCACGGTCAAAGTGCTCACCGTAACCCACAACCATCGGCTTGTTATCTTTTAGCCCTGTTTGCAACGTATGCGCCTTATTCGCCGCTTCAAAACCCAACTGACGTTCGCGTGAAATGTTCAGGTCTGGCAATGCGCCTATCAAGCCGACACTGTGAATACTGTCATCAAGGATTGAATGCGTCAGTTCAAACGCGGCTTCAAAGTCCTCACTGATCACGCAAGCAAAATGTTCATCGTCTAACGGACGGTCAATCGCGATTACGGGTGTACCTGAGTTTTGCAGCTTCAAGTAAAACTCGTTAGCGTCTGGCATAGAGCTCGCCACCAGCAAAGCATCAATACGACGGCTCACCAACGCTTCCGCTACTTTACGTTCGGTTTCGGCGTCATCATCAGAACAACCAATCAGGATTTGATAGCCCACTTTACGTGAGTTCTGCTCTATCAACTTTGCTAAACGCGCGTAACTGCTGTTTTCCAGATCAGGAATAATCAAACCAAATGAACGGCTATTACCAGCACGCAGCGATGAAGCAGCATGGTCTGGACGGTAGTTATACTGGTCGACAACCGCCATTACTTTCTGCTGAGTCTTCTCACTGATTCTGTATTTCTGCGCCTTGCCGTTAATCACATAACTGGCTGTGGTTTTCGACACACCGGCTAGTTTGGCAATCTCATCTAGTGTCATATGGGTGACCTGTATTTTGTGCGTAGGATCATATAACCAATCTTCTGATCCTTGGATTAGTTGAATTATATGCTGAATCGATTCAGTATAAAAGCTGAAAGGATTCAGCAAAATCTGAAAAGTGACTTCAATCATCCTTTTGAATGGATTGAACATCATTTGTCGTGATTCAACTTCTCGCTATGAATGAAACTGAAATTACGACACGCAGCAAAACTATTTTGGTTAACAAAATCGGCTTTGCTGAATTTTTTCACACTGAATGCTGAACCGATTCAGCTAAAGTAAAACAAAGAGCAAAGCAACGAGTAAAGTTCACTAATTCTTGCTCTAGACTGAATCGTAGCGATACACAAATTCTCAAGCGATACGCTAAAGAGGCACCATGCTTAAATTATCAAAATCTGACATCACTCTTGGTCAAACGGCCGATGACAAATTCAAAGCTATCCAGAACATTGCTGGCGACCTAACCGCGAAAGGTTTAGTTGACTCTGGTTACGTTGAAGGAATGCTGAACCGTGAAAACCAGAACTCAACGTTCCTAGGTAACGGCATCGCGATTCCTCACGGCACCACTGACACGCGTGGCCTAGTAAAAGAGACAGGCGTTGCGGTACACCACTTCCCTGAAGGCATTGATTGGGCAGACGGCAACCGTGTTTACGTAGCAATTGGTATTGCAGCGAAATCAGACGAGCACTTAGGCATTCTTAAGCAGCTAACGAAAGTGCTAGCGGCAGACGGCGTTGAAGAGAAATTAAAGCAAGCGAAATCAGAAGACGAAATCATCGCCCTACTTAACGGCGAAGTTCAACTAGAAGCCGACCTAGACGCTTCTTTAGTTCAGCTACTGTTCCCTGCGAGCGACATGGTTCAAATGTCGGCAGTGGCGGGCGGCCTACTTAAGAACACAGGTTGTACAGACAACGCATTCGTTGCTGACCTAGTAACAAAAACACCGACTCACCTAGGCCAAGGCTTGTGGTTGTTGGGCAGCGATAAAGGTGTAACTCGCACTGGCGTATCGTTTGTTTCAACGGCAAACCATTGTGAGTACGAAGGCACACCTGTTAAAGCACTTGTTGCATTCGCCGCTTGTAACAGCGCGCACCAATCGATTCTAGCAAACCTAAGCAAGATGGTTTTCGAAGGTAAACAGCAACAACTGTTAACCGCTGATATTGCACAAGTGATTGGCCTTCTGAAAGGTGAAGCGGTTTCTACAGCTTCTCAAGACGATGACAATTGCGCAGTATTCAAAATCAAAAACGCACACGGCCTGCACGCTCGTCCGGGTGCAATGCTAGTCGCTGAAGCGAAGAAGTTTGAATCAACAATCCGCGTTTCAAACCTAGATGGCGACGGAAAAGAAGTGAACGCGAAGAGCTTGATGAAAGTAATCGCGCTTGGCGTTAAACACGGCCACCAGCTTCAGTTTGTTGCTGAAGGTGAAGATGCAGCACAAGCACTTGAATCGATTGGCAAAGCTATCGCTTCAGGCCTTGGTGAAGGTTAAGGAATCGATATGTCTGATAAACAAATCAAAGCCGTTACCGTAACGCTAAACCCTGCCCTAGACCTGACAGGTGCTATCGACGCACTAAATATAGGTTCAGTTAGCCTAGTAAACAAAGGCTCTTTGCACGCAGCGGGCAAAGGCGTAAACGTAGCAAAAGTACTTTCAGAGCTTGGAGCTAAAGTGACCGTAACGGGTTTCCTTGGTCGCAATAACGAAGAAGCGTTCTGCCAATTGTTCGAACAGATGGGCGCAACTGACCGCTTCATCCGTGTCGACGGCGCGACTCGTATCAACGTGAAATTGGTAGAAAATTCAGGCCAAGTAAGCGACATCAACTTCCCAGGTGTTCCTGTTGATGCTGACGCGATTAAAGCGTTCGAAGAAACCTTATTAGAACTGGCTGAAGACCACGATTACTTCGTAATTGCAGGCAGCTTGCCACAAGGCATCTCTCCTGAGCTTTGCGCTTCTTGGGTTCAACGCTTACACGATTTAGGTAAGAAGGTGCTATTTGATAGCAGCCGTGACGCACTTAAAGCCGGTATCAATGCACAACCTTGGCTGATTAAGCCAAACGACGAAGAGCTGTCTCAGCTGTTCAACGCAGAACTGACAACACGTGACCAATGCCAACACGCAGGCCAAGCCCTAAGTGAAAAAGGTATTGAAAACATCGTGGTGTCACTTGGCGCAGAAGGCGTGATGTGGCTAAACCAAGGTGAATGGTTACATGCTCAACCGCCGCGTATGCAAGTGGTAAGCACGGTAGGCGCAGGTGACACATTGGTTGCTGGCCTATGTTGGGGTCACATGCAACAGATGCCAAAACCAGAACTTATTAAATTCGCAACCGCCCTATCTGCTCTAGCAGTTTCACAGGTAGGCGTGGGCATCACCAGCCAACAAGAGCTGGAATCAGTACTACAAAATATCCAATTACAGTCGCTTAGTGCTCCAACTAGCCAGTTAGACACAAGCAAATAGGACAAAAGGTTTATTATGAATATTACCATTATCACAGCTTGCCCTAGTGGCGTAGCAAACAGCATCATCGCCGCAGGCTTGTTAGAACAAGCGACAAAAGCACTGGGTTGGAACGCCGCTATTGAATGTCAATCAAGCGTGCTACCAGACTCAACCGTATCGCAAGACACTATCGACAGCAGCGACGTTGTGGTTATCGCAGCCAACACAAACGTTGATAAAGCGCGCTTTGTCGGTAAGAAAGTGTACCAAGCAGCTATCTCTGAATGCACAGCAGATGCAAAAGCATTTCTTGAGAAAGCGGCAGCAGAAGCAACGGTATTAGACGCTTCTCAAGTTGAAAAAACAGTTGCGGTTACTGGCACTTCACCAGCGACGGGCAGCAAAAAGATCGTAGCGATTACCGCTTGCCCAACTGGTGTTGCACACACCTTTATGGCAGCTGAAGCGCTTGAAGCAGAAGGCAAACGCCTAGGTCACCAAATTAAAGTGGAAACTCGCGGCTCTGTCGGCGCGAAGAACCAACTGACTGACCAAGAAATTGCAGATGCTGATCTTGTTATCATCGCAGCAGATATCGACGTTCCTCTTGATCGTTTTAACGGCAAAGCGCTGTACAAAACGACAACGGGTCCTGCGCTTAAGAAAACAAAGCAAGAGATGGAAAAAGCATTCGTAGAAGCTAAACCATACCAACACACTGCTTCTTCAAATTCAGCACCTGCTGACGAGAAGAAAGGCGTGTACAAGCACCTAATGACAGGTGTTTCACACATGCTTCCTGTGGTGGTTGCGGGTGGTTTGATCATTGCACTATCTTTCGTATTCGGTATCGAAGCGTTTAAAGAAGAAGGCACGTTAGCAGCAGCACTGATGACTATCGGTGGTGGTTCTGCATTCGCACTGATGATTCCTGTTCTTGCTGGTTTCATTGCATTTTCAATTGCTGACCGTCCGGGTCTGGCTCCAGGTCTAATCGGCGGTATGTTGGCTAGCTCAACGGGCGCAGGTTTCCTAGGTGGTATCGCAGCAGGTTTCATTGCCGGTTACGCAGCGAAATTCATTGCCGACAAGGTTCAACTTCCACAGTCCATGGAAGCCCTTAAGCCTATCCTGATCATTCCGTTTATCGCGAGTTTGTTCACTGGTCTTGTGATGGTTTACATCGTGGGTGGCCCTGTATCTGGCGTGATGAGCGCAATGACAACTTTCCTAAACAACATGGGAACGTCTAACGCGATTCTTCTGGGTGTGATTCTAGGCGCTATGATGTGTTTCGACCTTGGTGGCCCGGTAAACAAAGCGGCTTACACGTTTGGTGTTGGTCTACTGGCTTCGCAAACTTACGCACCAATGGCAGCAATCATGGCAGCAGGTATGGTTCCAGCTCTAGGTATGGGTCTTGCGACTTTCCTAGTGAAAGACAAGTTTGAAGCGGGCGAACGTGAAGCAGGTAAAGCATCATTCGTTCTTGGTCTATGTTTCATCTCTGAAGGTGCAATCCCATTCGCAGCGAAAGATCCAATGCGTGTTATCCCAGCTTGTATGGCAGGTGGCGCACTAACTGGCGCTCTATCAATGATGTTTGGTGCTCAGCTAATGGCTCCACACGGCGGCTTGTTCGTACTACTGATTCCTGGCGCTATCTCTCCAGTTCTTATGTACCTAGTAGCGATTGCAGCAGGTACAGCAGTAACAGGCTTTGGTTACGCAGCTCTTAAAAAGATGAGCAGCGATAAAGTAGCAGCAGAGGCTTAATCCCCCTACTCTGTTTAGATGACAAACAGAGACTCTTGATAAAACAAAGGCTCCTCATTTGAGGAGCCTTTTTTAATGAATCACCAATACTCTCTGACCAAAACAATCCCCCACGGTTACCTTTTGTTTACCTCGCCTCCTTTACTGTCCTTGATAAGAAAAATGAACAACAAGGAAAGAGCATGAAATTATTCGCTTCATTACTCACGACAGTCGGTATTACTGGTCTTGTCTGGGGGGTATTACATATTCAACCTGCGATTGCGGATGCATCGACAGAGCAGCCAATTAATTCGACAGCACAGCCAATTAAAAAGGCATCAACAGCTGAAACGGCAGTAACTCAATCAGCAATAGCTCAGTCAGAAGCAACTAAGCCCGTAGCTAAAAAACCACAAGTCACTGCAAACACGACTTTTTTGCAAGGTTTGAGCAAGACGATTCCATTAGAGGATGTACCTGATCTGTGGGTCGATTTCTACCAAAACCTAGAAGCAAATGATGAGGAGATCGCACAACAACAAGTCATCGTGATCTATCAAGAGATCAGCTCTGATTTCAGCGAAGCAACAATCATGATTGGCTTCCCGACTCAGCAGTCAAAATTAAATAAAAACAAGCCCTTAATTAAGCTCCCAAACAAAGCCAAAGGCACGCTTCTACTAGGTAAAGGCGAACATACCGAACAGGAATTAGCACAAGCTTGGGAAGGTATCGCGATATTAAAAGAAGTGGACATGATTATAGAGCACCACCAACTCAATCAGCATGGGTTGCCAGATTCTAGCGAGTTATACGTCTATTATAAGAACAACCAGTAAAGGATTTAGTTATGGATTTCACTTTGGATAGCATTGGGAGCTTTCTCTCTCAAACATTCACAGAAACAAGCATCATCCTTACCGAGACTTGGGTCGACGACAACTTTCTACTGCTTGCTCTGGCTCTGTTTATCTTTGAGCTTATCCGCTATGCCTTTAAGAAAAAGCTCAGCTGGAATATGTTGGGAGACAGTGCGACTAACTTAGTCACTTTGTTCTTCTTGTTGATTATCCTTTTCTTCGTCGGGTTAGCTTATGTTGGTGCGTTTGTTTACGCCTACGAGAACTTCAGCCTAACTCAACTGCCAATATCCGGTTGGACAATTCTTGGTTGCTTGATCTTGGCCGATCTCGCTTACTACTGGGAACACAGATTCTTGCACAGCAACGGTTTAGCTTGGGGAACGCACTCTGTTCACCATAGCTCGCTTTACTTTAATATCTCGGTCGCTTACCGCTTTGGGCCTTTGGATTGGTTCTTCCCGTTCTTCTTTCACTTGCCGTTGATTCTGCTTGGTTTCAATCCGTTTGTGGTTCTGATGTGTGAAACCTTTGTTCAACTGTTTCAAACACTGCTGCACACTGAAACCGTTAAACGACTACCTCGCCCTGTTGAAGCGGTGTTTAATACGCCTTCACACCACCGAGTGCATCACGCAACCAACAAGCAGTATCTTGATAAGAACTATGCTGGCATCTTCATTATTTGGGACAAGATGTTCGGTACTTTCGCCAAAGAAGAGGAAGAAGTCAGATACGGTGTGTTCCCAAGAATCAACTCTGTGAACCCATTTAAGGTATATTTCCATGGCTACGTTAAACTGTGCCAACAGTTATGGCACGCGCCAAATTGGAACTACCGACTACAGCTTCTTATTCAGCCGCCTATCTGGGCTTGGAAAAGAGAACGAGAAACAAAGTAAGGACACTTATGAGTATTAACGCCCTGTTGATTGAAGACGACAGCGACTTGGCAGAAGCCATTGCAGACTATATGGAACTCGACGGTTTCGAATTCGATTTTGCTTACAATGGCAGCGCGGGTCTAAATCTCGCTTTAGAGGGGCGTTATGACATCATCTTAACGGACATCAACATGCCCAAGATGGATGGGCTTGATGTCTGCCAATCTCTTAGGAAGCAAGGCGTGACCACTCCGATTCTCATGTTGACCGCAAGAGACACGTTAGAAGACAAGATCGCGGGGTTCGAGGTCGGTTCGGATGACTATCTAGTGAAGCCTTTTGCGATGGAAGAACTCAAAGTACGGTTGATGGCACTAGTGCGCCGCGCTCAAGGCTCCGTTACGTCATTGTCTGTGGCAGACCTCAAACTGAACTTAGACAAGCATCAAGCCATTAGAGACGGCAAGCTATTGAAGCTCTCTCCGGTATGTTGGCGAATGCTCGTGATGTTAGTGCGAAACAGCCCTAACGTGGTGAGTAAAGCCAAGCTTGAAGAAGCCTGGGAAGACGAAATGCCAAGCTCTGATAGCATGAAAGCGCACCTGTTTAAGCTTCGACAAGTGGTTGATGCGCCCTTTGACTCAAAACTAATTCACACGGTTCATGGCATTGGTGTTGTCTTGCATGAGGAACCATCATGAAACACGCGGACATGAATCGAGTCAGTATCAAGCGTGATATCTACCTCTACTTATTTGGCATCGTCGTATTACTCACAGCCATTTACAGCTTAATGGTGTCTCAGAGCTATCACATCGGTCTCAATGAATCGGCAAAATATGGATTCTTATATGAGCTGGAAGTGGCAGAGCAGCAATACATCGAAACCGGGCAACTGCCAGACTACCAAAACCCAACATTCCAAGCCTTTCTAAGTTATTCAGATCTGCCCGTTAAGTTTCAACAAACCTTTGATTGGAAAGCGTTTGATAACGATGCAATTTATGAACACTACGAGCAATCAGCTAACAATGATTCAGGCCAATACCTCTATGCAGCCAAGCATCCGATATCAGGTAGCGACGAAGCGTTATACATCATTTCTGAATACGACGAGGCCATCTACTTGAATCTATTCGAGCTGAACCCACCTGATTCAGTCGATCAAATAAACAATGCTTTTATCGCCATAGGTGCCCTTTTACTCTTGGTATTTTTGATCATTCGCCTACTGATACATCGAGTCACCAAACCGATTATTACGCTATCAAAATGGTCTGAATCTATGGACGTGGACGACACAGAAGGGCTTGCTCAGTTTCGGTATAAAGAAATCGACCAGTTAGCTTCTCAACTGGTTAAAAGCGTACAAGGTGAGCGTCAGGCTAATGAACGTGAGAGCTTTTTCTTAAGAGCAGCAAGCCACGAGTTAAGAACACCGATTGCTACTATTTCAGCCAGTGGCGATATGCTGGTTCGGTTGTCTGAAACTATCCCTAACAGTGGCCAACGAGCGGTAGCGCGAATCCAACGTTCGGCCACCAACATGAAAGCCTTGGTAACAACGCTGCTGTGGATGAGCCGCAATAACGAGATCGAAACCAACTATGAGCAAATCAAGCTGACTCCCCTGCTCAACAACATCATCGAAAGCCAACGTTACCTTCTCAAAAACAAAGAAGTAGAGATCCACACCAAGGTCGACCAAGGCGAACACTCCCTTCCCCGTGAGTTAACAGAGGTTGTGCTCACCAACTTGGTCCGAAATGCATTCCAACACGGTGGTAGCGGAGATATCAGAATCACACTGACAGAACATCAGTTTGAGGTAACCAATCGTTTGGAAGATGAAAACCTAGCAAACGACTCTGAACAACAAACCTCTTTTGGTATCGGCCTAGAGCTCATTGATCGCGTTTGTCAGAACCAAGGTTGGCAGTTTACTCATCAAGTTTACAACAATGAGTTCATCGTCAAAGTCATGCTATAGCAATTTTCTAAATGGTTATTGGATGGTGACCAAAAGTTTACCCTTGCTTGGTTATGCTAATCGCACAATCTAGTTAGGAGTTATTTTATGGGCACTTGGATTTTAGAAACACTATTGTGGGCTGTGGTAACGGTGGCGGTTTGTGTCGCGATTTGGGGGCTGTACTTACCTAATATATTGATCGCATTAGGTGTGTCGGTAGCGGTATCACTGTTACTGGGGAATAGCTGGAGAAGCTAGTTATTTAGGCAAGAAGACAATGAGCAAAACGAGGTGTGCACCGACACACCCGACAGCACCTAAATTACTAAGTTACTAAGTTACTAAGTTACTAAGTTACTAAGTTACTAAGTTACTAAGTACAAATATTAGGTACACACTGTCGGGCGCGAATTAAATTAGCTACTCAGTGTCTCTTCGAATACACCTAGCTCACGACCAAGCCATGTCGCTCTTACTGTGTGATCCAAAGTTTCTTCACCGCCAGTCACAGGGTGAATCAACACCGACATATCACCGCGTTCTTGCTCAAGCCATTCAACAATACCCGACTCTTTGTTTGCAAAGTGAATCTCGAACATTGGCATCTTATGTGGGCCAACCAAACGCTGTATTAATGGGAAAGTCTCTAGCACATCTTTGCGTTCCGATAGAATTTTCTGACGCAGTGTTTCTGCCTGCTCTGCAAAGCGCAGAGGGAAATAGATATGACCGTGGTACATGGCACCATCCTTTAGAATTATGATGTCGCGATTTTATACCTAAACCGCCTTTAATAGCTAAATCTAAATATAATATGCCATCGCTATCAGTTCTAAATAGCGAAAGCGCCATGACCTTTTTAACCTCAGGTTCGTTGCCTCCAAGTTAAACCTTAGAGGCCTTTTCCTAACCACAAGCTCGTGTCGAACTATCAGTACAAGTGCTTCTAATCAACTTCATCACAATATTAAACATCACCCCCACCAAAAACAGCGTAATGACAATGCTGGCGCCACTTGGCAAATCGTAATAAGCCGACATCGCTAAGCCTGTTAAAATACCGATAGTGCCAATCCCAATACTCGCAATAAAGAAGCGAACGCCTTTATACGCAGCTGCACATAACGCAGGAATCACCAGTAACGAAAACTCCAAATAGATCCCAGTCAGCTTTACGGTGATCGGCATCAATATAGCGAAGATAAGATAAAAACCACTACCCTGCATAAATTCAGGCTTTACGCTAATCAACACCAACATCGCGGTTGTGATTATTGCCAATGGCCAAACGTCATCCCAGGTAGACCACAACAGCTGCCCGTTGAGAATGCCTTGAATAAAATCGGCGCCATGAGGATCTTTGCTGACCAATAGAATCGCTAATGAAGCCGATACCACAAACAAACTTCCTATCATTGGTTCTAAGTGTTGTTTGTAACGCTTTTCCATTAACGCAATTAATCCGCATAGCAACAATGACATGGCCCACGGGCCAATCATCTCTGCAAACCAAGAGCCGCTAAACAGTGCATATCGGCTCAACCAATACTGACTCAAGGCAGCGCCAAGGGCAGCCACTTGCGCGACAGCTAGATCAATAAAGATGATCTGGCGCTTGAGGACTTGCTCCCCAAGCACGATGTTCCCGACTAATGCAATTAATCCACACAATACCGCAGGTACCAGCCAGCCATATTCAATCAACATTACGATCTCGTTGATGTGTCTGGGTTAACGAGCGTTCTCAGCAACTCATCAATGAGTTGATCGTACATTTGATCAAGGCTCTGACCTTCTGCAACCGTCAATGGTAGCTGTATAGTAGGCTTGTTGATTTGCTGGTTAAGCCAATTAGCAGGCCGCTGGTCTTGGTGTGATGAATACACAATCGCATCAAACGAAGCTGGATCCAATTTGGTCAATGACTGTAAATGTGAGGTAGTCGGTGATATCCCAGGCTTAGGTTCTAAATCAGCAATTTGCGCCATATCTAACCAGTCAAAGAGGTAACGATATGTAGCATGATACCCGACCACTTTTTTACCTTGTAACGGCTCTGCTTTCGTTTCCCACTCTGCCAATTTATTACGCCAGTTGGCACGAAACTTCATACCATTCCGCATGTAGATATGTGCATTGTCAGGATCAACCAGTTGTAAACGCTTGGTGACTTCTCTCGAGATAGGAATCATATACTCAGCAGCAAACTGAACATGTGGGTTTCCGTGAGCGTGGATATCTCCCATGCTTCGATCGACATGGGCATGGGTATCAAGCATACCTACCATATCGCTCGCGTATAACATGGTTGACGCACTATCTTGCACTGCAGGGTTACCGCTACGTACTTGCAACATTGGCAGCCAGCCTACTTCCAGTTCTGAGCCAGAACACATCGCCATATCAGCCTGTCGCATTTTGGCAATCAGTGAAGGTCGAGCTTGCACATAGTGAGGATCTTGCTTCGCAGTGGTGGCTGAGTAGATCTTAGCGTCAGGAGCATGGCTATGGATAAGTGCTTGCCACTCAGGCTCACACACGAAGATGTTCAACGCCATCGCAGGCGAAGATACAATTATCGATGAGGATACAATGGCAACACCCGTTGCCATTGTAAGTCGGAGTTTCCTAGAATGCATGAGCACCGTGCGCCCCAAAGGTCATCACATACTGAAGGGTAAATACGTTATCTGTCTCTTTACTTTGGTTTTCAACGCGAGAGTATTGCGCTCTAACTGTACCAAAATGAGATGAATCCCAAGCGATCATTGCATCCGCTTCTTTGTCGTTCATTGCAGTAAAGTGCATGTGGTCACCATGTGCGTGTCCATCATAGCTTTCCGCTTCACCATAGCGCAGGCCAGCAGACCAGCTTGGGCTGAATCGGTAAACACCCGATACATAATAGCCTGCTAGCGTATCTGGTGATTCCGCATCATTTTTGTATTTGTCATCAACGATGCCATCCAACAGCATGTACTCAGCTGCAAGCGTGAAGTTTTGGTATTTGTAGTTACCGTTTGGAGCCCACTTCCATACAAAATCAGCACCGTATAAGTTTGAGCCCGTTACCGCCGCGCCGTGGCTATGATCGTGGTCATGGTCGTGCCCGTGATCATGGTCTCCAAACTCACGTACTTTACCGTTTTCATTTCGTAAGTAGCTCAAACCAAACTGCCAGCTTGATGACTCTGAAAAGTCGTCACCCAGCTTAAGAGTTGTAGTGTAAACACCAACATCAGAGCCATCATCAACAGACGACATCTTGCTACCACTTAGCGCTTCAATACCGAACTTCACATATAGGTCTGTAGGTAGAACGATGTTCGCACGAACACCATCATCGTAATAATGAGAGCCTAAGAATGTGCGGTAAGCAGCAGGACGCTCAACAAAACTATCAGTATGCATATGTTGGTTATTCAGGTAACCAAAGTCTGATAGGAAACGACCACCTCGAATACTTAAACCGTAAGGCATCGTCAGTGTTTCAATGAAAGCTTCTTCGAGCAGTAATTCAGTCTCATCATCGTGAGTTTCAATAACCGTAGTCAAAGAGCCATAAAACTTGTCATCGATATTCGCAGACATGTTGAGTTCGGTATGGCCAAGACCAAAGCCTTCATCACGCTCCGAGTTATTACGTTGACCGTCTTGATAATAACCATCAAGAACAACGCCAATTTGAGGGTTTGACAACGTGTCGGCAAAAACAGGGGAAACGAGAATGCTACCAACCGCTAGAGAAACCAATTTTTTATTCACAACTTTTTCCTTTTTAAAATACATCATCAATTAACTTATTGTTATGTTATAACATTTCAATAAATAATTAATCGTTGAGATGTAACAAAATATGAGATCACTTTAGTAACAAGGCATAAAGATGAATAAAAACCTCTAATAATCAAAGATATAAAAAATAATTAGCAATGCGAATGATAGTGTGAAGGAGAGTCGTAACGGTATTTATCGAAAGGCTGATATAGAAAGGAAAGAAAAGGTGGAAAAAACTAGAGCTTGTTACTCGAACGAATCGAAAACAAGCTCTAGTGGTATTGATGTCGGTTATCGCTTTAAATCACTACGGGCGTAGTTTTAAAACACGGTCGATATCTTCTGCGGAATGGCGCTCGGGTACTTGCTCCCACTCTTCGCCAAATGAACGGTTAACCACTCGGCCGCGTTGGAAGCCTTCGCGCGCTTCTAGTTGCTTCGCCCAGCGCACAACGTTGGTGTAAGAATCAACTTGTAGGAACTCGGCTGCATCGTAAATTTTGCCTAGCACAAGGTTGCCATACCAAGGCCAAATCGCTATATCAGCGATGCTTAGCTCCTCACCCGCCACAAATGTGTTATTTGCGAGTTGTTTGTCTAACACGTCTAGTTGACGCTTAGCTTCCATCGCAAAGCGGTTAATTGGGTACTCTTGCTTTTCATCAGCGTAAGCATAGAAATGGCCAAAGCCTCCGCCTAGGAATGGGGCAGAACCTTGTGCCCAAAACAACCAGTTAATAGTTTGTGTTCTTGAAGCCCCTTCTTTTGGTAAGAAGTGACCAAATTTTTCAGCTAAGTGCATCAAGATAGATGCCGATTCGAAAACATTGATGTCTTCATCACCAGACTTATCGACAAGTGCTGGTATTTTGGAATTTGGATTCACTCCAACAAAGCCAGAGGAGAACTGATCGGCCTCACCGATGTTGATCAAGTACGCATCATATTCAGCTTCTTTAACACCCGCAGCTAACAACTCTTCCAGCAAGATAGTGACTTTTTGACCGTTAGGTGTGCCAAGTGAATACAATTGAAAAGCATGGTCACCAACAGGAAGCTCTTTATCAAAGCGAGCGCCAGATTCAGGACTATTGATGTTTGCCCACTTGTTACCACCAGCAGTATCGTTAACCCAAACTTTTGGCGGAGTGTATTGTTCTGACATGATATTTCCTTATTAATATAGGGTCTCACAAACTGATATTAGGTCACATGCCTGTAGTTAAAACCCCTTAATACGATTTATTTTCAAACTGTTAAGCATGGCTTATTCCAGAAAGACATAACCTGCTTTAAGACTTCGCTTGTGCAAAAGATAAGTACCCTCTCAGCTTCAGCCCAACATTGGTTAGCCCAATGCATCATTTGATAACGACATACCGACAGGCTCAAGAAAGCTGTGATAAAATTGGGATATTACAACTGATAAGGATTTGGCAATGTCTTCTGATTTCACAGGCTCGAGTGCAGCGTATGCTCGCCAAGAGAAAGGCTACCGCGAAAAAGCACTAAAACTGTACCCTTGGGTATGTGGTAAATGTGCGCGTGAATTTGTTTACTCAAACCTCCGAGAGCTTACCGTTCACCACGTGGATCACGACCATACAAACAACCCTGAAGATGGCAGTAACTGGGAGCTACTGTGCCTATACTGTCACGATCATGAGCATTCAAAATACACTGATCATGAGCGTTATGGTGTGGATGCAAAAGCGAGTTTAGATGATCATCAGTCAGCAACACACAACCCGTTCGCCGATCTCGCTAAGATGATGAAAAAGTAAACGTTCTTCATCAAGGATTAATAAACAAGAAACCCCAGTATGTCACCATACTGGGGTTTCTTTTATCTGCAGCCATATAGACTATCTCTGGATCAAAAAAGCCTTCCGAAGAAGGCTTTTTAAGAATCAAATCGAATTATGCTGCCGCTTGTTTGCGAGACTCTTCTACCTGTTTAGCGCGCTTTTTCATCGTCAGTTTATCGCGGTATGCAAACCAAACATAAGACACAACCACTAAGAAGAACAGGTATGACAATGAGAAAATGAACGGCGATTGAATGATATCGTTCGAGATACCCCAAGAAACACCGATAACCGTCACTGCAATCTTCGCAAAAAAGCCACACATCAATAGCACTAATGCCAACTGTGGGAAACGCGTGCTGCGGAATGCAAGCCAGTAACAACTGCCTACAGCCAATGCCGCAACGTAGAAGCCGAACAAGAAAGAATGAATATGATCAGCAGCTGCTACACCACCAGTAATCGACATCAATAGAATTAAAAATAGTTTCATAATACTCGCCTCGTAATAGACTAGAAACGCATCCTTTCATTTTTGGAATCTCAGTTTGCGTACTATTTTCCCACTTTTTCCCAACAACACAACCCCTCATATCGAACAAAATGTAAGCAAAAGCACCCATAAAAACCACCATTAACAATTGGTTAACATCCCATTTCTAATAGAACTCCGTTACTCCTTGTCTCATATGAAAAAAGCACTAATTCGATTTATTTTGTTACACAAATTTAACCTTAGAAATTAATTAAAATTATTTGCAACTCTGTGATATCCGCACGGAATACGAGTCTACTAAAAAGTGATCACCTCGAAATCCCAGGAATAATTGGGTGGCAGGGCGAAAATGAACAAAATAGAAAGGTGTTAAAAACATTTTGAAAACCAATGAAAAACAACCCATTAACAAACTGAATTTAATTTACCAAAAATGGAAAAAGAGATTCCAATCACATTTTTATTGGTTATAATCCGCGCTCTTTTGCGCCATCTGTTGATAAACGCAAACTAATTTTGAAGAAACAATCACAATAACCCGTCTTTAGTTAAGTGGCTCTCCACTAACCGATGACAAAACTGAGAATAAAAATGAGCAAGATTGATAAAGCAACACGTATCCTGCTAGCAGGCTTCTGTATCAACCTTTGTCTTGGCATCCTGTATGCTTGGAGTGTATTTAACAAAGCGCTAGTAACTGAAGCTGGTTGGAGTGCTGCTGAAGCATCTTCTCCTTACGCTATTGCAACTATCACATTCTCTGTTTGTCTTCTTGTTGCGGGCATCCTACAAGACCGTATGGGTCCACGTAAGATCCTTATCCTAGGTACAGCGCTTACAGGCCTAGGCATGATTGCTTCTGGTTTCGCTACAACACCTATGATGCTGAACATCACGTTCGGTGTTATGACAGGTGCAGGTATCGGCTTCGGTTACGCATGTCTTTCTCCATCAGCAATGAAATGGTTCCATTCTTCTAAGAAAGGTATGGTTAACGGTCTTATCGCAGCAGGCTTCGGTCTTGCAGCTATCTACCTAGCACCAGTAACTTCTGCGCTAATCGACAGCATGGGTATCCAAACTAGCTTTATGATTCTTGGTGTTGGTGTACTTGCAATCGCAGTACCTCTAGCAGCAACAATCAACAACCCACCAGCGGATTACACGCCAGCTGAGCCTAAAGTAAAAGCAGGCCAAGCTCCTAAAGCGGTTAAGAAGACTGAAGACCTAACTTGGAAAGTAATGCTGAAAACTCCTCAGTTCTACTCTCTATGGATCATGTACGCGTTCGCTGCATCTGTTGGCCTAATGATCATCGGTAACATCACTACGATTGCTAGCGTTCAAGCTAACCTGCCAAACGCAGTTTACCTAGCGTCTATCCTTGCAGTATTCAACTCAGGCGGCCGTGTTGCTGCGGGTATGCTTGCAGATAAAATCGGTGGCGTACGCACTCTACTTCTAGCGTTCATCCTTCAAGGCGCGAACATGGCTCTATTCGCTACGTTCAACTCTGAATTCACGCTAATCATTGGTACGGCTATCGCAGCTGTTGGTTACGGTACGCTTCTAGCAGTATTCCCAACACTTACAGCTGAATTCTACGGCCTGAAAAACTACGGTACTAACTACGGCGTGCTTTACACGGCATGGGGTATCGGCGGCGCTATCGGTGCAGCAGTTGTTGGTTTCTCTATGGCAAACGGCGAAGGTTACGGCCTAGCTTACACAATCTCTGCAGTTATGATGGCGGTGTGTATTGTTCTAGCAATCATCACTAAGCCAATCTCTGAAGCTAAAGTTGCTGAACTAAAAGCATCACAAGCTTAATCATCAGAAAAGATTGAATTTGTTACTGAAGAGCTTAACCTTAGGGTTAGGCTCTTTTTGTATCAAGCGACTTCTCCATTGACGACCGAAACCACTCTTCAGCTCTCCCCTACTTACTATCTCGACAACTTCAATCGGCTGGTTGAACACACTCAAACACTCTACCCCGATCTTTTGAGTGACGAAGAATTCCGTTGGTTATCTGAATACAAACGTCTTTCAATTGCTAGTCGGTGTTTAATGGTTCGTTTGCTTTCTCGCAAGGGCTGCTGGTTTCGAAGTGATAAACTCAGCTATGTTGAGATTCCTGATTTAAATAGTGCACTACGAGAGTTAAACACCTCTGGCTTCATTACGTTAAGTCACCCTACTAACAAACATGACTTGGAAATCACTCAGATCGAACTTGGATTGCACCTGCTCACCAAGCCTGAACTGCTATATGTATTCCCGTCTCTTAAGAACAACAAAACTGCTAAAAAAGACCAACTGTTAGCGTTCCTTGAACCACAAGCTTTTGATCAGTTCCAAACTCTACCCTTCGACTGTATTTACGTGGTCGAATCCGAAGTAATTGATGTATTGCTGATTCTCTTCTTCGCCAATACTTACCAAGACCTAAGCCAGTTCGTGTTAAGTGACCTTGGACTCAACACCTTCGAGAACTATCCATTAAGCAAGCAGCGCCGCTTCTTCACTTCCAGAGATCAACTCAATCAATTGCTCCAGATACGCGATATTCAACGCTTGTATTCAGAAGGAGACCGCAAAGACGGTGAGTTTCTTGAGCAACTTTTACAGTCGATACCAGCAGAATCAGAACACAGAAGCATTGCTAGAAAACGATCGCGATTGATCAATGACCTCGCACGTGACCTAGAAAGGCTCAACCAAAATGACCAAGCTGTTTTTTGGTTCAAGCAATCTGCACTTCCTCCGAGCAGAGAGCGACTTGCGCGCCTCTATGGGAAGCAAGATGAATTAAACTTAATGTGTGACATTGTCACGCAAATGCAAGCTACTCCATCGGATGTGTCAGAGCTTGAGGTCGCGGTTAAGCTTGAACAGAGGTTATTACGGAAACAGGGCCACAAGGTCCCTCGCCCTTCAAAGCCAAGTTGCGCGCAGATAAAACTAGAATTGGATCTCAGCCAAACGCGAGTCGAGCTCGCGGTAAAACAACATTTTGAAAGCCAAGGTTGGGATGTCTACTTTTCCGAAAACAGCTTTCTGTGTGGTTTGTTCGGTTTGGCTTTCTGGGATGTAATTTTCTCTGATGTCGAAGGTGCTTTTATCAATCGTTACCAACATCGGCCATTGGACTTGTATCACTCAGACTTTGTAGACAAGCGAGCCGAGCAAGTTGAAGCTGTTTTTCAGACGATATCCAAACATGGGCTGAACCATTTGCTCGATATTTACGATGAAAAGCAAGGCATCGCCAATCCCTTTGTTCATTGGAATCATTTCCCTAAAGTACTCATCGAACACAGTATGGAAGCTATTCCTAGCGCCTTGATTATCGAATTCTTCAAAGTGTTATTGAGTGACTTAAAGCTATTTAGAACCGGGATGCCCGATTTGATTGCGTTCAAAGACGAAGGGTTTCATTGGATTGAAGTCAAAGGCCCAGGAGATAAGCTGCAAGACAACCAGTGGCGCTGGCTCAAAGAGTTTGAGCGATTGTCTGTCCCTTTCTCTGTTTGTTACGTCAATCAATGAGTCTTACTCTTAGCTCATGGCTGTTAGCTCTTAGTGCTTAATCTGGCTAGGTCTAAGCCCTAATTTATGAGCAAAAGCGAGTGACTTGCATCGACAAGTTACTCGGTTCCATCAAGATCTTATCTATAAGATTGTTAGAACATGAGCATTTTCAATCATTTTCGATATAATTAGAGAAAATGCTTAATATATAAATACGTATGAATTTGAAAAAACTCTTCATTTTAGCTTTTGTTAGCGTCTTCTCAGGTTGTGCCGTCTACGCGGGTTTAAACTTCGACGAGTTGTTTGGTGAGCAACAAGTACGCGATCGCCAAGCCCCTATTCTTTCGGCTCAAGCACAGCACTTCATTAACGAAGTAAAACCCATCATTGATAACCGATGCGTGGTTTGTCACGCTTGTTATGATGCGCCCTGCCAGTTAAAGATGTCTTCAGTAGAAGGTATAGACCGAGGTGCAAGCAAAGCACTCGTTTATCAAGGTACCCGTTTAACTGCTTCTGCCCCTACTCGCTTGTTTGAAGATGCTATAACCACACAAGAGTGGCGTGATGCGGATTTTCATCCTGTCCTCAATGAGCGTATGCAGAACTCAACCGCTAACCTCGATGCAGGTCTTGTTTCTCGTATGTTGATCCAGAAAGAGAATCACCCTCTACCCGATCAAACCCAGCTAGAAGGTTTCGACTTTTCAACCGACCGAGACCAACAGTGCCCAACGATTGAAGAGTATGCCCAATATGAGAGAGATTACCCAACTTGGGGAATGCCGTATGGGATGCCGAATTTAGATAAAACAGAATACGCAACTTTAATGAGTTGGTTAGAAAATGGCGCGTTGATGAACGACCATATCCCGCTGAATGATGCGGAACAAGAGCTCGTTAATGTCTACGAAAGCTTTTTAAATAAAAGTGACAATAAGAGCCAACTTTCAGCTCGTTACATCTATGAGCACCTGTTTTTATCTCACGTCTATTTTTCTGATTTAGCTCAACCCACACGTTTCTTCACTGTTGTTCGCTCTGCAACACCACCAGGTGAAGCGGTAAAACGCATCACGACTCGTCGCCCTTATGACGATCCAAAAGTAGACCGTGTTTACTACCGCCTGATTCCAGAGCAAGGCAGCATCGTCGACAAAACGCACATGCCTTTCGCACTTAATAAAGAACGTCTACAAAAGTGGAATAACTGGTTTGTCGATGCGAATTACTCAGTAAAACAACTTCCTAGTTACAACATTGATGTTTCTGCTAACCCAATGACTTCGTTTGAAGCGCTGCCAGTAAACTCGCGATTCCACTTCATGTTGGACAATGCTCAAAACACCATCATGGCCTTTATCAAAGGGCCAGTGTGTCGAGGTCAACTTGCTCTAAACGTGATTAACGATCGTTTTTGGATTTTCTTCATTGACCCCGAGAAAGCCGACTTACCAGAAATAAACGCCTTCTACGCGAGCCAAAAGAAAAACTTAAAGCTACCTAGTGAGCTAGACAGCAATACGGTTCCTGTCACTAATTGGGTAAGATACGCGAAGCAACAAGCACGATACCTAAATGCCAAATCAGACTTCACCAACCAATGGTTTGAAAGTGGCGTAAACCTGGACACTGACATCATTTGGGATGGCGATGGCGTCAACCCAAATGCAGCCCTCACCATCTTTAGACATTTTGATAGCGCATCTGTTGTGCAAGGGTTAGTTGGCACGCAACCTAAGACGGCATGGATTCTTGATTATGCTCTTTTAGAACGCATTCATTATCTTCTCGTCGCAGGCTTCGATGTCTACGGTAACTTTGGCCACCAACTGATTACACGCATGTTCATGGACTTCTTACGCCTTGAAGGTGAGAGTAATTTCTTAACCCTTCTTCCTAAAGACGTGCGACATATTGAACACTCAAGTTGGTATAAAAACCAAAGCACACAATTGAGCGACTACTTGCAGCGTAATATTGCACCTTTTGAACAACCAACCAGTGTGGTTTACAAAACGGCCGATCCTAAGCGTGAACTGCTTAACATGATCAAAGATAAGCTCGCACCTGTCCTCGATAATCGCTTTGATATTGTTGAAACAGGTTTTGGTAAAAAGAATGAAGCACTGCTTAATCAAGTGAATTTGATTAAGGGAGAAGGCCTACGTCATGTACCTCAATTAGTCATGATCATGATTGAAGGCGAAAACGGCGAAGAGCAGCTGTTCACCATGATTCACAATAACGCTCACAGCAACATTTCTAGCCTTTTTAATGAAGAAGGTAACCGCGATTATGCCAATGATGACCTTACGCTCATACGAGGCGTTGTCGGTAGCTACCCTGCGGCTTACCTGTCATTAACTGAGAATGAGATTCCGACTCTGGTTAAAGCGCTACAAAGCTTAAACACAGAAGAAGACTACGTGGCCTTGCTAGACAAGTTTGCGGTACGACGCAGTTCTGGCGAGTTCTGGCCATTCAGTGACCGAGTGCATCGTTGGTATCAACAAGACCAACCAATTGAGTTTGGTTTGTTGGATTACAACCGCTTTGAAAATAGATAATAAGTAATAAGCCTTGGTTTTAGTTCTAGCTCTTGGGAGAGATTAGTTTTAAGAGGCTAGTCGTTCTGAAAGAAGGCTCACTTGCTCGATATAAAAAATCCTCTGACGATATTCGTACAGAGGATTTTTTGTTGGTCTTGCTGATTGGGTATTGCTTAAAACAAACTTACACCATTAAGCAGAAACATAAGGGATGAGAGCCTCTAACGAATCTTTAACCAATTCAGATAAAGCTTGGTCGTTATCTCTGTACTGCAGTAATGGGGCTTCACTTGCTTCAATGCTCTGACATAAACTGTACAGTGCTGATAAACCCAAGCTACCTGCAGATCCTTTAAGCTTGTGCGCCAAAGACTTCACTTCTCGTCCATTATCGGCTTCACTCGCCTCGACTAATTCATTCAAAGTAAGGTTGCTGCTCTCCTCGAAAAGCACAACGATTTGCTTCATTTTCTCTAAACCAAGAATCGATAGGTCACCCTCTATCACTTTGGAATCAATCAGTTTCACCGGAGCGTCTCCTTCATCTTGAGAGTCAGTTATAGTAGTGTGCTTAGCCAAAAGTTCAACCATCTGTGTCGAGTACAATTCATCACTGTTCCCCTTAATAACACGGTTACCATTTTGCTTACACACAGCATCATTTGGATCGGGCTGTGGCAACAATAGTTTTTTACCATCGAGTTGAGCAACGATGAGCTGAGAAAGTGCTTCCTTTTCTAGCGGTTTAGGCAAGAAACCATCAAACCCTGAGGCTAAATAACTCTCGACTTCCTCATTGAATACGTGAGCTGATACTGCAATCATAGGTGGTACTTTACGCGTGGCACTTTGCTCATGTTGGAGCGCATCTTCTTTGAGTTGTTGAATTAGCTCGACGCCATCACAGTCCGGTAAGTTAATGTCCACCAGCGCAATATCAAACTCTTGCTCACTGAATATGGCTCTCGCTTCTTGTCCAGTTGTCGCTATCACAACATCGTGCCCCAGGTTATTCAAAAAGCCTTCGGCAACAATACAGTTCACAGGGTTGTCTTCAATCAGAATGACCTTCGCTCGGATGCAAGCTTCAATGACCGTTGCTTTCGTTTCAATTTTCTCACCTACTTCAAGTGGCAATGAGAACCAAAACTGACTGCCCTCGCCTTCTTCCGAATGAACGCCAATATCCCCATTCATTGCCAACATGATGCTTTTACTGATCGCCAATCCAAGCCCTGTGCCACCGGTTTTGTTGCGACCGCTGTCGGTTTGAGTAAAGGCATCAAACAAACACGCCTGTTCACTTGCATCAATACCGACACCGGTATCTGACACTTCAAACATGACGCGATTTTCATCTTCGACATCTAAGCTAATGAAGATATCGACCGAACCACTTTCAGTAAACTTAATCGCATTGCCGACCAAGTTATTTAAGATTTGGCTGATTCGTGTTACGTCGCCACGCCAATAGCGTTGAACATCACTTTCGATATGGAAATCAAAATTTAGCTTCTTCTCAGCAGCTCGCCCTTCCATTAATTGGTAGGTGTCTTGAACCATCTGATGGAGATCAAACGAAGCTGTACGTATTTCTAAATGTCCCGCTTCTATCTTGGAATAATCCAACACATCATTCAAAATCGCGAGTAGGTTCTTACCGCTGCGGTTAATGATGTCAGCGTAGCCTGATTGCAACGGATCTAGCCCGGTATCTTTGAGCAATCTTGCGGTACCTAACACACCGTTCATCGGTGTTCGTATTTCATGACTCATCGTCGCAAGAAAAGCGGATTTCGCTCGGCTTGCTTGTTCTGCGGCGTTGCGAGCTTTCGCGTGATTGCCCACCTCGACATTCAGCTTCTCATTGGTCTTCTGCAGCTGATAGGTTCGGTCTGTGACCAACTCTTCTAAGTGTTCTTTGTGCTCTTCAAGTTCGCGTTTCGCCTTTGCTTCACCCACCGCAACCACTTGCAGCGCCTGCGCGGTATTTCTGGCAGTGATGATCGCCTCGCCCATATGAGCCAACTCATCATTACCCTTAACCGAGATATCAATATTCAGGCGACCTTGTGCGATAGACATCAAAGCCGATGAGTATTCAGTAAGACGTTTCACAACCGAGATATACACCACACGCCACACGATAAATGCGACGATAACCAAACCAATCACCGAAATCACAGACAGTGACCATTGAGCAAGATTCAACGTGCTGGTCAGCTCATCAACCGCTTTTTTGGTGCTTCGGTTTGAATCATCAACCAGTTGGTTAACTGTTGTATTCAATTGAGAGAACAACTCTAAGGTATTTTGCATCAGAAACTCTGACTTTTTGGTGTTCTCATATTGTTCTAACGAAATATCGAACACGACTTGGCGTTTTCTGAGCTCTTCAAGAAGCTGAGACATCTGCGCTGAACGAGTAGGATCTTCGACCGCTTTAACGCGGCGTGCCATGATTCTTAGATTGGAATCAAACTCAGATTGGATTTGATGAATACGTTCTACGTTGGTAACGGTTTGCGTTTCTTCAATTTGGTTAAGCATTTTGAACGCCAGCAAATGCAATTCGTGTAGGCGCTCAGACAAATCAAGGTCAACCTCTACAAGCGCATCTAAGGCTTGGTAGGCTTTATCCGTCTCTTTGGTTTCTAGCAGGTCATAAATATGCGTGACGTTAGCAACCGCAATGGTGGCCGTGTTCAAAACTTGGGTTCGTGTCAGCTGCTCTAGCTCTTCGGCAAGTAAGCGCATCTCTTCGACACGAGACGACAGCTCTTTGTTTAACCAAAGCTTACGCTCAACCGACACACCCAACTCAGCCAGTGTGTTAATAACGCTTTGAACATTATTTTCGAGTTTATTAAGAAGTTGAGAATCGAAACTATCGACACCAAGATCTTTGATATGCTGAAGAAGTGACTCAAGTTGATCGAATAGTACTGTGCCAGCCTCTTTTCTTTCTGCTTCATTTCTCGCATTAGAAAGCGTTTGTACTGACGAAATAATACGGTTACTCAACTCAGAAACCTGACGAGCTTCGATCATGGCAGGAAGCGCCGAATCAACGACGTTTCTTTCGGTTTTTGCTACAAAGCTAAAACCAGAAACACCAATCAATGCAGACAATAGAACCAACAGTGCCATCACTAAGAATGAGGCCAGCAGCTTGCGTCCAATACTCGCTGAAGCTAACAACATAAACTCTAAACCTTAAAACGTTCTTCTTTACCCATGCAGAATACGCTATATTTTGCAGTGTTTCTTATCTAAAACCAATAAAACGGCAATTCATGCTATCTAGATCTTTCGCTTCAAAAATTCTTTTCTCACTATTGGCCTCAGTGACTACTGTCGCAAGTGCTAGCGAGCCTTTGAGCCCAATAAAACCCGCCGAAGCCACATCACACAAAGAGAAAATTTGTGCCATTTATCCGCACCTCAAAGACTCTTATTGGTTGTCGGTAAACTATGGAATGATCTCTGAAGCAGAAAAGCAGCAAGTGGAACTAAGAGTTTTGGAAGCTGGCGGTTACCCCAACGTGGCCAAACAAGCCTCACAACTGGTACTTTGCACACAATGGGGAGCCGATGCCATTATTCTTGGCACAGTTTCACCTGATGCTTACCATGACAACCTTACTGATTGGGTTGGCTCAACGCCTGTGTTTGCGACGGTCAATGAGTTAACCGTCAATGAAGAGCAACAAAAGGTATTGAAAGGCACCGTCGGTGTCGACTGGTATCAAATGGGGTTTCAAGTCGGCGAGTTTTTGTCAAAGAGACACCCAAAGGGATCCGGCGAAACGCCTATCGCCCTGCTACTTGGCCCTCAAGCAAGTGGCGGTACAAAGCCTGTTGCACTTGGCTTTTATGATGCGATCAAGTCGAGCGATATCAAAATTGCGATCAGCTATTGGGCAGATAACGATAAAGAACTACAGAGAAACCTAGTACAGCAAGTCATTGAGCAGCCGGGTATTAAATATATTGTGGGAAGTGCCGTCGCGATTGAAGCAGCGATCAGTGAGCTACGAGCGGCCGATAAAACAGAAGAGATTGGGTTAATTTCGAGTTACTTAAGTCACGGAACCTACCGTGGTTTACTTCGTAACAAGGTACTTTTTGCACCAACAGATAAAATGGTTGAGCAAGGTCGCTTGTCGGTAAAACAAGCCACCAGTTACTTACGCGGCCGATCTTACGAGCAACACAGCGCACCAATTATCGAAGCGCTGACACCAGCAACACTCAAAGATCAAATTATCGCCGACTCATTGTCACCTTCTGAGTTTCGTCCGGTATTCAGTGTGAATCCTTAGTGCTATATTGGCTGAAGAACTCAAAACAATAAAAACGAAACAACAATTTAGGGAACATTCATGCAAAAAACGACGCGCACTATGCCAACGCACAAGCATATCGCTTTGGTCGCTCATGACCACTTCAAACCTGAGCTACTAAGATGGGTTAAAGAGAACAAAGAAAAACTACAAAAGCACTTCCTTTACGCAACGGGCACAACAGGTTCTCTACTGAGTAAAGAGACGGGCTTGGCAATCAAGAGCATGATTAGTGGTCCTATGGGCGGTGACCAACAACTTGGCGCGCTTATCTCTGAAGGCAAGATCGATATGCTGATTTTCTTCTGGGATCCACTTAATGCTGTACCACACGACCCAGATGTAAAAGCACTGCTTCGTATCGCAAGTGTTTGGAACATTCCTGTGGCAACCAACCGCGCTACCGCTAACTTCCTATTTAACTCTTCACTGCTTGAAGAAGAAGTGATCATCGAAATCCCAGATTACGAAGCGTATCTTGCTGAACGTACTTAACGCTTAGTTTGACTGAATCATACGTTACATACTAAAAAGCCTACACAATCGCAGGCTTTTTGTTCGTCTGAATATAGGGATATGGACTACTTGTCACTCCACACTGCCATTTCGTTGCCACTTGGCTCTCTAAAATGGAAGCGCCTACCACCAGAGAAACTGAATATCTCACGGTTTACCTGTCCACCAGCATCCATCACGTCACGTTCAGTTTGCTCAAGATCTTGGCTATAGAAAACCATCAGCGCTGCGCCGTTATCCGTATTCGATGCCAGATCCGCCAAATAGAAGCCGCCCATTAAGCCTTTACCTTCAAAAGCAGAATACTCAGGGCCATAGTCTTCGAAGCGCCAACCAAACACTTGGCTGAAAAACGCCTTAGTTGCTGCGATGTCTTTCGCAGCAAATTCAATGTAGTTAATAGAGCCGTGTTCCATAGCAAACTCCTTCTGCTTTATGCGTCTGCCTTGTGATATTAAGGCAGGGCTTGAAGATCTAATATTAGACAATCACGTCAGGTAACATCACTTTTTACGAACAACGGGGTAATCAGAACCATGCAGCTCTTGCACAAAGCCAGAACCGTCACCGCTGTGCGTAATCCATACTTTCTCTTTTGCCCGCGTCATTGCTACATAGAACAAACGACGCTCTTCCGCATAAGGGAACGCGTCTGATGATTCAGTCAATGCGTCATCAATATGCAGCTGTTTCTTCTTGGTCGGGAACTGTCCTTCGTCAACACAAAGAATAATCACAAAGTCCGCTTCTTTACCCTTACTCGCGTGGCAAGTCATGAACTTGATATCAATGGAGGTGAAGATCTTCTTCCAGTCTTCCAACAACTCTGGTTTGTGGTAATGGTTACGTCCAAGTAGCAGTACAGACTTATTGGTTTTGCCTTTAGATTGGCGGTTCAATTGGTCGAGGATCTTCTCAACTTCTTTGCTTGGCGCACTGTACACCGCCTTCTGCTTCTGTTGCTTGAAGCTGTTCAGTTCTTTCGGAATCTGAATTGGGTTTTCTTGTACAAAGCGATTGGCAACTGCACCTAACTGATTGTTAAAGCGATAAGTGGTATCTAGGTGATGAATCGTCGAGCTCTCAAAGCGGTCTTTAAAGCCGGTCGTGAGATCCACATCGGCGCCTGCAAATTGGTAGATTGACTGCCAGTCATCACCTACAGCAAAAATAGAGGCTTGGTGCTCGGCTTTAGACTGATTGCAAAGCGCCTCAACCAAGGCAAGACGATCTGGCGAGATATCTTGATACTCATCGATCATGATGAACTTCCAAGGCGAGATAAACTTGCCCTTTTCAATATACTGAGTCGCTCGGCTGATCATGGTTGAGAAGTCGATATGATTCTGTTCTTTCAATTCTTTTTGCCACGCTGTCACACATGGCCAACACAGTGAAAGCTCACTGTTAAGACGTGTATAGTCTCGGTGATCAATCAGCTGTTGCTGTACTTCTTTTTTGGTTAAGCCCGACGCATTCAACTGTTCAAGCTGCTTTTCAAGCCAACCAATAAGTTTAAGGTTTGAAACATGACTACCAAGCTCGTCATCACCGGTTAAATAAGCAATTGGCCATTTAGATAAGTGCTTCTGCCAGCGTTTGAAGTTGGTCGGCGTCATCCAATGCTTTTTCAACCAATCAATGCACCATGCTTGGCGTTGATTGTCATCGAGTGCTAACGGAGAAATAACCACGCGTTCCGGCTCAACCTGATTAAGGATCTTTAAACCCAACTGGTGGAAGGTGCTGACTTGTACCTTCTCTGCTGATAAACCAATTTTACTGTCGAGGCGCTGCTTCATCTCTTCAGCTGCTTCTCGACCAAAGGCGAGCAATAACAACTCTTCAGCTTGAGCTTGATGGCTTTGCAGTAAATACGCGACGCGAGCCGTCAGAACACTGGTTTTACCCGAGCCTGCGCCTGCTAAAATAAGGTTGTGATCATCATTCATCAACACCGCATACTGCTGTGATAAGTTTAGTGGTGACGATTCACATTGTGCAAACAACACTTCCCAGTTTTTTCGCTCGGTCTCTAGCCATTGCTGGTTTCTTTCAGCTTGCTTGATTTCCGTTTCAGATAACCATGGCTGCATTCTCGCGATACGGTTTGGCATACGCTGCGCGGCTTCATCCAGAGTCATAGTCATGCTTTCTAAACCAGCGTTGACCATATCGACCCAAGTGTTGACCTTAGAATGCGGTAGGAAAGCTGGCAATTGCTCTAAACGAGTTAATTCAGCTTCCCATTGAGGAACGTGTTCAGCCAATTGTTCACATTGGGTGTCATGCCACTTCTGATAAGCGGCAACTGACGCACGTGCAAATTGACGACATTGATCCCAAGGTAGGCCTTGTACCAACCAACTGCGCTGTTTTCCATCTTGTTGATTAGCAAAGAATTGCAGCGATCCCCAAAACAATCCGCGTTTGATCGCGATCTTGCCACTCCAAATAGTAAACGGAATACGCTCTTCACTGCCTACTGAAGATAACAGCAAGCGTGGGCCATCAAGTTCAACCTGATGATATTCATTTTGAATAAAAAATTGTGCAGTCTTGTTAGCGCTTAGCTGCATTGGAGTGTGCTCTTAATTAGGAATATTGAATTTATATCATGATGCAATGAGAATTAATAATATCTCACATCTTATCGACGCATTCATGACCACCTAAGGGCAATTATGGATAAGTATCAAATTCTTGTGCTTGATTTCTGTTAGGATTATGGTTTTTAGTGTGTCAAGCGAGCAACTGTGGACTTCTCAGCCAAATTACGCCTCTATTGGGCGAACAAAACCATAAATTACAGCGTCTTAATTCTCATCACTCTGCTCGGTGTGGTGGTTCCTGCTTGGTATTATGAACAAAACACACTGATCACTCCTTTGATTTTAGGTGTTATTGCTGCGGCTCTTGCTGAAAGTGATGACAGCTTTACTGGGCGTTTAAAAGCACTCACACTGACCTTTATCTGTTTCGCCGTTGCGGCTTTCTCTATCGAGATTCTCTTCGATACGCCTTGGTTATTCGCGTTAGGGCTTTTCGTTTCAACCTTCTCTTTTATCATACTCGGGGCAATTGGCCCCAAATACGCGAGTATCGCGTTTGGTTCTCTCTTAGTTGCTATCTATACCATGCTCGGTGCCCACGAGAGTACCAACCTTTGGTTTCAGCCACTTTTACTGTTAACTGGCGCCGCTTGGTACTACTTCATGTCGATGATTTGGCAGATAGTATGGCCAATGCAGCCCGTGCAGCAAAACCTAGCTACGGTATTTGATCAAATCGGCAATTACATTGATTCAAAAGCGGAACTATTTTATCCCGTTTCAGATTTAATTCCTCAACCACACCGAATCATTGAAGCCAAGCTCAACGCGAGTACTGTTAACGCACTCAACATGTGTAAAGCGACGCTGCTTAATCGCTCTAAACGCGGGCACATTGATGGACCAAGTGACCGATTCCTAAATACTTACTTCATCGCACAAGATATTCATGAACGCGTAAGCTCAAGCCATTATCGCTATCAAGAGCTGGCAAAACACTTTGAACGCTCTGACGTGTTGTTCCGTTTTAAATACCTACTCGAAGCCCAAGCCACAGCCTGTAAAGAAGTGGCGAGCTCATTAAAGGTTGGTACGGAATACCAACATGGTGATAAATCTGTACTGGCACTTGATGAGCTTATGTCTTCACTTAACCATCTACACCAACAGAACAAGCCCGAGTGGAAATCGCTGTTAAACCAATTGGATTACTTATTCAATAACCTGGCAACGGTTGAAAAACAGCTCTCAAATATCAGTAACCCAGATGCAGAGAAGATTGAAGAAGGTGTATTAGACGACACAAACCCACACACGTTGACGGCAATGTGGCATAAAATCAAAGCCAACCTGCATACCGACTCCATGCTGTTTCGTCATGCGATTCGTATGGCGATCACGCTGACACTCGGCTACGGAATCATCCAAGGGTTTAATATTGAGCGTGGTTATTGGATCCTGCTAACAACACTGTTTGTTTGCCAACCTAACTATAGCGCTACCCGCCAAAAGCTAACTGCCCGTGTTATAGGCACGGTTGCAGGCCTATTGATTGGCGTACCGCTACTGACTTTCTTCCCTTCCCAAGAGAGCCAGTTGGTGTTCATTGTGATCAGTGGCGTGATGTTCTTTGCGTTCAGAATCAATAACTACGGCTTCGCGACCGGTTTTATCACACTGCTTGTGCTCTTCTGCTTTAACCAATTAGGAGAAGGCTACGCGGTGGTGTTACCAAGACTAGCGGATACCTTTATTGGTTGTGCCCTCGCCGTACTTGCGGTCATTTACGTATTACCGGATTGGCAATCGAAGCGACTGCACAAAGTGATGGCGGATGCGCTCGATTCCAATAAGAATTATCTCGCTCAGATCATTGGTCAATACCGTGTCGGTAAGAAAGACAGCCTCAATTATCGTATCGCTCGTCGTAGTGCCCATAATAATGATGCAAACCTAACTGCCGCTATCAGTAGCATGCTGGTTGAACCCGGTAAGTACCGTACTTCTGAAGATGAGAGCTTCCGATTCCTAACACTCAACCACGCTCTACTCAGCTATATTTCGGCTCTGGGGGCTCACAGAACACGTATTGATGATGAGGCGACACACAAACTGGTGTTAGATGCGCACAGAGTAATCCACGAGCATCTAGACGCTCTAAATGATCAACTCTATTCTCATCAAGAACAGTGTGAAGTGAAAAACGCTTATGACCCTGAACTGGATAAACGTCTGAGTGAGTGGCGAGAAGAAGATGAGAGTTCTGTCAGAATGGTTCTACAGCAGCTCCATTTGATTTATCGAATGCTTCCAGAACTGCATACCTTAGCGACCAAGTTTGCAGTCAAGGTTAAGATCGATAAACCGTTTGAAACAGAAGCTTCATGATTAACAAACAAAATACTGTAAAAACAAAAAGATAACGCCAATCGCTCACCTTTTGATCACCAGCCGTATTTATACATTGCTTTACCCAAACCCCAACCTTGATAGAGCAACTACTTGCTTAGCCTTACTCCATAATGGTTAAAGAGATTTTACATTGTAGGAATTTTCTGGCTTTGATTGACCAAGCCATAACTTTGCCTAACATTTCTCGGACAAAAAACGACCACATAAATTTATAGTTGTCCTAGTTTTAGGAAACTTCAAACATCATTTAATATTCACTTAATCTTGTTTGATTTCCTGTATCAGTAGGCTATGCTCTATAGAGCATATAAATTTGAACTAAGGTCACAATATGAATACACAGCAATTTGAAGCATTTAAGCAACAAATACAGCTTCTTAGTCCACAGCAATTGAAAGCGCTTCAAGGCGAGATCGACGGTAATCTTGAAACAGACCAACCTTCTGTGCTAACTGATGAAGAGTTAAACGCACTAAATGACCTGTTCAGTTAATAGACAGACGTCACTATTTTAGCTTAAGTTCACATTTTCACCGTAAATTTCATCTGTTCACCATTGCGCTCAAAATATCGTCCACCTAGACTCATTTCATACGTCAATAAAAGGTTCTGTTATGTCGATATCTGGTATTCAATCTGGTTACGCCATTATTCAGCAGTCAACCAACATGGCTGAAGAAGCCGCAATCGAGCTTAATCAAGCCTCTAAACACTCCTTAGAATCCGACGACGCTTTCCAAACTAGCGATTTCAGCTTTAATCAAATAGAGCCAGAGCAATCCATTTCGTTTAAAGACAAAGAACCTGAGCCTACTTCATCCTCAACTGATGCCCTAATAAAACTGACACAAAGCGCAAGTTATAACCGCATTGGTGCGAGTGTGGTTGATCGTCAAAACGAAGCTATCGGTAGCCTTCTCGACATTCATATCTAAATTTCACTCAAATACAGCCTATATTTCGTGAAACTTCGCTGCTTTTTGCTTCAACAACCACACAAACTGTAACTCATTATATCAGGCGCTTGTTTCTGGTTTATTACTCGGTAGAATCACCGCAAACCAATTTGCTGCACAAACTTTACTTCATACTATTTATGCCAAAACTAAATCTGCATCGCCGTGACTATGTTTCTATTTTAGGAGGCGACATCTCCGCAGACGAATTAGAAAAAAAGCTTCAGCCTCATTTTGAAAAGCCAGCAAATAAGCTGACACCTAGCCCCTACCTGACAGAAAAGAATCTCACACGTCGTTGGACAGCTCTCGATAATGCAGATTCACAGCAAGAACTGCTCGACCCTCATACACAAAGCCAGATCCAAGCTTATGAGAAAAACATTGAGCACTTTATTGGCACGGTTAAAGTCCCTGTTGGTGTATCTGGCCCACTAAGAGTTAATGGCCTGTTTGCTACGGGTGATTACCTCGTACCACTTGCAACCACCGAAGCAGCGCTTGTCGCATCTTATAACCGCGGCTCAAAACTGATCACCGCATGTGGTGGGGCAAGTGCAATGTTGCTCAATGAAGGGGTAACACGCACTCCTGGGTTTGCATTCCAAGGCTTAGTTGAAGCCGGACAGTTTGTGGCTTGGGCAGTTACCCAGTATGACCAGTTCAAGATCTTGGCAGAATCGACAACTTCGCACGGCAAACTTACCGACATCAACATCAACATCGAAGGTAACCACGTTTACTTGGTGTTTGAATTTCTAACCGGAGACGCTTCTGGTCAGAACATGGTGACCATTGCTACCAATGCTGTATTTGAGTACATCATAGAAAATACTCCAGTGAAGCCCGACCATGCGTTCCTTGATGGCAACTTGTCAGGCGATAAGAAAGCCAATACCCAAACCTTACGCAGCGTTCGTGGTAAAAAGGTAACGGCAGAAGTGAATATTCCTGCAGAGCTTGTCGCGAAATACCTACATACGACGCCAGAGAAGATGGTCCAATTTGGTCAAATGACCACAGTCGGTGGCGCTTTGAGTGGTACTATCGGTATCAATGCTCATTATGCGAATGCGCTGGCGGCACTTTATATCGCTTGCGGCCAAGACGCGGCCTGTGTCGCTGAGTCAGCGATTGGTATGACACGTATGGAACTCAACAAAGAAGGCGGTTTATACGCTAGCGTGACACTGCCTAACTTAATGGTAGGGACTGTCGGCGGTGGTACCGGCTTACCAAGTCAAAAAGCCTGTTTAGATTTACTTGGCCTGCATGGCAACGGTAAATCACAAGCTCTCGCTGAAGTTTGTGCTGCACTGTGTTTGGCGGGTGAGCTATCAATCGTAGGCGCATTTTGCGCAGGCCACTTTTCACGAGCGCACCATAAGCTAGCTCGTAAATAACCTTTATACAATTTGGCTTGTTCGGTTTTGTCGTTCATGCAAAATCACAAGCCAATCTCAATACGTGAGTCATAAATGGATTACTTACACTTATCGAGGGTGAGCCTTAAGCACCTCACTGCGCTGCATATTATGCTGAACACCCACAGTGTTACTCAAACGTCTGAGCAGCTTTGTGTCAGCCCTTCGAGTGTGAGTAAAACTCTGTCTCAGCTACGTGACATCCTAAATGACGAACTGTTCTACCGAGATGGGACCAAGCTCATCCCGACTCCCTTTGCGCTTCAAGTCGCACCAACGGTTCACGCAATTCTTTCTAGTATGAATGGATTGCTTCATCAGAAGAGTTTTGCTCCTGATGAGTATCAGGGCAGCTTTTCACTTTCGATGCGTGAAAGTACCTTCGAGGTGTTCGCGTCTAAGATAAGCAAAATCACCACTAAACTCGCGCCAAAAGCCAAACTCAACATCTATTCAAAGCAACAGCTCGGCTTCGATGCTTTGCTCAGCGGCAAGGTCAACTTGATCTTATTACCCCATGATATATCTCAACCGCCGACCGATAATAAAGAGCTGGTTTGGGAGACGATTCTTCCAGATGAGATGGTTTGTTTAATGGGTGCACACCACCCTCTTGCTCAGCAAGAGCTGACGATTGAAGGCTACTTAGATTACAAGCACATTGGAATTTTAGATAACGAACTGTCTCAGCCTTATTTTGAGCAAAACTTGGTTCAATGCCATAAGCCAAGAGAGATGGCAATATCAGTAGCGGATTTCGGCGCAGCGGCAGTGTTGTGTCATCACACCCCTTTCCTATTCACCTGCTCTAAACAGTGGGCCGAACATGCAAAACAAGCGCATGGTTTAGTGAGCAAGCCACTTCCCTTTGATTACGGTAAAGTGGCTTATAGCTTAGTGTGGAACAAGCCGAACATGAATGATCAGGCGATCAAATGGTTGTGTGACCTGTTTTTGGAAACTGAATGCTCTTAGTAGAAACCTAAGTCTTTTCATAATTGATTATCTAAAGATATTAGGTATAAACCTCAGGGGTTTGCATCGGTCTTTGAACTATGGCGTAGAGCTTATCGTAAAAGCTCTGCATTTGTTGCTCTGTACACTTCGGCCAATCTAGCGCTTCGCCAATCACGCCGTGATGTTGAAACGCATTGAGTCGAATTCGAACATCACTTGGCAGCACCTTTAAATAACGCCCCACCTGTTCAATTTCGTCCTCAAGGTCGCTTTTGTTCGGTATATGCAGCAACCTAACCTCGTGTAACCTCCCTTTATCAGCTAAGTATTTGATGGTCTCAAACACCCTATGATTACCTCTGCCTACTAACCATTGATGTGTTTCCGATTGCCATGATTTTAGGTCTATCATCGCGCCATCAAGATAAGGTAATACCTTGCCCCACCCTTGAAGTGACAGCGAGCCATTACTATCAATAAAGCACGTGAGATACGCTAACTGCGGATCACGTTTAATCGCTTGAAACAGTTCGATGATAAACGGCAACTGCATGGTCGCTTCACCGCCAGAAACAGTAATGCCACTTAAGAAAAACTGATTATGTCTAACGAGTTCAAGCACCTCTGAGACTGTCATTGTGGTAATTTTCGGGCTCGATTTATGATCGCAGATATCGATGCATTGGTCGCAATTGGTGCAAGCAACTGGATCCCATTTTACTTTGCCTTCAACACTGCTCAAAGCGCCACTAGGACAGCCGCTAACGCAGTCACCACAATGGTTACAGTGATTGATTGTGTGGGGGTTGTGGCAAGTAATACAGTCAAAGTTACAGCCCTGAAGAAACAGCACTAAGCGGTTTCCCGGGCCATCAACACAAGAAAAGGTCAGCACACGGCTGACCTTCGCTTGTTTTTCTGTCTTATTATTTTTAACCCTAGCCATTTGAGTTGTTAGATCAGAAATTTTCATAATTCACATTGTTCGCATTCGAAACGCACCATACACATAACGCACGCACGTTAAAGCTATTCGTATGTCGGCGACATCTCTAAGCTCACCACGCGTGGTTTACGCTCTAGTATTCCCGTGTTCTTCGCAGCTTCAGCACCTAAGAAGGTGGTATTGGTGCGTGAGCCTTGCTCGTCGTATTTTGCAATGTCAGACAGCTTAATCATGTAACCCGTCACACGAACCAAATCGTTTGATGCCACGTTAGCCGTGAACTCACGGTAACCCGCTTGAATCGCACCTTTACACAAGTTAAACATCGCTTCAGGGTTAGATTTCACTGTTTCGTCGATGGTCAGAATGTCACTGATGCCCGAGGTGTAGAACTTATGGTGACCAGCGGTAGCACGAACGTAAGAGACTGGATCCGGTTCGGTACCATAAGGAATACGAACACCCGGCGTCACATCTTCATCTAAGCTAATACCGCCTTGAGCATGCAGCAGAGCTTTACCTTCTAACCCATACTTCACTTCAGAGCTTTCAACGATCTCAGCCAGCTTTTCAGAGATACGATGGCCAAGCTGATTAGCCTGTTCATCGTGACCATAGCGTCCTGCTTGGCCTTCTTTCTCCATCAAGATGTTCACGGCTTCAGCCATACCGTAGATGCCGAACATTGGCGCAAAACGGTCTTCTTCAATCAAGCCTTCTTGGGTTAAGAAACCCTCAAAAAAGTTAGATTCTTCATGTAAGAATCGGCTACGCGCGTTCATCAACTCAACCATGATAGCGCTGTAGTTTGGTAGCACTTGCTGCAAAAAATCAGCACTGTCTTCAGACTTCAATGCTACCTGCTTAAGGTTCATGCGTACTAAAGTGTTAGAACCACCAGCTAAAGGCAGTGAGTTGTAGCAACTCACAATACCAAATCGTTTATCACCATAAGCCGCAGCATGCGCTGGGTAGTTGGCAATGTGTGGCTTACTGCATTCACAGATGTTGCTCGCCGCATGACGAAGCAGATCATCAGGCGTCACGGCTGGGTCATACATAAAGGTCAAGTTAGGGGCAATCTGCTTAAGTTCAGCATCGACACGTAAAATAGTACGGCAGATAACATTGTCTGTTGGCCCGATATTCACATGCATAAACGCATCTGGTAGTGTGCGGTCCAGCATGATCCAGAACAGCTTAAGCTTTTGATAAAGCTGACCTTCCGTTAACTCGCCAACGAAAGGCATCAACACATCATCCAACTGACCTAAATAAACCGGAATTGATGTTACGGATGGCACGTGGTGGTAGAGGATGGTGAGCATGTTCAATGCTTCATCGAAATTAGTTGCCGCGCTAAGCTCTAAATACTTTGAGCCTTGATGTAAGTATTTAGAATAATCGGGAAGCACATAGCGCGGCTTAAATGGTGCATGGCCTTCAAACATGTCACATAGCACACCTTGTTGTAAGGCTTGCTCTACTTCATTGCTTACCGGCATGTACGGTAGGCTAGCTTCAGCTTCTAAGGCAAGATAACTCGATTTCTGTTTTGGAGACAGATTGGCATCTGAAATGATATTGCTAAAGCGTTGTTGTTGCTCTGAAAGTGGTGAAGAAGTAGATGACGCAGATTGGTGGCTCATGATTAAACCCTTAAAATTGTTATGGACTTATTTTATATCTCACCGTTACATTTCCACTAATGAAATGTATGCAAGACTGCTTTTCCAAAATGGAAACTAGATACTTGAAGTTAGCCGGCATTAAGACACTAGGAATAGGAATAGTCCGTTTAAAACACGAAGCCGTAAAAATAGAAAAACCCACATAACTGGCTTTAAGGCCGTTAATGTGGGTTTCGTTATTTAGGTTAGCGCTGTCAGAGTTAGCTAAAGGCAATACTCTTAATTACACATGATGCAGTAATTACAGGTGAGGAAGTACTTGTTTACGTCCAACACCCATCAGCACTTTTAACTCACCTTGTGGTGTATCAACCGAGAATGGTGTAGAGACTTCAACCACTGCAAAGCCCGCTGCACTCAAGACATTCTCTGAGCGCTGTTGGCTTACGCCATAGTCTTCACTGCCGTTTTCTAAGTACCAATCCCAGTGTACAAACGTGCCGTCATTTTCAAGCAGCGTGTAAATCAGACTGACTGTGTCTTGTAAGTTCGGGATAAAACCACACACCGAAGAGGCTACCACTAGATCAAATTGGTTTCTGAATGCTGGGTGCTGCGCTGCTAGTCCGCGCGATAAAATATCAACAACCGGTTCAACGTTAGGTAGCTCTTTCTTATCTAACTCTTCAATCATCCCTTCGGAGATGTCGAGTGCGATGATCTCTTTTGCTAAAGGAGATATTTTCTGGCTGAGTAGTCCTGTACCACAACCAAAATCAAGGACACGGGTTCCGTTTAAGTCAACGAGCTGTGTTAACTGGTCAAATACGGACTGTGCGAATACTGCGGTCGCGGGATCTTTATCCCAATCAACGGCGTACTCGTCCCATTGTTTCGCCATCATGGCCTCCATCTTTACTTCTTGTAGGTTCGGAACCCCCCAGAGTAAACCAAATTAGTCAATTCGTCATAGAGTTATCATGCAAAGATGGACTATTTCTAAGATAGTCAGCACAATATTCAGATAATATGCACCAGCCCCCCGCTTAATATGGAAATGAAATGAACCTTTCTCAAGTCCAAGCCTTTTGTTCCGTTGCTGATTTAGGATCAGTCTCTGAAGCTGCACGCCAGCTAGAATGCAACCGAACCAAGCTCAGCATGTCGATTAAAGCCTTGGAAAAAGAGTTAGATGTCGAGTTGTTTGTACGTAGCGGAAACCACGTTGAACTTTCTGAAGCAGGCAAAGCGATTTACAAAGATTGCGAAGGCCTGTTGGTGACAGCGGCACGTATTAAACAAACCTGCTTGCATGTGTCTGGCGAATTCAACGCCGAGATTTGGATTGCACGAGATGACTCATTACCCGATGAGATGTGGCAGGATTTATCGCACGCTCTCAATAACAAGTACCCTTCGACCTCATTCAACTTCGTTCTCGCGTCGAGCGGCGATTTAGCTAACCTAGTTGAAACTCAGCAAGTCGACTTCGCATTTGGCGTCGATTACGAACGTGTCGATGACCCAAGAATTATCTACAACCCACTTGGTAAGATTCGAATGATGTCTGTTTGTAAGAAAGGGCATGATTTGAGCGCGATGCGACGAGTGTCTGATGAAGTACTGAGAAATTCGATGCAAGCGACCATGGTTTACCTTAATGAAAAGGATAACCCTGAACTTGAGCCCTTCTCGCGCCGTTACATCGGCTTCTCTAGCTTCGACTTTATGTTGGATACGATTTTACGTGAAGAGGCCTGGGGCGTAATGCCAGAACCATTGATTCGTCACTTGCTACGTGAACAAGAGTTAGCGGTGATCAAACACACGTATGGTCTGACTCAAGAAGACTACTGTATGTTTACTGCGGCTGGCATGGCCGAACATCCAGGAATGAATTGGTTGGCTGATCAGCTGAGTGATTACTTGTTTGATTTCTAGTTTTAACTTCCCAATATCTAATTTTATCTTCCCAATATAAGATCGGCGCGAGCTATTGCCTGCGCCGCCTTTTGCGGTCTAAGACTGATGCAGCCTAATACTGATATAACCAAAGACTAAACCGTTTAGAAAACCATTACGTGATCCACTAAGTAGCGTCCATCCTCTTCAACCAATACCATTTCGGCGACAAACTCACCTTTGGCGATGGTATAAGCTTGCTTCCAGACAAAGGCGATGGAATCAGAGCGTCTGAATAGCGCCACTGGCTCACGCTCAGCAAAAAAGCCATTACTGTGCTGATAATGGTGACACACCTTTTCTAAATATTCTGGCGTAACAATGTCTTTCATTCTTTGAGTAAAGTCTCGACAGTGCTGTTCATGATCAACCTTGGTTGAACCATCCATCAGGTTATCCATGATCGGGTTAGCAATCGCCCACAACTCGTTATCATTGATATCGTCAAACTTCATATCGATTCATTCCTTGTCCATCGCAGTCGCAGCCAAATCTAGAGGACTAATAAGACCTTAGCGACTAATGTGTTTTATTAATCATAAACGATCCTATTTCAGTTGCACATCATCCCCAAAAAACACTCAACGTCAGTTTTATTGACACCTGACTTTCAACTTAAACCACTGAATTTAATGAATTTATATGTATTGGTTAAATAAGACATATAAACGTCATCAGATAAAGTTTGTAAAGTTAGCTCAATATTAGAACAATGAAGTTATCAAAAACATCTGGAAAATATTATGTGTGACAGGAAAAGCCAAAACGAAAATCGAGTACTATTGTTCTCAGCCCTTTTAGCATCAGGCTTCGCTATTGGCGGATTGGTGTTGGGTCTTATCGTTGGCTCTCTGGTCATAGTATTTGACGGTGTTTATTCTCTTATCAGCTTACTGTTAACTTTATTGTCACTAGCGGCCTCGAAATACATCAATCGCCCTTCGGACACTGAGTTCCCGTTTGGTCGAGCAATTATCGAACCGATTGTTATTGCCATTAAAGCCGTTGTGATTCTGCTTGTGGTTGGTTATTCACTTTACTCTGCGATTGGTGCCTTGATGACAGGCGGTCGTGAGGTGGATGCTTCTATCGCAACTTTGTTTGGTATTTTCAATGTGTTGGGTTGTGGTTACGCTTGGTGGTACATCGCTAACAAGAGCAAACGTATCTCTTCAGGGCTGGTTCAGGCCGAGTCTAAACAATGGCAGATGGATACACTATTGAGTGTAGCGGTAACCGCTGGTTTCTTAGTAGCATGGTCAATGACGTTTTCACCTCTTGCGGCTTACGCAGTGTATGCCGACCCTATGATGATGTTACTAATGTCTTTCTACTTCATCAAAGTACCTTTCGACATGTTACGTGAAGCAATGCGCGAACTACTTATGATGTCGGCGACCAAAGATATTTGTGATGCAGTGGATAAGAACGTTGTCGCGGTAGACAAAGAAGCGGATCAAGATTTGGAGCTGATGGGTGTGACTAAGGTTGGTCCTGAGCTAAGAATCAACGTTGATATTCATACCAACGACCAACAAGCCATTGCAGTCGATGATATTGAACGAACGCGCCGCCAACTTAAGCGACGCTTATCGAAGATGCCTTATGAACTTCAATTGAATCTCAATATCGCGAGTTAAAAGTCGAAAGTTAAGAACCAAGACTTAACCAATCAATTTCTCGCGAACTAAGACTCTGATTGAACCTTTTTAGAAGCCGACGCCGTAACCGTCGGCTTTTTTTCTCTTGTTACCCACCAGCAAGCCAGTGACCCCACAGTGACCATACACACGCCCTGCCAAAACGTCATGCTCAGTGACAAACCTAAAATCATGGAAGACAGTAAGGTCGCAAAAATAGGCGTGAAATAAGACATAGTCGCTAGGAAGACCATATTGCCGCCAAGTATCGCTGTATTCCAAAGCGCGTAACCTGCGCCCATACACACACCGGCCAGCACTAAGTCAATTGCAGCATTGGTTGTCATCACCATGCCGGTTTCGTTACTCAATGCGTATTTGATCCATAAGGTGATTGCAGTCGCGATAAAGAACAACACAATCGCATTCTGCCCTTTCGCCACTTTCTGAGTGTAATTACAGTAAACCGCCCAAATAATCGCGCCGAAAAACGCCATTGAATAGGTTTTAGGGTTAGTTGCAATATTGGCTGCGATTTGATCAACAGAAAGCCCCTGATCGCCGCTGATACTCCAAGCCACACCAAAGAAGGCTAAGAAGATACTTGGGTAAACCAACCAGTTAATCTTTTTATCGCTAAGCAGCACAGCGAACAACACCGTCAATGCAGGCCAAAGGTAGTTGATAACCGCCATTTCCAAGGCTTGATGTCGGTTGTTTGCCATCCCTAAAGCCAGAGCCAAGAAGATCTCATAACAAACGAATAGAGCACCACCAATCAGCAGATACGACTTAGAGAAGCGTGACAGCTTAGGTAAACCCATAACACAGACCAACAAAATTGAGCTCACCGTATAAAGACTGGCAGCGCCACCGATTGGGCCTAGTTGTTCTGATACGCTACGAGAAAGCGCAATTAAGCAGCTCCAAAGTAAAATGGCAGCAATGCCGTAGCAGCTATGGCGATGAGATTTCAGCACGCCTCTTCCTTTTCTTTATTGTAATGGTCTAATTAAAGCGAGCTTAAAGCAAAGATAGGCTTAAGCACCACTATCGATAACTTGCAGTAGGTAAAAATAAGTAGCCAAGCACATAACTGCACTCGGCTATCAATCATTCACTCAAAAATCTAAAAGCAATTAGCAATTAGCAATTAGCAATTAGCAATTAGCAATTATGCCAATAGAAGTGCTTGCAGGTCAGCTAAAGACTTAACTTGATAATGAGGGTTAATACCCGCTGGCGTTGCCTTTTCTTGACTGTTTAACCAACAAGTTTCAATGCCAAAATCTAGTCCGCCTAGAATATCTGAATGTGGGTTATCTCCGACCATCAATACGCGTCGTTTTGCTGGTAAGCCAACAAGCTTGTGTGCATGTTCAAAGATTTCAGCATCTGGTTTAGCAACACCCACTTCTTCAGAAATTATCACGTGCTCAAAGTAATCCGTCATTCCTGTACGCTCTAAACGAATTGACTGCAGCTCTGTAAAACCGTTAGTGATGATGCCCATGTTCACTTTGCCTTTTAAAGACTCCATCAACTCTTGTGCACCCGGTAATAAAGAGCAGATATCCGCCATCGCTGTTAAGAATGCACTGTTTAAAGCAGCGGTTGTTGTCTCTAATTTCTCAGCCCAGCTTTCGAAGCGCGTGTGTTTCAGTTGATCAGCCGTAATGCGACCATCTTGATAGTCTACCCATAGTGGTAGGTTAACTTCTTGATAAACGGAATAATCCTGTTCGTTGAAGTCCACACCAAAACGAGAAAACATCAGCTTCATTCCCTGATAAGCATCAAAATGGAACAAGGTTTCATCTGCATCAAAGAATATCCAGTCGTACTTCATTTTATTTCCTATTAATCACGCTGTTGAGCTGCGTTTATCTTTAGTTGTTCATTGGCTCAAAGACCAGATGTTCATTCTACTACCAATTTTGTGAGCCTGAATATAGTTCTAATAATTTATAGAAAACAAGCCACAAGTCATGATGTATCGCAAATTTTGCCACATATTAAACCAATACCATACAATAAATACACTTAGGTACCGGGAGGTACTATGAAGCACTTTTTACCATCGTCTGTCATGCTTACCCCTTTTCTTGTCAAATACTATGACGAGGAGTCAGAAGACACGCTTGATTCTGAAGAGTCACAAGAACCTGAAATTGAATGCAGCGATGACTCAGATAAAACGTCGACACCAGCCTAACTAGAAGAGTTTTCAATGAAAAACCTTATTTTTCATTGTTATAGAGCTCCATACTGTCTCTAATTTAGTCGATTTATCGCGATCTATTACTGACAATCAACACAGCCAAAAACCATGAAAACGATTGCTATATGAGCCCTATCACAACGACTAGCCACAAAGTGGTAGTTCGAATTCAAAGTTGTTCCAGATCAATGGTCGACCACTTGAATGCCGACAACATGTAGGAAATTAAAAATCATAACTAACGGAGTTTTCCAATGTCTACTGCATTTTACATCCCTACAATCAACTTCATGGGTACTGGCTGTCTGAAGGATGCTGCTGATAGTATTCAGTCTCAAGGCTTTAAAAAAGGTCTGATCGTAACTGATAAGATCTTGAATCAAATTGGTGTAGTTAAGCAGGTACAAGACCTTCTTAGCCAGCGAGGCGTAGACGCAGTTGTATTCGATGGCACTCAACCAAACCCAACCATCACGAACGTGAACGATGGTCTAGAATTGCTGACTGACAACGATTGTGATTTCGTTGTTTCTCTAGGTGGCGGTTCTCCACACGACTGCGCAAAAGGCATTGCTCTGGTTGCTTCTAACGGCGGCAAGATTGCAGACTACGAAGGCGTAGACCAATCTGAAAAGCCAATGATGCCTCTTATCGCTATCAACACTACGGCTGGTACAGCATCAGAAATGACACGCTTCTGCATCATCACTGATGAGGAACGTCACATTAAAATGGCGATCGTTGACAAGCACACAACACCGCTTATCTCAGTAAACGATCCTGAGTTGATGCTTGCTAAGCCTGCGTCACTAACTGCTGCAACCGGTATGGATGCGCTAACCCACGCAATCGAGGCTTACGTTTCTATCGCAGCAACACCAATCACAGACGCTGTAGCGATTAAAGCGATTGAACTTGTACAAGCGCACCTAAGAACTGCAGTGTCACACGGCGAAGACATTGAAGCGCGTGAGCAAATGGCTTACGCACAATTCATGGCTGGCATGGCGTTCAACAACGCGTCACTGGGTTACGTTCATGCAATGGCGCACCAACTGGGTGGTTTCTACGACCTTCCACACGGTGTATGTAACGCTATCTTGCTACCACACGTTCAACGCTACAATGCGCAAGTTTGTCCTGAGCGTCTTCGTGATGTTGCAAAAGCAATGGGCGTGAATGTGGAAGGCATGACAGCAGAGCAAGGTGCAGAAGCGGCTATCAATGCGATTGTTCAACTTGCAAACGACGTAAACATCCCAACGGGTATCGCGCAACTTGGTGCTAAGCTCGAAGACATCCCAACTCTGTCTGACAACGCACTGAAAGACGCTTGTGGTTTCACAAACCCTAAACAAGCGACTCACGAAGAAATTTCTGCGATTTTCGAAGCGGCAATGTAATCTAGAAATATATACAAAAACGAAACGTACAACGGGCTCTTTAAGAGCCCGTTTTCTCATCCTAAACTAAACCTTCCCTGCTAATTTAGGTCAACCAGACCCTACTAACTAATACAACCTTTCCTATTTGGCCTCACAAGATTTAACGGCGACATCTCGTGATGAAAAGTTCGCATTGTTTAAATTGCTTGGTTATAGTCAACCTATTGATATATAAAATGCCATATAGGTTCCATTGAGTCGTTGGATAGTTAGCACTTCATTATTGGCATCACTCGCTACCCACTCTGCCCTCGCGGAGGAAAAGGACGAGTGTCACAGCCAGCCGCTGGAAGACACACGTGTCGAGAAAGCCTATCACTTCCTAAACAGCAGGTTTTGTCAGCCCGCAATCTGGTTCGATAGCTTCTTTGTTGATGACCGTATTACGGAAGATGCTAGAGCTGGGACCTCGGTGCGTTGGTACAATGATTTCATCTATTCAGAAGGTGGTGATGTAGATTACTCAACCAAGCTCAACGCACGCTTGCATTTACCCTTTGTTAGCAAACGCCTCAAATTGATTTATGAATCGGTTAGCGATGAAGAGTTCTTGGATTTCTTCCCACAAGATTCTGAGGAATTAGAAAGTGCACTTGGTCTGCGTTACGACGCCTATGCCAAGGGATATAGCAGCTTCAATATTAAGGCGACATTACGACCACGTATCGAAGCTCGCTATCGTTTTACCTACCCTCTCACAACCGATGCGGTATTCAGGCTTACCCAGCGTGTATATCAAGAAAAACAAGAGACTGGCGAAATCACTGACATCGATTTTGATCTTTCCTTAAGTGATGATTTCTTGGCTCGATGGTCAAGCTTTGCAGGTTATAACGACGATCTTAAAGGTTGGAACTATGGTACGGGATTAACCTTGTATCACTACCTTTCTCAAGACCAGGCGCTGCAATATAGCGCCACGATTAATGCAACAGATGAGCCTTATAATCATTACGAATACGCTCAAGTTTCGATTACCTACCGACAAAATGTATGGAAAGAGTGGCTGTTCTACGAACTCACTCCTCGTTATCAATGGGAACGAGAGCCCAATGAGAAACATACCGAAGAAGCGAACATCACCCTTCGGCTTGAAGTCCTGTTTAACAATGTCTAGCTCAAGCACGTTTAGTTATTGTTTGTGATATGAGCATCGAGAGATAAAAACAGAAGCACAAAAAAAGCACATCATGCGATGTGCTTTTCAATTCTATAAAGCTCAAATTGAAGCCTTAACCTTTATAATTTCTCACTCGTGCCGCTTCTGCTTCACGTTTATCGACAACCGTCTTACCGATTGGCGCCAACGAGATAACCGCTAGTTTAAGGTGTTGAATCGCGAACGGAATACCGATGATGGTAATGAAACAAGCCACAGCTGACATGATGTGACCAATAGCCAGCCAGATACCCGCAAACAAGAACCAAATAATGTTACCAATCACACCTAGCGGACTCGTGCCAATGTCCATTTCATTGGTCAGCTCATCACGAGAAATTGCTTCCTGACCAAATGGGAAGAATGAGAAGTTACCCATAACAAAACATGCTCTGCCCCATGGAATACCAACGATGGTTAGGAATGCGAGCAGTCCGAAGAACCACCAAGCTAGCCCCATAAATACGCCACCGAACAGAAACCAAATGATGTTTCCTATTGTTTTCATTCTGTATTCTCCAAATCTTTGAATGCTGTTTATTTAATATGCCGAGTAAGGCATTGATTGTTGTAATAGGTTCATTATTGTTGAACCTTTATGAACCGTTTATGAATCACTTACATTTTATGTGATTGATACACACCACGGTTCTCTATATCCGCATAGGGCTCAACCCATTTATTTGATACCATTCAGCTCTAACCTAAGCGCAGACTCAACAACGAATTTAAGGCCGAACCTATGAACAATACAGAGCAACCTAAAAAGAAAATGAAAAACTGGGTGCCAATCGTCTTCTTCGGGCTTCTCAGTACGGTTCCAGTGTTCATGTTCTTAGTCGACGTGTACATCAACCAGTATATGTGACAGAGCCCGCCGGCCTAGCTGCATAAATGGATACCGGACCGATTTCCTGTATCCATTTCCATTAGATCCGTTCTTCTGCAGTCAGCTCTTCTGTAATCAAATCAACTTTTCCGTAATCAAATCAGCTCTTCGTTAATAAAATCAAGAATGTCGATCAGCTCATGATCAGGCAGATTCAGTAAGTTATCACCAACATACCATTCAATCTTACATTGGTTTGGCAATTCGCTGATCGCTGGATTTCCTATCCAAACCTTGTGTTTCTTCGCTATGTTGTCTCTCACAATAATGCCGTCTTCGTAGCTCACAGGTAAATAGAGGTGAAGCATGTTGACCTGCGGTTGTTGCGGGTTAATCGTAAACTGAGGGTAATCTTGTAGGATTTGATAAACCTGTTTGGTGCGTTCGTATAAAGCAGGCATCAGTTCTAATCGCTCATCAAACTGCATTGCTGCCGAAACCACGTAAGGCGTGCGATGATAAACATTTCCGCCCTGACGCTTCATCCATGCCGACGCTTTTGCTACGAAAGCCTTGTCACCTAATAAGAGTGACCCCCCAAGACCGTTTAACCCTTTGTACAGCGAAACATAAGCCGTATCGAACCCCTTAGCAATCTCGCTGTATGGCTTTTGATAATACGCGCCGCACTCCCACAAACGCGCACCATCCATATGCAGATGAATCGATTGTTCTTTGCAGTACTGCTTTATCGCTTCAAGCTCTTCCCACTCAGGCAGCTGACCACCAATCTCTCGCATCGGTAGTTCATACAATGCCGCGGCAATCTCATCAGGCCAAGCCTTTAAGTCGTCGACATTCCAAGTGCGAAATACGTTGCCGACCGGAAGCACGTTGAATCGATTTTGGAGCTGATACCCTTGGCGTTCATGACGCATGATATGACTCGACTCATGCATCGCTACTACTGGGTTTCTTTTCTCTTGGCACGCAATTTCTAATGCTGTGGGTTGGTTCATAGTGCCGGTAATCACAAACACGGCGGCTTCATAACCAAGCAGTTCTGCGACCTTGTTTTCAAAGCTCTCGATAAACTCGCCATCACCGTAGCTATCATGGCTCACATTATGTGTTTCACACCATTCAGCCATCTGAGCGAATGTTTGTGCAGGTGTCGGTTCTATATGACCGGAAAGCAACAAATCACATTGTTGACGCAAGTCCATGCTCATAGTTTTTTCCTTTATTCATTATCGTTCTATGTAGGGTTATTGGATTATTTAAGTTACCCACCAACGGTGACATAAAATGCCCATATTCGCTTTTACTATTCATGAATAATTAGTTTTACTCAGTCATCGGCTACTTGCGCCTGAAAGGCACAAAATGACTGTTGTCTTATTATAATTAAACGCAGAAAAGCACTCGTATCTAAACAAAGAGGTATGGGCTAATTCGTTGTTGTTCAACCATTCTTCTATTATTGTATAACTATAATTCCAATAAATATTATTCGTTAATGGACAAAGAGGGCTATATGTCGAAAAATCGAGTTTTGGTGCTATTCGCCCACCCTTCTCAACACCGTTCTGAAGCAAACAAACCCTTATTTGAACAAGCCAAGCGCATTGACGGGGTTACCTGCGTCGATCTCTACGCTGAATACCCAACATTTAAAATCAACATCGACCGAGAACAGAAACGTCTGTTAGACCATGACATCATCATTTTTCAGTTCCCACTATATTGGTACTCAACACCGGCAATTCTTAAAGAGTGGCAAGATCTCGTTCTAGAATACGGCTTCGCTTACGGCACCGATGGCAACGAACTACAAGGCAAGAACTTGTTATGTAGCATTACTGCCGGTGGCAAAAAAGACGCCTACCAAACTGATGGTTACAACCATTTCACGATTCGAGAACTGCTTCACCCAATCGAACAAACCGCTTCTCTATGTGGGATGAACTACCTCGCGCCCTTTGCGTTATTTGGCTCGCGTACCGCGTTGGAAGAGAACCGCATTCAAGAGCATGTCGATAGCTATAAAGTACTGTTAGAGGCGTTGGTTGCTGGCGAGATCAATATCAAAAAAGCCAGTAAGGCAGAAAAGCTAAACCACTACGTTGAAGAACTAATGGCAGAGGTTAAATAATGACGGGATATTTTCTACAAGCGTTTATCTACTTAGTCGCAGCAGTTATTGCCGTGCCTATTGCCAAAAGACTTGGCCTTGGTTCTGTATTGGGTTACCTCATTGCTGGTGTTGTGATTGGCCCAATCATTGGCCTAGTGGGTGAAGAGACCACAACTATCCAACACTTCGCCGAGTTCGGTGTGGTTATGATGCTGTTCTTAGTCGGTCTTGAACTTGAACCTAAGATGCTTTGGGCAATGAGGAACCGACTTATGGGGCTAGGTGGCCTGCAAGTTGGTGGCACGACCGCAATTGTAATGGGTATCGCCCTTTTCTTCGGACAGCCTTGGACCATTGCGCTGACTATCGGTTTGATCTTCGCACTGTCATCTACCGCGATTGTTCTCCAAACCTTTAACGAAAAAGGGCTATCCAAAACAGAAGGCGGCAAGAACGCTTTCTCAGTCCTACTGTTCCAAGATATAGCCGTCATCCCTATGTTGGCGTTTATCCCTCTATTGGCGTTGCCAGAATTAATCGAAGCTGCACAAAGCGCGGTCGCTTCGGCTTCTGATCACCATGAAGAGTTGAGTCTTGTTGCTGGCCTACCCGGTTGGGCTTATGGCCTAGTGATCACAGCATCTATTGCGATTGTTGTGGTCGGTGGGCACTTCTTGAGTCGTCCACTGTTCCGCTTTGTAGCAAGCTCAGGTCTGCGTGAAATCTTTACTGCAACCGCACTGATGTTGGTGATTGGTATTGCTGCATTAATGAGCCTAGTCGGCCTATCACCGGCTTTGGGCACTTTCCTTGCAGGTGTGGTATTAGCGAACAGTGAATTCCGCCACGAACTTGAGTCTAACATCGACCCGTTTAAAGGGCTGCTACTTGGCTTGTTCTTCATTACCGTAGGTGCAGGCATTAACTTTGATGTTCTATTCAACGACTTTGGTTTGATCATTGGCCTCACCCTTGGCGTCATGCTTCTTAAAGCCTTAGTGCTATTTACGTTGGCATTGATCTTCAAAATCAAAAACAGTGACCGTTGGCTGTTTACATTGAGCTTGGCGCAAGCCGGTGAGTTTGGTTTTGTACTACTGAGCTTCTCTGCTCAAAACCACGTATTACCTGCTGACATCGTCCAAACATTGTCTCTGGTTGTGGCACTTTCAATGTTCCTAACACCAGGGTTATTCATTCTATTTGATAAAGTGATTCTGCCTCGTTACGAACAAAAATCTAACGACCGCGAAGAAGATACTATTGAAGAGAAAGGCACCGTTATCATTGCGGGCATTGGTCGATTCGGTCAAATCGTTAACCGCCTGTTGGTGTCGAACGATGTCAATACGGTGGTTCTGGATCACCAAGCGAACCAAGTAGACTTACTGCGCTCTATCAATATCAAATCTTACTTTGGTGATGCAACTCGTCACGACTTGTTGCATACCGCCGGAATCGAAGAAGCGGCAATGCTAGTAGTAGCAATCGATAACCAAGACTCAAGCGTTGAGTTAGTGAAGTACGTTAAACACACCTACCCTAAAGTGAAAATCTTAGCCCGCGCATTCGACCGTGGTCATAGTTATCGCTTACGAGAAGCAGGTGCAGACTTTGTGGAATCAGAGACCTACCATTCTGCTCTTGAAATGGGCGCACAAGCCTTGCGCTCTTTGGGTCATCATCCATTCTTCGTCGAACAGCAAAAATCGACGTATCAACGCGTAGAGAGCCGTAAGTCTGAAAAGCTTTACCAAGCTTGGTCTGAGGCTGAAGAAAATCCACGCTACGACAACAACTACCGACAAATCTTCATTCACCTTGAAGATGCGATGAAAGAAGACATGAAGAAAGACCGTTCAGACAAACACTCTCGATCTGAACGTGGTTGGACACCACCACCCAAAGGTTATGCAGATGGCTTTGAGGAAGAAGAGTCTTAAGCAGAAGTCTAAGCTACAGCTCTAGATGACCATGCAATGCAACCATCAAAAGCGGCTATTTAAGCCGCTTTTTCTTTCATTTAACCCCTACAAAACGTCAAATGAACATAAGTATCAGGTTCTGAAACTCATAATCCGAGATATTTGTGTGATCTAGCTAAAATTTTTAATTTCTGACCACATAGCAAAAGTGGATTCAATTTTTACATTATTGAAACATTCCAACCCTGCATAAACCACACCATAAACATGGCTATATATGCACTCATTCCTGCCATTCAAACATCCACCTAAATCATAGCGACCACTCTCTAAGGCTTGAATTACATTGCATATATCTAAATCCGCCGCAAAAGCCTCAACAAACCCATTCATCAATCAAATAAATAACGCACGACATTCACAAATTCAAACCATCAAAATTAACATAAACATTTCAAAGTATGTCTATCGTTACAATTTGTAACGAATGGCGGTTGTCGGTATAGTCCTGCAATTCAAAAAGTGAGACCTTTGCGCTCACCTTAAAGGAGATATAATAATGATTACTAATGATGCTGTAATAATGGGCATGTTAGCTGTTATTCTTGGCGGTGTTTTTATCACGGAAAGTAGCCAAAATAGCGCACTGAAAAAATTCTACTCGTTCGTTCCGGGTCTATTGCTCTGTTACTTTGTTCCTTCTTTATTGAACAGTTTCGGCATCATCGACGCATCAAACTCAAAGCTGTACTTTGTTGCAAGTCGTTACCTATTACCAAGCGCACTCGTTCTACTGATCATCTCAGCTGACCTACGCAAAATCTTCGGCCTTGGCTCAAAAGCCGTCATCATGTTCCTAACGGGTACTGTCGGCATCATCATTGGTGGCCCTTTGGCGATTTTAATTATCGACCAAGTTAACCCTGACCTCGTATCTGGCGATGTATGGCGTGGCCTTACAACTGTTGCTGGTTCTTGGATCGGCGGCGGTGCAAACCAAGCAGCAATGAAAGAAGTATTTGAAGTTGATGACCAACTGTTCTCAGCAATGATTACGGTAGACGTTATCTGTGCAAACATTTGGATGGCTGTGTTGCTTATCATGGCAGGTCGTCAGAAGAAGATTGATGCATGGCTAAAAGCTGACACATCATCTATCGAAGAGCTAAAAGAGACGGTTTCTAAATACCAAGAAGAGAACGCTCGTCCAACAACCACAACCGATCTCATGAAGATCACGGCCATTGCCTTCGGATTAACAGGTCTGGCTCACTTATTCAGTGACATGATTGCACCGTGGATCTCAACCAACGCGCCAGAGCTTGCAAAATACAGCCTAACATCCGGCTTCTTCTGGCTGATCGTAATGGTAACAACGTTCGCGCTGATCGCTTCATGCTTCAAATCTACACGCAGCCTTGAGCACAGCGGCGCGTCTAAAGTTGGTTCAGCGTTCATCTACATCCTAGTTGCAACTATCGGTATGCAAATGGATGTGACAGCTATCTTAGACAACCCAGGTTACTTCTTCATTGGTATTACATGGTTAACTATCCATGCCCTTCTGATGATTGTGATGGCGAAGCTAATTCGTGCACCATTGTTCTTTATGGCTGTAGGTAGCCAAGCTAACGTAGGCGGCGCTGCATCGGCACCTATCGTCGCGGCTGCATTCCACCCAGCATTAGCACCAGTAGGTATCCTAATGGCGGTATTGGGTTACGCACTCGGCACATACGGCGCTTACATCTGTGGCCTCATCATGCAGGCTGCTGCGGGTTAATTGAAGCTCACTAACCCAATAACACAAAGGCAGAACGATGATCGTTCTGCCTTTTTCATTTCTATTCTTTCACACTTAAATTAATCAAGTAAAGACGCCAGTTTATTTTCCACCACAGGGCTAATATTAAAGCTCAACATAAAGTCTGGACGCGTCTTTTCATCTTTCTCGATATAGTAATTCGCTTCAATGCCCAACTTCCAAGGGCGTCCGTTCAGGACAGTAGTTTTACTAACGCTGATATTTAACGGAATTTCCGCCTGATCCTTATTCCAGTCATACGAGAATGTCGGCGCAGAGCCTACCGTCCAACCGCCTCCTAAGATCTCCACCCAAAACACTTGTGTCGACGTCCTGTTGATTCGAGTATCAGAATGATCGGCTCCGTCTCCAGACACGCCATATAAGTGATTTGGGAACATACCGACAACTCGCTCGCTACTCGCTTTCCCGACCATAAACTCTGGTCCGACAGCAAATTGATCCGCTGTTAAGTCACTGCTGCCCGTTGGCAACGAAGCAAAGATACCGAACGCGACAATAGTACCGCCCTCCATTTTAGGCGCATAAGCTAAATCAAATGAGATGTCTGTAAAGCCTGACTGCTCCGTGTGTTGCGAGCTTGCTGGTGCGTCCACATGGAAATCGTTCTGTACATAAGAGATGGCCGGGCGGAAGATCACTTTGTCGCCGTTATCCATGGGAAACGGCAGTGTCGGCTGTAATACTGTAGCGAAACTGTCCCCTCCACCATCGTAACCACCTGAATACTGGAGCTTTAAATTAAGGCTAGCGTAAGCTGTGTTTGGGTTTGCAAGTTCCTTTGCTGCCTGTTCTGCTGCCTGATCGCTTTCAGATTTCGAAATATCGTCCCTAGCGCTAGCAAAATTCGGCGTTAATAATAGTCCAGTTATTATTAGTGCAAGTGGTTTACAAGCCATGAGCCCTCTCTTCAATAGTAAAACAATAAGATGTAACTGCTTATTGAGTATTTTAGAGATTACTGGGCAGTAAAATGGCCATTAAGTGACAGAGAGATAAGTTAACCCTAGTTAGAATTTAGATACAAAAATGCCCCAAATCGCTTTGAGGCATTTTCAATTAATCAGGAAGCTCGGGAGTGTTTACTCCTTTTGCTTATTCCCAATCAAGGATTACTTTACCAGACATACCAGAGCGCATCATGTCGAAGCCTTTCTGGAAGTCGTCCACTTTGTAGTGGTGAGTAATGATTGGTGTCAGATCTAGGCCAGATTGAATCAGTGAAGCCATTGTATACAACGATAAGAAAAGTCAATTTAAAACAGACACTTACCACAAAATAAAATTACTAATGGCGACAAACTGGCGACAAATTTTTCTCTCCAAGATAAAAATAAGGTCAACAATAAGCCTATTTCCCGTCTTACTCGTTTCACCATGAGCGCTGTCGTAACAGCTGAACCGACGTGGCCTACGCGTTTATTCTGTTTACTTTGCGCCCATCCACTTACCGCTTCTTCATCAACCCAAAAGATCAGAGAGCCATAGATAATGAATGCTTGTTTTGTAACGGCGTTTAGGCATAGGGCTACAAGAAGTCGTGGAGGTAGCTGATCAGCTCGAAGGTTCATGGTTTAGTTCCACTAAATTACGCAACAAAGCCCATAACAAGCCAAACTGAAACGTCAATGGTTGGTTTTCAACCTGTATTTTCAGTTCAGAATACGTTGGATAGCTAGTATCGCTCCTCGGCTGAGACAAGTAAATCATCGATAAAATAAAAATCACAGGAAGAAAACACGGCTTTGTTTCCTAATTGGATCTCAGATAGAAACGGCCAGTATGGGTGATTATTA